>DBFRVO010000036.1:0-49482 GCA_048503295.1 Collinsella aerofaciens | reverse complement strand
CTCCGGCACGTCGGTGAGGTCGGTCAGGGCGTCCAGGCGCGGCGACGCGAGGCTCAAGTCCCTGCTGATCTTCTCGTGCAACAGCCTGGTGAGGTCCTCGGGGCGCTACGGCGAGTACTACCGGGCCTGCAGGGCGCGGGGAATGGGGCACGGGCGGGCGCTCAAGGCCGTCGCGAGGAAGCGGCTCAGGGCGATATACGCCGTGATGCGCGACCGGGTGCCCTACCGGGAGTAGCCCCGACGGTTGACAAAACTATAGGAACACCCAATGACTACCCAATGACTACCTGCAGAATGAGCGTGGCTGACAGCCGTGCGGCACCGGTCCGCGTGGCGGCGTATAATCGGCGGCAGATGATTATGACGTTAGGAAACCATGACCGATAGCATGCAGCAGATGGCGCTCGACACGCTCGGCGCCTATTTTGGCTACACCTCGTTTCGCCCGGGACAGGACCGCATGGTCGATGCGATCCTTGCCGGTCGCGATGCGCTGGGTGTTATGCCCACGGGCGCCGGCAAGTCCATTTGCTACCAGGTGCCCGCGCTCATGCTTCCCGGCATCACCTTTGTGGTGAGCCCGTTGCTGTCGCTTATGGAGGACCAGACCCGCGCGCTGCTCGCGGCGGGTGCGCGCCCCAGCTATCTCAACTCCAGCCTTACCCCGGCCCAGCAAAACACCGTGCTCAAGCGGGCGCGCGAGGGCCGTTATCAGCTTATGTATGTGGCGCCCGAGCGCCTGCTCGAGCCGCGCTTTCTGGCCTTTGCGCAGGAGGCCGCGGCCGAAGGCGGCATCGGCGTTCCACTCGTGGCCATTGACGAGGCCCACTGCGTGAGCCAGTGGGGCCAAGATTTCCGTCCCGCTTACCTGCAGATTCGCGAGTTCATTGATTCCCTGCCGCGGCGCCCGATCGTGGCGGCCTTTACCGCTACGGCGACCGAGCGTGTGTGCGCGGACATTCAGCAGATGCTCGGCCTGCAAAACCCAGCGACCGTGGTGACGGGTTTTGATCGCAAGAACCTCTACTTTGGTTGCGAAGAGATGGGCGACAAGGCCAAGACCGCCTGGGTGCGCGACTACGTGATCGCGCATTCGAGCGAGAGCGGCATCGTGTATTGCTCGACCCGCAAGACGGTCGACGCGCTGGCCGCGGAGCTTGCCGAGGCGCTGGGCCCCAGCGGCATTCGCGTGGGTCGCTACCATGCCGGCATGGGCAACGACGCCCGCCGCCAGAGTCAGCGCGCCTTTATCGACGACGACATTCAGGTGATGGTTGCCACCAACGCCTTTGGCATGGGCATCGACAAGCCCAACGTGCGCTACGTGATTCATAACAACGTGCCCGAGAGCATCGAGGCCTACTACCAAGAGGCGGGCCGCGCCGGCCGCGATGGCGATCCGGCCAGCTGTCACCTGCTGTGGAACGGTAACGATTTTCGCATGCGCCGCTTTTTGATCGACCGCGGCGATGCGGCCGATGAGGCGCTCGACGACGAGCAGCGCGCGTGGGCGCTCCAGAACCGTTATCGCCTGCTCAGCCAGATGGAGGGCTACTGCAATACCACCGGCTGCCTGCGCGAATACATGCTGCGCTACTTTGGTGACGAGGCCGCGGCCGAGCATGCGGTTGCGGCTGCCGCGGGCGGCACCGCAGACGACGCCGAAGGCTGCGGCAACTGCAGCAACTGTCTCACGCAGTTCGAGGTCGAGGACGTCACCGATGTGGCCCGCGCCGCTGTGCGCTATGTGGCCACGCGTCCCATGCGCTTTGGCAAGTCGCTGATCGCCGATGTGCTCCACGGCGGCAACACCGAGCGCATTCGCCAGATGCATCTGGACGAGGACCGCGGCTACGGTGAGCTGTCGAGCGAATCGGTCGGGCGCATCAAGGACATCATCGGCCAGCTGTGCGGCCGCGGTTATTTGGCCACTTCGCAGGGGCAATACCCGGTCGTGGGGCTGGGCCCGCGTGCCACCGAGGTCGAGGACGAGGCGTTTGCCTTTACCGTTAAGCGTCGCGCGTCCAAGCGCAAGGCCTCGGCCCGCGCCCGCCGTGCCGTCGATCTGCTGCGCGAGGAGGCCGAGCTGGATCAGCGCCCGCGCGTGGGCGACGATGCCGAGCTGTTCGAGCGCCTGCGTGCCCTCCGCAAGGAGATCTCGACGGAGCTGGAGATGGCGCCGTACATGGTCTTCTCCGACAAGGCCCTGCGCGGCCTGTGCCGTTTGCGCCCTCAGACACGCGACGAGCTGATCCAGGTCAACGGTATCGGCGAGAAAAAGGCCGACGCCTTTGGCGAGCAGTTTATGGCGGCGATTGTAGAATTTGAGTCCGAGCATGCGCGGGATGGAGCGTAACGATGGCATTCGACGATAAAACCGACCGCACTGACGTGTCCGCCGTGCCGCTGTACCAGCAGGTCATGGACGACCTAAAGGGCGAGATCGCGCGCGGTGTGTACCCTGCCGGCTCGCGCATTCCTTCCGAGATGGAGCTCGCGAAGTCCTATGGCGTGGGACGCGTCACCGTGCGCCGTGCCATCGAGGAGCTGTCGCGTGCGGGGTATCTCAACCGCCAGCAGGGGAGGGGCACCTTTGTGTGTGCGCCCAAGCTCAAGCGCAAGATTCGCCAGAAGGGTGACGTCCAGAGCTTTACTGAGGGTTGTGCTGCCAACGACATGGTGCCGGGTGCGCGTTTGGTGTCGCGCACGGTGGTCGCGGCGACGCGCGAGGATGCGGCGTTCTTTGGCGTGGAACCCGGCTGCGAGCTTATCGTGGTCGAACGCGTGCGCACAGCCGACGGCATCCCTGTCATGCTTGAGAACAACGCCTTTGTGCTCGCCGACCATCCCTACCTGCAGACGCTTGCCGACAAGGACCTCACCGATAACTCAATCTTTGCGCTCGTTGCCGAGCATTCGGGCCGTGCGCCGCTCAAGTCCGACCCCTGCACCGTGGAGATTGCGCTTGCCGATGCTCAAGCGGCCCCACTGCTGGAGGTGCCGGTCGGCGAGCCGCTCTTCTATATGGAGGCGTACTTTACCGATGAGGACGAGCGCCCCTTGCTGCTCGGACGCCAAAAGATCGTGGGCTCGCGCTACGTGTTCGACATCTAACGTCCATAGATAGAACAACATAGAACAACTTTGGTGAAATGACTTCACGGGCGTTGCCGTGCGTGTTATAAATAGGACAACATAGAACGACAGCAGGTACGAGCCGTCGTCGCTCAAAGCCGCCCCACAAGGAGGAACATCACCATGAACGCACATGATCTGGTTCAGGAAATCATCGAGCGCAAGGGCAAGATTGAGAACGTCTTTTGGATCGCCTGTGGCGGTTCGATGATCGACCTGATGCCGGCCAACGAGCTGCTCAAGCGCGAGGCCACCGCGTTTACCTCGACGGTCTACACGGCACGCGAGTTTTGCCTGATGGCCCCCAAGAGTCTTGGCGAGAAGTCGCTCGTCATCGCCTGCAGCCACAGCGGCAACACGCAGGAGGTCGTCGACGGCTGCGAGATGGCGCTGGCCGCCGGTGCCGAGGTCGTTGCCCTCACCGACTGCGAGGGCTCCAAGATCGACAACGGCAAGTGGACTACCTGGGTCTACCCCTGGGGCGAGGGCGTGCCGCAGGCCGAGGTGCCGCAGGGCATCGGCGCTCTGATCGCCGCCGAGCTGCTCGACCAGCAGGAGGGTTACGAGGCGCTCGCCGACATGTACGAGGGCCTCAAGCAGATGGATGCCCTGCTGCCCGCTGCCCGCGAGAAGGTCAACGCCGAGCTGGGCGATCGCTTTGCCGAGCTCTGCCAGCAGCACAAGTTCTTCTATATCCTGGGCTCCGGACCCAACTTTAGCCAGACCTACGCCATGGCAATTTGCTCGCTCATGGAGATGCAGTGGCAGCACTGCTGCTACATCCACTCCGGCGAGTACTTCCACGGCCCGTTCGAAGCCACCGAGCCCGGCGTGTTTTACTTTGTGCAGCTTGGCGCAGGGGAGTGCCGCCCCATGGAGGAGCGCGCTCTTGCGTTCCTCAACACGCACACCGATACGGTAATGGTGCTCGATGCGCTCGAGTACGGCGTGGGTGACGTGCCTGCCAGCGTGCGTTCGTACCTGGAGCCGATCTTCTTCTACAACATGAGCTGCGAGCTGCGCGCCGCCCGCGGAAAGGTGTTCGACCACAGCCCCGAGATTCGTCGCTACATGGGCATCGAGCAGTACTAGGTAACGGGAAAAGCATTCACCTTCGATTCGCAAGCGAACAGCGTGCGTAAAAAGCGGGCCGCGCCGGGGATTTCCGGCGCGGCCCGCTTGGTATCGCGCTTAGATTCGCAAGGTTGCGGCAGCCAGCGGCCTACTTTGCGTCGTAGGCCTCGGCGTCCCACCAGTCGAGCTGGGCGATGTTGTCACGGATGTGCTGGCAGCTCTTGTGGAAGCCCTCGAGCTCGTGCTCGGACAGGTCCAGCGTATAGACCTCCTCGACGCCCTCGGCACCGATCACGCACGGCAGGGAGGTAAAGATGCCCTCTTCGCCATACTGGCCGGTCATGAGCGTGGAGGCGGAAAGCACGGCGTGCTCGTTGTGCAGCACGGCGGCGCAGACGCGCGCGGCGGAGTTGGCGACGGCGTACTCGGTGCACTGCTTGCCCTGGTAGGTCACATAGCCGCCCTTGCGCGCGAGCTCCTCGACCTCCATGTGGTCAAAGGCGTACTTGTCGGGGTTCTCGGCCTGAAGCTCGTTGAGGCTCTTGCCGGCGATGGTCGCGGCCTTAAAGGCAGCCAGCTGGCTAAAGCCGTGCTCGCCGATCATGTAGGCGTCGATGGACTTGGGGCTCACGCCGACCTTCTTGGAGATCTCGGTGCGCAGGCGGGCGGAATCCAGGCCGCAGCCCGAGCCGATGATCTTCTTGGGATCGTAGCCGGTCAGGTGCCACAACTCGGTGCACACGACGTCGCAGGGGTTGGAGATGCTCACGAAGATGCCGTCGAAGCCGGCGTCGACGATGCGCTTGGCAAAGGTGCGGGCGGCGTCGGTGGTAAAGAACAGCTCGCCGTCACGGTTGCCGGCGGCCAGCGCGACCTTGCCGGCAGCGTTGACGATGACGTCGCAGCAGACCAGCTCCTCGTAGTGGTCGTAGCAGTTGACGATTTTGGTGTTATACGGGACAAACGAAAGGGAGTCGCGCAGGTCCTGGACCTCGGACGTCACCTTGGCCTCGTTGATATCGCACAGGTACAGCTCGTCGGCAATGCCCTGCATAAGCAGGCTGTTGGCGACATGTGCTCCTACGTGGCCCTGGCCGACCACACCGATCTTACGCGTCTGGTACATATGAGTATCCTTTCGGCCGAGTTTTTCGCGTCGAACCATTGTAGCGTCCAGCTGCCACTTTGCTAGACTAAAGCGCCGTAGATTTTTGGGACATGCCCTAATCTCTACTTTTGGGGTGATTTGGGCCGCTGACGGCATCGCTGGGCGATGTGCTCGCGCGGATGGGGCCGGTCGTTGTACCATAGCTGCAACTGACTCGTAAGGAGCATCCATGCCCATTCGCATCCCCGACGCCCTCCCTGCCGCCGCGCAGCTCGAGAGCGAGAACATCTTTGTCATGACCGAGTACCGCGCGCTGCACCAGGACATCCGCCCGCTACGCGTGCTCATCCTCAACCTCATGCCCACCAAGATCGCCACCGAGACGCAAATCATGCGCAAGCTCTCCAACACGCCGCTGCAGGTTGAGGTGGATCTGCTGCGCACCAAAACGCACGAGGCCACGCACGTGAGTGCCGGTCACTTGGAGACGTTCTATCGCACGTTCGACGACATCCGCGACATCCACTACGACGGCCTGATCATCACGGGCGCGCCGGTGGAACAGATGCCGTTCGAAGAGGTCGACTACTGGCCCGAGCTCTGCCAGATCATGGATTGGTCCACCACGCATGTGCACTCTACGCTGCACATTTGTTGGGGCGCGCAGGCGGGCCTGTACCATCATTACGGCATCCAGAAGCACGACCTGCCGGCAAAGGCGAGCGGCGTGTTCGAGCATTATCTGGTGAAGCCGCAAAGCCCGCTGGTCCGCGGCTTCGACGACCGCTTCTATGCCGTGCATTCGCGCAACACCGATGTGCGCCGCGAGGACGTGGAGGCCGAGCCGCAGCTTGAGGTCGTGGCTGTGTCCGACGAGGTGGGCCTGTACATCGTCAAGTCGACCGACAGCCGCCGCTTCTTTGTCTTTGGCCATCCCGAGTACGATACCGATACGCTGCGTCTGGAGTACGAGCGCGACGTGAAGCGCGGGCTCAACCCCCAGGTGCCGGCGCATTACTTCCCAGGTGACGACCCCACCGCCGAGCCGCGCAACGTCTGGCGCAGCCAGGCTCAGCTGCTCTACACCAACTGGCTCAACTACTACGTTTACCAGACCACGCCCTACGACCTGGCCCGCGCCGGCGAGGAGCACTAGGCTGTGATGGTACTGCTGTAGCCGTGGCTGCGGCTGTGCTCGTGGCATGACGAGCGTGGATTATCGGACACACGAGCGTGGATTTTCGGGCGTTTACAAATCGAGCGTGGATAATCTCCCACTTTTGGCTTGAAACTAGACTCAAAACGGGAGATTATCCACGCTCATTTTTTATATGTAGATGCCGATGGCTCGGCTAAGAGACGGTGCGTGAAGAGGCCAAGTCGCATTCGGCGTAGTCTCGTATCTCGACGGGTTTTTCTTTCTGATAATCCGATGGACACAGGCATCTAAATGTGGAGACAGGGACCTCTCGGTAAGGCTTCTGCCTGCAGATATAAGCCATCAGCCTAAAACGTCCAAAACCGTCAAGCATTTGGTCAGTGCCTGGACAGCATTTGGTTAGACTTCGCATGAAACCGTCTGGTACGTTTGCGCCGTTCCATGAGTTGGGAGGCGACATGGGAAACATGACGGCGAATCAAAGACTTACAAGTCACATTAAAGCATGCGAACAGCAGATGAGTTGCGTGTACGCGCGCACGGCGGCGGAGGCAAAGCAGATTGAGCGGCGGGCGGAGGCGGGAAGTCTAGAGGCGGTCATGCCGGGGCTGTATGCGCGTCCGGAATACTGGTCCGAGCTCAAGTTTCGGCAGCGTTATCTGCATCGGGTGCGGGCGCTTGCGCAAAAGCACCCCGACTGGACATTTTGCTCCTATACGGCGGCTGTTATCTATGGCCTTTCGGTTTCGCATGCCAATTTGACGCACATCCATATCGCCGCGATGCCGGCCCAATCGACGACGCCGGGCTCTCAGGTCATTCGTCATCGCTATGCTCGTCAAACACGGGCCACCCAGATGGATATCGCCGTAACCGATATCGATCAAACGATTACGGATTGCTTGGTCGATGCATCGTTTGTCGAGGGACTGATCATCGCGGATTCGGCACTCCATGAGCAACTTTTGTCGAAGGAGCATCTCGTTGAGACGGTCGATAAGCTTGGCCTGAATCGTCGCGGTGTTGTGATGGCGCGCAGGGTTGCGCGGTGTGCCGATGGCCTGTCGGAAAGCGGTGGCGAGTCCAAGGCACGTGCCCTGATGATTGAGCGCGGCTGGCAGATGCCGGAGCTGCAAGTTGAGCTGTTCGACCCGGTTGAGCCGGGACGGCCGTATCGCGTCGACTACTTGTGGCGCGTGGGCGACCAGCTGATTATCGGTGAGTTCGACGGATTCGTTAAAAGCGAGAAAGCGGCGGAGGAGGGCAAGCTCGCAAAGGCGCAGTTCGATGAGCGTCAGCGCGAGTCGAGGCTTTCGCTGCTTGATAACTGCAAGATCGTGCGCTTGTGCTGGGATGATCTAAGGGATCCGACAAAGCTCGATCGCAAGCTCAAGGTCGCCGGCGTGCCGCGTGCGTGCTGAGGCAGTTGCAAGGCGTTTGGCTGCACGAGCGTGGAAAATCAGACGGACGAGCGTGGAAATCTGGACGCTTGTTGAATGAGCGTGGATAATCTCCCACTTTTGGCTCGTAAGGGGGCCCAAAGTGGGAGATTATCCACGCTCATCTTGCGGGTGCGAAACAGCGGCGATCAGGCGCTGACGATGTGGGGCAGCGGCAGGTCGTGGGCGTCGGTGGGAACGTGGCCGACGCGCTGCTCGTCAAAGGCGATGCCGATGATTTGACATGTGGGCGAAAGCGTGGGTAGGTAGCGGTCGTAGCAACCGCCGCCGTAGCCCAGGCGCGCGCCGGTTTGGTCGAAGGCCACGAGCGGCACGATAATCATGTCGAGAACATCGGCAGGCACGATAGGGAAGCGATCGCTGTCGATGTCCATGGTCGTGAAGGCCCGCGTGGGGTGGGCGATAAACGGAGCCGCGGACGCATCGTCGACAGCAACTGCCCGCATGCACATGCGCTGGCCACAAGCTGTGGCTTCGGCTGCCGAGAGCATGCACGGATAGGCCACGCGCCAGTCGCGTTTGGCGGCCGCCGCGGCAAACGCGGCAGGATTGACTTCGGAACCCATCGCGGCATAGACGGCAACGGTGTGCGGTGCCGCGGGATCCGAGCGACCCAGTCGCTCAACAAGCCGCGCACAGATAACGGCAGACTTCGCCGCCCGCACATCCAAATCAATCGCATCGCGCCGGGCAATCACCGCTCGCCGCAATTTAGCCTTGTCCATCCCAACCTCCTCTAGCAAACCTGCCAAAAAGGGACAGGTTTATTTTGGCAGGTTTTATCTGGGCAAACAGCAAAACAACCACGAAGGGGATACATGCACCTTCGTGGTGGTCTGTGTTGTGATGGGTGTCTGCGGCGGTTTGTCTCGATCTGTAACAGTAACTCGGCAAAATTGGACTTAGATGTTACAGATTGAGACAAAGAGCTGGTGCCGTTCGGGAACGTCTCGATCTGTAACATCTGGAGCCGATATTGCCGTCTAGATGTTACGGATCGAGACAAACCGCCGCGGTGGGCTGCGCCGCCTCGCCCAAGCCGCAGAAAAAGGTAGATTTCCGGGCATGTTCCAAAAATCTACCTTTGTGCGTTAGCCCAGCAGGTCGACTACGTTAAAGCCGGCGTTGCTCTTGGCGATGACGTCTCGGCCGCCAAAGACGCAGGTGGGCGACTCGGCTGCGATGCGCGTCACGTCGGCGCCGAGCGAGCGCAGCTCACCGGGCGTGGCGGCGAGCATCTGGGCGCGACGCTCCTCGCGCGCATGCGAATCGAGCCCGGCCAGGTAGGTCGTGTTGCGGCGCTTGGTGAGCGCATACGGCTTCACCGGCGCGTCCATGCCGCTCACGCAGCTCACGATAAAGCCTTCAAAGGCGGCCTCGTCGGGCTCAAAGCTGCCAAGCCATGCACCCGCGCGCTTCACGCGCTCAATCGAAGGATCGATCGCCGGGTCGCGGTAGGTGTAGAACGCCGTCTGGCGCTCGCCGGCTGCGCGGAATCCGCAGCCGTACGCACCGCCCTTCACGCGAATCTCGTTCCACAGGTAATCGTAGGAGAGCGCGTTGGCAGCCACGGCCCAGGCGCCCGTCACGTCGATGCCCAGGCGACGCGGGTCGCACGCGCTTGCCGCAAAGCAGATATCGCTGGGGATGACGAAAGCCTCGTGGCGGTCGCGCGGCGTCGGCACCACGAGAGCGTCGCGGCCGGTATCGGCACCATCGCCCGCACCCAGCCCCAAGTCGCCCGCGGCGGCCCAGTACGCGTTAAAGTCCTCATCGCTGCCGGTAAAGCTCGCCAGGCAGCCGTCGGCCACAAAGATGCGGCCTGCCAGCTCGGCAAGCTTGGCACGCAGGCCGTCCAGGCGCTCGTCAAAGTGGTCGAGCAAATCGCGCAGGAACAGGTAGAAGTCTACGCCCGAGAGCTGCTCGCGCACCACGGCCGAAGGCGAGCTGTAGCTCATCGCGCGACCGAGCGCCGCCGAGTGGCCGTTGTTGATAAAGCCCTGCTCAAGCCCAATGCGAATCTGCGTGAGCACGTCGCGCACGCGGTCGGCGTCGGCGTCTGCCAAAAGCGTGCTCGACCATACCTCGCGCGGCAGACTCGCCAGCGCGTCGATCTTCTCGGACAGGGCGCCGGCGCTCACCAGCAGGTAGGGGCGCACGCCGTCCACTTCGGGCTGCGTCATGACTTCGGTCGTAAAGCTCAAAAAGCCGAGCTTGCCAGCGAGCAAGTTGTCGAGTTCCTCGGCCGAGTGCTCGCGCGTGGGCAGCTGCTTAAACAGGCGGCAGAGTAGCGTCACATAGGGCAGGTCCTCAAACGCGACGCAGCTCAGGTCGAAATACTGCATGGCGTAGGCCAGACGGTTGGTGGGGATGCCGTGGCGCAGGCAGGGGATGGGCGCGGTCGTGTCCACGATCAGCGGCGGCTCGGGGCGCGCCTCGCCAATGTCGGACACGCGCAGGCGCGGCAGCGTGGCCTTGGCCTCGGGTGTGTCTTCCGCCTCCTGCGCGGTGCGCAGCGCAGCCGTGCGCTCGACCACGTCGGCCAGCTCGGCATCGGTCATGGCGTCGCGCTCGGCAGCCAGCTCGGCAGCTTCGGCGCCCTCCGAACCCTCGGCGGCGTCCACCGGCACCAGCTCGACCAGCGCCATGTGATCGTTCTGCAGCACGAGCTCGCGCAGCAGGTCCTCAAAATAGCTGCCGTCCAGCTCGCTACGCAGCTCCTCGTACACCGGGCCGTACTTGAGCGCCAGCGTCGCGGCGTCGTCATCGTAGAGCCACGTGCTCAGCGCGTCGCACGCAATGGCCACGCCGTCGGCGATACCGTAGTCGCGCTGGCGCAGGTCGTATTCGTTGCTGCTGATGATGGCTTCCAGGCGCTCGCGCGGAACGCCATGTTCGCATAAGTCGCGGCAGGCGTCCTGGAACACGCGGCGCAGCTCGCGCGCCACGCCGGGCTGCGCGTTTTGCAGCATGATGAGCTCGTAGGGCTGCAGGCTCTCGGCCGCCGTGTAGCTCACCACGTTGCCGCCCAGGTCGGCGGACAGAATGGCCTTCTTAACCGGCGCTTCGTTGGAGCCCAGCAGTGCTTCAAACAGGATATCCGCCGCGATCGTGCGTTTGCGGTCGAGCGCGTTGCCCAGCACCAGGCCCAGGCCCACCAGGGCGTTCTCGGGTGTGGTGGCCATCTCGACGCGCTTGTACTCGCAGGTCACGGGCGCCTGCACGCCCAGCGGATTGGGCGCCATCGTGGACGGGTCCTCGCCGGCGGCGACGGCAGCGTCCATGCGGCGGCTCGCGGCACTCGGCTGCGACAGATAGCGCTCGTCCAAAAAGGCCAGGGCGCGGTCCACGTCCAGGTCGCCGTAGAGCGTTATATAAGAGTTGGAAGGATTGTAGTGGCGCGCGTGCGTGTCCAGGAACTGCTCGTAGGTGAGCGCGGGAATCGCGCGCGGGTCGCCACCGCTCTCGTGTGCATAGGCGGTGTCGGGGTAGAGCGCGGCGTTGACGGCGTCGTCCAGCACACTCATGGGGTCGGACAGCGCACCCTTCATCTCGTTGAACACCACGCCGTTATAGCGCAGCGTGCCCTCGCGCAGGCTCGCGGAGCCGCCGTCGCCCTCGCCCTCGACGCTCTCCGGCAGGTCCAGCTCGTAGTGCCAGCCCTCCTGCTCAAAAATGGTCGGCTTGGTATAGATGGCCGGGTTGAACACCGCGTCCAGGTACACGTCCATCAGGTTGTACAGATCCTGCTCGTTGGTGGTGGCAACGGGGTAGATGGTCTTGTCGGGGTAGGTCATGGCGTTGAGAAACGTCTGCATGGAGCTCTTGATCAGGTCGACAAACGGCTCCTTGACGGGGAACTTAGCCGATCCGCACAGCACCGAGTGCTCAAGAATATGGAACACGCCGGTGGAATCGGCCGGCGGCGTCTTAAAGCCAATGGCAAAGGCCTTGTTTTCGTCGTCGCACGCCAGGTACAGCAGGCGAGCGCCCGAGGCGGTGTGGCGCAGCACGTAAGCGTCCGAGTCGAGCTCGGGCACGGTCTCACAGCGCTCGACGGCAAAGCCGTGGCAGGTGGTGCCGGGTACCAGCAGCGCGGCGGCAGCGGCGCGCGGGTCGGTTGAGGTGGTGGGCATATGCAGTCTCCTTTGACGCCCCAGCGGGGGCGAATCGAGTCGAATCCTCGAGAGTATACCCATATGGGGCCGCGGCTCTGCGGCGAACTGAAGACGATGCCGGCGGAATGGGTAAAGGTCCCGCGTGCCCGCCGCACGAGCGTGGAAAATTGGACACTCGCCAAACGAGAGTGGATATTCGGACGGACGAGCGAGGATTTCCGGATACCTATCGAACGAGAGTGGATATTTGGACGGAATTTGCCGCAAAAGCCCCAAAAACCGTCCAAATATCCACTCTCGATATCCGACCGTCCGAAAATCCTCGCTCGTCCATCACTTGCGTATCTCTCGTCTCTCATTCGTCTCTAATATGAAAGATGACAGGAAGATGAGAGAAAAATATGAGAGATAACTGAGCAGCAAAGAGACAGGCAATCATGGTATTGTCTCAATACCGATTGTTCTACCAGCAAAAATATGTATAGATGAAGCAAATGGTAGACATTCCATCTCTATCTATCTCTTATCTCTAAGCCGAGAGATAGAGAGATAAATGAGAGATAATTACGAGAGATAACTGAGAGACGAGGGAAATCTATCCGCGGCATTCTCTGCAGGACCGAGCGAAAGGACGTGCAGATGAACGAAAACGAGCTGACCGGTCTGCTTGAGTCTTTAAGGTGTATGGGCTCGGATGATCTTAACGTCGAAGCGAAGGAGAGCGCCACGACGCTTTCCCGCGACGTGTGGCAAACGGTGAGCGCATTCGCGAACACTGCCGGCGGAACCATCGTGCTCGGAGTGAGTGAGCGCGCAGGTTTTGTCCCGGTTGAGAACTTCGAGACCGAGAAAGTGCTCAACCAATTCGTGGCGGGCATGGGCGATGCCGGCGGTCGCGGAAAGCTGGCCAATCCGCCCAAATACACCATTGAGCGCGTGGAGCTCCAGGGCACCGTGGTTCTGGTCATCACGATTGAGGAGCTCGACCCGTCGAGCAAGCCTTGTTATGTCATAGAGCGGGGCGCCCAGGGCGGCAGCTACAAGCGCATCGATGACAAAGATGTGCCGCTTTCATCGACCGAGGTGCTCGCATTGGCGTCATACGGTCGAGCGACTCCGAGCGATCGCGACGCGGTGGCGGGTGCGGGCGCGGACAATCTCGACGAGACGCTGGTCGACCGTACGATAGATCGGGCTTTCTCGTTGACGCCCCGGGCAATGCGCGGCGCGCCGGACAAACAAACGAAGCTGGAGCGCCTAAATATCCTTGATTCCCAGGGCAATGTCACCAAGGCTGGACTTCTAGTTGTGGGCACCTACCCTCAGCAGTTCTATCCCAAGCTCTTCATTGACGTGGCTGTCCATGCGGGAACTCAGAAGGGCATGGCGGGGTCGCTGAGATTCATGGACCGCACAATCTGTGAGGGAACGTTGGGCGAGATGATCTCGGATGCCGTCGCAGCCGTCGCCAAGAATTTGCGGCGAACCTCGACCGTCCAAGGTGTCTCGCGTGTCGACTCGCTTGAGATTCCCGAGGAGGTTCTGCGCGAGGCAATCGCCAACGCCGTAATCCATCGAGAATACGGGGATCGGTTCTGTGGACAATCGATTGCCGTCGACGTCTTTGACGATCGTGTCGAGGTGACGAATCCTGGCGGCCTTTACGGGGGAAAGACTCGCGAGAACTTGTTTGACGGCAGCTCCCGATGCCGTAACGCGACGCTCGTGAAACTCATGTCGATTGTCCCGCTGCCGGATGGCGCAGGTTCGCCGGCTGAGGGCAATGGCTCGGGCATCCCGATGATGATCGATGCCATGCGCGCGCATGGTCTGGCCGAGCCCCTGTTCTGCCCGGGGTTCGATCGGTTCAAGGTCGTACTTTACCGTTCAAAGATCGAGCCGGTCGATCATGGCGGGGGCTTAATTGTGGCGGCACTCAAACACTACGGCGAGCTGGGGACGCGTGAGCTGGCAGAACGCACGGGGCTTACAATTTCCCAGGTTAGGTCGCGCGTCAACGCGCTCATTGCTCAAGGCGAGCTTGAGCCCACGGCGCCGGCGACGAGCCGCAACCGCAAGTATCGACTGTCAGAGCGCGTGGAATAAATGCGTTAGTGGACGAGGCGACCCAATAATCGACCCTCAATTGGCGTCCACTAAGGTAAAGCGGTTGTTGCTCAGTCGACGGTGATGCTAAAGACTCGGCTTACGCCGGCATGGTCCCGAACCCGTCCATCAAGAACAGCCTAAGAACCAGCTTGATGACATTTCCCGGTTTGACTTCTGCCGCGTCAAAGACGTGGCGCTCGGCGAGCTCGCTGCAGTATGCATAGATGTCGCGGATAAGGTCCGCGCCCGAGAGCGTAAACATGTAGCCTGCGTCCGAAAGCGTATTGGGCGCGGCGGGCAATTTGGTCATGCGACAAAAGGTCAACAGGTCGGGCGCCATAGCGTCCTGGTAGCCAAGATGGCTGCCGTCTTCTTGTGCGACGAGTTCCAGCTGGCGTACTCGATTCAGCGCCGCTGCCAGCACAAAGCTCGGTGTGGGAGCATTGACGTCCTCCGTGCTCGCCACGAGTCTGCCTGCTGCCTGCGTGACAAGCCAAGCGACCTCGCGCTGGCAACGCACGGCCTTGCGCGTAACCGGCTTGATGGACGAAGAAGAAACGCTTCCCTTAGGCGGATTCGAAGCAGCCACAAGACCCTCCCATGAACAATCCGGCCCAACAAGCTCGGATGAAACACGTGCTACATCAGTATACAGGGGAGTGGGGTAGCGGAGTACAAGCGCGCCAACGGCAAACCGAGAGCATCAACGACGTGCCGATCGCGGAATGAGATCTCGTAATAATTGACTCTCGGCCATATTATTGAGGGGCATGACTCGCGTTCGTATGGTTGTAGGTGCTGGCGATGAACGACATTGACCTTGCTGTTCCGTTGATGGATGGACCAAGCTATGACCGTGCCTGCAGTCTCGTGCCTTCCGAATACGTTGAGGCATGGGAGTGGTTTCTGGGTGAGGAACAGCGCGGCGGCGTTTGGACCAGCCTTCCGCACCACACCAAGGAAGATAGCCCTCAGTATCAGTATCGTTTGAGAATTGGCTCGGACTTCTTTCCCGTAACGCGGGATTCAGGGATCTTCTGGCCGGGCTAGGATCGGGTGAAGCAAGATCCCAATAAGATCTTTGCGCTTTCGGTCCATAACTCTAAAAAGAGCTTCTACACCGATGTGCCTCCGCTCTATTTGGACGATGGTACGTGGGTCATTAAGTACTCGGTTCAAGCGCCGGGTACCGTTGGTTTTCGAGACCAGAATTACAACCGTAAAATGCTCAACTGCATGGAATGTGGCGTTCCAGTCGGAGTCATATTTGCAACCGAGGTGGGCTACAAGGTGCTCGGCCTTGCGTTTGTTGAGCGGTTCGAGCCCGAAAACGGATGGTTTGTTCTGCACGGTCCTGTTCATAAAGGCGGACCGGACCCTCGTTTTGCACCCGACATGAGTTATCTGAAGCACATGCCCGTCGATATTGAGTTTACCGGACAGGGTACGACCGACGACGAAAAGGTCCGCTATGCGTTAAGGCGCGAGCGATTGGGGCAGCAATGGTTCTGCAAACAGCTCGTTGCCGCCTATGATGGCCGTTGCGCGGTGTCGGACTGCGGCGTCAGCGAAGCTCTGGAGGCTGCACATATCGAGAATTACTCGGGACCCAAATCGCAGGTTGCCAGCAACGGCATTCTGCTTCGGCGCGATCTTCATTCCCTATTTGATGCTCACCTGATTTCGTTTGAGCCTGTTTGCGGCGAATATCGGCTGTGCGGATCGTACCTGCTGGATAAGACCGACTACGCTTCCTTTGCGGGTGCGACGCTAAGGCAGCCGAATGAGCGTCAGTGGCGACCCGATACGGTGTTTCTTGAGGCCCATCGCATTGAGTTCGATCGCTCGGAAAAGAAGCGTGAAAAGGCGGGGCTTCTGCCGTATTAGCGTATTTGGCTTTGGCATTCTTTGACGATCGTGTTGTTTGATCGGATCGCGTGGCGATGCAATCTCGCGCCCGCCCGCCGGTGCATGCTCTTCCTGATTTGTATAGCGAGAAGGGGCATGTATGAGCTGGCGAGGCGATATTGCGATGGGGAAGTACGGAAAACTGCCGTGTGCCCTTATCGACAACAATATGTTTCCGGGCGTAGAAGTTGATTGCGGGTCGTTTGTCGTCGCCTGCCCTTGCTGCGGCTCGCAAATACCGTGTCTCGACATTCGGTTCATCGATGCACGTGACAGGTTCAGCGACGAAGTGAGGAAACGTACGGGCGTTCATATGCCGGTGTATCCGGAGAAATGCCCTGTTTGTGGCCTCGATATCGTGTACGACGCCGGCGACGAGGGATAGGTGATGCGGAGGAGTTGGCTGTGAGTGTCTTTTGCCTCTACAAATAAATCCCCTCACCGAGTTGCTTGTGGAACTCGGCGTGATGGTCGCGTGCCCAGGTAAAGAGCGCCTGGTCAAAGTCGGTACGCGTGGCCGGGACGCCAAAGACGCCGGCAACTTCGACGCGTATAAACTCCAGTGCCGGCAGCTTGTTGATGGCAGTGAGGGCAAACGGGGACGAGGGCTCCTCGAACAGATAGCGGCTGCCTTGCAGCGCGTCGCAACTGGTGCACGTGTTGCCGAGCGACGGGGCTTTGGAGGCTCGCGCGCCTACGGGCTTGTAGCCGCAGCGCTTATGAAGGTAGTCGCGGATCTCGCCCGGTACGCAGCCAAGAGCGGGCACGATGGCGAGTGCGTTGGCGTTGGCCGTGTCGATGGCAATGTACCCGGCTTCGTTGGGCGCGTGCGCGATGGCGATGCTCTCGTCGTTATCGGTTCGATAGGGAATGCCGAAGGCCGCGACCGAGGTCTCTTTGTGACACTTCCAGCACTCGCGCTTGCCCAGTACTAGATATATATACGGCGCTGAGGGGTCGGATCGGTCAACACCGGGCAGCCACTCGGCAAAGGGCTCGGGGTTGACGCCGCTGGGT
Source organism: Collinsella aerofaciens (assembly GCA_048503295.1). GTDB lineage: Bacteria > Actinomycetota > Coriobacteriia > Coriobacteriales > Coriobacteriaceae > Collinsella > Collinsella aerofaciens_CI. The sequence goes on along the minus strand of DBFRVO010000036.1, from coordinate 32,394 downwards.
ACATACCAGATCTTCTTGGTCCGGTCCCATTTGGCGCCCAGCGCCTTGGCTTCTTCTTTGTGCGAAAAGGGGACATCGAGCTCGGTGCGCATGGCGGCTCCTTGGTGCTGCAGGTGCAAGTGGCTCAAGGATACCGCAGGACGCAGACATCGCGGCGTTTTGCTGAGAAGTTGCGGCTTGGATGGGTTCGAGATGTGTTGGTCTCGGCCTCGGTGACTATTGGGGCGGTTTTGATTGACTGCGGAGTCAGCCGGGATAGGCACTTGGGTCGCTGACGCGGTTTTGTGTATGGGCAGGGTGGTTGCTTGGGCGGTTGGAGCTGCCAGCTGATTTGGCGACATAAAACAAAACAGCCCAGAGGACATAGCCTCTGAGCTGCGAACATTTGGTGGGCGTTAGAAGATTTGAACTTCTGACCTCTTCCGTGTCAGGGAAGCGCTCTCCCCCTGAGCTAAACGCCCGATCAAGGGTGCGCAAGCGCGCAAGGGATAATATAACGGAGCCTGAACTCGGTGGCAAGAACATTTTTAAAAATCGCTTACATTGTGGAATTCGGGGGCTTTGTCGCATCCATTTCAAAAGAGCCTGCTGCCGCGATTTGGCTGTCGCATAATGCAAGGCCATTGCGGTATCGAGCTATGGAAAGACGCCTGCGGAATTGTCCTACCGATAAGCGGACAAGCCTCCAGCTGGTGACTTCGCCGTGGTAAGGTAAGCCGAATTGTTTCCAGGCTGTTTCGGGGGAGTGGAATGAGCAAAGAGTGTGTCGAGCAGGTCGAAGGCGCAGGGGCTTCGGTGCCGATGACCGATATATCGAACATTGATGTGCCCGAGGGCACCGACGAGCTCAGCCGCAACACCCGTCGCGCATGGCGCGACCGCCTGAACAGCGCTTCGACGCGCAAGATGATCACGGGCGTCTTGGCTACGCTGGTGGGCGGTTCGTTTTGGGGTTTCTCGGGTACCAGCGCGAGTTTTTTGTTCGATACCTACCATGTCGATACGCTGTGGCTTATGAGCATACGGCAGATTCTCGCCGGCCTGCTCTTTATGGCTGTGGTTGTCACGCGCGACCGCGCACGCCTGGCCAAGCTTTGGACGACGTCCGCTGATCGCAAGCAGCTGCTGCTCTTTACCGCTTTTGGCCTGCTCTTTAACCAGTTTTGTTATCTTTCGGCCGTGCGCCTGACCAATGCTGGAACTGCGACGGTGCTCCAGTGCCTGCAACTGGTCATCATTATGGGCTACACCTGCGTGATCGACCATCGCATGCCTCGCGTGCGTGAGGCCGCTGGCATTGGGTTGGCCTTGGGCGGCACCTTTTTAATCGCTACCGGCGGCGACCCGACCAGTCTGAGCATATCGCCGCTTGGCCTGGTCGCAGGCCTTATGTGTGCGGTTAGCGCCGCCTGTATGGCGGTGATTCCCGCCAAGATTCTGTCCGAATACGGCAGTCCTATTGTTACAGGCTCGGCTATGCTTACGGCTGGTGTCGTTTCGAGCGTCTTTGTGCAGCCGTGGGCTCATATGCCGGCTCTCGATACTGCTGCCGTCGAAGCACTTGCGGTGTTTGTGATCGTGGGCTCTTTCCTGGCGTATATGCTCTATATGCAGGGCGTCAAGGATATTGGCTCCGTACGTGCGAGTCTCATCGGAACTGTGGAGCCGGTCTCGGCAACCATTACCAGCGCCGTTATGCTGGGCACGGTGTTTTTGCCGACCGACCTTATCGGCTTTGCCATGATCATCGTGATGATGTTCCTCACGGTGTAGCTGGCGCCGCCGCCTAGACGGACACGGTGTTGCACTACAATTCCGCGAATTGGTGCCTGCATCTGGAGTTTAACTGACGATGCCAAATATGTCATAAACTAATAGTGTTATTGACTTTTAGTATTGCGAGGACTCCTCTATGGCTGGTAACCACTTTAAGAACGGCGACGGCGAGCGCCCTGCAGTTCCGCCGCGTTCAAATGGGACTGGAAACGCTGGCGTACCGAGTGGATCCAGCCAAAACGGTGCTGGCAACCGTACGTCTCCGGGCGAAACGGCGATGTTTACCGCTCTGTACGAACAGTCTCAAAAGGCAAAACAGGCTGGTCGCGTAGGCAGGCAGACATTTTCGGGCGGGGTGGGCTCTGCGGCTTCGTCGGCCGGGGTTCGTCCGGCGCCAACGGGCGGTGCAAATGTCGCTGACCCCGCTGACCCCGCTAACAACGCTCATCGCGCCCACAACGCCAGCCCCATCAACTCTGCCAATCCCGCCAATAGTGCTTCTTCTGCTGGAGACGCAGGGCTTACGGGTAACCTGGGCACTATCTATACGGGCGCTTCCGAAACCGGCACGTTTGCCCGTCTCGATGACGACGGTGCCGAGTTTAAGGGCTCGGGCTCTAAAGAAGATTATTACGATTTTGGCTTGAACTACGGCGGTGATTCCTCGACGAGCCCGACCTCGAACGGCCTGGTTCGCCATCGCCATCGCAAGGGCGAGCGCAAGAACCGCCGCGTTTCGGCTATTGTCGCTGCCATCGTCGCGGTGGTTCTTGTCGCTTTTGGCGTGAGTGGCTTCATGCTGTTTAACTCGGCAAAAACCGTGAAGAGCCAGGCAAAGGAAACTGTCGAGATCGTCGGCGGCCTTAAGGACAAGGTCACGTCGGGCGATTTTTCGACCCTGCCCGACGATGCGAAAAAGATCGACGAGCTCTGCAGCAGCATGAAGAAGGAGACCTCGAGCCCGGTGTGGACGATGGCCTCGTTCATTCCGGTGTACGGCGGCGACATTAATGCCGCCCGTACCATGGTCGACGCTCTGTCCGATGTTTCGAGCGGCGCGCTGGTCCCCATGGCCGATAATCTCGCTCAGGCAACGCCCGGCAAGCTGTTCCAGGACGGGACAATCAACGTGTCCGCGCTGCAGGCGGTCGCCGATTCGCTCTCCGATAGCTCGAAGGCGTTCAAGAGCGCCAACAAAAAGGTGCAGAGTATTGGCGATACGCATATCGCCCAGGTGACCGAGCTGGTCGATAAGGCAAAGGACGGCTTTGCTACCCTGAACGGTGCGGTCGACGCGGCGGAGAAAGTCGCCCCCGTTCTGCCCCAGATGCTCGGCGCCAACGGCCAGACGCGCAACTATCTTGTGTATGCCATGAACAACGTCGAGATTCGTGCTTGCGGCGGTTTTGGTGGTTCGCAAGGTTTGATTTCAGTCACCGATGGCCAGATGTCGATCGGTGACTTTGTTCCATGTATTGCGCTCGGCAAAGACGAGGCGGTTGAGAGCGTCGACGAAGAGGACGAGGCGCTGTTTGGTGACCACAGCAACCTGTACAACTCTGGCAACGCGTATTCGCCCGATTGGCCCCGCAACTCGCAGCGTGTTGCCGCGCTGTGGAAGTCCCAGTATGGGCAGGACGTTGATGGCGTCGTCGGCATCGATCCGGTGTTCTTGCAGTACCTGCTGGGCCTTGTCGGTAATGTCTCGCTGCCCGATGGTACGGTCGTCGACGGTACCAACGCGGCGAAGGTTCTCATGCACGATGTGTATTGGAACTATCCGGTCGAAGAATCGGACGGCATCTTTGCATCTGTTGCCAGCGCCGCCTTCGACAAGATTCTCGGTGGCATCGGTGACGTCGACGTTACGAAGCTTGTCGGTGCATTCGAGCGCGGTGCCGAAGAGGGCCGTCTGATTGCTTGGATGAGAAACGATGATGAGCAGAATGCCATCAAGGAGACAGGCATTGACGCTTCGCTGCCCGATCCGGATGATCCGAGTGCCGATCCCGTTGCCGGCGTTTACTTTAACAACCTGAGCTTCTCCAAGCTCGACTGGTATCTGAACGCCGACACGCAGATTGGCCAGGGCGTGAAGAACGGCGACGGCACGTGCTCCTATCGCATCACCGTTACCCTGACGAACATCATGACGCAGGAGGAGGCCGGCAAGCTGCCCAACTACGTTGCGGCGAGCGCACCCGGTGCCGCGCGTGACGACGAACGCCTGAATGTCTCAGTGTTTGCCCCGACGGGCGGCAACATCAGTGACCTTACGGTTGAGGGCACCCAGTTTGGTCTTGGCGCCGCCACGTGGCATGGAATCCCCTTCTATTCGGGCACCGTTGACCTGCATGCTGGTGAGACGACGACGATCACGTATACGCTGACCACGTCGGCCGAGACGGGGGACAAGCCGCTTACGCTGCGTCAGACTCCTACATGCCAGGCGGCTCGCGACAGCGCGTCGGCGTAGGGTTTTTCTGGTAGCGCAGATAATCGAGTACCATTTTGGGGCGGACAGGCAATCTGTTCGCCCCTATTTTGTAAGGAGAGCGCATGAAGTACTTTGGCACCGACGGCTTTCGCGGTGAGGCCAACGTTGGGCTGACGGTGGAGCACGCTTATAAGATCGGCCGTTTTGTGGGTTGGTATTACGGCGCCAACCGCGGGGCTAAGGCGCGCGTGATCGTGGGCAAGGACACGCGTCGCTCGAGCTATATGTTCGAGGCGGCGCTGGTGAGCGGCTTGGTCGCGAGCGGCGCGGATGCCTACATGCTGCACGTGATCCCCACGCCGGGCGTGGCGCATCAGACCGTCGAGGGCTGCTTCGATTGCGGCATCATGATCAGCGCGAGCCACAACCCGTTTTGCGATAACGGCATTAAGCTCGTCAACAGCGACGGCTTTAAGATGGACGAGGACGTGCTGGAGCTCATCGAGGACTACATCGATGGCAAGAGCGAGGTGCCGCTGGCTACGGGCAATCATATCGGCGCCACGGTCGACTACATGCAGGGTCGCAACCGTTACATCGCCTCGCTCATCGCAAGCGCAAATTTTTCACTGCAGGGCGTCAAGATCGGTCTCGACTGCGCCAACGGCTCGGCTTCCTCGGTGGCCAAGCCGGTGTTCGACGCGCTGGGCGCCGACGTGCGCGTGATCAACGCCGCGCCCGATGGTTTTAACATCAACGTCGACTGCGGCTCCACGCATATGGAGCGCCTGCAGCGCCACGTGGTAGAGCAGGGCCTGGACGTGGGCTTTGCCTACGACGGCGATGCCGACCGCTGCCTGGCCGTGGACGAGCGCGGCCGCGTGGTCGACGGCGACCAGATCCTGTACGTGTGCGGCGTGTACCTGAACAAGCACGGGCGCCTCTCGGGCGGTACCGTGGTGCCGACGATCGCCAGCAACTTTGGCCTGGTCAAGTCGCTGGAGCTTGCCGGCCTGAGCGCCGTGACCAGCGGCGTGGGCGACCGTCACGTGTATGCAAAGATGCGCGAGGGCGGCTACAGCCTGGGTGGAGAGCAGACGGGCCACACGATCTTTGGCGATATCGAGCGCACGGGCGACGGCATTATGACCTCGCTGCGTGTGATGGAAGTGATTCGTGCCGAGCGCGAGACGCTCTCGCAGCTCACGGCTCCGTGCAAACTGCTGCCGCAGGCGCAGGTTGCCGTGCGCGTGGCGGATAAAGACGCCGCGCTGGGCAACATGGGCGTGCAGGCCGCCATCGCCGAGGCCGAGGCATCGCTGGCGGGCGAGGGCCGCGTACTGGTGCGCAAGAGCGGAACCGAGTCGGTGATTCGCGTTTTGGCCGAAGCCCCCGACCAAGCCGCCGCCGACACCGCCATGAAGCGCATCGCCAACGCACTCGAAGCTCTGTAGTTACGCGGTTTTACCAAACCGCGTAACTGCTCGACGCTGCAAACGGCTCCAAGTGCCGGGTCTCTGGCTTAGGTGGAAAAGGGGGCGCCGCGGATAGATCCTGCGGCGCCCCCTTTGCGTTGGCGTGTTGCCTAGGCTTTACAGCTCGTACAGCGTGGTGAACTTGTCCTGCAGGTAGCTGCAGTAGTAGCGGGCATCGAACGCCATGCCGCACGCGCCCTTGATGAGCTCCGGCGCGTCCTTGGCGCGGCCCCACTGCCAAATGTGCTCGCCGAGCCAGGCGCGGACGGGTCCCAAATCGCCGCTCGTGCAGGCGCCGGTGAGGTCGACGCCGTCGCGGCACATGGCCGGCACAAACATGGCATCGTAGGCGCTGCCCAGCGCATACGTGGGGAAGTAGCCAAACGAGCCGCCGCTCCAGTGCGTATCCTGCAGGCAGCCGCGCGTGTCGTCGGGAACGGGAATGCCCAGGTACTCGTCCATAAAGCGATTCCAAAGCGCGGGGATGTCCTTGGCTGTGGCATCGCCGGCAAACAGCATGCGCTCAATCTGGTAGCGCACCATAATATGCAGCGGGTAGGTGAGCTCGTCGGCCTCGGTACGGATCAGCGACGGCTGCGCGATGTTCACGGCGCGGTAGAGCGTGTCTTCGTCCACGCTGCCGTAAACCTCGGGCGCGTGACGGCGCAGTACCTCGAGCAGCGGTCCCATAAAGGCGCGACTGCGACCCACGGTGTTCTCGAAAAAGCGGCTCTGGCTCTCGTGGATGCCCATGGAGGTGCCGCCCTCCAGACAGGTGCGCGCATAGGCGGGGTTCACGCCCAGCTCGTACATGGTGTGACCGGCCTCGTGGATGATGCTGTAGACGTTGGAGATGCAGTCGTCCTCATAGATGTGCGTCGCGATGCGCGCGTCGCCCACCGAGAAGCCCTCGCTAAACGGATGCTCGGTAAAGGCAAGCGTGGTGTCGTCCAGGTCCAGGCCGACGAGCTTCATCAGGTCGAAGCTCATGGCGCGCTGGGCGGCCTCGGGCACGCGGGCATGCAGAAAGTCGGCAGCGGGCTGCTGGCCGCGCTCGCCGATGGCGTGCACGAGTGGCACGACCGTGGCCTTGACTTCGTCGCAAAACGCGTCGAAGCTCTTGGCAGAAAGGCCGCGCTCGTACTGGTCGAGCCAAACATCGTATGGGTCGCGCTTGGGGTCCATGAGCTCGGCCTGATGCTTGAGCTGGCAGACGATCTTGTCCACATAGGGTTCAAAGCTCGCCCAGTCGTTGGCTGCTTTGGCTTTGTGCCACACGGCATCGGCCTCGCAGGTGAGCCTGGTCCAGGCCTCGGCCTCTTCAGTGGGGATGGCGCTGGCCTCGCGTTGATCGCGGCCGAGCACACGGATCTCGTCGAGCAGCTGCGGGTCGTCGATCTTGCCGTCGGCGACCGTCTCACGCGCGAGAGAGCGCACGAGCTCAACGGACTTTTTGCTGGTCAGGAGCTTGTGATGTTCGCCGGCAAGGGTGCCCATAGCATCGGCGCGCGCTGCGGCGCCGTTGGCGGGGGCAATGGTCGCGCCGTCAAACTCGGCAATCTTGAGCAGGTACTCGCGGGTCCACAGCTTGCCCTCGAGCTTGCGGAGCTTCTTGATACCCTTGCCCGCCTTGGCGTTCTTAGAGGCCTTGGCCACGGCGGCTTTGGCCTTCTTATCGAGTTTCTTTCCCATACCATATCCTTGATCTCGCGAGCCGTGCACCACGGGTGGGCGCGCGACCAGTTTGCACAGCTACCTGCCTTGTACCCAGCGCGAACAAAACGGAACGCGGCGATATGCTCGCAGAATGTGTTATCCTATAGCCCAATGCGTTGACGGAGAGGGTTTTGCCCGCCGCGTTGCCGGCAAGAGAGGGAAGGTCATGGGCTGCAAGCCTTCCTGCGGTGGCAAGGGCCAAGCGTTCACTCCCGAGCAGCGACCTCAACGGGCACGCGGCCAGCGGCGGCGAAGCCCCAGTAGGGAAGCCGTGAGCCTCGCGACAAGGGGCAAAGAGTGGGCGCGGCGGGCCAGACATCCGCCGGGTCAAACAAGGTGGTACCGCGGAATTCAACCGTCCTTGGGCAATACACATGCCCGAGGACGGTTTTTTGTTACCGAACCGGGCCGCGTTTTCGCAACGTCAGACGGCGGCAGCCGCCTCGGCAAGCGGGGAGCGCGAGAGACGAAAGGGAAGACATGAGTCTGATTGATGATCTGGTCAAACTCGAGGAAGAGGCCAAGGAGCTCGTCGCAGGCGCCGATGACGCCGCAAAGCTCGAGGCCGCGCGCGTTGAGCTGCTCGGCCGCAAGGGCCGCATCACTGGCCTGATGCGTATGATGGGCAAGCTCGCCCCCGAGGATCGTCCCATGATGGGCAAGCGTGCCAACGAGATGCGCCAACTGATCGAGGGCATGCTCGACGAGCGCACCACCGAGATGAAGGCCGCCGCCCTCAAGCACGCTCTCGAGCACGAGGCCGTCGACATTACCCTGCCGGGTATCCGTCCGCAGATCGGTCACCAGCACCTGATCAAGCAGATCATCGAGGAGGCCGAGGACATCTTCTGCGGCATCGGCTACACCGTCGAGTCCGGTCCCATGGTCGATACTTCCTACTACAACTTCACTGCGCTCAACGCCCCCATGGATCACCCGAGCCGCTCGGCCCGCGATACCTTCTACGTGGTCGACAACAACCCTGGCAGCGTCGCACACCCCGAGGCTCACGCCCATGGCGAGTCCGACGTACTGCTGCGCACCCAGACTTCGGGCGTGCAGATCCACACTATGGAGTCGCAGAAGCCGCCCATCTACATGATCTGCCCGGGCACCGTCTACCGTCCCGACACGGCCGACGCCTGCCACCTGCCGCAGTTCAACCAGATCGAGGGCCTGGTCGTCGACGAGGGCATCACCTTTGGCGATCTTAAGGGCACGCTCGACTACTTTGTTAAGTGCATGTTTGGCGAGGACCGCAAGACGCGCTACCGCCCGCACTTCTTCCCCTTCACCGAGCCGAGCTGCGAGGTGGACGTGAGCTGCCACGTGTGCGGCGGCAAGGGCTGCAACTTCTGCAAGCACAGCGGCTGGATCGAGATCTTGGGCTGCGGCATGGTCGACCCCAACGTCCTGATCAACTGCGGCATCGACCCCGAGAAGTACACCGGCTTCGCCTTTGGCATTGGCGCCGAGCGCGTCGCGGCCCTGCGCTACGACCTGCCCGACCTGCGCACGTTGATGACTGGTGACATGAGGTTCTTGAACCAGTTCTAGAACGCTTTCTTCTTAGTTGCAGTTTCCGGCTCAAAGCCGCATTTATGAAAGGAGACCAGTTAGATGCGCGTTTCTTACGACTGGCTCAAGACCATGATCGATATTCCGGAGGATCCCAAGACCCTTTCGGACGAATATATCCGTACCGGCACCGAGGTCGAGGCGATCGACACCGTGGGCGAGTCCTTCGACCACGTGGTGACCGCCAAGGTGCTCACCAAGACCCCGCATCCCGATAGCGACCACATGTATGTATGCTCGGTCGATGTGGGCGACAAGAATCTCGACGCCGACGGCAACCCCGCTCCTCTGCAGATCGTCTGCGGCGCGCAGAACTTTGAGGCCGGCGACCACATCGTCACGGCAATGATCGGCGCCGTGCTTCCCGGCGACGTCAAGATCAAGAAGAGCAAGCTTCGCGGCGTCGTGTCCATGGGCATGAACTGCTCCGCGCGCGAGCTCGGCCTGGGCGGCGACCACTCCGGCATCATGATCCTGCCCGAGGACACGCCCTGCGGCATGCCGTTTGCCGAGTACGTGGGCTCGAGCGACACCGTGCTCGACTGCGAGATCACGCCCAACCGTCCCGACTGCCTGTCCATGATCGGCATGGCCCGCGAGACCGGCGCCATCTTCGACCGCGATTTCCACGTTGAGCTGCCCGCCATCAAGGCCGAGACCGGCCGCGCGACCGACGACGAGCTTTCGGTCGAGATTGCCGACGAGGGCCTGTGCGACCGCTATGTCGCCCGCATCGTGCGCAACGTGAAGGTCGGCCCCTCGCCCGACTGGATGGTCAAGCGTCTCAACGCCCTGGGCGTGCGTCCGCACAACAACATCGTCGACATCACCAACTATGTGATGATGCTCACCGGTCAGCCGCTGCACGCCTTTGACCTGGACACCTTTGCCGAGCGCGAGGGCAGGCGTCGCGTGGTGGTTCGCGCCGCCCAGCAGGACGAGAAGTTTACGACGCTCGATGGCGAGGAGCGCACGCTCGACGCCGGCATGGGCCTTATCACCGACGGCGAGCGCCCCGTGGCGTTGGCCGGCGTTATGGGCGGCATGGATTCCGAGATTGAGGACGACACTGTCGACGTGATGGTCGAGAGCGCCTGCTTCAACGCCGGTCGCACCTCGCACACTAGCCGCGACCTGTCGCTGATCTCCGACGCCTCCATTCGCTTTGAGCGCCAGGTCGACGAGACCGGCTGCGTAGATGTCGCCAACGTTACCTGCGCGCTCATCGAGGAGATCGCCGACGGCGAGGTCGCTCCCGGCTACGTCGACGTTTTCCCCGCGCCCAAGACCATCGATAGCATCAAGCTGCGCTTGGCCCGCGTGCATGCCATCTGCGGCGCCGACATCGAGCCCGACTTTATCGAGCGCTCGCTCACCCGCCTGGGCTGCACCGTCGAGCGCGACGGCAAGGACTTTATGGTCACCCCGCCGAGCTTCCGCTCCGACCTGCCGCGCGAGATCGATCTGATCGAGGAGGTCCTGCGTCTGTGGGGCATGGGCCGCGTGACGGCAACTATCCCGGCGGCCAAGAACCACATCGGCGGCCTGACCCGCGAGCAGAAGCTCACCCGCAAGGTCGGCGAGATCCTGCGCGCCTGCGGCCTCAACGAGACCACGACTTTTGGCTTTGCCGCCCCGGGCGACCTGGAGAAGATCGGTATGTCCACCGAGGGCCGCGGTTGCCCCGTGGTGCTCATGAATCCGCTGGTAGCCGAGCAGACCGAGATGCGCCGATCGCTGCTGCCGGGCCTGCTGCAGTCTGTGGCCTATAACGAGGCCCACGGCACGCCCAACGTGCACCTGTACGAGGTTGGCAGCCTGTTCCACGGTCGCGAGAACGCCAGCCTGCCCAAGGAGACCAAGTCCGTGGCGGGCGTGCTCTCGGGCCAGTGGAGCGAGCAGTCTTGGAGCATGAAGTACCGCAAGCTGCGCTTCTTCTTTGGCAAGGGCATCGTCGAGGAGTTGCTCGCCCAGCTGCGCATCGAGAAGGTTCGCTTCCGTCCCGTCGAGGGCGAGGGCTATGCCTTCTTGCAGCCGGGTCGCGCCGCCGAGGTTCTGTCGGGCGGTACCGTGCTGGGCTGGGTCGGCGAGATTCATCCCAAGGCGCGCGAAGCCATGGGCATCGACGAGGTCGTCGTTGCCTTTGAGCTCGACCTGGACAAGCTGATCAAGGGCGCCCGCAACCAGGAGAACTACCGCGAGTTCTCGCAGTACCCTGCCGTTGAGCACGACCTTGCTATCGTGGTCGACAACGCTGTGACCTGCGAGGATCTTGAGCGCCGCATTACCAGCGCCGGCGGCAAGCTGCTCGAGGGTGTGCGCCTGTTCGACGTCTACCGCGATCCGGTCCGCGTGGGCGTGGGCAAGAAGTCCATGGCCTTTGCGCTCACGTATCGCTCCGACGACCACACGCTCACCAGCGAAGAGGTCGAAAAAGCGCACCAGAAGATCGTCACCAAGGTGTGCAAGGGCGTAAACGGCGAGGTCCGCGGCTAGGATTTGCGCTGGGTATAGGCCAGCGGTGGCTGCCGCCGAGTCCTACGTGACTGCTATGCTCGATATAAGGCGCTGCTGAGCCTGCATATATGACACGCGCATTACATAACGGCGTGCTGCTTTGTCGGCAGTGCGCCGTTTTGCTATGATAGCCCGCGGCGTGTTACGAATCTGACATTACGTAACACTGACAAGGTGATTTTAGCGGCGTTGCAATTCCGTGCGCCGATAACCGGGAGGCGTATATGCACATTCCAGACAACTACCTGTCCCCGCAGACCGATGCCGTCATGGCGGTGGCGATGGTGCCCGTATGGGTTCACTGCATCAAAAAGGTGCGCGCCACGCTCGATCGCGAGCATATGGCGTTCCTGGGCATCTGCGCCGCATTCTCCTTCTTGCTCATGATGTTCAACGTGCCGCTGCCCGGCGGTACCACGGGTCACGCCGTTGGCGGCGCGCTCATCGCGCTGCTGCTTGGCCCCGAGGCCGCTGCCATTGCCGTCTCGGTCGCGCTGGCGCTGCAGGCGCTGCTATTTGGCGACGGCGGCGTTCTGTCGTTTGGCGCCAACTGCTTTAACATGGCCTTTGTGCTGCCGTTTGTCGCTGCTATCGTGTTTCGTGCACTCAACAGCCGTCTGCACGACAAGAGCTGGGGCACCTCGGTTTCTGCCATCGTGGGCGGTTGGGTCGGCCTGTGCCTGGCGGCCCTGTGCGCGGCAATCGAGTTTGGTATTCAGCCGATGCTCTTCACGAATGCTTCGGGCGCTCCGCTGTACTGCCCCTTCCCGCTGTCCGTGGCTATTCCTGCCATGTTGATCCCGCATATGCTGGTTGCCGGTGTGGTCGAGGGCGTGGCGACGGCCGCAATCTACGGCTTTATCAAGAAGACGGCGCCGGGCGTTATCGTCGGTCCCGAGGCCGCCGATGGCCAGCTTGCCGCCGAGGGCGCTGCTGCCAAGAAGACCTCGCTGGTTCCCACGCTCATTTTGGTCGCCGTGCTCGTGGTGGCCACGCCGCTGGGCTTGCTGGCCACCGGTGACGCCTGGGGTGAGTGGGATGCCGAGGGCGCCGCGACTGCCGTTCAGGAGGCTGGCGACGACAGCCTGCAGGCTTCGGTCGGCCTCGATACTCCGACCTTTGCCGACGCGCTGCCCACGGGTGATTACCTGCAGGCCTATTCCGAGGAGCAAGGCCTTGGCTTTGCCGGCCAGGCTGCCATGTATATCCTTTCCGGTGTGATTGGTGTGGCGGTGCTCACCATCGCATTCCGTCTGATCTCGCTGACGGTTAAGGAAAGCGGTGCTCATGGCAATAGCCGAGCTGCCTAGCTGGCTTGCGACCGAGGAGCGATACGAGCCCGCGGGGGCTCGGCATCGTGTGATGCAAAAGAATGTCCTGCACCTGGCGAGCCTGCTTGAGCGGGTTCGCCTGGGTGGAGGCGCGCACGAGGGCGGGTCGATGGTCGACCGCGCCCTTTCTTGCGTTTCGGCTCCGGTGCGCCTGGTGGGGATGTTCGTCTGCGTCCTGTGCGTGTGCCTGACGCAGAGTCCGCTGTACCTGATGCTGATGGCGGCTATCGCGCTGGTGCTGGTCGCGGTGCGCCCCGCACGCGGGCTGCGTGCGACCTTTGTACCGGCGCTCGGCGCCACGGGGCTTGCAGTGGTTCTGGCACTGCCTGCCCTGCTGCTGGGCGCTTCTGCCACGGGCGCCATGCTCAAGATCGCGCTCAAGACGTTTATTAATGTGTCGCTGGTGCTGGGTGTTTCGTGGACGCTCACCTGGAGCCGCATGTCGGCGGCGCTCAAAATGCTGCACCTGCCCGACGAGGTTATCTTTACGTTTGATATGGCACTCAAGCATATCGAGGTGCTGGGACGCACGGCGCACGATCTGTGCGAATCGGTCATGCTGCGCAGCGTCGGTTCCGCGCCTGCGGGTTTTTCGCGCACCGATTCGCTGGCGGGTATCATGGGCATGACGTTTATCAAGGCGATGGAATGCAGTCGTGCGATGGACGAGGCCATGCTGTGCCGCGGCTTCGCCGGCGTGTATCCGGCGCCTGCACGGAGCGGCTTTGGCTGGCGCGATGCGGTTTACGCGGCCGGCGTTGCGTTGCTTGCCGTGTTGTGCGCGGTGCTGTAGCGCGGGCGGTCGAACCGTCGATGTGAGTAGGGAAGGGCGACGTTTTGGCAAACGATACGAATAACGCGATGGGTGCGAGCGGTGCTGCCGGCACCGAGGCCACGCCGCTCATCGAGTTTCGCGACGTGGTGTTTTCCTATGCGGGTCATACGGTGGTCGACGGCGTTTCATTGCGGGTGAACCGTGGGGAGCTCGTTGCTCTGCTCGGTCCCAACGGCTGCGGCAAGACGACGATTATGCGTCTTATCAACGGCCTTGAGCTTGCGGACGCGGGCGCGTACCTGTTCGACGGGCATGCGGTCGATGCGGCATATCTCAAGGATTCCGCGACGGCCCAGCGGTTCCATCAGCGCGTGGGTTTTGTGTTCCAGAATGCCGATGCGCAGCTCTTTTGCGCCACAGTCGGCGAGGAGGTCGCGTTTGGTCCCGCCCAGATGGGACTTCCGGCAGACGAGCTCGAGCGCCGCGTCCGCGATGCCATGGAGCTGTTTCAGGTTGCCGATCTGGTCGATGCCTCGCCTTATCAGCTTTCGGGCGGGCAAAAGAAGCGCGTGGCGCTGGCTGCCGTCGTGTCGATGAACCCCGATATCCTGGTGCTCGACGAGCCTACCAACGGACTTGACGAGGACTCGTGCGACATCGTGGTCAACTTTCTACTGGCCTATGTTGCTGCCGGCAAGACGGTCTTGATGAGCACGCATCATCAGGATTTGGTGCGGCGCCTGGGCGCCCGCGCCATCTATATCGATCGATATCACCATGTGGTCGAGGCGCCGGTGTCGTCGTATGGAACCGAGAGCGGCGCTGCGGAATAGTTGCTGCGTAGAGCGTGCGTAGCCGCCCGCGCGGCTTTGCCGTGATGGTATAGTTATCCAGGTTTTTATGGGGGTGGCTATGCCAAGCTGGAACATTCATATCGCTCAGACGGAGCGTTTGCTGGAGCGCACCGGTGCGCTTGCCAATAGTGTGCGCGACCGCAATGCCTTTTTGTTTGGCTGCGTGGTTCCGGATATCTTCGTGGGCTATATGGTCCCTGGCATCGCTGATCCCATTCCGTATCGCATTACGCACTTTGCAAACCCCGAGCCTATCCCTAAGCCGCGCGAGCATGAGTTTTGGGATACCTATGTGGCGCCGCTGCTCAAAGGGGCGTCTGTTGGTACGCCGGCTGCCGCGACCTCGATCGCCGAGGAGCGCGAGCGACTCAATCGGGTGCATTATCCCCAACGCTACAAGGATGCCGAGCCGGTTGCCGGTCCCGGTGCTAGCGAGCTTTCGCTCGCGCCCGATGACGTGGCGCAGTCGCTGCTCGATCTGACGCTGGGCGTTTGGTCGCATCTGGTGGCAGATACCGTATGGAATACGCGCGTGAATCAGTACCTGGAGGCGCACGGCGGCAAGCCGTGCGAGGAATTCCGCATTAAAAAGCAAGGCGACTTTGACTGGTTTGGCAAGACGCTCGGCATTGTTTCAATTCCGCGCGCGACCGATCGCCTGTATACTGCGGCGACGCGTTTTGGTCAGTATCCCATCCATAAGGAGTATGTGCTCAAGACCATCGGCGTTATGCACGAGATTGTACGCGAAAACCCCGGCGAGCCCGATCATCCGCCGTATCGCTTGCTAACCGAGGACTTTTTCGATGCAACGTTTACCGAGGTCATCGAGCTGACCGAGGCGGGATTTGCCGCCCGCGTCGCATCACCCGGTGCGCCCGCTCTGCCCCTGATCGCTAGCTGCTAGCCGGCCGGCTTGACGGTGAACGGCTCATCCCAACTGACTAACAGCTCCCGTCGCAGGGCGTAAACACGGCAAACGAGCTGCACATTTCATAGCATGCCATAAGCAGCTGGTTGCGTGTCATGCCGTGCAGGAGGCATCGACGTACAGAAAAAGGGCCCGGAAGGCGAAGCCTTCCGGGCCCTTTGCAATGCAAATGTGCTTGCAAGTGCGTTTTAGCGCACCTGAGCGACGTAAGCGACGTTGGTCGAGGAGACCTTGTCCTCGAGCTGAACGCTCATGCGGGGATCGCCGGCGGTGGCGACGGTCAGATCGCCGGCCTCGACGTAGCCGAGCTCCTTAGCGGTTTCGATCGCCTTGACGATCGTACCGTTGACGGTGCCCTGGGTAATCTCGGCCTGGTGCGGGATAACGCCCCAGTACATGATCATCTGCTGGACGGCCCACTCGTGGCGGGAGAACGCGCAGATCGGCATGTTGGGACGGAAGTGCGAGATCAGGCGAGCGGTACGACCGGTGGTCGTCGGCACGGTGATGCACTTGGCGCCAACGGTGGTAGCCATGTTCACAGCGGACATACCCACAACGTTGTTGACGACGCGGGTGCCGTGAGCGTCAGCCGGAACCTCGAGCGGAGCGTGAGCCGGGAGGTACTTCTCGGTCTCGAGAGCAATGCTGGCCTGCATCTTTACGGCCTCGACCGGGTACTTACCAGCAGCGGACTCGCCGGACAGCATGACAGCGTCGGTGCCGTCGTAGATGGCGTTAGCAACGTCGGCAACCTCGGCGCGCGTCGGGCGCGGGTTCTGCTGCATGGAGTCGAGCATCTGCGTAGCGGTGATAACGGGCTTGTAGGCCGCGTTGCACTTGGCGATGATCTCCTTCTGGATGTGCGGAACGAGCTCGGGCTTGATCTCGATGCCCAGGTCGCCACGGGCGACCATGATGCCGTCGGAAGCCTCGAGGATCTCGTCGAAGTTCTCGACGCCCAGGGCGCACTCGATCTTCGGGAAGATCGTCACGTGCTCGCCGCCGTTCTCGCGGCAAAGCTCGCGGATGCCGCGGACGGACTCGCCGTCACGGATGAAGGAAGCGGCGATGTAGTCGATGTTCTCGGTCAGGCCAAAGAGGATGTCCTGACGATCGCGCTCGGTGATGGCGGGCAGCGAGATGTTGACATTAGGCATGTTGACGCCCTTGCGCTCGCCAATCAGGCCGTCGTTCTTGACGACGCAGGTCATGTCCTGGCCGCTGACGGACTCGACCTCAAGGGCAACCAGGCCGTCATCGATCAGGATGAGGGAGCCCTTCTCGACCTCTGAGGGCAGAGCCAGGTAGTCGAGGGAGATGTGCTCAGCGGTGCCGTGGAAATCCTCGGTCGTGGGCTGAGCAGTAACGACGATCTTGTCGCCGGTCTTGACGGCAACCTTCTTGCCGTCGACCAGAAGGCCGGTGCGGACCTCGGGGCCCTTGGTGTCGAGCAGGATGCCGACGGGCATACCGAGCTCCTTGGAAATACGACGGACGCGCTCGATGCGACCGTGGTGCTCGTCGTAGGAGCCGTGCGAGAAGTTAAAACGGGCGACGTTCATGCCCGCCTTGATCATCTCGCGGATGGTCTCGTCGCTATCGCAGGCGGGACCCATGGTGCATACAATCTTAGTGCGCTTGTACATTCAGACCTCCATCTGACATCGTCTTGCGCTGATAGATAAACCATAAGAAATAAAACTGAGATGATTATAACGAAATGACGACCGAATACCCCAAAAAATCGACCGTATGCCGAATTAGAAGTTCATTTTTTGCGGAAAAACGGTATATGCAAAAACTTTACCAATCGTTCTAACCGCTGCTATCTGGGCGATATTTCAGTTTGATGATGCGCCGAAGAAAAAACGTTTTATCAATGTTGAGCATCATACGGTCTGCATCGTTGCGAATGGACCCTATTTCCAAATGGATTGTTTTGGCTAGACGTGTCGCTTTGGGGTACCATAGCCCCACTATCAACTGCCGCTCAGCACGGCAGCCTTGATGAGCCCTTGCCCTTCTCCTGGGAATTATGATCGGGCATCAATCTGCTGAGTGGCCCGAATCCCAGGAGGGGACTCTATATGCAAAAGAAATACCTGTCCGCCGCGGCGGAGGTGCTCAGCGACCAAGGTGTCGATGAGAACCTCGGCCTGAGCACCGGCGAGGCTTCGTCGCGCCTCGCCAAGACAGGCCCTAACAAGCTCGAGGAAGCCGAGAAGACGCCGCTGTGGAAGCGTTTCTTTGAGCAGATGGCCGACCCCATGGTCATCATGCTGATCGTTGCCGCCGTCATCAGTGCGCTCACGGGCATGGTCAAGGGCGAGCCCGACTTTGCCGATGTCGTCATTATCATGTTCGTTGTTATCGTCAACTCGGTGCTGGGCGTGGTTCAGGAAGCCAAGAGCGAAGAGGCCCTCGAGGCCCTGCAGGAGATGAGCGCGGCGCAGTCCAAGGTGCTGCGCGACGGCAAGCTCGTGCACCTGCCGAGCGCCGAGCTCGTGCCCGGCGACGTAATCATGCTCGAGGCGGGCGACTCCGTCCCGGCCGACTGCCGCGTGCTCGAGAGCGCTACGATGAAGATCGAAGAGGCCGCACTCACCGGCGAGTCCGTGCCCGTCGAGAAGCATGCCAACGTCATTGAGCTCGCCGCCGGCACCGACGACGTGCCGCTCGGCGACCGCAAGAACATGTGCTACATGGGTTCCACCGTGGTATACGGCCGCGGTCGCGCCGTCGTGGTCGGCACCGGTATGAACACCGAGATGGGCAAGATCGCCGGCGCCCTGGCCGAGGCCAAGGAAGAGCTCACGCCGCTGCAGGTGAAGCTCGCCGAGCTCAGCCGCATCCTTACCATCATGGTTATCGTCATCTGCGTCGTCATCTTTGGCGTCGACATCATCCGCCACGGCGTGGGCAACGTTCTCACCGATCCGACCGCGCTGCTCGACACCTTTATGGTCGCTGTCTCGCTTGCCGTCGCCGCCATCCCCGAGGGCCTGGTTGCCGTCGTGACCATCGTGCTGTCGCTCGGCGTGACCAAGATGGCCAAGCGTCAGGCGATTATCCGCAAGCTCTCTGCCGTCGAGACCCTTGGCTGCACGCAGACCATCTGCTCCGACAAGACCGGTACCCTCACCCAGAACAAGATGACCGTCGTCAAGCACGAGCTCGCTGCGCCTAAGGAGAAGTTCCTGGCCGGCATGGCTCTGTGCTCCGACGCCCAGTGGGACGAGGAGCTGGGCGAGGCCGTGGGTGAGCCGACCGAGTGTGCGCTCGTCAACGATGCCGGCAAGGCGGGGCTCACTGGCCTGACTGCCGAGCATCCGCGCGTGGGCGAGGCCCCGTTTGACTCGGGCCGCAAGATGATGTCCGTGGTCGTCGAGACCCTGGACGGCGAGTATGAGCAGTACACCAAGGGCGCGCCCGACGTGGTGATCGGCCTGTGCACCCATATCTACGAGGGCGACAAGGTCGTTCCGCTGACCGAGGAGCGTCGCGCCGAGCTCGTGGCCGCCAACAAGGCCATGGCCGACGAGGCCCTGCGCGTGCTGGCGCTGGCAAGCCGCACCTACACCGAGGTCCCGGCCGACTGCAGCCCCGCTGCGCTCGAGCACGACCTGGTCTTCTGCGGCCTGTCCGGCATGATTGACCCGGTCCGCCCCGAGGTCGCCGACGCCATCCGCGAGGCCCACGATGCCGGTATCCGCACCGTCATGATTACGGGCGACCACATCGACACCGCCGTGGCCATCGCCAAGCAGCTGGGTATCGTCACCGATCGCAGCCAGGCCATCACGGGCGCCGACCTCGACCGCATGAGCGACGAGGAACTCGACGCGCACATCGAGGACTACGGCGTGTACGCCCGCGTTCAGCCCGAGCACAAGACCCGCATCGTCGAGGCTTGGAAGTCGCGCGACCAGATCGTGGCCATGACGGGCGACGGCGTCAACGACGCCCCGTCCATCAAGCGCGCCGACATCGGCGTTGGCATGGGCATCACCGGTACCGACGTCACCAAGAACGTCGCCGACATGGTGCTTGCCGATGACAACTTCGCCACCATCATCGGTGCCTGCGAAGAGGGCCGTCGCATCTACGACAACATCCGCAAGGTCATCCAGTTCCTGCTTTCGGCAAACCTTGCCGAGGTCTTCTCGGTGTTTATCGCCACGCTCATCGGCTTTACCATCTTCCAGCCGGTGCAGCTGCTGTGGGTGAACCTGGTTACCGACTGTTTCCCCGCGCTCGCGCTGGGCATGGAGGACGCCGAGGGCGACATTATGAAGCGCAAGCCGCGCAACGCTAAGGACGGTGTCTTCGCCGGACATATGGGTCTGGACTGCGTGGTCCAGGGTCTGATCATCACCGTGCTGGTGCTGGCGAGCTTCTTTGTGGGCGTGTACTTTGACATGGGCTACATTCACATCGCTGATATGATCGCCGGCAATGCCGACGAGGAAGGCGTGATGATGGCGTTCATCACGCTCAACATGGTCGAGATTTTCCACTGCTTCAATATGCGCAGCCGTCGTGCGTCGCTGTTCACCATGAAGAAGCAGAACAAGTGGCTGTGGGCTTCCGCTGCGCTGGCGCTGGTGCTGACGGTGATCGTGACCGTACAGCCGACGCTTGCCGAGATGTTCTTTGGCCCTGTGACGCTTGAGCTCAAGGGCGTTCTTGCCGCGCTGGGCCTGGCCTTCCTGATCATCCCGCTGATGGAGATCTACAAGGCGATCATGCGCGCGGTCGAGAAGGAGTAAGTTAACCTGTCCGGGCCCGCCCCTGCGTGTTTTCTTCTTCGCTGGTCCTCGCGCTTCGCGCTGCGGGATCGCTCAGAAGAAACCCCTCTCGGCGGTCGGGCCTTCGGACAACCTCTCGGGACCATGAGCTGAGGGAAAGTATGTGAGCTGGTCGGGCTTTGCCCGGCCAGCTCTTTTTGATTTAAAATACCTGCTCAGTTGTGATTTTGGCTGCTGGGAGGCGTTTGTGGCTAAGGCTAAGGCTAAAGCGAAGAAAAAGACGACGGGGGCGCGGGCTAAGCGCGGTCGTCGTCGGAAACTCGCGACCGAAGCGCCCGTGTCTGCCGAGGAGTTGTTGGCGAGCGTACCGGGGCTCGATGCGCTGCAGGATGTCCCGGCGTTTGATGATCTGCCGGTCGATGAAACCCAGCAGACTGCCTTTGATGATTTCTGCGCACATGCCGAGGAGCCCGAGCAGATGCAGCTCGGTGCCGTGGTACGCCTGGATCGCGGGTTTCCGCTGGTGGCCACTGCCGACGACACCTTTCGCGCCGAGCATGCCGTGGGGTTTGCCAAGTCGCGCGGCGAGGACGAGGTCCTGCTGCCTGCCGTGGGCGACCGTGTGGCGGTACGCCGCGCTCCCGGGCACGATATGGGCGTGATTGAGTACGTGCTGCCGCGCCGTACGAGCTTTGAGCGTTGGCGCGGCCGCGCCCGTGGAGAGCGCCAGGTGCTCTGCTCCAACGTGGATAGCGTGCTAATCGTGCAGGCGCTCGGTGCCGGTGAGGTGCTGTTCGACCGCGTGGCGCGCTCGCTGGTGTTGGCGCTCGACTGCGATGCCGAGCCAGTGGTGGTGCTCACCAAAGCTGACCGCTGCGATGCCGAGGAACTCGAGCGCGATTTGGACCGCGTGCGCCGCCTGGTGGGTCCGGACGTGCGCGTAATCGTGACGTCCTCTGCCGAGGGCCGCGGCCTGGACGAGGTCCGTGCCTGCGTGCCTGCCGGGAGCTGTGCCATGATTCTGGGCGAGTCGGGTGCCGGCAAGTCGACGCTGCTCAATGCACTGCTGGGCCACGATACGTTGGCGACCGGCGGTGTGCGTGAACGCGACGACCAGGGCCGTCACACTACCGTCGCGCGCGTGATGGTGGCGCTGCCGGGCGACGCCGGCGTGATCGCCGATGCTCCGGGCCTGCGCAGCCTACCGCTCGTGGGTCACGAGCGAGGTCTGGCGCGCGCTTTCCCCGAGATTGTCGAGGCATCGCGCGCGTGCCGGTTTGGCGATTGCACACATACCCATGAGCCGGGCTGCGCCGTTCGCGAGGCCGAGGACGCCGGGCAGATCGACAGCCTACGGCTGGAAACGTTCCAAAACTTGGCGTCATCCATGCGCGTGAGCGCTCAAATGCTCGATCCCGATGTTCATCTGTAATTGATTTTTCCTATGACAGCCGTCTCCCAACTGTTCAGGAGACGGCTTTTTTGCTGCGGAAAAGCCTCGAAACATGCAGTTTGCTGACGTGCTGACCAAAACCTTGCCACGAGCTTGACGGGCTGGTCAGCTTTTGGTCAGCGATTGGTTTGACATCGAAAACCAAGATTGCGATTGCGCCGCTTTGCACTCTGACCGCCCAGACAATGGTGGTACGGGCATTCGCCCGGCACTGCCATGAGAGGAGCGGCCGTGAACAAGAGCAAGCGCATCGCCATCAGTCTGGTCGCGGGCGTGCTCGCTGCTCTGCTCTGCATGGTTTACGGCTCGTCGATCCGCTCGCAAGCCGAACAGGTCCAGGCTGAGACCTTGGCCAAGTACGGTGGCGATCGCGTCGAGGTATGCGTCGCGGCGCGCGATATCGATGTGGGCGAGACCCTCGATGAGACCAATGTCATAACCCAGGAATGGCTGACAAGCCTGCTGCCGCGTGACGCGGTGACCGAGCTGCGCCAGGTGCGCGGCGACGTGACGACTTCGCGTATTCCCAAAAACGCCGTGATCTGCAATGTCTACACCAAGGCCGAGAGCCACAAGCTCGAGGTGCCTAAGGGCAAGGTCGCCGTTTCGGTGGCGGTCGATGCCGAGCACTCGGTCGGCGGCGCCACGGGCGTGGGCAGCTACGTGGATGTGTATGTGCAAAAAGACGGCGTAACCGATCGGCTGTGCGGCGCGTACGTAATCGATACCAGTGAGGATTCCGGTGCCACGCGCGAGGGCAAGATCGAATGGGTGACGCTGGCGGCTGACCCCGAAGACGTCAAGGAACTGCTGGGAGCTTCGGGCAAGGGAACGGTCAGCTTGACGATTCCCGCCACGGCGCGCGGCAAAAAGAGCGGAGGCGACGAGTGATGAAGGCGATCTGGCTTGCGTGCTGCGCGTGCGGCGATTACGGGCTGTTGCAGCGGGAAGTCGAGGGCCGTGATGCGGGTGCACAGGTGCTTCGCGTGGGTGACCTGGACGGGCTGATTTCCATGGCGCGGGCGTTTCCGTCGCGCCGCGGGGCTGCCATCATCGCGGCGTCTCTGTTTGATACCGAAGATGTGCGCAAGACTGTTGCGCGCCTGACGGCCGAAGGCCGCGTGAGTCGCGTGGTCGTGTTGATAGAAGCACTCGATCCGTCGGATATCGAGGGGCTGTTTCGCGCAGGGGCGACCGAGGTCATCGCTGCGCACAGTATATGCGGCAACGGGCGCGCGGGCGAGGGAGCGGTTGATTCCGATCGGCACATGACGATTGAGCCCGATGCTTTTGTTGATAGGGAACCCGGGGCGCCTCGCGCTACAAGAGGCCCGCGTGTTGATGATTATGGAAAAGCAGAAGCCGAGCATGGTCGGCGCCCCCGGAACCCCCTTGTATACGATGACGCTGGAGGGCCGGCGCAGCATGCTGGCGACTCCCCGGCTGTAGATATGGGATACGTGCACGGCGTGAATCTGGCGGATGAACTCGACGAAGTTGAGGGCTTTGCCGGGTGCGGCGAGTTGTCGCTGATGCAGCATGAGCAGATTGCGCAGAACGAACCTGCCTCGCAGACCGAACAAGCTGCCATGCCGGCTTGGACGCAGCGTGTGGTTGCGGCGGGGGAGACGGGGACGCTGCCACCGACGCCCGCTCCGCCTCCTCCGATGCCGCCGGCAGACGCTGCCGCTCCGCAGCATCGAGCTCCGGTCATCTGTGCCATTTCGGGTTCGGGCGGTTGCGGCAAGTCGACGATCGTTGCCACCATGGCACACACATCGTCGCTGTTGGGCTTGCGTGCCGCCGTGCTCGACCTGGACCTGATGTTTGGAAACCTTTACGACTTGTTAGGCGTCGATGCTCCGCGCGATATGGCGGCACTTATCGAGCCGTCGGCGGCGGGCGCGCTTGCCGAGCCGGATATCGTGGCCACATCGATGCGCGTGGCGCCGGGCGTTACGCTCTGGGGCCCCGTCGCGGCGCCCGAGCAAGCCGAGCTCATGGCACGTCCGGTGGAGCTACTGCTTGATGTTCTGCGTCGCGAATCCGACGTGGTCTTTATCGATACCTCGGTCTTTTGGGGCGACGCCGTGGCGGCTGCGGTGGCGGCGAGCGACCGTTGCCTGGTCGTTGGCGATGCGGCGGTATCGTCCGCGACATCGGCGTCGCGCGTCATTGAACTGGCAAGTCGAGTAGGTGTGCCGCGCACGCGCATGAGCGCCGTGTTCAACCGGTTCGGTGCGCGCGGGGCAGACGAGGACGTCGCCATGCGCTTTGAGATTGCCTGTGCGTTGAGCTCCAAGATTCGTATCGCCGATGGCGGGCAGGATCTCGCCGCGCTCATGGCGTTTGGGCGCGCTGACGAGGCAGTGGGGCAGACCAGCGCTTTTGCGACCAGCGTGCGCGAGGCCACGCGCGAGATGCTCGTGGAACTGGGGTGCGCCGTCGGCCCTTGGAGCGATATGGTCGCCGACCGTGCAACGCGGACCGAGCGCCCGCGTATCCGCCTTCCCTGGTCGCGCGAGGGTGATCAGCGATGAGCCTGCAAACAAGGATTAAGGCTGCCGGCGCTGCAGCGGCGGCAGCGCCTGTAGATGCGGGGCGTCGCCGCGCGGTGAAACGACGCACCAAGCGCGCCGTGATGGACCGCATGGGTTACGACGAAGTGGCGCGTATCAGCGCCTATATCGACCCGGCACTTGCCCGCTCGGAATTGCGTCCCGCGGTGGAGGCGGCGCTCAATGTTGAGGAGCCGACCGATCTCGCGACGCCCGAGCGCGAGACCATCATCGACGAGATTTTGGATGACGTGGTGGGCCTGGGGCCGTTGCAGCCGCTCATCGAGGACGACACCGTTACCGAGATCATGATCAACGGCTGCCGCTCGGCTTTCTTTGAACGCGGCGGCGTCTTGCACCCCATCGAGCATGCGTTTGAGGATGATGAGCAGATCCGTGTGCTTATCGACCGCATCATCTCGCCACTTGGCCGCCGTATCGACGAGCGCAGCCCCATCGTCAACGCCCGCCTCAAAACGGGCTATCGCGTCAACGCGGTGATTCCGCCTGTGGCGATTGACGGACCGATTCTCACCATCCGAAAGTTCTCGGACCGCATCTGCTCGCTGGACGAGCTTGTGGGGCTGGGGTCGCTGCCGCTTTGGTATGCGCAGCTGCTGTCGTGCGCGGTGTCGCTGCGACAGGACCTGGCGGTTGCGGGAGGCACGGGATCTGGCAAGACCACCCTGCTCAACGCGTTGTCATGCGAGATTTCCACTGGCGAGCGCATCGTGACGATCGAGGACTCTGCCGAGCTCAAGTTTGCGCATCATCCGCACGTGGTGCGCCTAGAGGCGCGCGAGGCTTCAATTGAGGGTGAGGGTGCGGTGACGATTCGCGACCTAGTAACTAATGCCCTGCGCATGCGCCCCGACCGCATCGTGGTGGGCGAGGTGCGCGGTGCCGAGTGCTGCGACATGTTGCAGGCCATGAACACGGGCCACGACGGGTCGCTCACCACACTTCATGCGGGCTCAGAACAGGAGACCGTGGTGCGTCTGACGTTGCTTGCACGTTATGGCATCGATCTGCCGAGCGAGCTCATCGAGGAGCAGATTGCCATGGCGCTCGACGGCATCGTGATGTCCGAGCGCCACGCCGATGGCAGGCGTTTTGTCTCCTCGTATTCGGGGGTGCGTCGCGCCACGTCGGGCGGCGTAGAGCTCGAGCGCTATGTGACTTTCGATGCCGCCGAGCGCACCTGGACGCTTGACCGCGAGCCGCCGTTTATCGCAGAAGGCCTGCGGTCGGGGACGCTCACACAAGAGGAGGTGGACGAATGGAGGTCGCTGTGCCCCTCGTCGTAGGGGGTTTGGCAGGGTTTTCTGTTGCGACGGCGTGCGGGGCGGAACCTCGTGTGCCGCAGGTGCCGCCGGCGGAGCTGGCGCGTCAGGCGCTCGAGACGGTGGCAGAGAAGCTGCCGCGTAAGCTGGTGGAAAACGATCTGCTGAAAAAGATTGCCCGTTCGTGGGCATCGCTGGCTCCGGCGCATCGCCTTGGCCTCGTGATTGAAGATGCTTCGGGGCGTTTGGCGTTTCTGCTGCTATCGAGCGGTGTCTGCTGCGTTTTACTAACGATGGTGTCGTTATCGCCCCTCGGATTTGCCTTGGGACTTGTTGCTCCGATTGCCGTTGGCGCCGCTCGGGATGGCTTTGAGAGCCGGCGCGAGCAACACGATGCAGAAGAGGCCATGCCCGAGGCGTTTACCGCACTTTCCATGTCGCTTGCCTCGGGACATTCGCTGGCCCAGGGCATGCGCTTTGTGGGCGCTCATGCGCAAGAGCCGGTACATACCGAGTTTTTGCGGGTAGCGGCGGCGATCGATTGCGGCATCTCGGCGACCGACGCGCTCGATGACTTGCTCGTGCGCATCGACGCCCCCGGTCTTTCGCTTGTGACCTTGGCGCTTAAGGTGTCACAGCGCACTGGCGCTCCGCTTGCCGACTTACTGTCCGAGGCGTCGAGCATGGTGGGGGAGCGCATTGAGCTCAAGCGCCGCCTGGATGTTAAGACGTCACAGGCGCGTATGTCGGCACACATGGTCGCGGCGATGCCGGCGGGCATGTGCGCGGTGTTGGCGCTGCTTTCGGCAGATTTTCGTCGCGGTCTTGCGACGCCTGCCGGTGCGGGCGCTGTGGTACTGGGTCTAGCCCTCAACGTCGTTGCCCTGGTGGTTATCCGGCGCATTATGCGGGTGGAGCTATGAGCGCCCTGGTTGCAGTTGTGGCTTGCCTGTGTGCCCTGAGTGTATTTGTCGCGACGGGTTTGGATCGGGCGGATGCGCGCAAGATCGCAGGGGCCTGCAAGCGCGAGGCGGTGCTGGTCGCTGCCGCGGGTCGCTCGGTGGTCGATGCCCTGACCGCGCGAGTGAAGGGCGCGGTTGGAGCGGGCGGCCCGGCGCGAGTTTCGCTCGGCGAAGTGTCCGAGATGATCGATGTTGTGCGCTTGGGTCTTTCGGCCGGTCTTTCGTTTGATGCGGCGCTTGAGATTTTCTGCGCCAACCGTCGGTCAGTGCTGGCTCTTCGCCTTGAGCGGGCCTGCATGGCGTGGCAAGTGGGCGTGGGTACGCGTGAGGACGAGTTGTTGGCCGCCGCGCGCGACCTGGACGTGCGAGCGCTCGAGACCTTTGCCATCACGGTGGGGCAGGCGCTCGCCCTGGGTGCCCCACTTGCCGAGACGCTGGCCGCTCAAAGTCGCGAGATCCGTGCGGCTCATCGCGCCGCGGTCGAGCGCGAGATCGAGCGTGCGCCCGTCAAGCTGCTGATTCCCACCGGCACGCTCATCTTGCCGGCGTTGCTTCTGTCCATATTGGGCCCGCTGCTGGGAGCAGGCGGGATGATGTAGGGAGGAATACATGAACACGATGACTGACGTTGCCGGCAAGGTCCAGGGCTGGGCTTTTTGCCGGGCGATTCGAGCTCGCCAGCATGCCAAGGAGCTGTTGCAGGAGGAGAGCGCGCAGGGTACCACCGAGTACGCCATTTTGGTGGGTGTGCTTGTGGTGATCGCGATTATTGCCATCGTTGCATTTAAAGGCAAGGTCCAAGATCTATGGAACGCTATCAGCGAGGGCATCAACAGCCTGTAGAGGGCGAGCGCCCCATCGGGGTGCTGCTGGTGTTTGCTTGCCTGACCGTGGCGATAGCGGCGGTGCTTTGGGGGCTTAACGCCGCGCGGCAGCAGCGTCCTGGGGCCGCCTTCGATTCGGGCTCAGATTCGGCGGTGGCGTCTCAAAAAGATGAGATGCGAGATGCGGACGATTCGGATGTCGCTGTCACGGCGCAAACTTTTCTGCGGACGCTCGACAAGCGGTCTGGCACTGCGACGGATTCGCCTGAGGACAACGCGATTGCGGTCCGGCTTGCATGGTCCGAGGACCGACCGATGACCGAGGCAGCGGCGGATTTGTTACGCGCCTACCGCGAGGTGCCAACGGCCCAGCTTGCCCTGAGCGGCTATCTCGATATTAAGGGCAACGTATGGGGCGCCATCGTGCGCGATGGGCGCGGCTGGGTCGATATGGTGACGGTTGCCGCGGATGCTGGCGATGCTTCGTGTCGTCTGCGCGCCGTGCGCCTGGTCCCGCAAACAATAAGCTCAAAGGAGGGATCGTGAAATGCATGGCGTTCTGCGTGAAGAGTTTGCCCAAGCGACTGTGGAATACGCCATCGTCACGGTGGCGCTGTTATCGATCGTGCTGGCGATTGTGGGACTTTGGCGTGCTGGCACCGATGGACGCTTGGCGGCGCTGGTTGAGCGGGCGGCATCCCATGGCGTTGCCTCGACGTCGGTTATCGACGCCGCTGCGGGTGCTAAGGACATCGCGTTGTATTGATATCGCGCGCGAGGACCGGGCGCAGTCTACGGTCGAGGCCGCTTTTTTGCTGCCGACGTTTCTGACGCTCATCCTTCTCGCATTGCAACCGGTGTGTCTGCTTTATACGCACGCGGTCATGGAGTCTGCCGCCGCCGAGACCGCGCGGCTCATGACCACGACGACGGCGGAGGACGACGATCTTAAGGAGTTCACCCGCCGCCGGCTTGCCGCAGTGCCCAACGTTTCGGTCTTTCATGCCGGCGGGCCGTTGTCGTGGGATATCGAGCTTGGCCGGGCCGGTGCGGGTGGCGTCTCGGCCGTGTCCGTTTCCGGCGAGGTCAAGCCGTTGCCTGTGATCGGTGCGTTTGCGCGGGCTATGGGTGGTACCGCCGAGGGCGGCTACGTTGAGCTCAAGGTCGATGTCTCGTATCAATCGCGTCCCGAATGGCTGGAGGGAGATTATGATTCGTGGATTGCTGCATGGGATTAAGCGTTTCTGGTCTAGATGCGTTTTGACGCGCCGTCCGAGCTGCCATCGCAAGCGAGGCGGCTTTATGGGCCGCGCCGGTATCGACCTGTTTATCGAAGACGGTGCCTACACCACGCTTTCTTCTGCCGTGGTCATCCTAGTGGTGCTCACGTTGTTGTTTTCGTCGACCGCGGCGATATGGAGCATGTCGCGTGCCGGGGATACCCAGGTGGCGGCCGATAGCGGCGCGCTGGCGGGTGCCAACGTAGTGTCGTCCTATCACACGGCTGCCACGGTGGTTGATGCGAGCATCTTGAGTCTGGGGCTGGCGGGGTTTGCCACAATCGGGACGGGCCTGGTCGCCATCCTCATCCCAGGTGCCGAACCAGTTGCCGGCAATATGGTCGACACCGGGATTGAGATCATTAAAACGCGCAACAAGTTTGCCAAAAGCGCATCGGAAGGCTTACAGAAAATCGAGACGGCTCTGCCATATCTGATCGCCGCGCGTGCCACGCAGGCGGTGTCGGCGCAGGATACCGATAGTGTGGCCTATACCGGTACGGCGCTTGCCGTGCCCAGGACATCCGAATCGGACTTCGCTGCGCTCAAAGGGTCAGAGATCTCGACCGATACCATTAAAGACACATCAGATGATTTAGAGCGTGCGGCCGAGGAGCTGCGGAAGGCTTCTGAGGACACGGCGAAGGCTAAAGAGCGCGCTTGGCTGGCGGATTGTGGCGGGTCGGACGAGAGTTCGATTGGCAAGTACTCGTGTATGTGGGAGCGTGCGAAAAAACTAGCAGAACTATCTGACAGCCAGAACCGTCATGAAAAGTCGAGCATCACATGGGAGCCGCAAATAGCGCTCGATCGCGCGAAAACCTATTACCGACAGCGCTTGGCGAATGAAAAACCTCAGGGATCGAGCGTCGAGATGAAAGCGCAGTCAGCCGCTCGAAAAGCGTTCTATGCCTATGCGATTGAAGAGGTCGATCGAGCATACATAAAAGATGATGGCGAACGGTTTTCTGCCTATATCCCACTATTGCCGCGTGTCCCAAACGAGGTGCGGCCGACCGAACTTTACACCGATGCCGCATGGCCTGTAAGCAACAACGACGGCAGAACATACCTGCATTATGGAGTCGAATGCCCCGTCTATCAGAAAGGGACTCCGAGTGGGCTGGCATCTGTTGCTGATTATGATGGTCGTGATACATGCGAAGCGTGCGGCTTCGGCGTGGTTACGCTTGGAAGCGCCCTCATGCCGCCATCGTTCATCGAAAACGGCTTCGAGTACCACTTTGACAAGTTCAAAGAGGCTCTGGAAGACTACGTCGACTGCCGCAACAAAGAACTCGAACTTGAGCGTCAGGCCGAGGATGAGGCCGGCCGTGCGGGCAATGCGTTTGACCAGGCCATTAAAGCGCTTTCGGGCAAGCGTCCGCGTATCGCTCCGCCCGGTCGCAACGGCGTGGTTGCCTTTGCGGCTTCGGGTGCCATCTCGAGCCCCGATGAGCTCAACTCTTCGTTTAACACGGCAGTCAGGCTTGGCGATCGCGGTGCTATCTCTGCCGCGGTGCTGGCGCCCGATGAGGCGACGGCGCAAAACAACGTGCTTTCGCGATTTTTCTCGACATTGAAGGAACGCTCGGGCGGCGTTGCCGGCGTGCTCGACGGCGTCATGGATGTTTGGGGACGGCTGCTCGTGGGATACGGTGATATCCAAGGTTCGGCCGACGAACTTATGGACGAGATGATTAAAGACCTAGGAGGGGGCAGCGGTGCGTTGGGCTCCATTGCATCGTGGCTCGGCGATACCGTTTCGGCGTCCGTGGCGGCGCTGGGTTTGGAACCGTGCGACTTGCGCCTGCGAAAGCCGGTGCTGACCGATTCCGCCAACGTCATTAAGAGTCCGGGGTCTGACATTGCTGGTCTCTCTCAAGCGCAAGACAAACTGCGAAGTATTCCGTTGGGCGTGACCGATCCCAAGGCGCTTTGCGAGGCGTTGGAATATCAAGTCGAACGCACCATTAGCGGTACGGTGTTCACGCTTGCGGAGATTCCTCTGCCCGGCGGCGGCTCCATCCCACTCACCGTCGATGTCGCGACACTGGTTGGCGCTCTGGGCGGTGGGTCGTAATGAGTATTCGCATGCGTCTGCGTGAGGAGCGCGCCCAAGCGACGGTGGAGATGGCAGTGGTTACGCCCGTTTTGCTGGTGCTGGCACTCATCGTGTACAACGTCATGATCTTTGCCGGCGCTGTCGCGCGCTTCGACCGCGTGGTGCCCGACATCGTGCTGGCGCACGCTGTGGCGCCGGGCGGGGAGGGTGACGAGAGCTCTGCCGATGCCTCGGCGACGGTTCAGACTCAAATTCTGAATGCCATGGAAGGCTATGACTTGCAGATCGAAGTGTCGAGCGAGCAAGGCGCGGAGGCATCGGATGGTGGCCTGCTCTCCCTATCCGGTACGTTTAGGACCTACACCTGCACCATGCACTATGAGCCGTGGCCGACTTCTCTCAGCATCGCTGGCGTTCCGCTGGGGGCGCCGACAACGTTGTCGCACGAGCGTGTGGTGACGGTCGATCCATGGCGTCCGGGGGTGGTCATGTGACCGCGGTCTCGTCCTACATCGCCTACGCGCGGGCACTCAATAGGCTGGGTTGGACGCCGGCCGAGTTTGTGGTGGCGGAGTCGTTTGTCGTGCGCCTGCGCGGCATGCTGGGACGGCGTCCGGTTGCCGCCAACGGCCTGCCGCTCGTCATGGCGTTTCCACGCTGCTCTTCGGTCCATACGTGTTTTATGGTCTATCCCATCGACATCGCCTTCATCGATGCACGCGGCAATATCCTCGCGCGCTACGAAAACGTATGTCCCTGGTGTATGTGCTCCTGCCCCGGCGCCTGGGCGGTATTGGAACGCCCTTCAATCCTCGCTACACCTCCCGCCCTCCAACAAGTGCCGGCGTAAGAGATTGGCGACAGCGGACTTTCGTCATACGAAATTGGGTAAGATGGAGGAGAAGGTGCATGGATGTTGAGATCCATCCGAACGCCAAAAAACACTTGACGGAAAAGCAGGTACTAGGTGCCTGGTTCGCGGTTACTGAGTGCATTCGCCGCGAGTCGGAGGACGAGCCGCCGAGATGGTTTGCCACTGGATGGCTTCCAGATGGTCGAAGTGTGGAACTTGTTCGGTCGAACTAATTCGTGGATGGCTCATTATTCATGCCCTGTCTCCGGTTCAGAAGAAATTCTGGCAAGAGATCGAGCGAGCTCGGCAGAGGGGTCGATGATGGGCAAGACGTATACGGCCGCTAATGGTCAGGTTGTAACGGATGAAATGATTGACGCGTGGTGCGAGTCGTACGAGCGCGGAGAGTTTCCGGATGGCGAACACACCGTTGGTGGGATCGTGCATGGACGGCCCCCGCTCTCAGGTGAGGGGACGGCAACGCTGTCGGTCAAGATTCCTCTGGGAATGAAGGAGGCCATTCGTCGACGGGCGGCTGCCGAGGGGATGACGCCAAGTGAGTTTGCCCGTGCGGCTCTGAGCGAAAAACTTCTTGCTGCCGGCTGATGTCTCTGACGTGCCGATTTATAGAACCGAGGCTGTGCTCAAAAACTTTTTTAAAATTCTCGGTTGACCGGAACGCGTCCTTGGTTATACTAATCAAGCCTTGAAACAAGGCACACCTCAAATGGCTGGGTAGCTCAGTTGGTAGAGCAGAGGACTGAAAATCCTCGTGTCTCTGGTTCGATTCCGGAACTAGGCATTTTTTATATTATAAGGAGGCAGATATTATGCTATATTATCTTACCTTTATCGTGATGGGATATATACTGGGAAGTATTTTATTTGCGCCTTTATTTGGAAAATTAATAACGAAAAAGGACATTATCAGGGAAACAAAGGACCAGAACCCGGGTACGGCGAATGCATTTATGC
>DBFRVO010000035.1:0-43547 GCA_048503295.1 Collinsella aerofaciens | reverse complement strand
CCCTATTCTTCTTTCCGGACATGCCGTCCTCCGATCTCCCGGGGCCGGCCGATCCGGCCCTCAGGGTATCGGGTTCCCACATTCATCCGCACATGTGCGGATGAATGTGGGAAGTGTTCGGATGAAGTTGATAATCAAGGTGGGGCGGGCGGGGGTCGGTCCGTGGTAGACTATCGAACAACGTTTATTAATCGCGCGGTATCGTTGCCGCGAGAAGGGGTTGCGCCATGCAGGAGCTTGAGGATCGTATTCGCCATGACGGCATCGTAAAGGCCGGTAACGTCCTTAAGGTCGATGCCTTCCTCAACCACCAGTGCGACGTTGAGCTGTTCGACCACATGGGTGCCGAGTGGGCCCGTCTGTTCGAGGGTGTCGAGATCAACAAGATCCTGACGATTGAGGCTTCGGGCATTGGCATGGCCTGCATCGCAGCTCAGCATTTTGGCGGCGTGCCGGTGGTCTTTGCCAAGAAGGCGCAGTCCATCAACCTCGATGGCGAGCAGTATGCCACGACCATCTACTCCTTCACCAAGCAGAAGGAGTACCCGGTCATTGTAGGTAAGCGCTTCCTGTCCGAGGGCGACAAGGTTCTGATCATCGACGACTTCTTGGCTAACGGCTGTGCGCTTGAGGGTCTCATCAAGATCTGCGAGGCTGCGGGCGCCGAGGTTGCCGGCATCGGTATTGCCGTGGAGAAGGGCTTCCAGGGCGGCGGCGATAAGCTCCGTCAGCGCGGCTTCCGCGTTGAGAGCCTGGCCCGTATCGCCGATATGGACTGCGAGAACGGCGAGATCACCTTCGCCTAAGCGCGCAACACAAGCGATTGGTATGCGATGTGACAAAGGGACTTTCCCTTTGTCACATTTTTTATGAGGGGAGGTGTTGATATGGATGAGAACAAGATGGGATGGCGTGAGTATGCGCGCTATGCCGAGATGTCGGTCGAGGAGCTGGCGCACGATTGCGAGGTACAGGTGTTTCGCGCGACAGGTCCGGGCGGGCAGGGCGTGAACACGACGGACTCTGCGGTGCGCATGAAACATGGGCCCACGGGGATTGTCGTGACGGCGCGTGAGAGCCGCAGCCAGTTTCAGAATCGCGCGAGCTGTCTGCGTAAGCTGCACGCTGAGCTTGAGCGTCGCGGGCGTCCACCGCGTCGACGCGTAAAGACCAAGGTGCCTCAGCGCTCTCGCCAGCGCAGGCTCAACGACAAGCACTTCAACGCCATTAAAAAGGCCAACCGTCGCAAGCTGGGCGGGGAGGAATGATCTTATCAATAAGTTGCGGTGAAATAGGGACTGTTTTGCGGCTTTAGATGCATAAACAGTCCCTATTTCACCGCAACTTAGGTGGGGTTAGCGGGTGGGATGCCAGACGTGGAGGGCGCCGGCGAGGATGTCGACCTCGATGCGTGAGGCGACAACGGGCTCGCCGTCGGCCTGGATGGGGTAGTCGGGCTCCTCAAAAGTGAGCTCGGCATGGCGGCATCGGCGCATGCGAACCGGTGGCAACTTGGTATGGTGGCCGTCCTTGGCCGAAAGAAACATAGGCAGGGCAACCGCACGCGGAACGGGGCCGCAGGC
The DNA here is from genome assembly GCA_048503295.1 of Collinsella aerofaciens. GTDB lineage: Bacteria > Actinomycetota > Coriobacteriia > Coriobacteriales > Coriobacteriaceae > Collinsella > Collinsella aerofaciens_CI. Next base: position 41,964 of record DBFRVO010000035.1, on the reverse strand, counting down.
GTAGCAGACGTCGAGTACGCCGTCGCAGGGGTCGGCATCGGGACAGATGCGATAGCCCGAGCCATAGGTAGGACCCAGCTGAATTGCCATGATGATCGCCCGCACGCGCTCGGCGGGCGCGCCATCAAAGCTGATGGTCATGGGGTAGTTGCGATAGCGCAGGCCAAACTGCTCAAGTCCCGATAGGGTGTAGAGCGGAGCGCCGGCGAGGCCCGTCTTTTTGCGCAGCTCGGTGGTGCCCAGGCCGATGGCGGCATCGATGCCGACCGAGAGCGTCTGGTCGTAGTACTCAACGGTAGCCTCGCCGCTGCCGCTCGCAGGGCTCCACGAGCGAATGCGCCCGATGTCCTGACGCTGCAGCTCACAGGTGAGCAGTGCGCCAAAATCCTTGCCGGAGAAATCGTCGATGCCGAGCGTTTGGGCAAAATCGTTGCCGGAGCCCACGGGCAGGACGGCAAGGGCGGGGCGGGTGCCCTCCTCTTGCGTCATAAGCCCGTTGACGACCTCGTGAATCACGCCGTCGCCGCCAAGGGCGATAACGGTGCGATAGCCCTGAGCCTGTGCGGCCAGCTCCTTGGCGTGTCCCATGCGCTCGGTCAGCACCAGGTCAAACTGGGATGCGCGCGCGGTCATATCCAAAAAGCGTTGCAGGCGCTCGGCAACTTCGCGCGCCGCACCCGACTGGGCGGCTGGGTTGGCGATGATGAGCGTGCGGCCAAAATCAGTTGCGTGCATGGGGCGACTCCCGGCGTATGACGTGACGGTGCGGTCGCGTTCAGGTCGAATTGCCCCCGATTGTGGCTGCACGGCGAATACTAACGTCTACTCTATCAGGTCGTTGTGGCGCTCGATAGCATCCGCTACCGTTCCGCCCTCATCCACAATAAGCGAACGGCGCTTGGGTGAGATGATGCGCTGGGCGGGGTAAACGCCGCGGTGTCCGCCGGCGAGATAGCTGATAAAGGCCACGATGACAAAGAACCCGGCGGCCGTGCCGTGGAACAGGTCGATGGCCATCATGCAAGTGGTGATGGGCACGTTGAGGCCGGCACAGAACACGCCGAGCATGCCGAGAGCCGCCAGAAAACTGGGGTCGATTCCGACGAGGCAACCGATCCAGCCGCCGAGCGCCGCACCGATGCCAAACAGGGGCGTGACCTCGCCGCCTTGGAAGCCCGCACCCAGGGTAAGCGCTGTGACGACCAACTTGATGGCTGCGTCTGCCAGGGTGGTGTTGCCGGCAAATCCGGCGCCGGAAAGCCACGTGGAAAGGCCGGCGTAGTCCCAGACGTCGAGAAGGGCATAGGCGGCCAAAACCACGAGTGCGCCCATAAGTGCGCGAACGAGATAATTGGTGATAAAGCGACCGTACAGGCTCTTGACGGTTCGAACTGACCAGGCAAAGAGGCGTGCCGTCAGACCGAAGATAATGGCGCTGATAACAACGATGACAACCGTCCGTGGTGTCATGTTGGGAACGCTGACGATAACATTCGCCTCGTACTCGGTACCCAGGGCGAGTGATGTAAAGTAGCCGGTAAACGAGGCGACCAGGCAGTAGATGCCCGCGGTGTAGTCGATCTTGCCGATAAAGCACATCTCCATGCCAAAGAAAGCTCCGGCAAGGGGCGAACCGAATACGGCGCCAAAGGCCGACGAGATGCCGGCGAGCATGAGGTCGTGGTGGTCATGCTTTTTAAGGTGGGCGAGGCTCGAGATGTTGCTGGCGATGGTGCCGCCAATCTGAACCGCGGCTCCCTCGCGACCGGCCGATCCACCCGTTAGGTGCGTGAGCGTGGAGCAGACGAAGGTGAGGACGGCCATGCGCATATGGATGAGGCGTGTGCCCAGAGCGGAGTCGATGACCAGGTTGTTACCGCGTTTGGCGGCAAGACCGTGGTTTTTGTACACCCATGCGGTGGCAACGCCCACAACGGGAAGCAGTGCGTAAATCCACGCATGGTGCTCGCGATAGTCGGTGGCGATATTCAGCGAGGCCAAAAACGCCCAAGCGGCAACGCCCATGGCGACCGAGACGATGACGACGAGTACGAGCAACTTGGCGCTCGCGAGTAGGTTGCGGGCGTTGCGGCGCGTGTCGGCAGCCAAGAGTTGCTCGGAGCGGGTGAGCTGATGCCTGCCTGCCGTGATGACGTCGTTCAGGGAGAAAAAGCCGCCATCGTCGAGCGGCTGGGAATGATCCTGCGTTTCGTTTGCGCTTTCGGTTTTGTCGGTAAAAGCCATACGTTCCTCTTTTGGGTTGCAACACGAGCATTATAGAACGTGCCAAACGAGACAAACCGGCAGGTTGGTTTCGGCTCTGTTTCGCCGTCCGTTACCGACAGGTGTATTCGCGGTCGCAGGCCAGGTCTTGAGCAGGCGGCGAGGGATTATACTGAGATAAACATAAAGAATCGGCGCCCGTGATGTGCGCCGCTGCATGCTAGAGGTGTATATGGCAGAGATACTCATTCCGTTGGAGGACGCACAGGCGATCGTCTTGTCGCACGTGAATCGCACCGAAGTTGTCGAGATTCCCGCGTGGCAGGCTGCCGGTCTTCCCTTGGCAGAGGACGCGGTGGCCGATATCGACATCTCGCCGTTTGCCAACAGCGCTATGGACGGATATGCCGTGCGCTCGGCGGACTTGACGCCGGCGTCTGACGAGGCGCCGGTGACGCTTGACGTTATCGGACACGAGGCCGCGGGCCATGTGTTTGAGGGCGCAATCGGCGCGGGCGAGACGGTCCGCATCATGACGGGCGCGCCGGTACCCGAAGGTGCCGATGCCGTGGTGAAGTATGAGATCGTCGATGTGCTCGACGGTGACGGCAACGAGGGCTCGCGAGCGAGGTTCTCGGCGCCGGCCAAGGTAGGGGAGAACGTTCGCTCTGCTGCCGAGGAGGCCCATGCCGGCGATGTTGTGATGCACGCCGGCGAGGTCGTGGCTCCGGCGGGCGCGGGTCTGCTGGCGAGCGCCGGATACGCGAGCGTGAAGGTGCACGCTGCCCCGCGTGTGGGCATCATCTCGCTGGGCACGGAACTGGTCGCACCGAGTAAGGTACCGGCGCGTGGTCAGATTCGCGATTCCAACTCCTCGGCGCTGATGGCCGAGGCACTCGATGCCGGCGCCGAGCCCGTGTTCTACGGCATCGCGCCCGATGATGAGCAGGCGATTGCCGAGCTGGTACATCGCGCCACGCGAGAGTGCGATTTTGTCATTACGAGCGGTGGCGCCTCGGCGGGCGATTACGACTATGTGACGGCGCTCGTCCGGCGCGAGGGCGAGGTGCTGTTTGACCGCATCTCGATGCGTCCGGGCAAGGCCATCACGTTTGGCTTGCTCGGGGGTAAGCCCTACCTAGGGCTTTCAGGCAATCCGGCCGCGGCGTATGTAGGCTTTGAGATGCTTGCCCGTCCGGCGATCCGCAAGATGCGCGGCTTTGCCGAGGGCGTGCGTCCCGTGCAGCAGGCGACGCTCACACATGGCGTGAAAAAGCGACAGCATCGCCGCTTCTTCGATCGCGCCACGGTTTTGCGCGACCCCGAGACCGGTGAGCTGTTGGTGACCGAGGCCAAGACGCAGAATTCGGCGCTGCTCGGCACGATGCAGCGGGCCAATTGCCTGTTGCGTATTGACGAAGGACCGTGCGACCTTGCGGCGGGCGACGTCGTGGATGTCGTGCGTGTCGACCTGCCTGAGGGAACGGTGCTATAGGAGGATCGCTATGGAGTTGAAGATTTCGATCGTGACGTGCTCGGATACGCGCGACCTTGCCCAGGACGAGGCTGGGGCCGCACTCGAGGAGCTTATCGAGGCACAGGGCTGGACGGTCGCCTTACATGTGGTCGTGCGCGACGACGTCAGCGAGATTGGTGATGCCATCGTGGAGGCCGCCGATGAGTGTCACGCCAATGTCGTGCTCACCTGCGGCGGCACGGGGCTTTCGATGCGCGATGTGACGCCCGAGGCGACGCGTGCCGTCTGCGACCGCGATGTGCCGGGTATTGCCGAGGCGATCCGTGCGTACTCCATGACCAAGACGCGCCGCGCCATGCTCTCGCGCGCTATTTGCATGCAACGAGGTCATACACTTGTCGTAAACTTTCCCGGTTCTACGAAGGCCGCCCGCGAAAGCTGGGAGGCCATAGCAGATCAGCTGGAGCACGCAGCTCAGATGACAGCGGGCGGCGGACATACCAACTAAGCGGTTTACCTGCGGCGGGGCGACCTAAACGGCTGCTCCGCCTTTGTTTTCCGCCGAAGCGACGCCGAGGTGCACGCTAACTCGAAACTATATTCTCTGGCGAGAATAATTTCTCACTAACATTATTCGCGCAGAAGTATAATCTGGTTGCAGATTAAAGCCCGCGGTGGGGTACCCGGGCACAAGGTCCGAAAGGGTTGAATATGTTCGATTTGGTTTCTCGCCGCGGATTCGTCTCACTTTCTGCTGTCGCCGCTGCCGGCCTTGGTCTTGCCGGTTGCTCGGGCAGCAAGACGTCCGAGCCGGCCGGATCCGATGCCGGCTCCGCCAAGGCCTCTTCCAAGAAGGAAACCGTCGAGCTGCAGGTCTTTGCCGCCAACTCCCTCGAGAAGGCCCTTCCCGAGGTCCAGGAGCTCTACACCGACCAGACCGGCACCACCTTTGCCGATACGCAGTTTAAGGCCTCCGGCGACCTCGTTGAGCAGATGAAGGCCGGCGCCACGGTCGACGTGCTCATCACCGCTTCCAAGGGTACCATGGATGACGCTGAGACCGCCGAGCTCGTCGACGCCGACACGCGTGAGGACATGTTCGTCAACGACCTCGTGATTATTCGCGCCGAGGGCTCCGACACCAAGATCGAGGCCATCGCCGACGTCGCGAACCTGGACGGCAAGATCGCCATCGGCGACGCCAAGACCGTCCCCGCCGGCAAGTACGCCAACCAGGCGCTGGCTTCCGTGGGCCTCTACACCGGCATCGAGGGCGACGACGGCGAGTATGCGCCCGAGATCGCCGACAAGGTGGCCCTGGCCGACAAAGTTGGTACCGCCGCCGCCTATGTGTCCACGGGCGACTGCGTGGCTGGATTTGTCTACAGCTCCGATATCTTCCGCTACGACGGCATCGAGGAGGCCTTCGTGTGTCCCGAGGACTCGCACAAGCCCATCGTGTATCCGGGTGCCGTTGCCGAGAGCTCTGAGCACGCCGACGAAGCCAAGGCGTTCATCGACTTCTGTCTGACCAACAAGAAGGCTCAGAAGATTTGGGCCAAGTACGGCTTTGAGCTTTCCGCGTAGTGCGGCTTGGCGCGATAATTCCATCGTTTTGTGTTTCACTCCGTTCTTGTATTCGCTTGGAGCTTTTCGTGCTTAATAGATTCCGCATGCTTGTCGCCTGTGCTTTGACCTTCGCGCTTTGCTGGGTGCCGGGATTTGCGTTTGCTGGGGACGCTGAGGACGGGGCCCAGGTTGCTGCGACCGCTCATGGGCTTTCCTATGGGATCGAGGGTTTTGAGCGGCTGGCCAAGGGGACCGCTCGTGCCATGGAGGGCCAGCCTGAGGGCTACCGGTTTCCCGTTGACGAGGACGTGGACCTTGTGGTGGCGCCTGCTGCCGATCGCGTTGTGGTGTGGATATCGCCCAAGGCGGTCGAGAAGTATGGATTGGATCCGCAGGACAACGAGTGCGTATCGGGTCTCAAGGCCCTCGTCTGTAAGCTCGACAGCGCAAACTGCATGGGAGGTGCGCAGCTGGGGGACGTGGATCTTCCTTGGTATGTCACGGCGGAAACAACGTTTGATTCCGGCGGGTATACCTATGGCTTTGACGAGCGCGGTGCGGATGGGGACCGCTATGTGGTGATTGCATCAGCCTCGGGTGATGCCAAGGGCGGCGCGCGTTGGCTTGATAGCGCTCACATGGTAGAAGCATCGTCTGTCGTATTGCGGGATGAGCAGGGGCCCTGGACCTCTCTGACCTCCTTTTTGTGCGACATCGACTATCGCCCGTTTTGGGTGTCCATTAAAACGAGCGGTCTTGCCCTGGTGATCGCGTTTGCGCTGGGCCTGTTCGCCGCGTGGAAGACCATGGGTACCTCGAGTCGCATCAAGGGCCTGCTCGATTCGGTCTTTACGATTCCTATGGTGCTGCCGCCTACGGTGTGCGGCTTTTTGCTGCTTATGCTATTTGGTCGATCGACCGGGGTCGGTCGGTGGCTTATCGCGCACGGCGTCTCGATTGTCTTTACGTGGCCGGCGGCGGTGATCTCTGCCGTGGTGGTGTCGTTCCCGCTCGTCTATCGTACGGCACTCGGAGCCTTCGAGAGCCTCGACACGCAGATGCTCGACGCCGCGCGAACCTTGGGATGGTCCGAGCGTCTCATCTTTACCAAGCTTATGATGCCGCTTGGGTGGCCCTCTATTGCCGCCGGCACGGTGCTCGCCTTTGCCCGCGCGATGGGCGAGTTTGGCTGCACGCTGTTCTTTGCGGGCAACTACGCCGGTATTACGCAGACCATTCCCATCGCCATCTACTTTGAGTGGATGGGCGGCAACACGTCGGTGGCCCTCTTTTGGGTCGTCGTCGTGATTGTCTTTAGCTTTTTGGTCATCCTGTTCATCAACATGTACACCGCTCATTCGCAAAAGTATCGCGAGCGGGGCCTTTCCCGTGCGGAGCGCAAACAGGCCAAAGATCTCGCCGGACAGGGCGATTCGCTCGACCCAGTCGGCGGCGATGCCCTGCGTATCGATCGCGAGGCGCTGGCCGAGCTCATGCGCGATGATGCGGCGCCGCAGGGAGGTCGATAGGTCATGTCACTCGTTCTGGATATCAAAAAGCGCTATCCCGGCTTTATGCTCGACATGCAGCTTGAGGCCGGCGAGGAGCGCGTGGCGCTGCTGGGCGCCTCGGGTTGTGGCAAGAGCTGCACGCTGCGCTGCATTGCCGGTGTGGAGACGCCCGACGAGGGCAAGATCGTCGTCAACGGCGTGACCTTTTTTGACTCGGGGGCGGGCATCAACCTGTCGCCCCAGGAGCGAAAATGCGCCCTGCTGTTCCAAAACTATCAGCTGTTCCCTAATATGACAGTGGCCGATAACGTATGTGCCGGCGTAAAGGATGCGGGCGACGCCGCGGCGCGCAAGCAGCTTGCCGAGCGCTACCTGGGTATCTTTGGACTGGCCGATTTTGCCGACCGCTATCCCGCGCGACTCTCGGGCGGTCAGCAGCAACGTGTGGCGCTTGCGCGCATGGTGGCGGCGCATCCGGGCATTTTTATGTTCGACGAGCCCATGAGCGCACTCGATTCCTATCTTAAGAGCGCCCTCGAACAGAACATGCTCGACCTGTTCGATGTATGCAACCGCACCGTGCTCTACGTGAGCCACGATATTGACGAGGCATGCCGCCTGTGCGAGCGCATTTGCGTGATGCATAACGGACATGTCGAGGAGATCGGCTCCGTCGAGGACGTGGTCCGCCGTCCGCAGACGCTGGCGGCGCTGCGCCTGACGGGCTGCAAGAACACAAGCCGGGCGCGCAAGATCGGCGACGAAGAAGTTGAGGCGCTCGATTGGGGCATGACCTTTAACGTGGGTCGCGAGGTTCCCGATAATGTGGCGTACCTGGGCATTCGCGCGAGCTACTTCCATGTGGACAACCGTGCCGAGCGGGGTCGCAACAGCTACGACCTGCACGTGGCGCGCGTGAGCGATTCGCGTTTTGAGCGCCTGGTGCTGTTGGATGCGCCGCGGGCCGATGCGCCAACGCGTCTGCAGTGGAAGGTCAACAAATTGAGCGTACCAGCGGATGGGTTACCGCAAGAAGGCGAGACCCTGCGTATGCATTTTGATGCCAGCAGGATCCATCTGGTTTGTCGGTAGCGCCGGGTAATGCCGTCGGGGATATAAGTCTCGGCGGCTTTGTCTTGCCGTTCGCCGAATGGGGAATGACAAACTCTTATCAACACAGATAATTATTTATTAAACGACGGCACACGAGGTTGTCGTACGAATGTCAACGGTGTTCGCATGGTCGACGACCGTTGATATAGTTGACCTCAACTTGTAGAGGAGGGTGCGCACATGCCGCAGACGACATACATTCGCCGCGTTGCCGCGCGTGCCCTATATATGGCTCGGAGCCGCATATGAGCAGGTATGTTCACGGCTCCGGGAGAGACGACGCACAACTAAATAACCGTCCGCAAGGCAGGTTCCCTAAAATTCCGGGTTTGAGCACGGCCGGACAATCGCCGTCCGTCGTGCATCGATACCGCCGTTATCCGTTTTTGGTTCGAGAGGGGAACCGTCATGGCTGAAGAATTTGATTTCCATCCGATGTGGGAGAGCCTCGGCATGAATCTTGCCGACCACGACCTGCTGCTGGGCGCCGTGGGCCAGATGTACGGCGATATGTTCCTGACGCAGAACAATCGCCCCAAGTCTACGTCCTACCTGGATTTTGTCGCCACCAACATCCACAGCGGCCGTATTAAGGAGATGCTCGACAAGAAGGAGGCCGGCGAGGCCACCAAGATCGTCGGCTCGTTCTGCGTCTACGTGCCCGAGGAGATCGTACTTGCCTGCGACGGTATCCCCGTGGGTCTATGCTCTGGTGCCGATTGGGCAACCGATAAGGTCGAGGAGCACCTGCCGCGCAACACCTGTCCGCTTATCAAGAGCTTTGCCGGCTTTAAGCTGGGCGAGGTCTGCCCCTACATTGAGTCGAGTGACTTGGTGGTAGGCGAGAACACCTGCGACGGCAAGAAGAAAGCCTACGAGTTTTTGCCACGCAAAAGAACATGTACGTCATGGATATTCCCAACGTACACGACGAGTCGACGCTCGTGACCTGGAAGGCCGAGGTCAAGAAGCTCGCCGACAAGATCGAGGAAGAGTGTGGCGTCAAGATTACGCCCGAGCGTCTGAAGGCCGCCATCCACGCCGTCAATGAGAAGCGTCGCGCCCTGCAGCGCCTCGCAGCCACGCGCGCTGCCGACCCGGCGCCCATCAGCGGTCTCGACAGCCTGCTGACCGTTCAGGCCGCCTTTATGGACGACACGCCGCGTCTGACCGGAGCCATCAACGATATGGCGGCTGAGTGCGAGCAGCGTGTCGAGGCCGGCGAGGGCGTGACGCCCAAGGGGACCAAGCGCATCCTGTACACCGGTACGCCCATGGCCGTGCCCAACTGGAAACTGTTCAACCTCATCGAGAAGGCCGGCGGCGTTGTGGTCGGCGAGGAGTCCTGCACGGGCTCGCGCTACTACAAGGACCTGGTCGACGAGTCCGGCGAGACGGTCGACGAGATGCTCGACGCCATCGCCGAGCGCTACTTTAAGATCAACTGCGCCGTCTTTACGCCCAACGACCAGCGTATGAAGGACATCGTTCAGATGGCCAAGGACCTGCATGTAGACGGCATCGTCGACGTGGCCCTGCAGTTCTGCACGCTCTACGAGATGGAGTCGTTTGCCGTGGAGAAGGCCGCCGAGGAGGTCGGCATTCCGTTTATGCACATCACGACCGACTACGCTGGCGAGGATGCAGGTCAGTTACAAACCAGGATCGAAGCTTTCTTGGAGACCATTTAGGACTATCCGCCCCGGCGGCTTTCCCGGGCACCCGATCTTGCCGTTCAAACCGTCGCTTGTGTACCAAAGTACGCGGCGCTCCTCTTTTACGGCAACCTCGGGCACCTGGGAAAGCCGTTTCCTTGGTTGGTTGAAAGGTTTAGGAGTTATATGTCGGAAAATAGTGAGCAGCCGTTGCCGTCCACGTTTGAGGAGTTCAACGAGCAGCGCAAGGCGGCGTTTATTCGCGTCAAGGATTATAAGCAGGCGGGTAATCGCCTGGTCGGTTTTCTGTGCAGCTACACGCCGCTCGAGATTATCGATGCCGCGGGGGCTGCGAGCGTGGCGCTGTGCGGCACGTCCGACGAGGTGATTCCCGAGGCCGAGAAGGTGCTGCCGGCAAATCTCTGTCCGCTCATCAAGTCGACGTACGGCTTTGCCTACTCGCAAAAGTGCCCGTTTACGTACTTTAGCGACATGATCATCGGTGAGACCACCTGCGACGGCAAGAAGAAGATGTACGAGCTACTCAACGAGCTCAAGCGTACGCACATTCTGCACCTGCCGCAGGGTCGCGATCGCGCCTACGAGCGTGAAGGCTGGTACGAGGAGTGCCGCCTGCTCAAGGAGGAGCTCGAGAACTTCTACGGCATCGCGATTACCGACGATGATCTGCGCGCTGCCGTCCGTCGTCGCAACCGCTTGCGTGCGGCCCAGCTCGAGATGTTTGCGCTGCAGGCCAACCAGCCGGCGGCCATGAGCGGCGTCGATCTGATGAGCACCATGTTTGCCGGTACGTTCAGCTTTGATATCGAGGCCTATACGCAGCAGCTGGAGCAAAAGGTTGCCAAGCTGCGCGAGACCTACGACGCGGGTGAGCGCCCGGTCGCGGCAGACGCCAAGCGCATTCTGATCACCGGCTGCCCGGTGGGCGGCGTGATCAACAAGATCGGCCGTACTATCGAGTCCAACGGCGGTGTGGTCGTGTGCATGGACGACTGCTCGGGCGAGCGCACGGCGGCCATGATGATCGACCCGGAGGCTCCCGACATTCTGCGCGCCATCGCCGACCGCTATCTGGATATCAACTGCTCGGTCATGACGCCCAACGACGGTCGTATGGAAAACACGCTGGCCATGTGCGAGAAGTATCACGTCGATGGCGTAGTGGAGAGCGTGCTCCAGGCGTGCCACACCTTTAACGTGGAGAGTGCACGCATGCAGGAGGCCGTCGAGGGTGCGGGCATTCCGTATATGAAGATCGAGACCGACTACAGCAACGGCGACATGGGCCAGATCGAGACTCGCATCGCCGCCTTTATCGAAACCCTCTAGCTTCCTCAGGCACCGGATCTTGCTCCTCAAACCGTCGCTTGCGTACCCAAAGTACGCTGCGCTCCTCTTTCGGGGCAATCTCCGGCACCTGAGAAACCTAGAGCTAAGGCGCCTGAACGCGCCGCTACCTTTGATGTTTAGATTGGGAGAGAGCCATGATAGGGATCGGGATCGATATCGGGTCTACGGCGGCTAAGGCTGCTGTGGTCGATGGAGGGGGTTCGGTGGTGTGGACGTGCGTGCAGCCAACCGGGTTCTCCTCGGTCGATGCTTCCGAGCGGCTTCGCGAGGCACTGGCAGCGGCGGGTTATGACGTGGCTGCCGACGACGTGCGCGTGGTCGCGACTGGCTACGGCCGTGTTGCCGTGCTCTATGCGCACAAGGTCGTGACCGAGATCACCTGTCACGGCACCGGTGCCGTGCGCCTGTTTGGCGATCACGGCACGGTGATTGACGTAGGCGGCCAGGACACCAAGGTCATTCAGCTTAAAAGTGGCCGCGTGGCCAAGTTCGCCATGAACGACAAGTGCGCCGCCGGCACGGGGCGCTTTTTGGAGATCATGGCCGACCGCCTAGGTATTTCCCAGCAACAGATGGCCGACCTGGCGCGTTCCGGCGAACCCACCAAGATCAGCAGCATGTGCACCGTGTTTGCCGAAAGCGAGGTCATCAGTCTGATCGGTCGCGGTGAGCCGCGCGAGAACATTGCGCGTGGCGTGATCGAGAGCGTGGTCTCGCGCGTGGCGACCATGGCCGGGCAGGCCGCGGGCGCCCCGTACTACCTGACCGGTGGCCTGTGCGAGAACGCCTTCGTGGTGGAGCGGTTGGGCGAGCTACTGAGGTCGCCGGTGACCACCTCGCCCCAGGCTCGCTTTGCCGGAGCGATCGGTGCGGCGATTCGCGCACAGGCGCTCAATTAATGCATCCGCCGCAGGCTCGCATTCATGCGTATACTGGGAGAAAATGATTGACCGATGAGAGGAGGTATCGATGGCTGACGATCAGATTAAGCTTACGTCTATGACTGCCGCGAGCGGTTGAGCCGCTAAGTTGGCTCCTGGAGCCCTCGCCCAGGTCCTGGGCGACTTGCCAAATGTGCCCAACGACAATCTGCTCGTGGGGTTCGATACCTCCGACGATGCGAGTGTCTTCCGTGTTGGCGATAACTTAGGCCTCGTTCAGTCCATCGACTTCTTCCCGCCGATGGTCGACGACCCGTATCTGTTTGGCCAGATCGCTGCGGCCAACTCGCTGTCGGACATCTACGCCATGGGCGGGCGGCCGAGCCATGCCATGAACTTGCTGTGCATTCCGAGCTGCCTGGGCATCGAGGTCGCCGGCCAGATTCTGGCGGGCGGCGCCGACAAGTGCGTCGAGGCGGGTTGCTCCATCGCGGGCGGCCATACCATCAACGACGACGAGCCCAAGTACGGCCTGTCCGTGAGCGGCTTTGTCGCGCTCGGCCGCATGCTCGCCAACAGCGGTGCATGCGTGGGCGATGTCCTGCTGCTGACCAAGGCGGTTGGCTCGGGCATCATCACCACAGCCATCAAGGGCGAGCTCATCGAGCAGGACGAGGCCGCAGCCATGTTTGACTCGATGTGCACCCTTAACGAGGCGCCGATTCGTCTGGCCGAGGGACTTGAGCTTCACGGCTGCACCGATGTCACGGGCTTTGGCCTGATCGGGCACGCGTGCGAGATGGCCGAGGGCTCGGGCGTGCAGGTTGAGCTTGCGTCGGGGGCGGTGCCGCTCTTTGACCAGGTGCTCGACATGGCGCGTCTGGGCATTATCCCCGCGGGCTCCTACCGCAACCAGGACTTCTTTGGCCCGCGTGTGGCTGCCGACGAGGACCTGGAGCCGGGTATGTTGGATGCGCTGTACGATCCGCAGACCTCGGGCGGCTTGCTCATCGCGGCGCCTGCTGCCGATGTGGATGAGCTTGCGCGCCGTCTGCATGCCGAAGGACGTATTGCCGCCGCCGTCGGTCGCGTGTGCGAGCCGGTGCCAGGCGGTCCTGCCGTCCACGTTGTTCGCTAGCCCGCACGTTTATGTAACTGTTTACCGTTCTCTAGAACGGTTCTTTCGAAAGGAAAAGCTATGTCTACCAAGATTGAAGTCAATGCCATGGGCGATGCCTGCCCGCTGCCCGTCGTTAAGACGCTCAAAGCCCTGAAGCAGCTCGATGGAGAGGGCGCCGTCGTGACCTCGGTCGACAACGAGACCGCCGTCAAGAACATCTCCAAGATGGCGCAGGAGAAGGGCTGCACGGCCTCGGTCGAGAAGGTTTCTGACGCCGAGTGGCACGTGACCGTGGCGACCTCTGGCGCCGTTGCCGTGGCTGATCCCGAGCAGGATGACGCTGCCTTTTGTGATGCCAGCGCCGGCAAGGGCAAGCTCGTCATTTCCGTCTACACCGACTGTATGGGCCGCGGCGACGACGAGCTGGGCCACAAGCTCATGAAGGCCTTCATCTTTGCCGTGACGCAACAGGAGGAGCTGCCCGCGACCATGTTGTTCTACAACGGCGGCGCCAAGCTCACCGTCGAGGGCTCGCCGGTGCTCGACGACCTGAAGGGACTGGCCGAGCAGGGCGTCGAGATTCTCACCTGCGGTACCTGCCTCGATCACTATGGCATTAAAGACCAGCTTGCGGTGGGCGAGGTCACCAACATGTACGTGATCGTGGAGAAGATGGAGCAGGCCGTGCGCGTCGTGCGCCCGTAGCGTTTGGGCGGGATTGCCATGAGAGAAAAGCGCCCGGCGCTTGTCATCACGTTTCCTACCACGGCGGCCGCCATGGGGTGCGAGACCCTATGCGTCGAGCGCGGCCTTCCCGGGCGTACGATTCCCGTGCCCGGGGAGGTCGCTGCCGGCTGCGGCTTGGCGTGGAAGGCGCTGCCTTCGGATGAGGACCTGCTGCGCGGCGAGCTTGCCGCGGCGGGCGTCCCCACCGAGGGCTTTACGGTAATCGACATGTGGGAGGTCGTGCGATGATCTACCTGGATAACGCGGCGACGACCATGCATAAGCCGCAGACGGTGATCGATGCCGTGACGCAGGCGATGTGTTCGCTCGGCAATGCCGGGCGCGGGGCCACGTCGGGTGCCCTCGATGCCGCTCGTACGATTCATGCTTGCCGTGCCAAGCTTGCGCGCTTGCTGGGCTGCCCGAGGGCGGACCATGTTTGTTTTACGCCCAATTCTACGGCGGCGCTCAACACGGCGATTAACGGCGTGGTGCGTCCCGGCGACCGCGTGGTCATAACGGTGCTCGAGCACAACTCCGTGCTGCGTCCGCTCAACCGCCTGGCGGTAGAGCGGGGCGTGACCGTTGAGCATGCGGGCTGCGACGCGAACGGCGCGCTCGACTACGACGAGCTCGAGCGGCTGGTGACGCCTGGCACGCGTGCCGTGGTGGTGACGCACGCCTCCAATGTGACCGGCAACTCCGTTGATGTTGCACGTGTGGCGGCTGTGGCTCATGCGGCCGGTGCACTCGTGATCGTCGATGCCTCGCAGTCTGCCGGCACGGCGCATATCGATATGCAGGCCATGGGGCTCGACGTCGTGTGCTTTACCGGCCACAAGGGGCTCATGGGACCCCAAGGCACCGGCGGTCTGGCCGTGGCAGAGGGCATTGACGTGTCTCCGTGGGCCATGGGCGGCACGGGCGTGCACAGCTTCGACCCGCTGCAGCCGCTTGAGTGGCCCACGCGCCTTGAGGCCGGTACGCTCAACGGCCATGGCATCGCGGGCCTTTCCGCTGGTCTCGACTTTATCGAGGCCCAGGGTGGGGTCGAGGCGATTGCTTCCCACGAGCGTGCGCTCGCTGATCGCTTCCTTACCGGTGTGCGCGAGATTCCGGGGATTAAGCTCTACGGTGCGTTTGACCAACCCGCGCGCTCGGCGATCGTGTCGCTCAACGTGGGCGATATCGACTCTGCCGAGATCTCGGACGCGCTCATGCAAGGGTGGGGGATTGCGACGCGCCCCGGCGCCCATTGCGCCCCGCTCATGCACCGTGCGCTGGGGACCGAGCGCCAGGGCGTCGTCCGTTTCTCGTTTGGGTATTTCAACACGACCGAAGAAGTCGACACGGCTATCGATGCTCTGTGCGATTTAGCCTGCTAAAGCTGCTAGACCGTTTATACTTGCGGGATGGGTGTTTTTGCCCGTCCCGTTTTTGTTTCGACCCGAAAGGTGTGCATATGGCCTCATCCGCTCCGCGCGGTTTGCGCTCCGACCATGTTGTTACCGTCGGCATTGCGCTGTTCTCGATGCTCTTTGGCGCCGGCAACCTCATTATTCCGCCGCTGCTGGCGCTGCAGGCTGGTTCTGCCACGCCGGTCGCCATGCTCGGCTTTCTGATTGCCGCCATCGGCCTGCCCGTCATGGGTTTTATCGCCGTGGCACTTGCCGGAACGGCGCGCGAGCTTGCCGGCCGCGTGCATCCTAAGTTTGGCGAATTCTTCGTTGCGGCGGTCTATCTGGCCATCGGTCCGTGCCTGGCCATTCCGCGCACAAGCTCTACGGCGTTCGAAATGCTGGTGCCGCTGCTACCCGAGGGCGTTTCGCTCGGCACGGCACGTCTGGTGTTTGCCATCGGGTTCTTCGTCGTCGCGTTTGTGCTCACGCTGCGCCCGGGTGTCATCACGCGCGTGCTCGGCCGCATTACGGGCCCTGCGCTCATTGCGCTTATCGTGCTCGTTGTCGGCGCCGCCGTGATCTCGCCGCTAGGACCGGCTGCTGTCCCGCAAGCTCCCTATGATGCCGGTGCTGCCGTGCAGGGCTTTTTGACCGGCTACCAGACCATGGACCTGCTCGCGTCGCTCGCCTTTGGCATTATCATCGCCGAGACCATCCACGAGCTGGGCGTTACCGATGACAAGCGCGTGGCCTTCGAGATTTCGCGCTCCGGTGTGATCGCCGGCGTGCTCATGGCCATTATCTATTGCGGCTTGGCACTTGCCGGTATGCAGCTCGGCACCGTGATGCCCGACGCCACCAACGGCGCTGCAATCCTTGCCCGCTCTGCCTCCATGCACTTTGGCCTTGCCGGCACGATCGTGGTCTTCGCCATCTTCTTCCTCGCCTGCATGAACGTGTGCATCGGCCTCATCAGCTGCTGCTCGCGCTACTTCTGCGAGACGTATGTGGTTGAAGGGGGAGCGGAGGCTTCCGAGGAGGCCATGCGCCGCCCCTTCGCGATCCTCGCCTTTGTATTCGCGGCGTTTTCGTGCGTGCTCTCCAACGTGGGCCTCGATGTGATCCTTATGTTCTCGGTACCCATGCTCAACGCTTTGTATCCCGTCGCCATTGTGCTGGTGCTTATGGGCCTGGTGCACGGCTTTTGCGACGCTCATCCACAGGTGTGGGTGTGGGTCGGCGGCGTGGTTGCTGTGCAGAGTGTGATCACCTCGGTCCGCGATGCGTTCTTTGCGGGCGCGTGGCTGCCGTTCGATGCACTGCCGCTTGCGGACATTGGAGCCGCGTGGGCGCCGGTTGCCGTGGTTGCCTTTGTGATCGGTCTGCTCCATAGTCGTTTTGTCGCACATTCGAGGAGCTAAGGCATCAATGCTTGCACAGGCGGGGAGTCTCCCCTATAATTTCCTTCGCTTTGGGACACGCAAGGTTTAGACCTTAGCTGCTCAACACCTTCGGGACGTGGCGCAGTTTGGTAGCGCGCCTGCTTTGGGAGCAGGATGTCGCAGGTTCAAATCCTGTCGTCCCGACCATATCTTGCGGGCGTAGTTCAATGGTAGAACCCCAGCCTTCCAAGCTGATGACGCGGGTTCGATTCCCGTCGCCCGCTCCATAAGATAGATGAATGGCTCTGATTCCTTTTGGGACCAGAGCCATTTTCATATACATGCCGGGACCCCACATCCCCTTCTAAGTTGCGGTGAAATACGGACTGTTTTTCGGCTTTTATGGCCCATGTAGTCCGTATTTCACCGCAACTATTTGTAAGGTTGGATTTTGATGCCGTTGGGAGGGTCGTAGTGACCGTCTACCGAGAGTGGAAATATTTTCTGAAGCTCTGACCTGCGACGTCAAGTTTTTGGTCAGCTTTTGGCAAGGCCTGCGGACGGAAGCATACGATAGCGTAATGGTATTCTCTCCGCCGTGATGGTTATGGGGTTGGCCATGCTCGATAAAGGCAAACATTTTCCTCAGTCATATGCAAGGATGCTATTCTCGGTCCTTGGAATTCATCAAGATGGACAGCTGCTTATAACAATTGATCCTTGGGATGAACGCCGTGCTCGCGAGCTTATGCAGGAAGAGCTCATGCTTCGTCTTTACAACCATGTGTATGCGGATCCGGTCTATTGGAATAATCTTGGGGTTGAAGATCGCATCTTTCAGTTGGCATCCGCTATTGCGGTCGTTGAACCGGATGCTGTGTTTTGCGGATCGACGGCAGCGCTGCTCTACGGCATCGGCTCGGCGTATACGCTTCTGGATAAAGTGCAAGTGCTGCTGCCACGGTCTTCAAGGCGCGATACATATGAGTTCGTTGAGTATCGTCGATGGCGCCCGGGCGAGGTATGGCGTCTCGGCCCGTTTACGCTTACAGACCCCTATCGGACGGTGGTCGATATTGCCCGCACGAGTGCATTTCGGTATGCGCTTGGCTACGTCGATGGATTGGCTCGTGAGTACGATGTTGACCGCGAGGAGCTGCGTGCGTATGCACAGGCCAATTGTCGCGGTTTGCATGGCATCTCCCGTGCGTTTGGCGTGTTCGAATATATGGACGGAAGGTCGGATAACGGGGGAGAGTCCGAGGCGCGAGCGGCAATGATCCTTGCAGGCGTCGTTGCGCCCGAGCTTCAGGTTGAGATTGATCGGCCAGGAAACGCCTGCTATTATCTGGCAGATTATGGTTGGCAGATGCCAGATGGGTCATGGATGTTGGCAGAGCTTCATGGTTTGGGTAAGTTTGAGGATGAAACTCAAAAAGATTCGGAACATGCTGCGGCAAAAACCTATCGAGCCGCCTTATTGCGCGATGCGAACTTGCGTGCCATGGGTCATAACGTCATTCATTTCAAGCTATCGGACACCTACGACGTAGAATCGTTCGGTGCCATGATGCGCGGTTATGGCATTCCGACAACAAAACCCTACGCCGACTCCCGATAGCGAAATCGTTCGCAGCCAACCTTCAATATGTTGCGGTGAAATACGGACTGTTGAGGCCTTTAAAGGCATAAAACAGTCCGTATTCCACCGCAACTTAGGAGGGGATAGGTTTAGCTGCGGGGGCGGTGGCGGAGCTTGTCGATGGTGGAGTCGGTGCTTCGGCTGCGGGCGTCGGCAGCGGTTTGGCGCTTGCGGCGGTAATCGATCATGCCTTGGATGATGGGCTTGCCAAAGCTCACGACATCATCGTTGTAGATGGCGGTTCGGGCTGCGAGGAGGCAGTCGGTAAAGTCCATATGCGTTTTGCCAAAGAGTTTGACGGCAAGGGCGACAACGGTGGGCTCGTCGACCATGACGTCATCGAGCAGCCTTTTCATGGCCGCAGCAATCTCAACGCGGGGAACCTTATAGACGTCGCGCAGCGTGACCACGACGCGCGTGATGATTTCGGGGTAGACACGAGCGGTGCGCGTGGCGATGACCTTGGCGGCGCGCGGTGACAGGACCTCGTCGTCGTCGAGCAGATAGCGAAGGATGACGGTCTCGTCGATGATGGTGCTACTCATGGATATCTACTTCCTCGGGACCCAAAATCGAATCGTCGCTTTCCGTGGCAAGGTATTCAATCCAGGCATTGTGCTCCTCGGCGCGGCGATTGGGATCTCCGTATGCTTTGAGCGATCCATAGGCGGCGGTGCCGTCCTTTGAGCGCACGGCGACCGGCTGAAAGGGAAGCTTGCGCATCAAAATGCTCTGCGCGACAAAAAGGCGGACAGCCTCGGCGAGCGATGTACCCATGGCGTCGTAGAGGCGCTCGGCATGCTGTTTGTCCTCTTCGCGAATGCGCACCTGCAGGATGGCTCGTTTTTGCGTCGATGACATCACTGCCCTCCCTTAGCTAACGTGCAATATAGTCGGTCAAATGCGGCATGTGCCGACATATTGGAATCTTATAACCATTACTTTATTTAACTCAAGTAAATAACCATTAACACGAATACAAGCGTAGTACATCCAAAATTAGAGCGCGTAAAAATCTCAGAGGTGTACGCATGTAATACACTCACCTTTATAGCTTTTAGAGAATAATTCCAACCTGCCAAAACCCCTGCAATACACTCGTATTGCAGGGCCTATGCTCAAGTTTGCCCCCTGCAACTGCGTATATTTAACCTGTATATCGTTGGAGGAATTCTATCGAAGTGCCTGTTTCGCCGCATGCACTCGATACGTCGATGCCGGACTACGGGCGGTCCGGGGCAACGTCGACAGGGTCTCTCCGGCATGGGATTCAGGAGGGAGTGAACAACATGGGCAATAAACGAGTCGTGGCTGATTTTTCACGCTGCATTGGGTGCCAAACCTGTATGGCGGCGTGCATCGAGGCACACGATATTCCCGGCAACATCGCCGCACCTCGCTTGCGCGTAACGCGCACCTACGAGATCTCCGCGCCGGTGGCATGTCACCACTGCGAGGATGCTCCGTGCGCGAAGGCCTGTCCTACGGGCGCCTTGTTCTTTGATCCAAAGAACCATCGCATCGGCGTTAACGAGGACAACTGCATCGGCTGCAAGAGCTGCGTCATGGCCTGCCCCTTTGGCGCCGTGAGCGTGGCGACCACGCAGGTCCCCGTCTTGATGGGCGACGTGCGCGTGGGTTCGCAGACTAAGAGCTTCGTGCTCAAGTGCGACCTGTGCGTGGACCGTCCCGGCGGTCCGGCGTGTGCCGAGGCTTGTCCGACCAAGGGCCTCACCCTGGTGGACGAGGAGCGCCTGGCGGAGCTGACTGCCGAGCGTGCCCGCGCCACCATCGAAAACGAGGCGTAGGCGGGCGGCCATACAAGCCCAACGATTGTCAAATAAGTACCGATTAATCGGTAGCAGAGAAAGGAAGGAGGGTGTCATGGAGAAGCATAAAGTGATCTGCCCGTATTGCGGCGCCGGTTGCCAGTTTAACCTCTTGGTCCAAAACGGCCAGGTCGTGGGTACCGAACCGCTCAACGGCATCACCAATCAGGGCGAGCTGTGCCTTAAGGGCATGAGCGGCTACGACTTCATCAACGACACCAAGATCTTGACTCCTCGCGTACTGCACCCGATGATCCGCCGCACTAAGGGCGCGGATCTTGAGCGCGTAAGCTGGGACGAGGCACTGGATTTCACCGCATCTAAGATGCAGGCCATAATTGACGAATATGGTCCTAACGCTGTCATGACCACCGGCTCTTCGCGAGGCGGCGGCAATGAGGCGAACTACGTCATGCAGAAGTTTACGCGTGCGTGCATCGGCACCCACAGCGTGGACAACTGCGCCCGTACTTGACACGGCCCTACTGTCCTCGGTCTGATGGACACGGTTGGTTCAGGTTGCATGTCATGCTCCATCCCCGGTATGGAGGATGCGGGCTGCATTTTCCTCTTCGGCTATAACCCTGCCGATTCGCACCCCATCGTCGCAAGGCGTATCGTGCGAGCCAAAGAAAAGGGTTGCAAGATCATCGTCGCCGACCCGCGCCATATCGAAACCGCGCGTATCGCCGATCTCTACCTTCCGATCAAGAACGGTTGCAACGTCGCGTTCCTCAACGCCTTTGCCAACTGTCTGGTCAACGATGGCCTCTACGACAAGGAATTCGTCGCCGAGCATACGAACGGCTTTGACGAGTGGTGGGAGACCATCAAGAACTACACTCCCGAATCCGTACAGGACATCACGGGTGTCGAGCCCGCGTTGATCCACCAAGCTGCCGAGATGTACGCCACGGCGAAGCCCTCTGCCATCATTGGCTGGGGTATGGGCGTATGCCAGCAGAAGCAGAACCTGAAGACGGTGCACACCATCGCCTCCATCGCCTGTGTTGCCGGCCAGATCGGCAAACCCAATTCCGGCCTCGCGCCCGTGCGTGGTCAGAACAACGTCCAGGGCTCCTGCGATATGGGCATGCTGCCCAACCTGTACCCTGGCTACCAGAAGGTCACCGACCCGGCAGTGCGCGCCAAGTTTGCCAAGGCTTGGGGCGTGCCCGAGGAAAAGCTCCCGCTCGAGGAGGGCTACAAGCTCACCGACCTGGGCCACCTGGTCGACGAGGGCAAGGTGCACTGCTTCTACAACTACGGCGAGGACCCGGTGCAGACCGAGCCCGATTCGGCCGGTATGCGCAAGACGCTCTCCGAGCTGGATCTGTTCATTTGCCAGGACATCTTTATGACGCAGACGACTATGCTCGCCGACGTCATCCTGCCTGCCACCTCTTGGGGCGAGCACGAGGGTGTCTTTACCGCATCCGACCGTAGCTTCCAGCACTTTGACGCAGCTGTTCCGCCCAAGGGCGAGTGCCGTCACGACTGGGAGATCTTCGCGGACCTGTCCACGCGCATGGGCTATCCCATGCACTACGACAACACCGAGCAGATCTGGAACGAGTGCATTAGTCTGTGCCCCAACTTTGTGGGCGCGACCTACGAGAAGATGGCTCCCGAGGGCGGCTACGCCCAGTGGCCGGTCAAGAGCACCGATGTGAACGACCACGGTACGCCCGACATGTTCGCTGGTGGCAAGTTCACCACCAAGGACGGCCGCGCCAACCTGATGGCGCACGACTGGGAGGCGCCCTCCGAGCTTCCCGACGATGAGTACCCGCTCATCCTGTGCACCGTCCGCGAGGTCGGCCACTACAGCTGCCGCTCGATGACCGGCAACTGCAAGACGCTGGCGCTGCTCGCCGACGAGCCTGGCTTTGTCCGCATGAATCCCGCGGACGCCCAGGCGCGTGGTATCAAGAACGGCGACATCGTCTCGATTCACAGCCGCCGCGGCCAGGTATACAGCCGCGCCGACGTGAGCGACCGTATCAACAAGGGCACGGTCTATATGACCTACCAGTGGTGGATCGGCAAGTGCAACGAGCTGACCATGCACAAGGTCGACCCGGTCTCGCATACGCCCGAGGACAAGTTCTCCGCCTGCCAGGTCGACGCCATTGCCGACCAGGTCTGGGCAGAGGGCGAGGTCGAGCGTCAGTACACCGAGCTCAAGCAGGCTCTGGTGGACGCCGCCGCTCCCCAGGATGTTGAGCCCGGCGCCGCCAAGTTCGACGACGAGACGCACGTGAATCAAATCGTGTAGTCCCGTTCTCGTTGGCTTTTTGGGCCGGGCGTCCCGTACGTTCGGGAGCCCGGCCCGTTATTTTGAAAGGAAGTGGGGATGAACCGCTTCATCGACATCAACCCGGAGAGGTGCATCGGCTGCGGAACATGCCAGTCCGCCTGTGCCGACGCCCACCGGATGCAGGGTCTTCAGGATACGCCGCGCCTGGCGCTCGTGAAGACCGGCGGCATTTCGGCCGCCCTTGCCTGCCACCATTGCGAGGGTGCCCCCTGCGCCGAGGTTTGCCCGGTGAATGCCATCGAGCACGATGGCGATCGCATCCACGTCAAGGAGCAGGAGTGCATCGGGTGCAGGCTGTGCGCCATCGCGTGCCCCTTCGGAGCCATCCATCCCGATGGCACGTCTATCGCCGGTGTCGCAGGCATGTGCGACCCGACGTCTTCGTATCCTAAGTCCCTGAGCAGCCTGCTTACGTGGGCTCCCGGCCAGTACACCTGCGCTGTCAAGTGCGACCTGTGCGCCTTCGATCCGGACGGCCCGCATTGTGTGGCGGCGTGCCCCACCAAGGCGCTGACCGTCATGGGCGGCGCGGCCGATCGCGAGCTCGACGAGGCCAAGCGCCTGCGCTCGATCGAAAACGGTCCGGTCGTCGACGTTACCGCTGTGGCCCAGGGCCTGTCCGAGAAAGCAGAAGGGAGCGTAAACAATGGATAGCATGACGCTGTTTATCGCATCGCTTGCCGTCTCGTGCATCGGTGCGCTCGCCTCGGTTCTGCTGATCAAGGCCGATAACGCCGCCAAGACCGCCGGCTGCCTTATCGGCGCCGTCGCCGCGGTGCTTTCGTTTGTGGCCGGTATCCAGGCCGTGCTGGGCGACGTCACGTCGGTCGACACCATCGTGTTCTTCCCGTTTGCCCATTTCCAGCTGCTGCTCAATCAGCTGTCCGGCCTGTTCGTGGCGCTCATCTCGGTGCTCGCGTTTGCCGGTTCGATCTACGGTCTCAACTACTTTGATGAGTACCCGGGCAAAAAGGGCCGTGCCGGCTTCTTCTTTAACACCTTCGTGGCGTCCATGATGCTCGTCATCACCGCCGACAACGTGTTTTGGTTCCTGGTCGCCTTTGAGCTCATGTCGCTGACCTCGTACTTCCTGGTCGTGATCGAGGAGAATGAGAACTCCATCCACGGCGGTTGGCTCTACTTTGTGATCGCTCACGTGGGCTTTGTGCTCATCATGGCGAGCTTCCTCACCATGACCAACTTCGCCGGTGGCTCGTTTGCCTTTGCGGATTTCCGCGCCACGCAGTTTAGCCCCGCGGTCGCATCCGTGTGCTTCGTGCTCGCCTTCTTTGGCTTTGGCGCCAAGGCCGGTATCATCCCGCTGCACGGCTGGCTGCCCAAGGCGCATCCCGAGGCGCCGTCCAACGTGTCGGCCCTCATGTCCGGCGGCATGATCAAGATTGGTATCTTCGGCATCCTCAAGGTTGGTCTCGACCTGCTCTCCGCCTCGGGCGTTCAGGTCTGGTGGGGCCTTATGGTCATGGTCTTCG
Organism: Collinsella aerofaciens; assembly: GCA_048503295.1. Taxonomy (GTDB): domain Bacteria; phylum Actinomycetota; class Coriobacteriia; order Coriobacteriales; family Coriobacteriaceae; genus Collinsella; species Collinsella aerofaciens_CI. Next base: position 18,255 of record DBFRVO010000035.1, on the reverse strand, counting down.
GTGCGATCTCGTCGGTCCTCGGCGTGGCCTTCGCCCTGCAGGAGCATGACATCAAGCGCCTGCTGGCCTATCACTCCGTCGAGAACATCGGCATCATTCTGCTCGGCGTCGGCGCCTCCATGGCCGCCATGGCGCTCAACTCTGTCGGTATCGCCGTCCTGGCTCTGATGGCCGCCCTCTACCACACGTTTAACCACGCGATGTTTAAGGGCGAGCTGTTTTTGGGCGCCGGTGCGCTGCTGTACTCCACGGGTACGCGCAATATGGAGAAGATGGGCGGCCTGTTCCGTCGTATGCCGGCAACGGCCATCTGCTTCCTTATTGGCGCGCTTGCCATCTCGGCCATCCCGCCCTTCAACGGCTTTGTGTCCGAGTGGTTTACCTACCAGTCGCTCTTTAACGCCGCCATGCAGGGCGACAAGGCCGTCATGATCGTGGCCGTGTTCGCTGCCGTTGCGCTTGCCATTACCGGCGCTCTGGCCGTCACGTGCTTCGTCAAGGCCTATGGCGTCTCCTTTGCCTCCGCGCCCCGCTCCGAGGCCGCGGCCAATGCCAAGGAGGTTCCCGCCCCCATGGTGTTTGCGCAGGGTCTGCTCGCGGCCATCTGCGTCGTGCTGGGCATTGGCGCTCCCGTGATCGCGCCCGTTCTGGTCGATGTCGCCGCGTCCGTGCTGCATCCGTACGGTGGCGTGTTTGCCGCCGAGGGCATGGAGCTCATGAACCAGTACTCCGGCGCTGCCACCTCCACGCCCGCGATCGCCATTGCGCTCGTGGTGCTCGTCGGCCTTGCCTGTGGCTATCGCAAGCTCAAGACCGTCGGCAAGGTGCAGAAGTCCCAGCCGTGGGCATGCGGCTATGCTCCCAACGAGCATATGCCCGTCGTGGCCACGACCTTTGCCTCCGAGGTGTCCTGGTTTATGCAGCCGCTCTACACGCTGCGCGACCGCTGCACTGCCGTCTGCTGGTCCATCGCTCACTTCTTCCAGAAGCTCACCGGTGTGGCCGAGGCTGTGGAGCCCGTACCCGACAAGGTTCTCGTCGATGCCCCGCATAAGGGTGTCGAGAAGCTCGCCGACCTCGCGACTAAGCTCGAGGGCGGCAACTACAGCATCTATATCTGCTACATCGTCGCGGCACTCGTGGTATTCCTCGTGCTCGCCGTGCAAATGGGTTAAGGAGGGGAGAGCATGAACAACATCGTACTTGCCGTTCTGCAGGGCGTGGTCGTCATGGCCGTCGCGCCGTTCTTCTCCGGTCTCGGTCGCGTTATCCGCGCCAAGATGCACAACCGTCGCGGCCCCAGCATCATGCAGGACTACCGCGACCTGGCCAAGCTCTTTGCGCGCCCCGAGTCCCAGAGCGAGGATGCGAGCTTTGCGCTGCGCATTATGCCGCCGCTGTTCTTCGCCGTCGCCTTTATGCTCGCGATGGGCCTGCCGCTCTTTACGGCGCAAAGCCCCATCCCAGTCTTTGGTGACGCCATCACCATCATGTATAGCCTGGCGCTCGCCCGCTTCTTCTTCGCCCTCTGCGGTGTGGATTCGTCCAACGCCTACGCCGGTATCGGCGGCGTTCGCGAGCTGCTCATGAGCGTGCTCATCGAGCCGTCCATGCTGTTGGCGCTGTTTGCTGCCGCCCTGGTGTGCGGCTCCACCGACATCGCCACCATGGGCCAGCACATCATGACGGGCGCCATCGACGCGCCGGTCGCCGTGATCCTCGCCGGCATCGCCTTTGCGATTGCCTGCTACATGGAACTCGGCAAGCTGCCGTTTGATCAGGCCGAGGCCGAGCAAGAGCTTCAGGAAGGACCGCTCGCCGAGCTTTCCGGCCCGTCGCTTGCGATGGCCAAGCTCGCCATGTCCATGAAGCAGGTCCTGGTCGTCGCTTGGTTCTGCGCGATCTTCGTCCCTTGGGGCGAGCCCACGACCGTGGGCGCCGCCGCCGTTCTGGGTGCAGTCATCTTCCTGGTGAAGTGCCTGATCGACTTTGTCGTATGCGGCGTGATCGAGAACTCCTGCTCGCGCTCGCGTTTTAAGGTGCTTGGCAATCAGACCTGGGCTGTCGTGGGCATCGCCGTTCTGGCGTTTGTCTTCGTGGTCGTCGGCGTGTAGGAGAAGGGAGAAACAATGTCATTTGCAGTCAGTCTGTCCCTTCTCGGCTTGGTCGCTATCGCGGCCCCGATGGTGGCCTCGGTGCTCGTCGCCCTGTTCCCCCGTCCGTACGCCAAGTGGTTCAGCGTTTTGGGTGCCGCCGTCTCGACGGTCTGCACCATCGCCCTCGCCGCGAATTTCGCTGGCGCCGGCATGCCCGACACGCAGGTCCCCCTGATCTCGTTTGGGCAGACCCTCGTCATGGGATTCACCTTCGATCGCATGAGCACGTTGCTCGCGCCCGCCTTTGTGGGTATCGGCCTGCTTGTCGTGATCTATTCGATTCCCTATATGAGCGAGAATAACCGTGAGCATCCCGACGCGCCGCGTCGTCGCTTCTACGCGTACCTCGCGACCTTTATCGGTGCCATGGCCGGTCTTGTGTACAGCTCGACCCTTTTGGGCCAGCTCGTGTTCTTTGAGATCACGGGTGCGTGCTCTTGGGGCCTCATTAGCTACTACATGACGCCTACGGCCAAGAAGGCCGGCATGAAGGCCCTGATCATCACGCATATCGGTGCGCTCGGCCTGTATCTGGGCGCCGCCATCGTGTTTGCCCACACCGGTACCTTCGCCATTACCGCGATTGCCGGCCTCGATGCCAAGCTCAAGGCTATCGTCCTTTTGCTCGTGCTGTTTGCGGCCTGGGCCAAGTCTGCACAGGTTCCCATGTACATGTGGCTGCCTTCGGCCATGGAGGCGCCGACGCCTGTTTCGGCCTACCTGCATGGCGCCTCGATGGTCAAGGTCGGCGTGTGCGTGTTCGCGCGTGCGCTCGTCTCTGCCGGCGAGGTTCCCGAGATTGTGGGCTGGGTCGCCATTATCGACGCCATGGTCACCATGCTCTTTGGTTTCCTGATGTACCTGCCGCAAAAGGACATGAAGCGCCTGCTGGCCTTCTCCACGATTGCCCAGCTCTCCTATGTGTTCTTTGGTCTGGGCCTTTCGGTCTTTGGCAGCCAGCTGGCCTTTGATGGCGCCGTGTGCCACATCTTTAACCACGCTTTCGCCAAGACCCTGTTCTTCCTGATCGCCGGTTCGTTCTCCTTTACGCTCGGCACGCGTATGCTGCCCAAGCTTCGCGGCATCGTAAAGAAGTACCCGATCTCGGGCGTTGGCTTTGGTGTCGCGGCGCTCGCCATTGCCGGCGTGCCGCCCATGAACACGTTCTTCTCGAAGTTCCAGATCATCGCCGGCGGCTTTTCTGTGGGTGCCGGCAACGTCGCGATTCTGGTGCTCGTGTGCATCATGGTCGCCGAGACCGTCGCCACCTTCGCCTGGTTCCTCAAGTGGATGGGCTATTGCCTGCCCGGCGAGCCGAGCGAAGAGGTCGCTGCGGGTGCCCCGCTTCCCCGCGCGATGGCGTTCGTGTTCATCGTGCTCATCATCATGGTCATCGTCAGCGGCCCGCTTTCGGCCAGCTGGATCGGTTAGGAGGTAGAACGACATGGGTTATTCGATCGTCAACATCCTTGGCGGCCTTCTGATCGTCACGTCCACCATGGTGGTTGTCTCCAAGAACATCAAACATTCCATCCACTGGTATGCGGTGCAGTCGCTGGTGCTCGTGGGGCTTCTCGCCACGCTCGGTGCCACCACCGGTGCGCAGGAGCTGCTTATGTGGGCTGGATCTGCCTTTATCACCAAGGTCGTCCTGGTCCCTTACATCCTCAACCGCGCATACAAGAAGATGGGCGAGCCGAGCGACGCATCGCTCAAGGCCGGCCTTAAGCCCGCGTGGGCCATTTGCATCATCGCCGTGGAGGTCGCGATCTGCTTTGCCGTCGTGACGCAGATCAGCCTGCCCACGGCCGAGGTCGCAACGCCTGCGCTCGCTATTAGCTTCGCTCACTTCTTTGTGGGCCTCACCTGCATCATTTCGCAGCGCAACATCATGAAGCAGATCTTTGGATACTGCCTTATGGAAAACGGCAGTCATGTGACGCTCGCGCTTTTGGCCCCCACCGCTCCTGAGATCATCGAGATCGGTATCGCCACCGACGTCATCTTTGCCGTCATCATCATGTCCATCGTCGTGCGTCGCGTTTGGGACGACTCCCACTCGCTCGATGCGCGCGACTTGTCCGAGCTGAGGGGGTAGTCCATGGAAACGTTGATTCTCGCCCTGCTCGCGACTCCTTTGGTGTTCTCGCTGGTCATGGCGTTTTTGCCCAAGAACACGTCCTATAACGTGTTTGCCGGTCTCAACCTGGTCTCCGTCGCAGCCGTCCTGGTGCTGTCGATTATGACGGCCGGTGACGTCCTTATGAGCGGCGACACCGCGAGCGCTTTTGGCCTGTGGTTCCACCTCGATTCGCTGGGCGCCATCTTTGTACTGCTCATCGGCTTTATCGGTTTTCTTACGGGGCTGTTCTCGCTGCCCTATGTAAAGGCCGATATCGAGGAGGGCTCCATGCCCGCCGAGCGCGCCAAGCAGTATTTTGCGCTGTTTAGCCTGTTCGTGTTCACCATGCTGCTCGCGTGCCTGTCCAACAATATGATCCTCACGTGGGCCGCCGTGGAGGCAACCACGCTTTCCACCGTGTTCCTCGTGGGTATCTACAAGAACAAGACGGCCCTCGAGGCTTCTTGGAAGTATGCGATGGTCTGCACCGCCGGCGTGGCCTTTGGCCTGTTCGGTACGCTGCTGATCTACGCCAACGCCGCCGACGTGATTCCCAACGCCCACGAGGCCGCATTCCTGTCGTGCGTGCTGCCGTATGCCGACCAGTTCGACCCGACGCTCATGCGCCTCGCCTTTGCGTTTATCGTGATCGGCTTTGGCACCAAGGCCGGCCTGTTCCCCATGCACACTTGGCTGCCCGATGCCCACTCCCAGGCCCCGAGCCCTGTCTCGGCCCTGCTCTCGGGCGTGCTGCTTAAGTGCGCCATGCTTGTGATCATGCGCTTCTACGGCTTTACTATCCAGGCCGTGGGCGCCGAGTATCCGCAACTTTTGCTGCTGATCGTCGGCACGCTGTCCATTTTGGTGGCAGCGCTTTCGATGTTTCGCCAGGACGACCTCAAGCGCCGCTTTGCGTACTCGTCTGTGGAGAACGTGGGCGTTATCGCCCTGTGCCTGGGTATCGGTGGTCCGCTGGGTATCGCCGCGGCCCTGCTGCACTGCGTGTTCCACGGCTTTACCAAGACGCTTGCCTTCTGCGTGTCCGGCAACATCCAGCACGCCTTTGGCACGCGTAGCCTGGCCAAGATCCAGGGCGTCGTCGAGGTTGCGCCCGCAACCGCCGCGCTCACCATTCTGGCGCTGCTCGGCCTTGCCGCCTTCCCGCCCTTTGGCATGTTCATCTCCGAGTTCCTGACTTTTGTCGCCGGTGTTACCGTCGGTCCCATGTGGCTGGTCGTCGTGGTCGCCCTCGGTCTTACCGTGGCCATCTCCGCGCTCACCCGTATCGCACTCAAGTCGGTGTTCGGCCATGCGCCCCAGGGCATGGGCAAGCATGAGGCCCCGGCGTTCATGCTTATCCCCGAAATCATCCTGGCCGTCATGATCTTGTGGTTTGGCATCGCCACCCCGCTGCCTCTCGTGCACGGTGTGGAGACCGCGACCGGCATTGTGCTCGAGCAGAGCACCGAGGAACTTCACGCGACGCCGATGTACCGCGCTGTGTTCGGCACCGAGACCGCTCAGAGCGAGGTGGAGTAACGAATGATTGAAACTGAGAACAAGGTGTATGCCCGTCGCTGCGAGAGCCATGTCGAGGCCCTGCGCCGCGCCGTTCCGGGCTGCATCGAGAAGGTCGAGTGGCAGTGCGAGGACCAGCTGACGATTACTGTCAAGCAGGACAAGCTGCCCGAGGCCGTCCACTACCTGTATTACGAGCGCTACGGCTGGATTCCCGTAATCATCGGCAACGATGAGCGCAGCCTGTGCGGTCGCTACGCCGTGTACTATGTCATCTCCATGGAGGGGGAGGACCCCGGCTGGGTGACCGTGCGCACCGAGGTCGATCCCGCCAAGATGACGTTCCCGTCCGTGACGCCGTTCGTCCCCGCCTGCGTGTGGGGCGAGCGCGAGCTGCGCGATATGTTCGGTCTGATCCCCGAGGGTCTGCCCGACCGTCGTCGCCTCGTGCTGCCCGACGATTGGCCCAGCGGCCTGTATCCGCTGCGCAAGGACTCCATGGACTACCGCTTCCGTCCCGCTCCCGCGAGCGACATGGAAAACTACGAGTTCTTGGCCGATACCAAGGGCAAGGAGACGACACTCGTTCCCATGGGCCCGCTGCACATTACCTCCGACGAGCCTGGCCACTTCCGCCTGTTCGTCGAGGGCGAGACGATCGTCGACGCCGACTACCGCCTGTTCTACGTGCACCGCGGCATGGAGAAGGTCGCCGAGACGCGCCTGAACTATGACGCCGTGACGTTCCTCGCCGACCGCATCTGCGGCATCTGCGGCTGCGCCCACTCGGTGGCCTATGCCGAGGCCGTTGAGCGCGCCCAGGGCATTCATGTCCCGCCGCGCGCCCAGTACATCCGCGCCATCATGCTCGAGGTCGAGCGCCTGCACTCGCATCTGCTCAACATTGGCCTGGCGTCGCACTACACGGGCTTCGACTCCGGCTTCCAGCAGTTCTTCCGCGTCCGCGAGAAGTCCATGGACCTGGCCGAGAAGCTCTCCGGTCACCGCAAGACCTACGGCCTCAACGTGATCGGCGGCGTGCGTCGCGACATTTTGGCCGAGCAGAAGCTTTCCACGCTCACGACCATCCACCAGCTGCGCTCCGAGGTTCAGGAGCTCGTCGACGTCTTGCTCTCCACGCCCAACTTTATTGAGCGTACGAGTGGCATCGGCATTCTGGATCGCAAGATCGCACGCGACTTCTCGCCGGTCGGCCCGCTCATGCGTGGCTCGGGCTATGCCCGCGACGTGCGCTTTGACCATCCCTTCGACGGCTACGCCGATCCGGACGTCCAAAAGATGCACGCCGCTACGGCCGACACCTGCGATGCCTTCGGCCGTACCGCCGTTCGCATCCAGGAGGTCTACGATTCGATCGACATGATCGAGACCATGCTCGAGAACTGCCCGTCGGGCCCCATCCTCACCACGGATTGGGAGTACACCCCGCACAAGTATGCCATCGGTGCCACCGAGGCGCCGCGCGGCGAGGACGTGCACTGGGCCATGCTCGGCAACAACCAGAAGTGCTACCGCTGGCGCGCCAAGGCCGCCACGTACAGCAACTGGCCGGTCCTGCGCTACATGTTCCGCGGGAACACCGTGGGCGACGCTGCGCTGATCGTCGGTTCGCTCGACCCGTGCTACTCCTGCACCGACCGCGTGACGGTGACCGATGTCGCCGCCAAGCGCGACCACGTGCTCGACAAGGAGCAGTTCGAGAACGTCTGGCGCGACAAGTCGCCGCTTGCGGGCGAGGGCACCATGGCCGCTCCGCTCGATGAGGAGGCGCTCTAATATGCTGAAGCTTTGGAAGGTTAACGCCAAGGCCGGCGACGCGACGGTCAAGTACCCGTTTGCGCCGTTTCCCACCAATAAGGACATGCGCGGCAAGCCCGAGCACAACGCCGAGCTCTGCATCGCCTGCGGTGCCTGCGGCGTGGCGTGCCCGGCCGATGCCATTCGCATGGACACCGACCTTGCGGCCGATACCATCACCTGGTCGATCGACTACGGTCGCTGCATCTTCTGCGGCCGCTGCGAGGAGGCCTGCCCCATGGAGGCCATCAAGCTCACCGAGGAGTTTGAGCTGGCCGTTATGAGCAAGGACGACCTCACCAGCAAGAGCGTCTACACGCTCGAGCACTGCTCGCGCTGCGGCAAGCCGTTCGCCCCGCACAAGGAGATCGACTACGCCAAGCGCCTGCTGCAAAAGGCCGGCGGCATGGAGGCCGAGCAGGCCGCCCGTACCGTCGGTATGTGCCAGGAGTGCAAGCGCGAGCTCGACGCCCTACGCGCCGCCTCGGCCGTAAAGACCGGCAACGCTGCCGGCATGGCTGCCAACGAGACGCTTGCGTCCGGTGAGCCCCAGGGCCCCGGCATGGAGTATCTGGGCGGCCACGGTGTGAACCCGGAGTATATCGACCGCGAGCTCAACCCCGATGCGCCCGAGATTCCCGCCGGTCCGGCGCCGGTCGAGGGCATCATCATGGATTTTGATACGAAGGAGGAGTAACCATGGCCGAACCCACGCTTTTGCCCGAGCGGCTTCAGTACCGCCCGACCAAGATCGAGCTCGACGAGAGCATCGAGAAGGCCAAGGCGACCCTTCTTAAGAAGATCAAGCGCTCGGTGTACGTCTACCGTGTCGACTGCGGCGGCTGCAACGGTTGCGAGATCGAGATCTTCGGTTCCATCACGCCCGTCTTCGACGTCGAGCGCTTTGGCATCAAGGTCGTGCCCTCGCCCCGTCACGCCGACGTGCTGCTGTACACCGGCGCCGTGACGCGTGCCATGCGCATGCCGGCCCTGCGCGCCTTTGAGGCCGCACCCGATCCCAAGATCGTGGTGTCCTATGGCGCGTGCGGCTGCACCGGTGGCATCTTCTACGACAACTACTGCGTCTGGGGCGGCACGGACAAGGTTCTGCCGGTCGATGTCTACATCCCCGGCTGCCCGCCCAGCCCCGCGCAGACCATCTACGGCTTTGCCATGGCGCTCGGTCTGCTGGACCAAAAGCTCCATGCCGAGACCACGGTGGAGGCCGCCGGCGAGCAGGCCGATATCCTGCACCCCGGTGTGCCGTACAAGCTGCGCGTTGCCATCGAGCGCGAAGCTCGCGCCATGAGCGGCTACCGTTACGGCCGCGACCTGGCCAACGAGTTTATGGATACGCTTGAGAGCGCGCCCAAGGGCGATATCCGCGGTGCCATGGCGCTGCTCATCGACAAGCAGGACGATCCGCGCCGCGTCGAGGTGTACTCGGCGCTGCAGGATCTGGTGCTGGCCGGAGGTCGCTAGATGGAGCTCACGGACCGCTCTGGTTACTTTGCGGGCCCCGGTATGCTCGGCGGCTCCTTTGGCGATGCCTCGCGCGCAAGCGACGAGGCCGCCGAGGGCGTCGCCGACCCCTGCCTGGGCCATGCGCCCGACCAGGTGGTCTTCTACGAGCTCACGCGTAAGTTTGTGGAGACCGAGGAAGACGTTCCCCAGGAGGCCTGCGACGTGCTGTACTACACGCTCGCCGTGGGCCACCACACCGGCGTGCTCGACTGCTTTGAGCCGCGCCTATCGGTGCCGGTGGATGTGTTCTATTCGCTCGTCGACGCGTTGCCGGAGGGGGAGGCCAAGACCAAGTTCGAGGCCATCCGCTCCTTTGGCGAGTGCCAGCTCGACAAGGCGGCGGTGCCGTCGCTGCTCGAGGCCTGCGATGCGCTGCTCGACGAGCGCGGTTTTCGCGGGTCGGCCAAGGCCGGCATCTCGGTGTTCGACGACGACTTTGGCCTGCATGCCCAGCAGGTCGCGTTTCTGATGAAGTTCCGCGATCTGGTTGAGCGCGTGCGCGATGTGTCGGGCGTGTATCTGACGGGGAGGTTACAGTAATGGGTCGCGTTGTGGATGGCCGCGTGAACGGTGCTCCCTTTGCCGGTATTGTTCTCACGGCGGGAAGCGTGCTGCGCGCCGACGATGCCGCCGGCCCCGTGCTCTCCAAAAAGATGGAAGACGCACCCATCGCCGGTTGGTACACCATCGACGGCGGCCAAACGCCCGAGGACGACATCATCGAGGTTAAGCGCGAGCGTCCGCCACGTCTGGTCTTGGTCGATGCTGCCGACATGGCGCTGCCCGTCGGCGCCATCCGCTTGCTCGACAAACGTGATGTGGCCCGCAAGTCGATGTTCACCACGCATTCGCTTCCCTTGTCGATTCTGATCGAAGAGATTGAGCAATCGTGCGATGATATCGTTTTCGTCGGAATTCAGCCGGGCGACACGGAGTTCTACAACCCCATGTCCCCGGAAGTCTTTGACGCCGTCGACGCCGTGTATGACGCCGTGGCCGCCAACGACTTTTCCCACTTTGTCCGCTTGGGGCAGGAGCTATAGGAGCGCTTGTCCCTGCTGATTAGGAAAGAAGTGATTGACATGGCAGATTCCAAGGTGGAGTACCCCGCTCCCGATTGCCTGGCACCCGCCGCGATCGAGGCCAAGACCGAGGCCGCCGGCGTGACCAAGGCCAACCTGCCGGTCGCAAAGGCCTTTCTGTTGGCAATGTTCGCCGGTGCGTTCATCGCCTTCGGCGGCCTGTTCTTTACCGTGTTCTTGAGCGATAGCACGCTGGGCTGGGGCGCCCAGCGCGTCGTGGGCGGCCTGTGCTTTTGCCTGGGCCTGGTGCTCGTGCTGGTGTGCGGCGCCGAGCTGTTCACCGGTAATTCGCTTATGGTCTGCGCGCTCAAGAGCAAAAAGATCACCCTGGTCCAGATGCTCAAGGCTTGGGTCGTCGTGTGGCTTGGTAACTTTGCTGGTGCCCTGTTCATCGTCTTTTTGGTGTACATGGCCGGCATTTACAAGCTCAACGGCGAGGCGGTCGCCAATTCCATGGTGAGCGTCGCCGCCGGCAAGGTGACGGTCGACTGGGTGACGATCTTCTTCCGCGGCATCCTGTGCAACATCTTTGTGTGTCTGGCCGTATGGATCGGTACCGCCGGTAAGACCGTGGTCGATAAGGTCGTGGGCATTTTGCTGCCCATCGCCGCCTTTGTGGCCTGCGGTTTTGAGCACTGCGTCGCCAACATGTACTTTTTGCCCATGGGTGCCGTGATGCACGCGTGCGGCTATGGCGCCAAGGTCGCCGGTGCCGATGCGCTCAACGCCGCGGGCATTGCGTTTAACCTGTCCGCCGCCACGCTGGGCAACATCGTGGGCGGCGCGGTTCTGGTCGCGCTCGGCTACTGGTTTATCTACGCCAAGAAGTCCGAGGCGTAAGGTATCGTCTGTTTGACGTTGGGCCTCCCGCGGGGCGTTGCCGTGCGGGAGGCTTTTTGGGTCTGGGGCTCGTTGCCGGGCTTTTGGCCTGTTGTGTTTGGCTGATGAAAGGGGTAATTGAGATGGCATCTGCTGTGGAGCGTGACGGTCGCGCCGTGGTGACCACATGCGGGGGATGCTATGCCGATTGCGCCTTTGCGGCACGCGTTGAAGGCGGTCGCGTGGTGGCCGAGTTGCCGGTTGTGGGGCATCCGTGCGCGGCGCGTGCCCTGTGCGCCCGCGGACGGCATCGCCTGGCAATGCCGTTTGACGAGCGCGACCGGATTTTGCATCCCATGCGTCGACGAGCTGATGGCTCGGGGTTCGATGCGATTTCGTGGGATGAGGCGTTCGCGCAGATCGCAGCGCGCCTTGGGGAGATTGTTGACGGGCATGGTCCCCGTGCGCTGGGCATGACGCTCGGCGTGCCCTCGTTCGACCGCTACTGGGCGCATCGCTTTATGCATGCGCTTGGTTCGCCCAACGTGTACGGTGCCGACGGTGCCTGTGAGGTAAGCCGACTTACCGGTTGGGAGCACAGCTTGGGCTATAGTCCCGCCTCCGACCTGGCGCATACCGATTGCATCATGTACCTGGGGCGTTCCATCGTCGATTCGTCGACGATGGGGGCCGTTGATGCGCTCAACGATGCCCGTCGCCGTGGGGCGAAGATCATCGTGGTCGACCCCCGGCGCAGCGGCTCGGCTGCGCTCGCCGACCGCTGGTTGCGCGTACGCCCGGGCTGCGACCTAGCCTTGCTGCTGGGCATTACGCATGTGCTCATTGCCGAGGGCCTGTACGACCGCGAGTTTGTTGCCCGCTATACCATGGGTTTTGATGAGCTGGCGCAGGCTGCTGCTGCTTGGACGCCCGAGTGGGCCGAGTCGATGTGCGACGTGCCGGCCGCAGAGATTGTCGCCACGGCGCGCGATCTCGCTGCCGCCGCGCCTGCCGCTGTGGTGGATGCGGGTTTTCATGGCGGCATCGGTATCGCGTATGCCAACAGCACCCAGACCGCGCGCGCGATTTGTCTGGTCGATGTGCTGCTGGGCTGTATTGGACATGCGGGCGGAGCGCTCAATCCACCCACACCGCTTGCGCTGGGCGACCTTGATCCCGCACGCTTTGCGACGCCGCCGATGCCACGTGAGCCCAAGTTGGGGTCCGAGCGCTATCCACTGGTTGATCCGGTGCGCGGCCTGTGCACGACCATCGGTCAGTCGATTCTTGCCGGGGACCTGCGCGGGCTGATCGTTTACGCCAGCAATCCCGGCGCGGGCTATGGCAATGCGCAGGCTTGGTTGGGTATTTTGCAGCAGCTCGACTTGCTCGTGACCGTTGATATTCGCTGGTCCGAGACAGCGCGCGCTTCTGACTTCGTGCTGCCCGACGTGACGTATCTGGAGGTCGACCGCGGCGTGGGAACGGTGATAGGCACCAACGATGCGCGCGTGTTCTACCGTAATGCCGTGCTGCCCGTGCAGCATGACGACACGCGTCCCGGTCGGGAGATCTTTGCTGGTCTGGCACAGGCGTGTGGTGTGGGCGAGTACTTCCAGTTTACGTCTGACGATCTGGCGGCTGCCCAGGTGGCACCGTTTGGGATCGATCTGGACGAGCTCAAGGAACGCGGCTGGGCCGACACGGGTGTTGCGTTGCCGTCGCGTACGGGCGAGCCGGCGATTCCCCTGGATGGCGGCAGGATTGCGCTGGCAAGCGACGTGTGGGAGCGAGCCGGTCTGGGTCGTGTACCCAACTGGATCGCTCCCATGGTGGAGCCCGGCCCGGGGATGTTTCGCCTCATTAGCGGCAACCGTCCCTTTGAGTCGCACACCTCGCGCAGGCTTGCGGCCCAAGGTGCCGCCGAGGCTGGATCGGACCTGGATGCCGTGCAGATGAATGCCGATGCCGCCGCTCGCATGGGTATTGCCGACGGCGAGATCGTCGAACTCGTGAGCGATATGGGCCGCGACCGCGTGCGCGTGGAGACGACGCCGTATCTGCATCCGGCGTGCATCTTTACGTCGGCCGCCCCCGGCGGGCGTTCGTTTGGCGCCGATGCCGGTGGCGCTCAAGCCTTGGGCGTGGGCCCGCTCGACCATACGCCGCTGCGTTGGGACCTGTTGACGGGCGCCGCGCTCACCCAGGAAAACGCCGTTCGCGTGGAAAAGATCGCGGCGCCCGAGGATAATAACGAGTAATTGACTCAGCCGATCGAATTGGCTGATAGTTTGACGTTCGAACGATTGATTCACCTTTGGTTTTGAAAGGCCGCACATGAGCGATAGCCAGAACATGTCCGATGAGGTGCGCGCCCGCCTGCGCGCCATTCCCTCCGTCAACGAGCTGCTTGCCGAGTGGCCGGTAGTGAAGGCGGCGGGGGAGACCTGCGACGCGGTGGTGCATGCCGCCGTCACGGCCGAGCTCGACGAGGAGCGCGCCGCCATTCGCGCCGGTGCCGCCCCGCGCTCTAAGCGCGACCTGGCCTCGGCGATCGAGTGGCGTGCGCATCGATCCGCACTGCCGAGCCTGCGTCCTGCCGTCAACGCCACGGGTGTGGTCATCCATACCAACTTGGGTCGCGCCCCGCTCGCGGAGTCGGCGGCAAAGGCCGTGGCCGAGGTCGCGCGTGGGTACAGCACACTCGAGTACAGCGTCGACACCTGTTCGCGCGGGTCGCGCAAGGAACATGCCGCGCAGCTGATCCGCTCGCTTACCGGTGCCGAGGACGCGCTGGTCGTTAACAACAACGCCGCCGCTGTGCTGCTGGTGCTGGCGACCCATGCCGCAGGCAAAGAGGTCATCGTCAGCCGCGGCGAGCTTGTCGAGATCGGCGGCAGCTTCCGCATCCCCGATGTCATGGCGGCTTCGGGCGCCAAACTCGTCGAGGTCGGCGCCACCAACCGCACGCATTTGGGCGACTACGAGCGCGCCATCACGCCCGATACGGCGATGATCCTTAAGGTCCATCCTTCCAACTATCGCATCGAGGGCTTTCACGAGGAGGTAGGCTCTCGGGAGCTTGCGGCGCTTGCTCATAAGCATGGCCTGCTGTTCTATGAGGACCAAGGTTCGGGCGCGTTGTTGCCCGACGACATCTTGGTGCGCGGCGGCGAAGAAACCACGCCGGCTTCGGTTTCGGCAGGGCTCGATCTGGTGTCGTGCTCGGGCGATAAACTGCTCGGTGCCGCACAAGCGGGCATTATCATGGGCCGTCGCGATCTGGTCCAGGCCTGTGGGTCGCATCCGCTTATGCGCGCCCTGCGCCCGGGCAAGCTCGCGCTGACGGCGCTCGAGGCCACGCTGCGTATCTACATGGACGGTGCCGATGCTGCCCATCGCGAAGTGCCGGTGCTCAACATGCTCACGCTTCCGCAGGCTCATCTGGAGCGTCGCGCGCGTAAGCTGCGCGAGCTGATGGTGGCGGGTCTCGATAAGGCCGGCTGCCCGTGCGCCGTTCAGGTGAAGATCGTCGAGGAATCGTCGACCCCCGGTGGCGGCTCGCTGCCTACCGTTGAACTGCCCACGATGTGCGTGGCCGTTTGCCCGGTCGACGGGTGCCTGTCCGTCGACGCGCTCAAGCGCTCGCTCGTCCAAGACTTCGATACGCCGGTCGTCACGCGTACCTCGCACGACCGCATTCTGTTTGATGTGCGCACGCTCGTGGGCGACCGCGATATCGAGACGGCGGCATCGACGCTCATCGCGTGCGTTAAGAAGGCGATTGCTCGATGAGTGAGGTTAAAGCGCTGGTGGAGTGTCCCGTTATCGTTGGCACGGCGGGCCACGTCGACCACGGTAAGTCGGCACTGATTGAGGCGCTGACCGGCAAGAATCCCGACCGTCTGGATGTTGAGCGCCGTCGCGGTATGACCGTGGAGCTTGGCTTTGGCGAGCTGGCGCTGCCGAGTGGCAAGATCGTTGGCCTGGTCGACGTGCCGGGCCATGCGCATTACCTGCGCGCTATGGTGCAGGGTGCCACGGGCATCGACGTTGCCGTGCTGGTGGTTTCGGCCGTCGAGGGCGTGATGCCGCAGACCCGCGAGCACGTGCATGTGCTGGAGCTGCTGGGCGTTACGCATATGGTGGTCGCGCTGACGATGTGCGACCTGGCCGATGCCGAGATGACCGAGCTTGCCGAGCTCGATGTTGATGACTTTTTGTCGGGTACCGTGTTTGCCGACGCGCCGATCGTGCCTGTGTCGTCCAAGACAGGCGAGGGGATCGAACGACTGCTCGCCGTGCTCGACGAGCAGGTGGGTGCCTGCTGGGATGCCTGTCGCGAGCGTGCCGAGCGGAGCGATGCCGCGCCGCGTCTTCCGATTGACCGCTGCTTTACGATTAAGGGCGTCGGCACCGTCGTGACGGGAACGCTGCACGATGCGCCGGTTGCGGTGGGCGATGAGCTCGTCGCACTGCCGTCGCGTACGGTCTGTCGCGTGCGCGGGATCCAGGTGCATGGCGATACGCCGCGAGCACTGCCCGGACAGCGCGTGGCGCTCAACCTGGTGGGCGATGGTGTTGCTGCGCTCGATCGCGGTGAGATTCTCGGCGTGGCGGACCGCTTTGGTCAGACGTTGCGCTTTATGATGACGTTTACGTATTTGGGTCGCGAGGGCTCCAAGCCACGTGTGCTCGAGTCGGGCGCGCGCGTGCATGTGATGGCCGGCACAGCCGAGGTCGTCGGCCGCATCATGCTTTTGGAGGGCGAGGCCCCCATGGCGGTAGGCGAGACCCGTACCGTGCAGGTGCGCTTGGAGGAGCCGCTGCCGCTGCGAGCCGGAGACCATGCTGTGGTGCTGTCGTATTCGCCCGTTATGCTCATTGGCGGCGGGCGTGTGCTGCTTTCGCGCTGCCGTCGCTCGCGCGAGCTTTCGGCGGGGGAGCGCGCGCTGCTTGCAGCGCTTGAGGCCGGCGATGCCGTCGCTGGTGTTGAGGCGTGGTTGGCGCTGCAGGCGCTGCCGGTTGCGGCGGCTGATGTTGCCGAGGCGCTCGATCTTGTTGCCGGTGGGGCCGATGCCGCGCTGAACGAGTTGGTGGCGCGAGGTGCTGTATGCGAGCTTGCCGGCTCAGGCGGTGCGCTGTATGCGAATGCCGCCGAGCTCGATGCCGCCATGGACGTGTTGGCGGCGACCCTGACCGCCATGCACGCGGCGGCCCCCAAGGAGACGGGCTTTACGCCCGGCGCGGTCGCCCATGCCGCCTGGCCCGCTGCGGATGAAGCCGTTGCCGCGACGTTGATTGCCGAGGGCTGCTCACGTGGTGTGTGCGCCGCCGAGGGCGCTGAGGTATTCGATCCGCATTCGGCCGCCGCGGCGGCACGCGTGGTGCGAGAGGCTTGCGAGCGAATCGTCGCGCTGCTTGATGAGACGGGCCTCGATGCACCGGCACTTCCCGAGGTAGGCGAACAGCTGCAGCTCGGCCGCGACACCATGACGCGTGCCCTGCGCGAGCTTTCGCTCAACCGCTCGATCGTTAAGGTCGAGCGCGACGTTGCCCTGTCTGCTGCCGCCGAGGCCCATGCGCGTGAGCTTGTTGCCGCCGCTATTGAGGCAGCCGGCGGCGCTGCCACCACGAGCTTACTGCGCGAGGCCCTGGGTGTGTCGCGCAAACGTGCCATCAGCATCTTGGAGCACCTGGATGCCGTGCGCTTTACGGTGCTCGACAAAGACGCCGGCGGCCTGCGCTCTCTGCGCTAGGCCGGTCACTCGCTCCCGCCTCCTCAGTTGCGGTGAAATAGTTCCTATTTGGAGGCTTGGGGGTGCGGACGATTTCTTGGACCGCGCCTAGGCGTATCCAAGCTTCCTGCGGTACTCCATCGGGCTGAGCCACCCGAGGGACTTCTTGATCCGCTCCTCACGATAGTATACGAGGTAGGCCTCGAGCCTGCCCATGAACTCCCCGGCCGTCACGCCCTCCCAGTCCCTGTAGTGGAAGAACTCGTTCTTGAGGCGGCCGAAGAAGCCCTCGCAGGCCGAGTTGTCCGGGCTGCAGCCCTTCGCGGACATGCTCCTGGCCAGCCCGTTCTCCTCGCAGATCCCGATCCACCCCGGCCAGCGGTAGTGGCCGCCGCGGTCCGAGTGGATCGTCGTGCGGGCGCCCGCCGGCCTGGCCGCGCAGGCCTTGAGCAGGCTCGAGTTCGCGAGGCGCTTGTCGGGGTGCAGCCCGATCGACCAGGCGACGGGCATCCCGTCGAAGCAGTCGATGACCGGGCTCAGGTAGACCTTCTCGCCGCCCGGGAGCCTGAACTCGGTGATGTCGGTGAGCCACAGCCGGTTGGGCTCGTCGGCGTGGAAATTCCTGTTCACGAGGTTCTCCGGCGCCTTGGAGACCTCGCCGGCGTAGGAGCTGTAGCCCCGGGCGCGCCTCTTGTTGTAGACGACCTCGAGGCCCTCCTCGCGCATCACGCGGGCCACGCGCTTCTCGCTGGCGCGGACCCCCTCGCGGCGCAGGCGCGCCCAGACGGTGCGGTACCCCCAGCACCCCGAGCCCTCGCGGAAGATGCGAACCACGCGGTCGCGTATGTCGGCGTCGCGGTCGCGCGGCGCGGCGACGCGGGGCCTCCAGTACTCATAGGAGCTCTTCGATATCCTCAAGAAACCTGTGATCGAGCGGAGGGGCAGGGCGGTCGCCCGCCTCAATCTCTCGCCGAGCTCGCACTTGCTCCTGCTCGAGATCGA
This sequence comes from Collinsella aerofaciens, assembly GCA_048503295.1. Lineage (GTDB taxonomy): Bacteria > Actinomycetota > Coriobacteriia > Coriobacteriales > Coriobacteriaceae > Collinsella > Collinsella aerofaciens_CI. The sequence goes on along the minus strand of DBFRVO010000035.1, from coordinate 476 downwards.
AGCCGGGTCCCACCCTTCCGCTTTTAGGTCGGCCAACACCGCCCTGAGCAGGAGGTTCTCTATCTGGTCCTCGTTGAGCCCGGCGAGCGGGCCGGTCGCGGGCGGGGCGTAGATCGACTTGTCGGGGCCCAAGCTGGCCTCCTTCCGGCGCGGTTTCCTCGCACCGATTCTACAGCGCGCCCCGGTGTAGCTGTGCGGGAGGTGGCCCGTCGCCCACTTCTTGGCCGCGCCCACCGTGACCCCCGCGAACTTCGCGGCGGCGGTCGGCCCCATGCCGTCCTCCGTCGCCAGGAGGAAGAGCTCGACCTTCTCCCTGCTGTACATGCGAACCTCCAGTGGAGTGGGTATGATGAATTGGACACCTAGTTAAGAGCGAAAGGTGTTCAAGATGACCCAAAGAAGAAAGCGATACGACAGGCAGTTCAAGGTCTCGGCGGCAAAGGTGGTCCTGTCCGGGGAAATGACGGTCAAAGGCC
>DBFRVO010000034.1:0-29664 GCA_048503295.1 Collinsella aerofaciens | reverse complement strand
CATCTTCAAGTACATAGAGCTCTATTACAATAGGGTGCGCATGCATTCCACCCTGGGCTACATGTCTCCAGTGGAATACGAGCGGCAATACGCTTGAGGATCCTTAAAAGAAAGTCCAGTTTATCCTTCCCACTCCACTGGTCATTTCACCCCTAACTGTTACAGATCGAGACAAACGGAATAAGCCGGGCCGAATTGTCTAAATCTGTAACATCTAGCCGAGTTTTCGGGTCCCACCTGTTACAGATTTAGACGAGCAGGCCGAGCACGTCTACGCCCGCAGATCCCTTACGCTGGAACGCTCGACCAACACGCCCGAGACGAGCGTACGGCTTCTGGAGCTCGGGGCTTCTAGGCCTGCGACAACCTCGTTGAGCGCACGGACGCCCAGCTCGCGGTGACGGAACTTCACCGACGTCAGAATCGAGTTGGGAATCGTCTTGTAGAGCTCATCGTCGAAGCCGATCACGGACACATCATCGGGCACACTCAGACCCTTGTCACGTAGAGCCATCATCACGCCGTTTGCCATGCAGTCGTTAGCAGCGAGGACCGCCGTGCAATCGGGTTTATCGGCAAGCACAAGGCCCGCGGCATAGCCACTATCCGCATTCCAATCGCCTTGCAGAGGCTCGGGCGGCTCAATGCCACGCGCCTCGAGTGCCGCACGCCAACCTTTCATACGGCACTGGCTCGACAGCGACTCTTTCTTAGCCGAAACGAAATACACGTTCTTGTGACCATGATCCAAGAAGTACTCGCACGCCATGCGCGCGCCACCCTCTTGATCGTCACTAACGGTAGAGCAGGTAGGATGCTCCATCGGCGTGATAATCACCGTCTTGAGGTCCTTCGGTGCCTCAAAGGTATCAAAGTCATCGACCATCTGTCGCAGGTTGAAGATCATGCCATCAACAGGCAGCTGCGACATCCTGCGCGCCGCTTCGGCAAGGGTCATCTTCTCCCCCGCCCGCTTCTTAATCATTGTGAGCGCAAAGCCGCGTTCTTCGGCGGCATCGGCGATGCCGTCAATCATGTCCACGGCACCGCCCGACAAGTGGAACAGCACCACGCCGATGCACCCGTAACGACCCAACTTGAGCGAACGCGCGGCAAAGTTGGTTCGAAACCCGAGCGTCTCCATGGCCGAGTGGACCTTATCGCGTGTCGACTCTCGCACGCTATCGGGCTCGTTGATCACGCGCGACACCGTCTTGAGAGAAACGCCCGCGGCAACTGCCACATCGTTCATCGAGACATTTTTCTTGTCCATCGTTGCCACTACTTCTCCAGTCGGTTTTGCATCGCTTGTTTTTTGCGTTCTAGCATACACTACCTGCCCGACTGACAAATCAGCCGTTTATCGGACAATATCGACCGTTCACCCGTAAATCCTTGTTGCTCTTCCAAAAATGTCCTACGTTGTCATTTCGCAATGCCTTCCTTAAGCAGGAAGGTTTCCGGGCAGTCCTGACCATCCATCGACGACCAGTTCCATCCACATGCATCGCGCATCAAGTAGCAAAGGAGCTCTATGGACGCCATCGTAAAGATGCTCGAAAAGCATCAGCCGTTCTTTGAGAAGATCTCGAGGAACATCTACCTCCAGGCTATTAAGGACGGATTCCTTGGGTGCATGCCCATCGTCCTCACCTCTTCGATCTTTCTGCTCATTGCCACCCTTCCCGGCGTAGTCGGCATCACGCTGCCCCAGCCGCTCATCGACTGGTGCAACAAGCTGTACAACTTCACCATGGGCGTCATGGGCATCATGGTCGCCGGCACCACTGCCAAGAACTTTACGGCTTCCATGAACCGTCGCATGCCCGCCGGCAAGGTGCTCAACGACGGCTCCACCATGGTGGCCGCCCAGTGCAGCATGCTGCTGCTCGCTGTTACGCAGTTCACCACCAAGTTCAACGGCTCCGAGCTTTCTGTCTTCGATTGCACCAGCATGGGTACGCGCGGTCTGTTCTCGGCCTATATCGCCGCGTTCATTACCGTGTGGGTCTATAAGTTCTGCGTCTCGCGCGATCTGACCATTAAGCTGCCCAAGGAGGTTCCGGGCGCCATCGCACAGAACTTCCGCGACATCATCCCCTTCGGTGGCGCTGTCATCATTTGCGGCATCATCGATGTGGTTGTGCGCAACCTCATGGGCGTTCCGTTCTCCGAGCTGCTTATCAAACTGCTCTCCCCGCTCTTCACTGCGGCAGAGACCTACCCCGGACTCATCCTTATTCAGGCAGCCACCGCGTTCTTCTGGTTCATCGGTGTCCACGGCCCTTCGATTGTCCAGCCGGGCATCGACCCCATCCGTCTTGCCAACCAGGCCGAGAACCTGCAGGTTCTGCTGGCCGGTGGCCACCCCGCCCACTCCCTCACCTTTAACATGTCGCTCGTGGGTGAGTTCGGCGGCACCGGCGCCACGTTCATCGTTCCGCTTCTGCTGATTCTCTTTATGAAGTCCAAGCAGCTCAAAGCCGTCGGTAAGGCCTCGATTGTTCCTGTTGCCTTCGCCGTCAACGAACCGCTGCTCTTTGGCGCGCCCATGATCCTCAACCCCTACATGCTCATCCCCTTTGTTGCCGCCGGCTGCGTCAACGTAAGTGTTGCCAAGTTCTTTATCGACAACGTGGGCATGAACGGCTTCTCCTTCGTGGTGCCTTGGGCTACCCCTGCCCCCATCGGCATCTTCATCACCACGAACTTCCAGCTTATCGCCCTGGTATTTGTCGCGATCATCATCTTGCTGGACGCCATCATCTACCTGCCGTTCTTGAAGGCATACGATAAGCTGCTCTGCGACCAGGAAGCCGAGCGCGCCGCCGAGCTGGGTCTCGAGTCCGATGGTGCTGCCACCATCGCCGCCAGCACCTCTGCGCCCGCTGTCGAGCAGGCCACCGCTGCCGTCGAGCCGACCGCCGCTGCCGCTGACAGCAAGCCTGTCGCCGATCAGCCCGAGCCCGCCGCCGACGCATCCGCTAAGAAGGATGTCGACGGTCTGAAGGTCCTCGTCCTGTGCGCCGGCGCCGGCACCTCTGCCATGCTTGCCAACGCCATCAAGGAAGGTGCTGCGCAGACCGGAGAGAACATCGCTTCCTCCGCAGGCGCCTATGGCCAGCACACTGCCATCATGGATCAGTACGACGTTATCGTGCTTGCCCCGCAGGTTCGTAGCTACTACAACGACATGAAGGCCGACACCGATCGCCTGGGCATTAAGCTGCTCGCTCCCCGCGGTAAGGAATATATCGACCTTACCCGCGATCCCGCCGGCGCCATTAAGTGGCTCCGCGAGAACCTCGACTAGGTTCCTCCCTCTGTTGGTGCCCGGATCCCCAGTTCGGGCACCTCTCCCTATTCGTATCCCACAGAAAGGATGACTCATGACCAACCCCATACAGTTCCCCGACGGTTTTGTGTTTGGCGGCGCCACCGCCGCTTACCAAGTTGAGGGCGAGACCCGTACGCACGGCAAGGGCAAAGTGCCCTGGGACGATTTCCTGGCAGCTCAGGGTCGCTTCTCCCCCGACCCCGCAAGCGATTTCTACAACAAGTACCCGGTCGATATCGACCTGTGCCAGCGCTTCGGCATCAACGGTATTCGCGTCTCCATCGCTTGGAGCCGTATCTTCCCCAACGGCACCGGCGAGATTAACCCCGAGGGTGTCGCTTTCTATCACGAGCTTTTCGCCACCTGCAACAATGCCGGCGTTATCCCCTATGTCACGCTCGATCACTTCGATACGCCCGAGGCCTTCTACCAGGACGACGGCGAGGGCTTCCTGACGCGCACGACGATCGACGCTTTTGTCGAGTACGCCAAGTTCTGCTTTGCCGAGTTCACCGAGGTCAAGCACTGGTTCACGTTTAACGAGATTCCCGCAACCGCCGAGGGCAGCTTTATCGTCGGCAACTGGCCGCACGGCGAGAAGTACCGCCTGGACAAGGCCTTCCAGCTCATGCACAACATGATGGTGGCCCACGCCAAGGCTGTCGTCGCCTTCCATGAGGGCGGCTTTGAGGGCGAGATCGGCATTGTCCAGAACCTGGAGCCCAAGTATCCTCTCGACCCCAACAGCGCTGCCGACTGCGAGGCCGCCCGCATGGCCGACGTCATCAACAACCGCTGGGTACTCGACGCCACCTTCCGCGGCCACTATGCAGCCGACACCATGGAGGCTGCGACCAAGCTGGCCCATATCGCCGGCGGCGAGCTCGACGTTCGCGACGAGGACATCGCCGCGTTGACCGCCGCGCTCCCCTACAACGATTGCCTGGGCGTCAACACCTACAAGTGCCAGTTTCTGCGTGCCGCCGAGGGCGAAAACGACATCAACCACAATGGCACCGGCGACAAGGGCTCCTCGCGCTGGTTCCTCAAGGGCGTGGGCGAGGCATGCGTGCGCGAAGGCGTTCCCACGACCGATTGGGACTGGATCATCTATCCCGAGGGCCTGTACGACCTGTTGCTCCGCATTAAGAACGATTACCCCAACTACAAAAAGATCTACATCACCGAGAACGGCATGGGCTATAAGGACGACTTCGAGGACGGCTTTATCGATGACGCCCCTCGCATCGACTATATGCGTCAGCATCTCGCATGGATCCTCAAGGCGATTGACGGCGGCGTAAACGTCGACGGCTACTTTGTGTGGTCGCTGCAGGATCAGTTCTCCTGGACCAACGGCTACAACAAGCGCTACGGCCTGTTCTACATCGACTTTGAGACCCAGAAACGTTATCCCAAGGCAAGCGCATACTGGTACAAGAACGTCGCGGAGACCGGCCTGCTCATGGCCTAGTTTCCGCTGCATACCCCCCTGTCGGCCGCATGAGAATCCCTCCACGGGTTCGCATGCGGCCGATTTTTTTGGCTCGGCCCGAGCAGGCCGTTTGTCTCGATCTGTAACATCTAGCAGGGATTTTCAATCCTAACTGTTATAGATTTAGACGAACAGAACGACCGATCAGAAATATCTCAATCTGTAACACGTAGCCCACTTTCGACCGTCTACCTGTTACAGATCAAGACAATAAGATAGTCAAATCCGAACTTTCCAAGCAGTTATGAACCATGGTTTCTAGTTTTCGGTATCACGAACATACTTTCGGTATCATTTAATGATATTATGATATCGAAAGTATGTTCGTGATACCGAAAGGAGCCGCATGCGCCAGTTCGATTACACCACAGTCCCAGCGGAACTCGAAGCAACTCCAATCACCAACCTCCTCCTCTCGATACGCGAGCATAAAGGCCGTCAGCTTGCTCTGAGTCAAGTCAAACCCGAGCTTCTATCGTCCCTAATGGAGGAGGCTAAGATCCAAAGCACCCGATCCTCCAACGGACTTGAAGGAATTGTTACCACCCAAAAAAGACTCAAAGCGATCATGGCGTATTCCGCCAAGCCAAGCTCCCGCGCAGAGGAAGAAATCGCTGGATACCGAGATGTGTTGTCGCTTATTCACGAGCAACACGATTCCATTCCCGTAACGCCATCGGTCATTCTGCAGTTGCATCGTGACCTCATGGCGCACACGGCAATCTCGTATGGAGGCCATTGGAAAGATGGCGATAACGAAATCGTCTCCATTGACGATCAAGGTAATCGATTTGTGCGCTTTAGGCCCCCTTCGGCTCTAGCAACCCCGGGACTTATTAAAGAAGCCTGCCAGTCCCTCAACGATGCTTTATCTCGCCAAGTTTGCGATCCCCTCCTTATATCGCTCCGCTTTATCTTCGATTTTGTCAGCATTCATCCCTTCAACGATGGCAATGGCAGGATGAGCCGGCTCCTTACAACGCTGCTGCTCGAAAAGACTGGATACGACGTTGCGCGTTACATCAGCATCGAACGACTTATTGAAGACAACAAGGCGCTCTACTACAACGCCCTCGCTGCAAGCTCCGCTGGATGGAATGAAAATCAAAACACCGAAGCACCCTTTATCCGTTTCATGCTCGGAACAACCCTGGCCGCCTACCGACAGCTCGAGCAGCGTACCTTAATTGAATCAAGCACTCGTCCCATGTCGAAGCAAGCGCGCATCGCCGTTCTATTTCAACAGAGACCCGGTGTCATTAAGAAATCCGACATCCGATCCAACTGCCCCGATATCAGCGAGGTTACCGTTAAACGAACCCTCGGTCAGCTTGTTAGTTGCAGCGCAATCGAAAAAACAGGAGCGGGTCGTTCGACGGGCTACATACTCAAAGACGTCCATGCTCTAGAACTATTCTTGCAATCCACATTACCCGATAGCGAGGCCGCAATAACAAAAGAGGCTCCAAAGGATAAGCTCCTTGAACGTGTAAACCACGCCGAGGATGAAAGCAGAGAGGGGCTCTATGAAGACTACGATTCATTCTCAAGAGACATAAAGACGAAATACGGAGTCTAGTCATATCCCAGAATAGCCTCATCCTTGTTGCCCAAAGTTATTTACGCGTCATTGTAAAGCGGTACCCCCGCGCCGGCAGGGGGCAGATGTATCGCTTGCAGCGCTAGCTAGCAAATGACCTGCGTGAGTTCCTCGATGGCGGCGCGATCCTCGGCGGCGATGCCCGGCTCGCACACCACGGCGTCCAGGCTGTCCAGACGGCAGAAGGTGTAGAAGTCGCGCTTGCCAATCTTGCTGGAGTCGGCGATCAGATAGCGCGAGTCGGCCTTGCTAAAGGCGAGCTGCTGGATGCGGCCCTCTTCCATATTGGATGTAGACACGTCGCCGTCCAGAATGCCGTTGGCACCGATAAATGCCGCGTCGATGCCCAGCGCACGCAGGGTATCCTCGGCCGTTGGTCCCACAAAAGCGGCGGTGCGGCGACGGTACATGCCGCCCACCAGGCACAGGTCGCAGTCTTCGCGCGCCTCGAGCAGGTTAAACACCGAAAGCGAATTGGTCACAATGCGCAGGCGAAACGCCGGCAGCATCGAGGCCATCTGCTCAACCGTGGTGCCCGTGCCCAAAAAGATGGTCGAGCCTTCCTCGATAAGCTCCACAGAACGGCGCGCAATCTGCAACTTTTCCTCGGCATGCTTCGTGCGCTTTTCGCTGTGCGAATACTCATGGCGCAGCATAGCGTGTGGACGGCCCTGCGCACTGCGGGCTCCGCCGTGCACGCGCTCGATCTCGCCCAGGCTCGCAAGCTCCTCAAGGTCACGGCGGATCGTCATATCCGAGACACCTAACGCATCCGAAATCTCCTTGACCGAGACCGTTCCCTGTTCCTCGAGCAGCTGCCGAACCTTATCCTGTCGCTCCGCTTTAATCACGATGAGTCCTCGCTGTTCCACGCTCACGTCAATTCAAACAATAACGAACAAATTGTATCAGACTCGCGCGCGTCAGAAATGAACGCCCGCACAGCTCCAATCATCACTTTTTTGAGAAAAATACCCCCTGCTTTAGTGGGGTGTAGTGATAATCTCGCCTGTTCGCGCTACAGTTTGTCCGAAATACCTCGATGTTAGGAACCAAATGATCACTTCCGAGCTTTTCGGCACCGCGCCGTGCGGTACCCCCGTTCATTGTTACACCCTCAACGGGCCCGAGATCTGCGTTCGCATTATGGACTATGGCGCCACCGTGTTGGGCATCGACGTGCCCGACATCCCCGGCAACGCGCGCGATGTGGTGCTGGGCTTCGATAAGCTCGAGGATTACTTTGACAACCCCGCCTGCTTTGGCGCGACCATCGGACCTGTGGCCAACCGCACTGCAGGTGCCACGATCACCATCGCCGGCACGGACTGGCATATGCCCGCCAACGAGGGCACCAACAACCTGCACAGCGATCTTGAGCATGGTCTGCACAAGCGCGTATGGGACGTTGAGCTCGACGAGGTCCACAATGCCGTGCGCATGACCACCTCGCTTGAGGACGGTGAGCTGGGCCTTCCCGGCAACCGCACCTTTACGGCCGTGTTTACCGTGACGCGCACCGGCTGCTTCCGTATCGAATATGGCTGTGAGAGCGACCGCGCCACGTACGTGTCCATGACCAACCACACGTACTTTAACCTTGCCGGTCACAACGCCGGCATGGACTGTGAGCACTTCTTTGTTGCTAACGCTGCCCACTACCTGCCCATCAACGAGCAGAATATCCCCACCGGAGAGATCGCTCCGGTCGAGGGCACGCCGTTTGACTTCCGTGAGCTGCGCCCCGTCGCGCCCGGCATGGAAGCCGACGACCCGCAGATTAAGCAGGCCCGTGGCTACGACCACTGCCTGTGCATCGATGGCTATCAGTACGGCCGTAATCTGCGCCGCGCGATGCACGTCGAGGAGATGTGGACCGGCCGTGAGCTGGACTATTACACCACTGCCCCGGGCGTGCAGCTCTACACCGGCAACTGGCTGGGCGACGAGCACGCCAAGGACGATGCCAACTACGGCTGGGGCGCCGGCTTTGCCCTCGAGGCCGAGATGTACCCCGACACGCCGCACCAGCCGCTGTTCCCGCAGGGCATTGTGGGCCCGGGTCATCCCTACAGCAATGTGATCGAGTACCACTTTATGAGGCACTAAGCCCACAACGCGACATATCGCACAGCAACGCCCGCCGGCACCACCGCCGACGGGCGTTTTGCTACCTAGTCATTGGGTCATTGGGGACGTTCTTAAATGACTAGCTGGATGGGGTCGGGGTTGGAGCTGGGGAGGTAGCGGATTTCTAGTTCTATGCCGAGCGTTTGCAGCTCTTTGAGGGCAGCGACGTCTGTGTGGTCTACGGCAACTGCGGGTGTTGCGGGACGCTTGCCCTCCCCTGCCTGCATATGGCCGATGCTGATCTTGGTGATCGGCACGCCACCCTTAACCAGCGCGAGCGCATCGGCGGGTGAGGCCACCATGATCAGAATCCATTGACGCGGCGTTGCGGTATGAATGATATCGATGGTCCTTTGCACCGAGAAAAACCGCGTCCACACGCCCTCGGGCGCCGCGACCCTCATAGGCGCCCACTTGCGCGAATCAGCCGCAATCTCGTCGTTGACGATCAGGACAAGGTTGGAACCCACAACCTCGTTCCACAGCTCAACGTCTTGCCCGTAAATAAACCGGTCGTCGATACGCGTCAGGAGAATCTTGGGCTGAGCCATCGCCGCCTCGTTTCGCTCGACATCCATACGATCTGGACGCCAGCAGCCAACTCAGCAGCAGGTCAAACGCCAAATGGGTGCCACAGACATCACGCTTCTAATATTAGTGCATTTAAAGTGAGAAAAGCCGTCAGAACACTTGCGCGGATTTGCGATGTCCCGTATCATAAACAGCCGTTGACGCCTCAGTTGCGTCATCACATGGTCGCCAGCGTAGCTCAGTTGGTAGAGCACCGCTCTCGTAAAGCGGGGGTCACCGGTTCGAGCCCGGTCGCTGGCTCCATTACACAAGACAGCCGCCTTCGGGCGGCTTTTTTGTTGCCGATTTCGGGCGCACATCCGCCAATCCAGGCACAACGCCGCCGGAAACTCCCCTACTCAACAAAAAGCCCCGCCAACCGTGATTCCCCTAGGGAAAACACGGTTGGCGGGGTCGCAGCGTGATTTCCCTAGGGGAATCACGCCATCAGACGAACAGCTCAGCCGAGCAGCGCGTTACTCCTCCCAGTAAGCGTCTGCAAGCAGCTTAAAGCAGATCTTCTTGACCGGCTGTGCGCCATCGCCCGGGAACTCGAGCGTGGGCATATGCGGCTCACCGGCAACGAACAGTGCAAACTTGTCGTCAGCAAGATCGCCGGCGATCGAGGCGTCGGAATCGACCAGATCGTAGTCGTCCTTCTCGTCGAACTCCTGGACCAGCGTCAGGCTGCCCGTGGCGACCTTAAAGGCCTCGCGACCCTCGACATCGATCTGCAGGTCGTGATAGCGCTGATGCGTCTCATAGTGAGCCTCGGCCTCGGGACGCGTCGTGGGAGCCATGACGTTTGCAAAGACCTTGTCGCCCAGAATCGGATGGCTGCCGACCTCGAGCTCCGCCGGGTCGTTCTCCTCGAGCCAGTCAATCAGCACGTCGAGGCCCTTGAGCATTCCGCGATATTCCTCGATATCGCCTAATGCACCATAAATCATCTAAATCCCCTTTCGGATCGTTTCTTTGGCGGCTACTCGGTAAACGCGTTACCGACGCTGTTGCCACCCACATACGTCTCGACCAGGGTAAGGTCGGGATTGAACACGACAAAGTCGGCGTCGCGACCGGGCATAATGCTGCCACATTTATCCTCGACGTGAGCAGAACGCGCGGGCACCTCGGTCGCCATGCGAATGGCGATATCGGCGCTCGCGAGACCCCAGTCGACGATGTTCTTGACGCCCTGTGCGAGTGTGAGCACCGAGCCGGCGATAGCAGAGCCATCGGCGAGCCAGCAAAGGTTGTCCTTCATAATAACGTCCATGCCACCGCTGGTGTACTTGCCCTCGGGCATGCCGCCGCAACCCAGGCAGTCGGTGATCAGCACCGTGTGCTGCCAGCCCTTGGCCTGCAGCAGGGCCTTGATAGCAGCAGGGTTCACATGTTTGCCATCGCAGATGATCTCGGCATAGGTGTTGGGCGTGGTCATAGCGGCTCCGACGACACCGGGCTCGCGATGGTGCAGACCACGCTGGCCGTTGTAGGTATGCGTAAAGCAGCTGGCGCCAGCATTGATGGCGGCGGCGCACTCATCATAGGTGGCATCGGAGTGGCCAATGCAGGTCACAACGCCCTTGGCGCTCAGAGCCGCGGCGTAAGCGGCGGCACCGTCACGCTCGGCCGCCATGGCGCTCTTGACGATACGACCGCCGGCGGCCTCCTGCCACTCGTCAAAAACTTCCTCGGACGGGTCAATCAGATAAGCGGGGTTCTGGGCGCCCACGTGCTTCATGGTAAAGAACGGACCCTCCAGGTAGATGCCCTGAATACGAGCTCCGCAGAACTCGGGCCCGCGCTCTTCATCCGCCTGTGCAATAGCGGCACAGGCGTCCTTGATCTGCTCTACGCCGTCGGTAAAGGTCGTGGGCAGCCAGCTGGTGGTACCGCGACGAGCGAGCTCGGTCGAGCTGATGTTGATACCCTCGGCATCGTTATCGGTCGTGGCATGGTTATAGAAGCCATGAATGTGGGTGTCCACCATACCCGGCGCAATCCATGTACCCGAATAATCTTTGATCTCACAAGTGGGCTCATCGGCCTGCCAAGCGCCAAAGACGCCGTCTTCGACCATGAGGTAGCCGCCCAGCTGCGGCCCCGCCGGCAAAAAGAACTTGTCGGCCTTGATAGCATACGTGCTCATCTATGCTCCCGTACCCGCAGTGCGTTTTAGGGCGGATCAAAAACCACTGCATTGTTAATTCGAGCGATTGTTCGTTGCCTTCTACCGCTTGGCACATTTTGCACCCGCCGCAAAACACGCCAAGCCGTTTATACCCAATAACTCTAGACTGCGCGGTTGTGGTAGACCTTGTACTTAAACTGGTCGGCACGCGCAACCGAACGCGTATACTCGATAACCTCGTTGTTCATGTCATATGTGGTACGAATCAAATCCAGCACCGGTGCGCCTTCGGTAATCTCGAGCAAACGAGCGTCGGAATGGCGGGCGATACTCGCATAGAATTCTTCCTCTGCCACGCGAACTTTCTCGTGAAAGTCCTGCTCGATCATGTCGTACAGCGATTTGTTCTCGATCATGGGGCGCTTAAGCGCAAAGAACTTGCGACTCGGCAGATATGTACACTCAATCATCAGCGGCACACCATCGGCAATACGCAGGCGCTTGATCTTGTACAGACGCTCGCCCAGGCGCGCATTCATCTCTATGGCAATATTCTTGTCAGCCTCGACCTCGGTAAACTCAAGAATCGTCGTCTTGGGCACACGGCCGATCGCCTTCATCTGCTCGGTAAAGCTATAGGTCTGCGTGAGGTTTGCCGTTTGCAGAGAGCGATCGCACACCATTGTTCCACGGCCGCGCTGACGAACTACCAAGCCCAGGCGCTCAAGCTCCTGCAGGGCAAGGCGAACCGTCGTACGCGAGAGCCCGTAGCGTTCCGACAGGTCACGCTCAGACGGCAAATAGTCGCCGGGTCGAAGTTCGTGATCGATTTTATCGGTCAGCAAATCGACGAGCTGATCGTACAGAGGTTGTTTGCGCGCTCCCATTGCCATAATGATACCTGCCGGATAAATGACTCGAAATTGGTTGTAACCAGACACCACGTACTATAGCAGTTTTAATGGAATAACAGCAGGTCAACAAGCATATTTCAATATTGTTTGCCGGTTGATAGCCTGCACACTGTAATACCAATTACATCGCTGCATCAAGTATTGAGGTAGCAAAAAGGGCCGCCCCCGCGGAGCGGGACGACCCTTTGTAAGACAGATACGTCTTTAAGGCTTAGAGAAGCTTCTTGAGCTCCTCGGCAACAGCCTGGACCTGCGTGCCGATGATGACCTGGGTAGCGCCCTTGTCCATCTTCATGACACCCAGAGCGCCGGCCTTCTTGCAGGCGGCCTCGTCGACCAGCTCGGAATCGCCAAGCTCAAAGCGCAGGCGAGTAGCGCAGCAGTCAACGGTCTTGACGTTCTCCTTGCCACCGACGGCAGCGAGAACAGCAGCGGCCAGGGCGGCGAACTTGTCGTCGCCAGCGGCAGCGGAAGCGGAGGTCTCCTCGACATCCTCATCCTCGCGACCAGGGGTCATGAGGTTGAACTTGGTGATGGCGAAGCGGAACACGAGGTAGAAGACCAGGAAGGCAGCGATGCCCAGCGGGATGATCATCCAGGTGTTGGCAGCAGCCGGGAGGCTAGCGGAGAACAGGAGGTCGGTAGCACCAGCGGAGAAGCAGAAGCCAGCACGGAAACCAACATAGTAGGTGACGATGCTGAAGATGCCGTACAGGGCAGCGTACACGACGTAGAGCGGGAAGCACAGGAACATGAAGCCGAACTCGAAGGGCTCGGTGACGCCGCAGACGAAGGCGCAGATAGCAGCGGAGACAACCAGGCCGATAGCAGCCTTCTTGTTCTTAGCGGTCTGAACCATAGCCAGGGCAGCACCCGGGATACCGAACATCATGCAGGGGAAGAAGCCGGACATGTACATACCGAGGCTCCACTTGACGTCAGCGGAGGTCTCGCCAGCCCAGAAGTGGGTCAGATCGCCCAGGCCGATGGTGTCGAACCAGAACACGTTGTTCAGAGCGTGGTGCAGACCAGTCGGGATGAGCAGGCGGTTAAGGAAGGCGTAGATGCCAGCGCCGATACCACTCATGGCGGCGATACCCTCACCAAGAGCAACAAGAGCACCGAAGATGAGCGGCCAAGCAAAGAGCAGGACGACGGAGACGACGATGCAGATGACGGCGGTCATGATGGCGACGCAACGCTTGCCGGAGAAGAAGGCCAGCCAGTCGGGAAGACGGGTGTCCTTGAACTTGTTGTAGCAAGTACCACCGATGACGGCGGACAGGATACCGATGAAGGAGTTGCCAGCGATCTTGGAGAACGCGATGCCCTCGGTCGTGGCAAGCCAAGCGGTCTGAGCATCGGCGTCCATACCACGAATGGTGCCAACAACAGCGGGGTTCAGGAGCTGCTGAATCATCAGGAAGGCGACGAGGCCAGCGAGGCCAGCGGTGCCATCGTGATCGTCGGCAAGGCCGACAGCGGCGCCGACTGCGAACAGCCAGGCCATGTTATCGATAAGAGCGCCGCCTGCCTTGATGAGCAGGAAACCGGCGGTATAGGCAAAACCGGTAGTGTCACCGGCAGCACCCATGACTGCGGGAGCGAGCAGGTAGCCCACACCCATAAGAATACCTGCGACGGGAAGCGCCGCGACGGGAAGCATCAGCGCTTTGCCGAGCTTCTGGAGGTACTTCATCATATGGTATCTCCTCCAACCTTTCTTTCGTTGTTCACCAACGAGTTCCATGTCCGCGCCTTGTGCATACCGGCTTCTCCGCTTGCCGGCATTGGTGCGCAAACTTAGACAACCCAGTCCCTATTTGGGGTTGCTGGTATGTACGGTAGCACACACTCAATTCAAACGTCCACCATATTTCGTTCAAATTACGATATCGTTGCCAAACGGTTATTTTTTGCCCGTAAACGGTAATTTCCGCAGGTAGACATAGTGCGTTTCTTTCGAAACCAAACTAATTCTTAGCAATTTCCATTCGATTTCGTCTCAAAATTGGTTACTACCAGATGAACATTGGTACCACATTGTTACTACCAGTTTGGCCGAAATCGTTTTCACTTTATATGAATAAAGTCTTCAAGAATTTGTATATAAACCCCTCCCCTACCACTCTCTTCCCCGCCCTTTCTTACAACGCAAAAGCCCGCTAGAACGGCGTTCGTTCTAGCGGGCTCAATCAGATATATCGGCTTCGTACTCGAAGGCTCAGGCAATCTTTACGCAAACAGGCCGTAGATGCTGATATTGGCCTTGGCGTAGAGGCCGTTGGCGTACTCGGTCCACTTGGAGCTGGCGCTCGAAGCCTGCGAGGAATACTGCTGGTAGGCGGTGTAATAGGCGGTCATGGCCTGCTTATAGGTAGCGCTATCGGCCGTAAAGGCATCGTCAGCGAAGGCCTTGGCATAGGTGCTATCGGCGTCCTTCCAAGTGCCCTTCTCGCTATCCCACTCGTCGCCGGCAAGGTTGATGATGTAGTCGGCGTAGTCCTTGCTCGCGGTCTCCTCGTTGCCGTCAGCAGGCTCGGTCGGGGCGGTCGGCATGCTTGCGGAGCTATCGCCAACCTTCTTCTTGTAGAGCTTCTGCAGCGTCGCGGACTGGCGGACGATCTGCTTGGCCTGATCCTTGGACACGCCATACTGCGTGGCCATGGTCTTGTAGTCGGAGGTGCCGATGGAATCCTCGGCGTACTGCTTCATTTCCTTGGAAGAGACGGTAATGCCCTCGTCCTCGGCAGCGTCCAGCAGAATCTGGTTGCGCACGTAGGACAGGATAACGTCGGCAGACGGAGCGGTGTAGTTGCCGTCATCGTCCTTGACGGTGTCGAGGCTGTACTGGCTCTCGATGGCCTCACGCGCGGTGATGTCGCTCTTCTTGCCGTTGTAGCTATAGCTTGCCACGGTCGAATCGAGCTGGTCCTCGGTGAGGGTCGCCGAGCCGACGCCTTTGCCGCCAAAACCACCGTTGCCGATAAAGAAGCCGACCACGGCAGCAATCACGACGGCGACCACAAAGGCGGCAATCATCGTCTTCTTGTGCTTGCAAGCGTGGTCGTCCACGTCGGAGTCGTCGTCCTCGTCCTGTTCCTCGGGCATCAGATTCTCGTCAGCGGCATCCGCGGCAATCTGAGCCTCTAGTCGGGCGTCCTCCTCCTTGGCCGTCGTACCGGCGGCAATGTGCTCGGCAGACGTACCGGCGACTAGATCGATCTTCTCGTTCTCGTCACCGTCGGGGCCTTCGCCGCGCTCGATGATCTGGATGCCGTCGATCTCGTCCTTCTCGTCCTTCTTTTGAATCAGACCCATATCAGTTACTCCTTGTTAGGAAACATAGTCCGCAATAGAATACGCCCGACAAAGCGCCGGGCGTATTGATTCTCAGGTTATACGCAAACACTTAAGTACTATTTAGGCGTTTGCAGTCTGCATGCCTTAGGCCAGGTGCGCGATAACGGCATCGGCAAAGGCCTGCGTGCCCACAGCGCCCTCAACGGAGCCGGTCTGGGCACGACGAACGTCGCCGGTAACCTGCTCACCCTCGTCGAGCGTGGCAGAAACGGCGGCGCGAATGCGATTGGCCGCGTCGTTCTCGCCCAGGTGATCGAGCATCATCGCAGCAGAGAGGATCTCGGCCGTGGGGTTGGCGATATCCTTGCCCGCGATATCGGGCGCGGAGCCGTGCGTAGCCTCAAAGATGGCGCAGTCGGCACCGATGTTGGAGCCGGGGGCCATACCCAAGCCGCCCACCAGGCCGGCGCACAGGTCACTCACGATGTCGCCGTACAGGTTGGGCAGCACTAGGACATCGAAGCCGTTGGGGTTCTGGACCAGGCCCATGCAGGTGGCGTCGACGATCTTGTCGTTGAACTCGATATCGGGATAGTTGGCGGCTACCTCGCGCGCCACGCGCAGGAACAGGCCGTCGGTCGCCTTCATGATGTTGGCCGTGTGCACGGCCGTCACCTTTTTGCGGCCGCAGCGGCGGGCATACTCAAAGGCATACTCCACAATGCGGCGGCTCTTGGCGATGGAGATCGGCTTGATCGAGATCGCGGAATCCGCGGCGAAGGTCTTCTGACCAGAACGCTCGACGAGCTGCGAGAGCTCCTCGACCTCGGCAGTGCCCTCATCGAACTCGATGCCGGCGTAGAGGTCCTCGGTGTTCTCGCGCACGATGACCAGGTCGACGTCGCGGAAGCGCGAGCCGTCGCCCGGCTGCGACAGGCAGGGGCGCACGCAGGCGTACAGGTCGAAGTGCTTGCGCAGGGCCACGTTGACGCTGCGGAAACCCGTGCCGACCGGCGTGGTGATGGGACCCTTGATGGCGACCTTGGTCTCGGCGACCGCATCGAGCACGTGCTGGGGCAGCGGCGTGCCAAACTCGTCCATGACGCCGGCACCGGCCTCCTGGACGTTCCAGTTGATCTGGACACCGGTGGCCTCGACCACGCGGCGCATGGCCTGCGTAATCTCGGGACCGATACCGTCACCGGGAATCAGGACTACATCGTGCGCCATAATCTGTTACTCCTCGTCTTCGGCGTCGTCAGATTTTTTAACGCTAGCACGCTTCTTCTTTTTGGAGAGATCCAGGCCAAAACGTTTAACAAGCATTTCGCAAATCTCGCTCGAACGGGCCTTGAGATAGCTGCCCTTACCGTTCTCGGCATCGAACTTAAGGCGCAGCGCGAGCTTCTCGGCAACCTCGGCGTCGATCTCGCCCTGGCAAAACTCGTACAGGCAACCGAGCATGTCGCGATACTCGAGGTCGCCGTGGTAGCACTGGATGGCCTCGTCCAGGATGGGCCAAGCCTCGCGCGAACGCTCGACGCTCGTGGCGCCCCACACGCACAGCAGGCGGAAGGCGGCATAGCGCAGCGTGGAGGAGATCTCGTCGAACAGTGCAGTCTCGGCGCCCTCAAAGGCATCGCCCAGCTGCTCGGGGCAGGTGGTAGCGAGCGCCGTCAGGGCATCGAGGGCCTCCCAGCGGGTCTGAGCCTCGGGGCGGTCGAGCGCCTCGATCAGCGCGGGCACGCAGGGCACGACGCGCTGCGGATCGCGCTCGGCAAGCAGGTGCAACACGCGGGCGGCAAACTGGCGGATGCGGCGCGTGGGGCAGCCGAGCTCCTTGACCAGACGGTCGACGGCGTTCTCGTTCTCCTCTGCCAGCTGAAGCTGTGCCAGCTCCTCGTCGGTGAGCTGTTCGTCTTTGTTTTCTGCCATAGTTACCTCTTCTTACTATTTCTTAGCGTGCTTGCCAGCACCCTTGCTGTCATCGGTGACCGAGATGAGCTGTCGGTCGGCCGCGCCATTGCGACGCGCACGGCGGCGTTCCTCAGCGTCGCCCGCGTCGGCGGCGGCGCGATGAGCCTTGTTGACGTTAAAGACCTCGTCGTGCTTGCGCCACGGACCGACGGACTCGCCAAAGCTCATCTTAAGACCGGCGATAAAGCCGCCGAGCCAGCCGATCGGCGCAAACTGCACCAGCGGGAACAGCGAGAACACCCAGGTCAGTAGGACGACTGCCGCCGCTCCTGCAAAATTGGCAATCCAGTAGTCGCGCTTGGTGATCACGCGCTTTTCGCACGCCCACTGGCCGCACAAAAAGCCAATGTAGATCGCAAAGAGAAAGAGCACCAGCGCTAGTACCACGAACGTCCAGCTCATGGGCGCTACTCCCCGTGATGGTGGCCGCAGCAGCACTCATGGCCGTCGTCATGGCCGTGGCCGCCGCAGCACTCGTGGTCCTCGCCGTGATGGTGACCGCAACCGCACTCATGGTCGTCGCCGTGCTCGCCGCAACCGCAGCCGTCCTCGTGAGCGCCATGCTCCTCGGGACGATACTGCGACCAGTCCAGACCGGCGGCGATAGCGTCGGCCTCCTCCTTGTAGAGGACCGTGATGGCCTGGGTGCCCAGCTTGGCGCCACCGATGGCGTCGAGCATGTCGTAGAGCGTAAAGGCGACGTCGGCGCCGGGCAGCGCGAGCTCGCGGTCATCGGCGTAGGCGAGCGCCAGGCGCAGGTCCTTGATGAAGTGCTCGACCATAAAGCCGGGCTTGTAGTCGCCGTCGAGCGCCTTGGGCGCCAGGCTCTCCATGGCGCCGGACTTACCGGTGCCGCCCAGGATCATCTGGCGGGTCTTCTCCAGGTCAAGGCCGCTCAGCTCGGCAAATGCCATGGCGTCTGCCATGCCGACCATGCAGGCGCCCAGCGACACCTGGTTGGCGAGCTTGGCAGCCTGGCCCTTGCCGGCGCCGTCGAAGCAGCAGATGTTGGCCGCGAAGGTGGCAAGGATGTCGCGGACCGGCGCGATGTCGTTCTCGGTGGCGCCCACGATAGCAGTAAGCGTGCCGGCGATAGCACCCGACTCGCCGCCGGTGACGGGGCAGTCAAACGCCATGCGGCCGGAAACCTGGGCGGCCTCGGCAATGTCGCGCGCCAGCTCGGGCGAGCTCGTGGTGAGGTCGATCAGGACCGCGCCGGGCTTAGTGCACGCGAGCAGGCCGTCGCCCGCCAGGTAGAGCTCCTCGACCTCGGAGGGATAGCCCACCATGGTAAAGACGACATCGGCGTTAACCACGGCATCGGCCGGCGTATCGGCCCAAGCGGCACCGCGCTCGATAAGCGCGGCAGCCTTGGACTTGGTGCGGTTGTTGACCGTGACGGAATAGCCGGCGTCCAGAATGTGACCGGCGATGGGGGCACCCATGATTCCGGTGCCGATAAATGCGACGGAGAGCTTGTTTGCCATGAAACCTTTCCTTTTGGGTTGGGTGTTGTTACCAGGTTGAATACTCGATGCCAGCGTTTGGGCTGTGAGTCGAGGGCGATTACGGACGCAGCGCTTGCCTACTGACCGCGCACGCGGCGGGCGATACGGTCGGAAAGCGACGCCTTGTCGGCGCGGTTCTTACCCCAAAACGCGCAGCCCACCATGCCGGGGCCCACGTGCGAGCCGATGGTGGGACCCACGGAGCCGCGAATGATCGTGACGTCGGCGCAACCCTCCTCCTTGCGGATGGCGGCTTCGAGCCAGTCACCATCCTTTTCGGCATCGGCCGTCATGATGGCGATGGGCATGGTGCGATCGGGCACGTAGTTCTCGCGGAACGACTTGAGGATGGACTTGAGCGCCTTCTTGCGGCCGCGGTTGACGCCGATCAGCGACAGCGAGCCGGCCAGGTCGTAGGAGAGCTCGGGCTTGACATCGAGCTTTGCCGTGAGCTGCGCCGCCGCGGGCGGAATGCGGCCGCCGGCAGCCAGTGCGTCGAAGCTCTCGAGCGTAAAGTAGCCGTGGACGTAGGTCTTTGCCTCGTTTGCCCAATCGACCAGCTGCTTGGCGGTCAGTCCCGCCGAACGCTGGCGCACGGCCTCGAGCGCCAAGAGCGCGCCGGTCGCACAGGGCAGAGCGTTGTCGACCACGTAAAGCTCAAAATCGGGATACTCGGCGCGCACGGCATCTGCCGCCTGGCACGCGGAGTTGTAGCTCGACGACAGCGCCGAGGTAAAGCACAGGTAGACCGTGGGCGTGCCCTCTTTGGCGCACTCGGTAAAGAACTCGATATAGCGACCGAGCGACACAGCCGAGGTGGACACGCGGGCACCGGCGCGCATCCGGTCGTAGAACTCCTTGGGTGTGATGCTCGACCAGATGTCGTCCGTGCGCTCTTCGCCATCGATAATGAAGGGGAAACCCAGGATATCGACATCGAGGTTCGCGGCGACCTCGGGGCTAAAGTCGCAGCAGGTATCGACGACGATGCGGCAACGGTCCGAATGACCGGCGGATGCGGCCTTGTCCATCAAAGCGACTCCTTACGTAAAAAGGCGGCCACCCGCATGGGATGGCCGCCAACCGTTAACTCATGCAAGTTAACGTATTTTACTCGTCAAGTGTTTCGATGCGGGGCTTGATGATGCCATATCCACCATTCTTACGGTGATACACCACATTGATGAGGCCAGTCGTCGCGTTCTCGAACACGTAGAAGTCGTGGCCGAGCAGATCTGTCTGCACCAGCGCCTGCTCCTCAGTCATCGGGGTGACGTCGATAACCTTCTCGCGGACGAGCAGGTCGTCCTCTTCCTCGGGCAGCAGCAGGTCGGCCAGATCCTCAACGCGCTCGACCGGTGCGACATCCGCGGCGCTGGCACCGCCCTGGCGGTTGTCCACAACCTTGGTCTTGAACTTGCGCAGCTGGCGGGTGACCTTATCGGCGGAGAGGTCGATGGCGGCGTACATATCTGCACCGTGCTCGGCAACGCGAATCACCGAACCGCGGGCACGAACCGTAACCTCGACGATTGCCGGGTTGGGATTCGAGGGGTTCTTCTCATAGCGAAGTACAACGTCGACCGTCATGGGCTCGATATCGAAAACCTTGAGCGCCTCGCCGATCTTCTCATCCACATGCGCACGCAGAGCATCGGTTACCGTCGTCTTGCGTCCAGAAACCTTGATATCCATACGTGGCTCCAATCTGCCTCGGGGACTTACTGTACTGGCTATGTACCCATTGCCGTGCATTTAATCACGCGGATTCCTAAAGACCCGAATAACGATTGCTTGATACCGCATACCGAAGTCTCGTACTTTTCCATGGCAAAGTGCGCTATAGGAGGGAGCCAACAGATTTGTATTTGGTCTCGAAAATTGGCTTTGACCTGCTGGTTTTATAGGGATGAAAAAGCCGGGCTCCCCTATTGGGGAAACCCGGCAGTGCGTGTTGAAACCGTGAAGAGGTGTCCTTTCCAACGTATAGGAGACACCACCCCTAGCAATAACTAGCTATTGAGTTTGTTAATGTCGTCGTCGGTGATGGCGCCTTCCTGGCTGGACGATTTGTCCTCGGAGGATGCGGTCTCATTGTCGGAATCGGAGGACTCGCTGCCGGAGGACGTGGTCTCACTGGACTCAGAGTCGCCCGGCTGCACGTTAGCGCCCGAAACCGTCTTAGTGGTGAGGTCGTAGGGCATCGTGCCATACCAGACAGAGTGGACCGCCTCGAGCGTACCGTCGACCGTGATGTCGTCGAGGGCATCGCTCACGGCACGGCACAGTTCGTCATTGGACGAGAGGCCCGCAACACCAAGCGTCGAGGGCGCCTCGAGCGCACCGACATAGGAGACCTCGCTCATCAGGCGTGCAAGGTAGCCGCCGGCCGTGGAGTCGCAGATTACATAGTCGACCTCGCCGGACTCGAGCGCCTCAAAGCACTCGTTGATGTTGGAGTAGGTCTTTTGGTTGGCGGTAATGCTCTGCTTAGCAAGCGCCTCCTGCGAGGCCGAGGACATCTGAACGCCCAGGGTGGACGTGCTAAGGGTATCGGTGGAAACGCTTAGCGACCCACCATCTCTAGTTTTACCGAACACGGAAGTGGCATCGTACAGGCAGGTGCCGAGCGAGCTAATGTCCCCGTCCGTGGAGTTAATCTCGCCGATAAAGATATCGGCCTTTTTGTCGCCGAGCGCGGAACCTGCCGAGGACGCATCGACAAAGGCGACCTTAAGGCCCATGCGGCTTGCGAGGGCGCGGGCGGCGTCAACCGCATACCCCGTGAGCTCGCCGTCGGCGTCCTGCATGGCCTGCGGCGCATCGGAAGTATCGAGGGCGACCGTCAGGGTTCCGGGAGTGACCAGGGCGTCGTCCGACACCGCCGGCGTGACGGTCTCGTACTCGATCTGGTCGATCGTGGGAGTCGTGAACGTAGACAGCGGGTTGAACGCGCATCCGCTCAGGCCCAAAACGGCGATGACCGCTGCGGTCCCAGCACCTAACCGAGCCGCGTGCATCAAGCTGCCCCTCACCATGTCCACTACCCTGCCTTCTGTGTCGTATACGATCCGTGCGTTGCGCGGAATATCAGGTTGTTCCCACCAGCTGACCTGGTATTTGACCCCACACTTGCGCACCGGGGTGTTTGCTCGGGAGGCCGCAGCCACCTTCACGACTGACCCGCTCGCCCGCGAGGCGGTATTGCCCCAAAGAAAGTAGAACGGACGGTGCGGCTTACATCTAGGACGCGCCATGATCGCGCCGCGCGCACGCGGTCGCTTACGTGGATCCCTTTGACCGCGTCTGTCTTGGACTAGGACGGGCATTTCGTCCGTCCGCAACCACAGCCTGGTAGGAACGAAGCGCATTATAGCTAAGTTCAAGCTAAAGTTTAAGGTTAGGGGCGTTATTCGCATCGCGAGTACAGATTTCGCAGGTCGGAGCGGACCATTCGTGCCCCTATGAAGCCCGGAGCTCCCCTACGGGGAGCTCCGGGGCACCCGTCTCAGGGTGCCCCGGTCAAAATATGGCAAATATGAGTACTGTCACCAATTTAGTAACAGGCAATTTTGGCCTCTCGGACAGATTGTGAGCTCAGTGTCGCCAACCTGATGCTTAGTTATTCTACATTTGTTTATTATCTTCTTATTTTACGCCACCTCCGAGTCCTAAATTCCTTGATTTTGCTGTTACTGATTTAGTGACAGTACTCATATTTGCCATATTTTGGCCAGGGCATATGATTAACCCTCTATTTTCGACGCGAATTAGACCGGCTTAAGCCCAAAACACATCCGCAGCGTGTTAAGCAATGCCTCTTGCTTCTTCCTGCGGGCATCGACACGATTCCGGTACCGTTTTCGCATACGCTGGTGGATGCGCCATGCGAGCGCCTCCATCGCTTCCATGTCACAGAGCATTTCGTTGTTGACCGTCGCAACCTCGATTCCCATAGTAATCAAGCCCATGTTGCGCTTTTCATCATGGATACGCCCCCTCCGAGAGGAATGGCCCAGCTCACCGTTGTATTCCAGGTCAAACCGGGCTGTTTCCTGATACGCATCGCAAACTGCATGCGGCATCCCCGAGATTGCCTGCGCGCGGTCATCGAACTCGATCTTGTAGTCGGTCTTAAAGGGACCGCAGGCAAATCCGCCATAGGAAAACGGAAGCGAAAACAGAGCGAGCATGATGCACTCCATGGGCGAGCGCAGGTTTTCTGACAAGTAGGGACACAGACGCTGCAGCTGTTTGGCCGCATTCCCCTTGCATACCGCGAGGTAATCTGCCAGACGATCGGGCGTCAGCACCGGCTCAACCTCAAAGTAGCCCACGTCTGCTGGCTGGTCCTTGTCCTTTGCAAGTTTATTCGTAACGGGCGAGGTGTAGAGAGGCAGATACTTCCCGCGGTCACTCAGCGAAATCTTAGAGCACAGCTCCTGGGCCAGGGCAAATGCCTGGATACAGCCGACCTCGCGCGCGACGGCTACGCAAAGGGCCTCGGGAGATAGACTGTACACCCCCGGTTCCACCTCTAGAATCGAGCCGGCGGGCAACTCGGAGCATACGGACCAGCTCACGCCAAGAATACGGCGGCGCTGCGCTGCAGACCCTACCAACAAGCACAAATCCTCTTGCACCTCGCCGCTTGCGGCCCCAATCCGCACCAAATCGGGAAGATAGATGTCCTCGGTCGAGGGCGACGACGTGCGCAGCACACGGCGCTCTTCATCGGGATCGAGGTCCCTCCAGCTGATGTAACCCATTTGTCGGCGCTCGGCGCGCATCATGCGCAGCGCCGAGGCGCCGGTCAGGATTACGGAGGCCGCCAGTTGCTCGCTTGTCGGCTCGATGCGTCGCGCCATCTTCACTGCCACAAAACCACCCCTACCAAACGCGTGCGATAGCGAGGCCATCAACGGCCGCGGCACCGGCGCGCTTGAGTTCCGCCGAAGCCGCTGCCATCGTCGCACCCGTGGTGATAACGTCGTCGATAAGCAGCAGGCGGCGGCCGTGCACATCCTCAACCGTCTCGTACATACCTCGGGCACGCTCGCGGCGCTCCTCACGACCGAGTTCGCGCTGGTCGCCATGCCCGTACTTGACGAGAGCATCGAGCAAGGGAACACCCGACAGCTCGCAAAATGGGCGCGCGATGGCCTCCATATGATCAAAACCACGCCGCCGAAACGCTGCCGCCGTCGCAGGCACAAACACCACCGCATCCGCACCGGACAGCACACCTCCGTAGCGATCGGGCGCTACGACCTGGGCATGCAGGGCGGTGTCGTAGAGCAGCTCCGCCAGATACGGAGCCAGACGTCGCTCGCCCGCATCCTTGTACGCTTTAATGATGCGCGGCAGCGGATGCGCATAGACGGCGCACGCCAGGCAGCGGTCGAGCGCCTCCGCCATTGCCGAGGACGTGCCCTCGACCGAACACTCAGTGCACAGCAAATCCCCAAACGGGGCGCCGCATCGGGTGCAGCTATGACACGGGTCGATGAGCGTGAGCGCAGCCAGACAGTCTTGGCAAATAAGCGCACCGGCGCGCTCGCAGCCGGCACATCGTGTTGGCGACAATGCCTCGAGCGCCTCGTACGTCGCGCGCTCGGCAAACGGTAGCAATTCGTCCGCAAACGGTAGGGCACCGGCACTCTGCAGACGGCTCAATATGTTCAGATGGCTCTTCAAGACACAACCCTCCCTACGCTCGATCGCAGGGAGGGTTGTTGATTCGGCGCTATGATACCCCGATGCGCTCGGGGCAAGGCAGGTTAAATCCGCTCGCGGGCGTTATTCGCCGGCGGGCGGTTGTGGTGCGGACGAAGACGGGGTCGAGCCCTCGCCACCATCCTGGCGCGGCTTGCGGGAACGGCGACGGCGACGGCGCTTTTGACCCTGGTCGGCCGAGCCCTCGCCACCGCGATCCTCGCGCGGCTCGCGCTCGTCGCGAGCGGCGCCACGCGAAGCCTTGGCAGCCGCTCCCCCGCCATCTCCGGGACGACGGCGCGTGACCTTGACCTCGCCATCCGAGACCTGATCGGCCACGGAGGGCACTGAGGGCTTCTGTTGCGCGCCCGAGGAATGGCGACGGCGCGGACGCGGCGCGCGCTCCTCCTCGCCACGTGACTTGCCGCCCTTGTCGGCAGGCGCATCGGAGGCCGAGGGGCCCTTGGAAGCGGCACCAGCCTCGCGAGCAGCTGCGGCGCGGAAGGCGTCCTCGCGCTCCTCGCTCGACAGATGACGGCGGCGACGACGTGTGGGGTTCATGCCACCGCCGCGATTCTGCTGCTGGGGCTGCTGAACCTCGCGCTCGCGAGAGGCGTTCTTGCCCGCGGCTGCAGCCTCGCCGGCATCGCCCGAGCCCGCGCGCTTGCGGCGGCGACGGCCACCGGCGGCCTCCTCGGCCTCGGGCGCCTCGGCCTTGCCGCGGCCCTTTCCGCGGCCACGGCCCTCGCCCTGACCCTGACCGGCGCGAGCATCGGATTCAGCATCGCGACGACGGCGCTTGGGCATCGACGTGCCGGCCAGACGGTCGGCACTCGACAGGCCATCGCCCACGTCGACGCCGTTCTCGCGATCGAGCTCCATGAGCGCCAGGCGCATCTCGGGCGACTCGATGCGCTCGAGCACGTCGCGCGTCACGCAGTCGGGGCGGCAGTTGCAGCCCTGCTCGGCAGCCTTCTTTTTGCAGCCCTCCGAGCACGCCATATCGGCCAGGTTGACCTTAAAGACTTTGCCGTTCTCTAGGCGCAGCACCAGCTGCTCGCGCGGCGTGTCATACTCCTGGATACGCGCCTTGCCAAGCGGCGTATCGATGAGCGTCTTCTTTTTGGGCGCACGGCTCTTAAAGTCCTTGTACGCCTCGAACTCGTAGCGCAGGCAGCACATCAGGCGGCCGCAAACGCC
Source organism: Collinsella aerofaciens (assembly GCA_048503295.1). GTDB lineage: Bacteria > Actinomycetota > Coriobacteriia > Coriobacteriales > Coriobacteriaceae > Collinsella > Collinsella aerofaciens_CI. Next base: position 3,781 of record DBFRVO010000034.1, on the reverse strand, counting down.
GCTGATCTTGGACGAGTTGAGCGGCAGGTCCTGCTCTTTTGCCATGCGGATCGAGACGGGCTCAAACTGTCCGCCAAAGCGCGTGCAGCAGAGTTCCTGTCCGCACTGGGCATAGCCGCCCACCAGGCGGGTCTCGTCGCGCACGCCGATCTGGCGCATGTCGACGCGAATGTGCAGCGTCGAGGACAGGTCCTTGACGAGCTGGCGAAAATCGACGCGCTCCTCGGCCGCAAAGTAGAACACGGCCTTCTCGCCGCCAAACAGGTACTCGACGCCGACCGGCTTCATCTCGAGGTCGAGCTCCTTGACCAGGCGGCGGAAGTCGACCATGGCCTCGTCGCCCTGGATGGCCAGGTCGTCGGCAAGCTGCAGGTCGATGTCGCTCGCCACGCGCAGCACGGGCTTGAGCGGCTGACCGATCTCGTCTTGCGGCACCTCAAAGGGATCGGCCGTGACCAGGCCGATCTCGGTTCCGCGCTCGGTGGAGCAAATGGCATAATCGGCCTCGAGGATATCCAGATCCTGCGGATCGAACCACAGGTCGCGCGAGGCGTAGGTAAACTTAACGGGTACGACTAACGGCATTTCAGTGCCTTCCTGATATCGAACAGCATGACCTCGATGGCCAGCTGGGGAGTAACGTTTCTGGCGATGTTGCGCTCGGCGGTTGCGACCGCCTCGAGCGCCCGCGTGGCACCCGCAACATTGGTCGCAGCGGCAAGCCGACCGATCGTGTCGCGCACGTCTTCGTTCACCACGTCGGCCGCCTCGTCCTGAAGTGTCAGCAGCACATCGCGCATGAGCGTCCGCGCGCTCGCCAGCGCTTCCATGATACCCGAACGCTCGCGCGCGTTGAGCTCGCGCTTATTGCGGTCCTCAAGCTGCTTCAATGCTCCACGCGACAGGTAGTCGGCGTTTTGCTCGAGCACCTTTTCCTGCGTGGACTTGACCTCGGCGAGCGGCGCCTTAACGGCGACGATGAGCGACTTGGCGCGGCTGAGCACGTCGGCCTCGTCGGCGGCAATGAGTGAGTCGATGGCACGGACCATCTGACGGCGGGCGTCCTGGCGCTCGGCACTCTTAAGGAACTCGATGCCGCGCGTGGGGCTGCCCGCCACGGCGACGGCCATGCGACAACGCGCGATATCCTGACCAGTGGCGCGGCTCACGGCCTGCGCGGCGACGGCGGGCGATACCAGCCGAAACGGCACGCACTGGCAGCGGCTCACGATGGTGGGCAACATCACGTCTGCCGAGGTGCCCAGCAGGATGAACATAACGCCCTCGGGCGGCTCCTCGAGTGTTTTGAGCAGTGCGTTGGCGGTGTTGGCGCGCAGTTGCTCGGCACGGTCGATGATGTAGACCTTGGCCTTGGCACGGATGGGCGCCAGCGGCACGTCATCGAGCAGCTCGCGGGTCTGGGCGATGAGGTAGCCCGTGGCGCTCTCGGGCGTGTAATAGTGCACGTCGGGGTGCGTGTGCCGCGCAACGCGCACGCAGCTGTCGCATGCGCCGCAGCCGTCCTGCTCGCACAGGAAGGCCTGGGCGAGCGCCCATGCGGCATCGAGCTTGCCGGCGCCGGGAGCGCCCAAAAACAGGTAGGCGTGCGATGCGCGGCCGCTGGCGACGGCGTTGGTCAAAAAGTCGCGCACGCGCTCTTGGGTGTCGAGCTTGGCCAGCAGGCTTGCCTGAGCGGGGGCCACGTTACTCGGCCTCCTTGGCAAGTGCGGCGGCGACGGCGTCTTGGGAAATGTCGAGGCCGTAGGCGCGAACCCGCTCGACCGTCTGCGCGAAGACTTCCTCGATGGACGCGGTCGCGTCGATGAGCTTTACGCGGTTTGGTTCCTCGGCGGCAATGGCGCAAAATCCCTGGTAGACGCGCTCTTGGAAGGCCATGCCCTTAGCCTCCATGCGATCTGCCGCACCACGGGCTGCCATGCGCAGCGCCGCCTGCTCGGGCGTGATGTGGTAGACGAGTGTGAGCGCCGGGTGCGTACCCGCGACGGCCAGGTTGTTGGCATCGCGCACCATCTGACGATCGAGGCCGTCGGCAAACGCCTGATAGCAGGTCGTGGAATCGTAGAAGCGGTCGCACAGGACCACCTTGCCGGCCGCAAGGGCGGGCGCGATAACCTCATGCACTAGCTGGGCACGGGCGGCCTCATACAGCAGCAACTCGCAGGTGTCGCCCATCGCCGTATTGGCAGGGTCGAGCAGCAGAGCACGGATCTTTTCGCTGATGGCGGTACCGCCCGGCTCGCGCAGGCTCACAACCTGGTAGCCAGCGAGCTCGAGCGCACGGGCAAGCAGGCGCGCCTGCGTAGATTTACCGGCGCCATCGACACCCTCGAGCGTAATGAAGCTATGTTGAGCGGGCTCAAAAGCCATGGGCGCAGCCCCTTCCTACAAGGCGCGTAAATGCAGATATATCAACCAAGCCATGATACCCCAGTGCTCGGCGCGTCCCAAATCCCACCTAGCCAATGGCTACTCAGGTGGCAGTTAGGGACGTTCCTAAACTGCCGGCAGAAAAGGAACGTCCCCAACTGCCGGCTTTTTGGGGTGCTGGGTATAATCATCGTATTGCATTGAAATGTGGCGAAAGGAGTGGCAATGTCTCGATATTGCGCCTCGTGCGGCAAGCTTCTTGCAGATAATGCCAAGTTCTGCACCTCGTGCGGTGCACCCGTTGAGCAAACAACCGCGAGCGATAGCCAGCCCGCTTTTGAGCAGACCGGCTCCCTTGATACGCCGCAAGCCAAGGCGGACGACCCCCTCGCCTATCGCCCCGACCCCGCCGCAAGCCCTGCGGCCGTCGAGACCACGCAGCGCATACCCGTCGCGAGCGGCTCGCCCCAACAGGAGCCGGCTCCCGCATACACGCCTGCTTCGCCACAGACCCCCGCTCCCAAAAAGAGCGGCACCGGGCCGCTTATCGCCGTTATTGTTGTGCTGGTGGCGATCATCATCGCCCTGGTCGTTTTCTTTGTGATCAAGCCTTTCGACAACGCCGCCACGCAGACGACTGCCGAGGTAGCTAAGCTGCACCATGACGTCGACGACGATGACCTAAAGCCTCTCGGCGATCCCAACAGCCTGTACGACGATGATGACGATGACGACGAGGATGGCGGCGAAGCAACGCTCTCCGAGCAGAATCTCTACCGCCGACTGAGCGAATACTACGACTTGCTCGAAGACCTCGACAACTACGTCCGTGGCTGCGCGCAGAACTTCAACGGCAGCTATCTGGAAGAAGATCGCACCACCCGTCAAAATCTCGCCGACGTCGCCGAGCGCACAGAGGACACCATCGAGCAGTATTACGACATCGTCGAGGACCTGGACGTCCCGACGAGTTCTAAGAACTACAGTTCCTGGAAAGACATCGTTGCCCTGTATGACGACCTGGATCACCGCATTGACGCAATCTGTGATGCCTGGGAGATCAGCCTGAAATACACCAAGCCTGCGGATCACAAGAATGAGATCGTGGCGCCGCTGTCGCGCGACAACGTGGCGGGCACCAATGACAATAAGTACCGCCTAGACTTTGAGGAGCGCTACCCCGGCGCCAAACCCGTCGAAGTGAACTAGCGCTTTGTCGTTCCCGAGCCGGCAGTTAGGGACGTTCCTAAACTGCCGGCAGAGACGATATGAGCAGGACATAAAAACATTGAGAGCCCCTGCTGCATGAAAGACCGCGGATTAGGCCGACAATGGTGAGTGTCTAATCCAACCGTGGCGGCCACGCCGCATTCATGGAAGGGGCTCCCATGCT
>DBFRVO010000033.1:0-6484 GCA_048503295.1 Collinsella aerofaciens | reverse complement strand
CGAAATCACGGGTTGCTTAATATTGCGCCAGACGATTTCTTTGAAACTGTGCTCACTTTGCCATGCTCAACGGAAGAACAAAAGCAAATAGGATGCTTCTTCACGCAATTGAATTCCCTCATCACCCTTCATCAGCGTAAGCTTGAGCTGTTAAGGAATATCAAGAAATCGCTGTTGGATAGGATGTTCGTTTAATAACTTTCGTGAGTCGCTTCTAGTTTCGAGCCCTAGAACCGCCGATTTCGCTATGTCGAGTTGGCGGTTTTTCGTTCTACTGAGGATAATAATGTTGTGCGCCTTGCCATTGGACTGTCACTGATGAAGGGTGATGAGATGGTCGAGACCTACAAGGAATGCTCCGATTTCCTTTTGTTCGGCAAGGGTTGGCGTTGGGATTGCTTCTCTAAGGAAGTCTGACGGAACGAGGTCGTGCATCATTGTTGAAGCCTTGGTTGATCTAATCAACGATAGCCGCATTAACTTCTCGTTGTTGATTGCGTATCGCCAGTAGTTAACATCAAACGGTACACGTGGCCTGAGCACGGTAAATATATGGGAAACGATGCCGTCGCCAATGTAATTTTCAACGAATCGGCCATGTGAAAACTCTTTATTCGAATGCCCCTCAAAGGCGATATCCCCAAGTCTCATTACGTTATAGGTGCGAAGATATTGCTCGTCGGTAACGTTAACATTCGCATTGAAATACATGTTCGCCACAGAGATTATTGACTCTCTGCCAAACGTTAAATCGTTCTTTTCCGAGACGAGGGAATATAGCTCTCCCAACTTACGCTGTTCCCAAGAAAGATACCCGTATAAGCTACGGTATTGGCACTTACGCTGATGAAGGGTGATGAGGTCGTCCAATTGAGAGAAATAAGACGCGATAACTTCTTGCTCCTTGATTCCGGGAAAAGTTACCGCACCTTTTAGTGCATTCTCAGCTGACACCTTCATATCGTTTTTGGCGCCCTTGCTGACTAATGGCGCCATGTAATTATTCATACGCGCATTCTGCTCAAAATATACCTGCACGAAGTCGGGATGAGTCTTCTCTGTCGGGTGGTAAACGGCATAGAGAGTCGAAACAATACCGTCATTTCCCCTGTTCGTTTTAATAATCCCGTATGGATTGATCCTCAATGGCGATTTGGTATATACGACATCGCCCTTATGGACAACGCCATAATTTGCAACGGATGTGCCAGCGTACGATCTGCCCTGAAATTCAATCTGGTTAACGATCCCATAGTCGCCCGAGACTGAAAGAACATCGTCCTTGCCAAAATGACAAGACTCATTCTTCTCTCTTGAGGTTTCAAGATATTCATTTAACTTACGCTGTTCCCAAGGGTCAGTGAAACCTTCGAAGCGGATTTCTGGGATATTTTGTTTTTCTGCCATGCTACTCACCGCCCAACAGTTTGCGTAGCTCGGCGATGCCCGCCATATCGTACTCGTTGCCCCTAAGCTGCCCCAGCATGTCTGCCAGCTGGCTTTCTGCATCATCTATCTGGTTGCACACGTCCGAGTAGGTTGTCGCGTATTTGGCGTTGAGCGCAGAAACCTCCGCGATGAAGTCGCTCAAAATGGCTTCGGGAAGGGCCAGGAGTTCAACCTGCAGCGGCTCTATCCACTTGGCGGTCAGCAGATCATCGCACTGGGCGTCGGTCAGGCCTTCGATGGCCTCCTTGGTCGTCTCCTCAAGTGCCATTCTCGCTTCCTTGTTCGCCTTCTTGAGGCTTTTCTCCTCATCGAGCAGCGCCTGCGCACGAACCAGACCTTGCTCGAAATCGTTTTCAGGGTGCTTTCCGATAGCCTTCACAGCCTTCTTGAGCTCAGCCGCCACAAACGAACCTTCGTCGTTGACAGCAGCAGAGGATCCCTTGTCCTCCTCGTCGAAGCTCTCGAGAATCTCGTCTACTTCCTGCGATATCTCGCCTAGGCGGGAATCACGGGAAGCAATCTTCTTGACGTCTTCGGCAAGCAGGTGCTCTTGCACAAGCGCAAACGGCAGGATACGGCCAGCCCAGCCGTCCTGTACCTCGACGTCTTTGCCGTTCTTCTTCTTGACCACCATATTCGGGTCCACCTTGCGCACAGCGCCTTTCCCCTCGGTCTGGATGACCTCCAGGTCGCCGGAAATTCCCACCCAGGCATCGTCGAGCGCCTGGTAGGCGTCGTAGCCGTCAATCAGGGCTGTACCCGCCAGCGCGTCTTTCAAAAGCGCTGCGATGGCCTCTTCCTCCGCCACGGTATCGACTTCATCGGCAGCGTCCACCAAACGGCTTCGCAGCGTGGCCGGTAAATGGCTTGTCGCATCACGGTAGCCGCCCAAGAAGGCGCGGACGTCGGCGTTTTCCTTCACCACTTGCGCGACGTCGTCGGTCGCGGACGCAAGGCACGAACCGTCGGCGTCGCGGTAGAGTTGCCCTTTGAGGCTCGGCCATACCTTCCAGTAGCGTTCGAGCGCGTCGACCTCGTCCTTCGGCACGCCGCCGAACATGGTGGCGTACACGTCCCAGCTTTCGGCTGCCGCGCTCGAGTCCACGTAGCGCGGGATGTTGAGGTTGTAGTCGTTGGCACGGATCTCGTCGATGGGAACCAGGCGGCTGAACTTGTCGACGGTCGCGTTCGTTGTCACGGCGTCGACGACACGCTTGATGTCACTTGCCCGCAGCTTGTTGTTCTTGCCTTCTTTTACGAAGTGCTTGGAAGCGTCCACCACCAAGACGTCGCTCGTCTCGCGCTGCTTGCGCAGCACCATGATGATGGTGGGGATGCCCGTGCCGAAGAAGATATTGGCAGGAAGCCCAATGATTGCCTGAATATGGCGGTTCTCCACCAGGTTCTTGCGAATGGCGCCCTCCTCGCCGCCGCGGAACAGCACGCCGTGGGGCAGGACGATGCACATGATGCCGTCGGGGCGCAAGTGGTACAAATCATGCAAAAGGAAGGCGTAATCAGCTTTGGATTTAGGGGCAACGCCGAATTTGAAGCGCGGGTCGAGCTCCTTGTCTTCCGGGTCCCAGTTCTGGGAGTACGGCGGGTTCGACACCACGGCATCGACGAAGAGCGGATCGTAGGTCTCATCCTTGTTCTCGACGGTGTCGAACCAGGGCCAGTCGTCTTCGAGCGTGTCGCCATTGCGTGCCACGATGTTGTCGGGAAGAATTCCACGCATGACCAGGTTCATACGCGTGAGGTTGTACGTGTTCTCCTTAAGCTCCTGCGCATAATACTTGATGGAGTCCGGGTCGCCGTTGCGTCGTGCCACGGCTTTGCCGATGTTGATGAGCAGCGAGCCCGATCCGCTCGTGGGGTCGTAGATAGTGATGTTCTCGCGTCCGGCCAAGTGCCACGAGACTATCTCGCTCATGAGCATGGAGACTTCGTGCGGCGTATAGAACTCGCCGGCTTTCTTACCGGCGTTGGCGGCGAAGTTGCTGATGAGGTACTCGTAGATGAAGCCAAGGACGTCGTAGTCCTGGCGACCGTCCATCGGGATGTCCTTGATGAGGTAAATGAGGTCGCGAGCGGCCTTGGACTGGCTACGTGCGTCGGTGCCGAGCTTGGAGAGACCGGTCTGCAGCGTGTCGAAGATGCCGTCGAAGACGCGCTTGCGGGCAGGGTCGATGTTGCGGCTAAAGGCAGAGAGGGCGTCGCGAACGTTCGAAATCTCGAAGTCGCCGCCTTTGGCGACCCAGGTGGAGAAGAGGTTCTCGTAGGCGATGAAGTAGCCGCACTCGCCCTTGACGAACTCGACCGTTTCCTCATCGTCTTCCACGAGGCTCGGCAAATCCTCCTCGGCGAAATCACGTGCCTTCAGGCGGGCGACTTCTGTCTCGGAGAGGAACTTGTAGAAGATGAAGCCCAGGATGTAATCCTTGTATTCATTTGCCTCGATTTTCGAGCGCATCTTGTTGGCGGATTCCCATATCTTTGATGCCAATTGCTGCTTGTTCATCTAGTTTTCCTCGCTTCTATAGACTTGGTTGAGCGTTTCTCCGTCGTCGCTTACCCATTCGGTCCAGCCGTTCTGGCTGCCGCCGAGCACGAACACCGCCGCGGCGCTGGGCGTCGGGAACTCAAGATCTTCGGCGAGCTCTACGATACCGCCCGAATCGCCGAAGATCTCCCTGCGCGCGGCCGCGACGGCCGCGTTCTTCAGCACGGGTCTCGAGAGGTTCACTTTCGAGCCAGCGAGCACGGTGAAGTGCCCGGTGGCCTTGTCGTAGCGCCCCGCCCCGCGTATGCCGTTCTTCTTCGTGTGGAAGACCGCCGGCGCACCCGCCGGACCCTGGTCGACTCTGTCGAGGTCGTACCCCAGAGCCGCCATCCTGAAGAGAATCCTATCGTGCAGGCGTTCGACGGCCTCTTCCTTGTACGGGTCGACGTAGGGTTTGGGCGTCGCCGAGTTGTCGGTCTCGTACGAGCCGTGGGTGCGCACGTAGTCGATGGCCTCCGCCTCGAGGACGTCCAGCGCGTCCCTGCTGATGTTCTGATCGTCATCGAGGAACATGACGGCCTTGTTCCAGAACTCCTTCTTCGCCTTGTGCGCGTCGAGCCGGGCGATACCCTGGGTCGTCTGCCCAGCGTAGACGCGGCTCACGTTGCCGTGGTCCTCGTCGAGCAGGTAGTAGATGCCGCGCTGCGGGATGTTCGGCAGCGACTTCGCCTCGGCGAGGTCTTCCCTCGGAACGACGACGGTCACAAGCGACTCGCCGTCGATGCGGCAGATGCGGATGCGGTCCGGCTGGGCATCTATGAGCTGGATGGTGAGAGTCTTGACCCGGATCACGCTCACGCCCCCTTCTTCGCGAGCTCTTCGATCATGCACGTGCGCACGAAGGCGGAGAAGCTCATGCCCCGCAGGGCCGCTTCCTCCTTCGCCGCGTCGCGCAGGGTGTCGGGGATGCGCAAGGTCACAGAAACCTGATCGCCGTTCACCAGGAAGCTCCTGATCTCGGTCTCGTCGGGATTGCTCTTGATAAGCTCCTTGTAGCTGTCGGGCATCTGCGCTCCCATCGCTCGAAATGCAATACAAATGCGTTTGCAGCATTATAACGCGGCGGCACGGGGCGGCACTGGGAATGCGAGGACGGCCGATGCCCAGGCTTTATATGAGCGCGGACGGCGAGGAGAGCCCCGATCGGGCTTAGACGGCCGCTTTCGTTCGGGTCCTCATCGCTCGTTTTCGCGAGGTTCGGCGTTTGCCCGCTCCTCCGCATAGAGGACCTCGTTCTGGGCCTCCAGGATGCGCGCGGCGTTCCCGATGCGCTCGGCGCACCTCTGGCTTATCGACCTCAGGGCCAGGATCCCCTCGACGTCGAGCGGGTCCAGCTGGTCGGCGTGCGCCAGGGACTCTAGCAGCTGGTCCAAGCCCCTCGCCAGCCTTCCGGCATCCGCCACCGCGTCGAGCAACTCGAGGCGCTCCACCTTCTCTTCGTAGCCCAACATCTGCTTGCCTCCTTCTCTCAACGGACGTGTCGCGCAGCACCGTAGCCGTTCCGAGCGGAGAGCCACGCTGCCGTCGACAACTCTGTGCGCATTCCGGCCGCGAGCGGGCGGGAAAGGCTGTCCCGATTAGAACCGTGGCACCGCGACTCGGAAACGCGCCTTCGTCCCCGCCGCGACGTCCCGACATAAAACCCCGCGAGCGCCCCGGCAACCGCCGAAGGGTCGCATCCCATGCCCGGAAGCCCCGGCGCCCATGCCCGATTCCATGCCGCATGCCTGCGCCCTCCGACCCGAAACCCGCCCCGGCGCTCCTTGGACGCGCAGGGTCGCACGCCGGCGGGCGGCCCGCAAGGGCCGCGACACTTTTTCGGGTTCTTCGCCCCATGCGCTCCGCGCGCGAACAACGCGAAAAACTGCCGTCGGGAGATTTCTATATCCACGCCCGACTTCGCTTCCTCCCTTGCAGGCGCGCCCGCGCTGCATGCGACTCACGCGACGCAAGGCGCGCCACAGGGGCGGGCCTCAGAGTCTAAGGAGCAAGACATGAACGACATGAAGGAAAAGGCGATGGGCGCGGTCAAGGGCTTCCTCGAGCGCAAGGGCTACGAGATCGTCGACGAGGCCTGGCGGGGCCCCGAGGGCATCGGCGGGATCGACCTCGTGGCGGTGGACGAGGACGGGACCCTGGTGTTCGTCGACGCCACGGTCCGGATCGGGACGGACGGCTTCCCCGAGGCCCACAGGGCGCGCGGGCTGCGCGAGGCGCTGGCGGCGGCGTGGCTCGCCGGCAACGGCGACGACTACGCCGACACCCCGGTCCGCTTCGACGAGGTGGCGATGATGGTCGTCAAGGAGAACCGAGCGCTCCTGCGCCACCACATCAACGCTTGGGGTTCATGTGTCTAAGACGTTTGCCATTTGCGCAAACACGTGCTGGACGCTCGAAAGCGTCCAGCACGTGCCACCCTAGCGCATTATGGTCACATTCGGGGCCTGTGGAGTCGACCTCGATTTCGCAACT
>DBFRVO010000032.1:0-23173 GCA_048503295.1 Collinsella aerofaciens | reverse complement strand
TGCTGAGCTTCGCCATATTCTTCTTGAGGGTGATGACCAGATCCTCGGCGTTCATACCTGCTCCAATGCCGTGGTTGCTGGTTTCATTATACCACGGTGGCATCACCTATATGTCAATTCTGGTCTAACAGAGCCTTTTTTATCGCACCCTTTTTGCTGACGCCATTGCCCGTTTTGTATAAAACGCATGCGTATTTTCATTGAATTCCCCCTGTGATCCGAGCGCAAATGTGGAGACAGGGACCAGATGCCCAGAGCACCTTCCAGCGGATTTCTATCACACGACGGTTTTTCGGCAGAACTCGTCAAGCTTTTGGTTTGCTTCCGGTACTTACCCGCATGATGCCCCGGTAGATAATCGGCCATGCCCGCAATTCGCATGGCCTACGGCCGATACCAGGGGAGGCGCAAATGGACGAAATCGTCTGCGCAAACACCGCATTCCGCTACTGGCGCTGCCCACCGCAAGTACGCGATCTCTACCCGCGCCTGCCCAACTCCGAAGACGGCTGGCGAGCCCTAGCCCAAGCCCCTTTCGTAACCGACGTCCTCAAGACCCCGATTATTACTGTTGCTTCACCAGGTTGCTGTAATCATCACTCGGGATTGCGCTCCACTATTCGCTGGGAAGGAGTATCGGATGCCGGCACCACAATCGACACTCATTTAGGCTTTAGTGTCACCAATCCGCTTAACACGTTATTTACTATGACACGTTTTGTGCCTCAAATAGATCTCGTGCTTGCCATGTACGAACTTTGCGGCTGGTTTTCTGTTTTCGAGCCGACTCCCGCGGCCGAAATGCAGTTAAAAAAGGCGACAGAGAAGAATCGCAATTCCAGGACGCAGGATCTGCTCGAACTTGGAGAAGGCGAAGACGAGGTACCTTGGAAACGAGTTTACGCCCGCGCAACCGTAAAGAACCAAGATTATGAAGGTCAAACTAACAAGCATGAGGATGTAAGAGAGGTTACGAGACCCAAAGGTACTTCTCTTTGGATGAGAAAGCCGCTCATCGAACTGAGCGAGCTGCATCGATTCGCCGACATGGTCAAAAGTCAAATGTGGGGAAACCAGTTTTATGATGCCGCTCAGCAGGTTATCGGCATTGCCGCGTCTCCACTCGAGGTCGCGGGGATCCTGCTTCTAAGCCGTTCTCGACGTCTAGGTGGTGCAGGATTCAGATACGTGTACCCAACGATTTAACCCCTCTATCCGACGCAGCCCAAAGCATCGCAGGTCAAAAGGTTTGCTATGGCGACATCGTGATTGTAAACCCAATCCTAATGAAGGCAGTAATTATCGAGATCCAAGGTGAAGTCATCCATGGATCAGGCGCGGTACTTGATCACGATGCAGAGCGCATGACTGCGCTCCAGAGTATGGGTTTCGACGTGTTCCTGGTAACCCACGATATGCTTAACGACAAAAAGCAGCTAGACACCATAGTCAAAAGCGTCTGCAGTCGCTTGGGGATTCGATATAAAGCCAAATCCGAGGCAATGAAGTGCGCCGAGACGCGACTGCGAGCAAATGTTTTGTGCAACTGGTTGGAAATCGGAAATTAGCCGGCGACAAGACGCTAGAACGACCTAGTTTGCCCGCTAGTGAAATAGTGACATTTCAAAACTATGCCGGATTACGGGGCCGAACCCGGACTTGCCGTCCATACCCTGCATTTCACGGAATTCGCAAGTCGTCTACCTGCGGTTTTGATTTTACCAATTACGGCATGCCGGGGGGTTGCCGGCCTAGCCCCGTAAACCGGCATGGTTTTGAAATCGCCGGGCGGGCGGAAGTGCGGTTGGCCCCGATAATGGGCCCGGCGCCGGCGGGACGGCCGTTGAGCGAATGGAGGGCCGCGCCGCGAAAGCGAAAAACGGCGGGCGGCGGGATTCGAGATGTCCCGAGGGCGCCGGAGGGGAGGGCGGCGGCGTTGCCCCGCGGGCATGGCCGGGCATCACGGGCCCCTCGGCCCTGGGCGCATGCGCGCCGGCGCGCGCGAAAGTTTTTCCAAAATTGTCCTTGCATCGCCGTCCGAGTTCCCGTATAGTATTTTTTCGCACGGGGGCGTAGCTCAGCTGGGAGAGCGCTTGACTGGCAGTCAAGAGGTCAGGGGTTCGATCCCCCTCGTCTCCACCCGAGCATTGAATGAGGCTCCAACGCAAGTTGGGGCCTTTTTTCTTAACACGGATGACACCGACTCACTTGCTACTCGAGATTAGATCGTACGTTGAACGTACTTTCCGTGCATGGTACTATTCAACGACGTGAAGCGAAGCAATTGGAACCTAACTACTGCATTCCAATCATGCTTATCACAAACAAGGGCTCTTGGCGCAACGGTTAGCGCAGGGGACTCATAATCCCTGGGTTCTGGGTTCGAATCCCGGAGGGCCCACCAGAGAGTCAAGAGGCCGGGCAAATAGCTCGGCCTCTTTTTGTCAAAGTACACACTCCACATGCCTGCCAAATTGCCTTAATAAGCGCTTGCGGTTCAAATCCACGAAGTAGTTAATGCTGGTTGATAAGAACAATTTCAAAACTATGCCGGATTACGGGGTTGGACCCGGACCGGCCGTCCATACCCTGAATTTCACGGAATGTGCAAGTCGTCTACCTGCGGTTTTGATTTGAACAATTACGGCATGCTCGGGAGTTCCCGGACTAGCCCCGTAATCTGACATAGTTTTGAAATCGCCGAGCGGGCGGGAGCGCGGTTGGCCCCGATAATGTGCCCGGCGCCGGCGGGATAGCCGTTGAGCGAATGGAGGCCCGCGCCGCGAAAGCGAAAAACGGCGGGCGGCGGGATTCGAGATGTCCCGAGGGCGCCGGAGGGGAGGGCGGCGGCGTTGCCCCCGCGGGCGGAAAGGGGCATCGCGGGCCCGCTTGGGGCCGAGGGGCCCGCGATGCCCGCGCCCCCGCGCCGGGGCCCGCGAAAGTTTTTCCAAAATTGTCCTTGCATCGACGTCCGAGTTCCCGTATAGTACTTCTTCGCACGGGGGCGTAGCTCAGCTGGGAGAGCGCTTGACTGGCAGTCAAGAGGTCAGGGGTTCGATTCCCCTCGTCTCCACCCGAGCATTGAATGAGGCTCCAACGCAAGTTGGGGCCTTTTTTCATATAGGCACACAAGGTCAAAGGCGGCACCATGATCCTCCTGGTCGACAAGATCGAAAAAAGCTTTGGCGCGCGCGTCCTCTTTAGCGGCGCGTCCTTCCAGATCAACCCCGGCGAGCGTTTTGCGCTCGTGGGACCCAACGGCGCCGGCAAAACCACCATGCTCAAGATCATCATGGGCATCGACAGCCCCGACGCCGGCCAGATCCAGTACGCAAAAGACTGCCAGGTGGGCTACCTCGAGCAGGAAACCAACCTGGAGCAAAAGGACACCACGATCCTCGCTGAGGTCATGGCCGCAGCAAAGGAAATCCGCCGCATGGGCGAGCGCGCCAACGAGCTGCAGGCCCAGATCACCGAGCTCTCCGAGCAGGGTAAGGACGTCGATGCACTCCTTAACGAGTATGGCCAGGTCCAGGACCGCTTTGAGCACCTGGGCGGCTACGAGCTCGAGAGCAACGCACGAAAGATCCTGTCCGGCCTGGGCTTTAAGGTTACCGACTTTGAGCGCCCGTGCTCCGAGTTCTCGGGCGGCTGGCAGATGCGCATCGCTCTCGCTAAGCTCTTCCTGCGCCACCCAGACCTGCTGCTGCTCGACGAGCCCACTAACCACCTGGACCTCGAGAGCGTCCAGTGGCTGCGCGGCTTTATCGCCAACTACGACGGCGCCGTACTCATCGTCAGCCACGACCGCGCCTTCATGGACGCCTGCGTCGACCACGTCGCTGCGCTCGAGAACCGCCGCGTGACCACCTACACCGGCAACTACAGCAGCTACCTCAAGCAGCGCGAGGACAACCTGGAGCAGATGCGCGCCAAGCGTGCCGCGCAGGAGCGCGACATCGCCCACATGCAGGTCTTCGTCGACAAGTTCCGCTACAAGCCCACCAAGGCCGCCCAGGCCCAGGAGCGCATCCGTAAGATCGAGCAAATCAAAAAGGAACTCGTCATCCTGCCCGAGGGCCACAAGCACATCGAATTTAAGTTCCCCGACCCGCCGCGCTCGGACGACATGGTCGTGGGCCTGGAGGGCGTCTCCAAGTCCTACGGCAACAAACATATCTACAGCGATATCGACCTCAAGCTCTACCGCGACGAGCACGTGGCGCTCGTCGGCCCTAACGGCGCCGGCAAGTCCACCCTCATGAAGATCCTCGCTGGCCTGGAGCCGCCCACTACCGGCACGCGCGACCTGGGCACCAACGTGGGCGTAGCCTATTACGCCCAGCACGCGCTCGAGGGCATGACCGAGTCCAATACCGTCCTGCAAGAGATCGATACCGTCACGCCCAAGTGGACCGTGCCGCAGCAGCGCAGCCTGCTGGGTGCCTTCCTGTTTAGCGACAACGACGCAATCGAAAAGCAGGTACGCGTCCTCTCCGGCGGTGAAAAGGCGCGTCTGGCCTTGGCCAAGATGCTCGTAGCCCCCGAGGCACTCCTGTGCCTGGACGAGCCCACCAACCACTTGGACATTGACTCGGTGGACATGCTCGAGAACGCCCTGCAAAACTTCCCCGGCACCATCGTGCTGATCAGCCACGACGAGCACCTGGTGCGTGCCGTGGCCAACCGCATCATCGACATCCGCGACGGCAAGGTCACGGTCTACGATGGCGACTACGACTACTACCTCTACAAGCGCGAGGACCTCGCAGCCCGCGCCGCCGCCGAGGCGGCAGGGGAGAGCGCGCCGGCGGCGAGCAAGAGCACCAAGCCCGCCAACGCCGCTCAGACCAACAGCCCCGCTGCGGCCCCCAAGCCTGCCGAGGGCAAAAAAACCAAGGAGCAAAAGCGCGCCGAGGCCCAGGCCCGTGCCGCGCTCAACAAAAAGCTCAAGGGCGTGCGCAACCAGCTTAAGAAGATCGAGGCAGAGCTCGACAAAAAGCGCGCCCGCTATGACGAGCTTATAGAATTGATGGCAAGCGAAGAGCTTTATGCCGATCAGGACAAGTTCAACGCCGCGCTGGGGGAATATAACGGCCTTAAGCAAGAGCTGCCCAAGCTCGAGGACGAATGGCTGGAGCTTTCCACCCAGATCGAAGAGGAGACCGCGCGTGAACTCTCGTAAGGCCGCTGCCGTGGCGATGAGCATCATCGCCATCGCCTGTCGCATCTGCGGCATCTTTATGAGCGCGATGACCGTGCTGCTGTGCTTTAACGGCCTCACCGCCAAGCTGCAGATCGTGGGCCTTGTCGTTGAGCTTTCGCGTGCGTTGCCGAGTGCCATCGCCGGCTATGGCGTCATCACATCGCCCTTCGGCGGCGTGTTCCGCCTGGATTACGCCATCGTGGCCGTCATCCTGTTTGTGGCTGACTACCTGCTCACGCGCGCCTCGCGCCGCGTCCGCTAGGGGATAGACATGTCCAGCAGCTACCTCATGAACCTGCTCGCCAGCGCCGTTGCCGTCATCGTTGGCATCGTCATCCACGAAAGCGCGCACGCCGCCGCGGCCTGGGCGCTCGGCGACAAGACGGCCCGTTCGCGCGGCCGCGTCTCGCTCAACCCGCTCAACCACATCGACCCGTTCGGCACCATTCTCCTGCCGCTGCTGATGCTCGCCGCCGGCGGCCCGGTGTTCGCCTTTGCCAAGCCCGTGCCCGTCTACCTCAACAACCTCAAGCACCCCAAACGCGACGAGGTCCTGGTGAGCGCAGCCGGCCCCGCATCAAACATCGCGCTCGCGTGTCTCGCAGCCGCCCTTATGCATGCGGCATACGGCAATCTCTACACCAGCATGTCCTTTGCCGTGGCCTCCCAAATCATGAACTTCGGCGCCACCTTTATCGTGGTCAACCTGTCGCTCGCGTTCTTTAACCTCATCCCGATCCCGCCGCTCGACGGCTCATCGATCATCGTGCCGTTCCTCAAGGGCAAGGCGCTCGCTAACTACTACCGCCTGCAGCAATACGCCATGCCTATCCTTATCATCGTGCTGTATCTGTTGCCCATGTGGACCGGCATCGACGTGATCGGCCGGTATTTCGACGTTACCGTGTATCCGGTGGCCGAGTGGCTGCTCAACTTCGCAATCACCGCCATCTAAGGTAAACTTACAGGTCGACCGTGCAAAACGGTCGCAATATGCACCCAAACCGCGCCGCGAAGGCGCCGTCAAAGGAGGTCGAAGATGTCGTATCGCGTGTCGACGCAGGTCTACAGCGGACCGTTCGACCTACTGCTGCAGCTGGTAACCCGCCAAAAAGTTGATATCGGCGCCATCTCGATCAGCGAGGTGGCCGAGCAATACCTTGCCGAGGCCGAGCGCATCGAGGCGTTGGACCTGGACGTGGCGAGCGACTTTTTGCTGGTCGCGGCAACCCTTTTGGACATCAAGGCCGCCTCGCTGGTGCCCCAGGAGGCCCCGCGCAAGACAGACGACGATGACGAGGACGACGATGACCTCGAGGAACTCAGCGCGCTCGACGGCGACGCCCTGCGCGAGGTCCTGATTCAGCGCCTGATCGCCTACAAGCAGTTTAAGGGCGCGGCGGCAGCCCTTGGAGCGCGCATGCAGGCCGAGAGCCGCATGCATCCTCGCGTGGCCGGCCCCGACCCCGAGTTCCTAGGCCTTATGCCCGACTACCTGGCCGGCATTACCCTGCGCGGCCTCGCTGTCATCTGCGCCGACCTGGACGGCAAGCGCCAGACCTTCCTGCTGGAGGCCGAGCACGTGGCACCGCATCGCGTGCCGCTCGACTTGACGGTGGCCTCGGTCGACCGCTTTACCATGGCGCATCAAACCTGCACCTTCCGCGAGCTCTTGGACGGCGACGCCACCACCGAACAGCTCGTCGTCACCTTCCTGGCCATGCTCGAGCTCGCCAAGCGCGGCTCGCTCACGCTGAGCCAGGACGAGATCTTCGGAACCATTCAAATCAACCGCGTCGAGGGCGCCGAGGCATACGTGCCCGGCGAGGGCCCCGAGCTCACCGAATAGGAGCGACCAACCATGTCAACCCTTTCCACGCTGGACGCAAACAGCCTCAAAGGTGCCCTCGAGGCGCTGCTGCTGGTGTCGAGCGACCCCGTGAGCGCACCCGCGCTGGCAGGTGCGCTGGATATCGCCCCGGGCGAGTGCGCGTCGCTGCTCGCCGAGCTCAAGGTTGAGTATGAGGAGGCCAACCGCGGCTTTCAGCTGCGTGAGGTCGCCGGTGGTTGGCGCCTGTTTACACACCCCGCCTACCATGACGTGGTCGAGGCCTACGTGCTGAGCTGGGACACGCAGAAACTGTCGCAGGCGGCGCTCGAGACCTTGGCCGTCATCGCCTACCACCAGCCCGTCACGCGCGAGGTGGTCAAGGGCATCCGCGGCGTCAACTCCGACGGCGTCATCGCGTCTCTCGTGGACAAGGGCCTGGTGCGAGAGCTCGGACGCGACCCCGAGCGCGGTCAGGCCATCATCTACGGCACGACCAACGCCTTCTTGGAAAAGTTCGGCCTGCGCTCCACCCGCGACCTGCCCGATCTGGAGCAGTTTGCCCCCGACGAGCAGTCGCGCCAGTTTATCCGCGAGCGCCTGAGCGGCCGCAGCATTCAGTCCACGCTCGAGGAACAGGCCGAGAACCTGGACGAAGAGCGCGAACTGATCGATACCGATGTTGAGGACACCGATGGTGAGGGGCTTCTGCCCACCGTCGATACCTCGGAGGACATAAATGACGAGAACTAACGAAGCAGGGGAGACGCGCACCTCACGTGCCGCGGGCGCCACAAAGCCCGCAGGCGACGCCCAGCCCGTCTACCCGCATACCATGCGCCTGCAGCGCTTTTTGGCGCGCGCGGGCGTGGCGAGCCGCCGCGGCTCGGAGGACCTGATGACCGCCGGCCGCGTGACAGTCAACGGCCAGGTCGCGACCGAGTTGGGCACCAAGGTCGATGTGGACCGCGACCATATCGAGGTCGACGGCATGCCCGTCAAGCTCAACCAGGGCGCCGTGTACCTGATGCTCTACAAGCCGACTGGCTACCTCACCACCATGAGCGACCCGCAGGAGCGTCCCTGTGTGGCGGATCTGGTTCCCCGCGACCGCTTTCCGGGCCTGTTCCCGGTGGGTCGCCTGGACCGCGACACCACGGGCCTTTTGCTCTTTACCACCGACGGCGACCTGTCGCAGGATCTGCTGCACCCCAGCAAGCACGTCTACAAGACCTACCAGGCGCTCGTGGACGGCCACCTGACCGACCGCGACTTGGAACCACTCCGTCGCGGCATCGAGCTCGACGACGGCCTGTGCCAGCCGGCAATCTGCCGCATCATCACCGCGCGCGAGGCCGAGGCCGTTGCCCCGCAAGGCGTCAAGCCCGGCACCACCGCCGTGGAGGTCATCATCCGCGAGGGACGCAAAAACCAGGTCAAGCGCATGCTAAGCAAGATCCACCATCCGGTGATCCGCCTGCACCGCCGCAACTTTGCCGGCCTGGAGCTCAAAGACGTGGCCAAGGGCTCGTGGCGCGAGCTCACCGACCGCGAGGTGCAGATCCTCAAGGCAGGCGGCATCCCGCCCAAGCAGGCCAGCTCCAAGCGGGGCGACGCGCCGGCGACCAACACAGCGAGCCGCACGCGTCACCACGGTAGCCACGGCTCCGCGCCCAAGCGCAACACCTACCGCGAGCGCTACACGGGCTAGGCAACCCGCCAAGCCGCAGCGCCTGCGTCCCATATCAGCACGTCAACCACCGAAAGGAAGCATTGCATGATCGTCGCCATCGACGGCCCCGCCGGATCCGGCAAGTCCACCATCGCCAAGGAGATTGCTCGCCAGCTTGGCTTTAACAAGCTCGACACGGGCGCCATGTATCGCGCCGTCACCTTCGCCGCGCTCGACCGCGACATCGACCTGGACGACGAGGCGGCCATCGATGCCCTCGCCGAGCAGATCGAGATTCGCTTTACCAACGGCACCGGCGAGGACACGCGTCTGACCATCGACGGCCAGGACGCCTCGGCTGCCATCCGCACCCCGCAGGTGGACGCCAACGTGTCCAAGGTCTCGGCCTACCCGGGCGTGCGCGCGGCCATGCTCATCCATCAGCGCCGCGCCGCCGAGGACCGCGATATCGTGGCCGAGGGTCGTGACATCGGCACCGTCGTGTTCCCCAACGCGCAGGTCAAAGTCTTCCTGACCGCCGACCCGCGCGAGCGCGCCCGTCGCCGCGTGCTGCAGCGCCACCAAAACGACGCCCAGCCGCTCAGCGACGCACAGCTCGAGACCGAGGTCGACGAGACCCTCGACGCCCTCAAGCAGCGCGATAAGCTCGATAGCAGCCGCGAGGTCGCGCCGCTCGTGCCCGCCGAGGACGCGGTGCACGTCGACTCCACCGCCCACACCATCGATGAGGTCGTCCGCATTATCGAGGACCTCATCAACCAAAGGAGGTAACCCATGCGCCTGTTTAAGCAGACGCCCGAGGATTACTACAACGCCCCCTATGCCGAGTTCCCCGCGCTCATCCGCGGCACCGTCTTCGTGGTCATGGCAATCCTTTGGGCTTTCTCCAAGCTCATGTGGCGCTGGAAGGTCAAGGACGCCGATCTGTTGTTTGAGCGCCAGGAAGGCCGCGGCAGCGTGGTCATCTGCAACCACACCTCAATGGCCGAGCTCCTGGCCGTAGAGACGGCGCTGTTCTTTGGCGGCCGCCGCATTCGCCCCATCTTTAAGTCTGAGTTTGCCAAGTCCAAGATCGTGCGCTGGGCCTTTAGCCGCGTGGGTGGCATTCCCGTCGAGCGCGGCACCGCCGACATGAAGTGCCTGCGCGCCGCCCAGCATGCGCTGCAGCGCGGCGAGGACGTCCTGATCTTCCCCGAGGGCACGCGCATCCGCTCGCGCGAGATCAAGCCCGAGGTCCACGGCGGCTTTGCGCTCATCGCCCAGATGGGCAAGGCGCCCGTCAACCCGCTCGCCATTTGTGGCTGGTCCGACATTACGCCTAAGGGCAAAAAGCTCATGCGCCCCAAAAAGTGCTGGATCCGTGCCGGCAAGGCCATCTCGCTTTCCGACGCTCCGGCCGAGCTAAAGCGCAAGGAGCGCCTGGCATGGTTTGAGTCCGAAGCCATGAGTCGCGTCTACGCCATGCGCGATGAACTGTGCGCCGAGCACCCGGGTAGGTTCTAGCCATGGGCGAGGATGTCATGAATACTGCCAAGGCTGTGTCCGGCAAGGCAGAGGCCCCAACCATCGAAATCGCTGCCCACGCCGGCACCTGCTACGGCGTGCAGCGCGCGCTCGATATGGCCCTGGCGGCCGCCCCGCAGGCGGGGGAGACCGCACAGGTCCACACCCTGGGTCCGCTCATCCATAACCCCATCGTGGTGCGCGAGCTTGCCGAGGCAGGCGTCGGTCTGGCCGACACCCTGGACGATGCCGCATCGGGCACCGTGATCATTCGCGCGCACGGTGTGGTGCCGCAGGTGATTGAGGCAGCTCGCGAGCGCGGCCTCGACGTGGTCGATGCTACCTGCCCCTACGTCAAGAAGGTCCACGTGGCCGCCGAGCGCCTGGTGCGCGAGGGCTATCGCGTGCTCGTCGTGGGCGAGCCGGGCCATCCCGAGGTTGAGGGCATCCTGGGCCATGCCGGCGATGACGCGCAGGTCGTGAGTTGCGCCGCCGATGCGGACGCGCTGCCGCTCAAAGGCAAGGTAGGCCTGGTTGTGCAGACCACCCAAACCGCGCAGAACCTGGCCGAGGTTGTAGCCTCCATCACCCCGCGCGTGCAGGAGCTGCGTGTGATCAACACCATCTGCGCCGCCACGAGCGAGCGACAGCAGGCAGCAGCCGCACTTGCCAACCGCTGCGACTGCATGGTCGTGGTGGGCGGTAAAAACTCGGGCAACACCCGCCGCCTGGCGCAGATTTGCGCCGATGTTTGCGAGCGCACACATCATATCGAGGAAGCTTCCGAGCTACAGGCCGCGTGGTTTACCGACGCTCACCACATCGGCATCACAGCCGGAGCCTCCACCCCGCAAGAACACATCGAGCGCGCCGTCGAGCGCATCAAGGAGCTTTGCCACTAATCATGGACCAGACCGTACCCGCATACGCCGCCGAGGTGGCCGATTACGGGCGCAGCCGCGACCCCGAGCCGGGTGATGGCGCGCTTGTAAAGAGTGTGCGTCCCGAATCGCCCGCATGGGATGTGGGTATCGAGCCGGGCATGCGCGTGCTCACGGTCAACGGCGAACAGCTGACCGATATGATCGTGTGGCTCTGGGAGGCCGACGACGACACCGTCGAGCTGGAGGTTTTCGATCCGCGCGACGGCACCGTCACCCCCGTTGAGCTTGATCGCTTTCCCGGCGAGGACTGGGGTCTGGAGTTCGATGGCCCCATCTTCGATGGCATGCGTACCTGCGTGAACGCCTGCGTGTTCTGCTTTATGACCATGCTGCCCAAGGGCGGACGCTCCACGCTCTACATCCGCGATGATGACTACCGCCTAAGCTTTTTGCAGGGCAACTTCGTCACGCTGACCAACCTCACCGACGAAGATGTGCAAAACGTCATCCAACGCAACATGAGCCCCATGAACGTGTCGGTCCACGCCGTGAGCCCCGACGTCCGCCGCCGCATGATGGGCCGCAACGCCCAGCGCGGCATGGACGTGCTCGAGGCCATCATGGCAGCCGGCATCGAGATCCACGCCCAGATTGTGCTGTGTCCCGGCATGAACGACGGCGAGGAGCTGGAAAAGACCCTGCGTTTCTGCGAGGAGCACGAGCAAATCACCAGCCTGGGCATTGTGCCGCTCGGTTTTACCAAGCATCAGAACCGTTTTAGCTGGTCCTACAGCGACAAGCCCGAGCTGGCGCGCGAGACTATCGCCATGATCCGGCCTTTCCAGGACCGTGCCTTCGAGCGCTTTGGCCGCCACACCTTCCAGATGAGCGACGAATTCTACCTTGATGCCGGCATCGAGCCTCCCGAGGCGGACTTTTACGACGGCTACCCGCAGTACTACGACGGTATCGGCATGATCCGCTCCTACCTGGATGAGACCGACAACGTGCTCGCCGCCGATGCTGAGCGCCTACGCCGTGTTCGCGAGGCAATCGCCGCCCGTGGCCAGCGCCTGCTGTGCCTCTCGGGCGCCAGCGCGCGCGATACGGTGGCGCGTTTTGTGGAATCGCCGCACGGCCTTGCCGGTACCGTCACGGCCGTCAAAAACCGTTACTTTGGCGGCAACGTGGACGTGACCGGCCTCATCGTCGCCTGCGACATCTTGGAGCAGCTGCCGCAGGACCTGTCGGGGGTTATGCTCTTTGTGCCTAAGCTCATGTTCAACGCCGACGGTATGACCCTTGACGAGTATCATCGTGACGAATTACTCGCAAGCCTTACCGGTCGCGGCGCCGAGGTTCATGTGGTATCGACCATGCCGCATGAGCTGCTCGATACCCTGGAGCGCATCCTTGGCATAACGCCCGCCAATTCAACTATTCCCGCTGACCCTACCCATTAAAGGAGAGCAGATGAAACCTATCGTCGCCGTCGTCGGACGCCCCAACGTGGGCAAGTCCACGCTCGTCAACCGCCTGGCCCAGACCTCGGACGCCATCGTCCACGAGTCCCGCGGCGTCACGCGCGATCGCTCATATCACACGGCCGATTGGAACGGCCGCGAGTTCACCATCGTCGACACGGGCGGCATCGAGCCGCTCAAGAGCGACGACGTCTTTGCCACGTCCATCCGCGACCAAGCCCTCGCCGCCGCCGAGGAAGCCGCCGTCATCCTGTTTGTGGTCGACGGCCGCACCGGCGTCACCGAGGAGGACGAGTCGGTCGCTCGCATGCTCAAGCGCTGCGACAAGCCGGTCTTTCTGCTGGTGAACAAGCTCGACAACCCCGATCGCGAGAATGACAACATCTGGGAGTTCTATTCGCTCGGCATCGGCGAGCCCACGCCACTCTCGGCCCTGCACGGCCACGGCACGGGTGACCTGCTCGACGACATCGTGGCCCTGTTGCCCGAGGAGGAGGACGAGGTCGCCGACGCGTTCCCCGACGCGCTGAATGTGGCCATCATCGGCCGCCCCAACGCCGGTAAGTCCTCGCTGTTCAACCGCATCCTGGGCGCCGACCGTTCCATCGTGTCCAACATCGCCGGCACCACGCGCGATGCCATCGACACCGTCGTCGAGCGTAACGGCAAGCACTACCGCATGGTCGACACCGCGGGCATTCGCAAGAAGAGCACCGTGTACGAGAACATCGAGTACTACTCCATGGTCCGCGGCCTGCGCGCCATCGACCGCGCCGACGTAGCGTTGCTCGTCGTCGACGCCTCCGTGGGCGTCACCGAGCAGGACCAGAAGGTCATGGGCTTGGCCATCGAGCGCGGCTGCGCCATCGTTGTGCTGCTCAACAAGTGGGATCTGCTCGACGACGACCGTAAGCGTGAGGCCTGCATGGAGACCATCGACCGCCGTCTGGGCGTCATGGCTCCCTGGGCCCAGTACCTGCGCATCTCTGCCCTGACCGGCCGCAGCGTCGAGAAGATCTGGGCGATGGTAGACGCTGCCGAGAAGACGCGCTCGCAGAAGATTAGCACCTCACGCCTCAACACGTTCCTCACCGACCTGCGCGAGTTCGGTCATACCGTGGTGGACGGCAAGCGCCGCCTGCGTATGCACTACGTGACCCAGACGGGCGTCAACCCGCCGACGTTCACGTTCTTCGTCAACCACAGCGACCTGGTCAACGACACCTACCAGCGCTATGTGGAGAACCGTATGCGCTCGACCTTCGACTTTGCCGGCACGCCCATTCGACTCTTCTTTAGGAAGAAGGAGCAAAAGGATGCTTAGTCCGATTCTGCTGACCGCCATCTGCGCCGTGGTCTCGTTCTTTATCGGGGCGATTCCGTTTGGACTGATCCTGGGCCGCGTGTTCAACCACACCGACATTCGCAAGGCTGGCTCCGGCAACATCGGCACCACCAACGCACTGCGCGTGGCCGGCCCCAAGGTGGCCGCGCTCACGCTGCTGCTCGACTGCCTTAAGGGCGCCATCTGCGTCCTTATCGCGCGTCCGCTCATTGCCGACTTGGGCTATGGCTTCCCCGTGAGCATTATGGCCCCCGGTGCCGCCGGCGACTGGATGCTCGGCGTCATCTGCCTGGCAGCCGTGTGGGGCCATATCTTCTCGCCCTACCTCAACTTCCATGGCGGCAAGGGCATCGCAGTTGGTCTGGGCGTCATCCTCGCCTGGTACTGGCCTATTGGCCTGTCGCTGCTGGGCATGTTTATCGTGGCCGTCGCCATCACCAAGTTTGTGTCGGTGGGCTCGCTTGCCGCGGCCATCGGTCTTCCCATCGCTGCCTGCGCGGTCTTTCCGCACAGCAGCCTCGGACTTAAGTTTTGCATGGCGCTGATCGGCATTACTGTGGTGTGGGCCCATCGTGCGAACATCAAAAAGCTCATGACGGGTAAGGAGTCCAAGCTCTCGTTTACCAAGCGCGTCACCGAGCCCGACGATAAGTAGGAGAGAGTCATGAATGTTGCGCTGATTGGCTCCGGCTCCTGGGGAACCGCCGTCGCGGGCCTTGCCGCCGCGCGGGCCGAGCGCGTGACCATGTGGGCCCACAGCGAGCAGACGGCCGCCGGTATTAACGGCGAGCACCGAAACCCTCGCTATCTGGTGGGCTACGAGCTGCCGGACAACGTGGTGGCAACGACCGAGCTCGCCCAGGCGCTCGACGGTGCCGATGCGATCATCTTTGCCGTGCCTTCGACGCACCTGCGCGACGTCTGCCACCAGGCGGCGCCGTACATCGCGGACGAGACGCCGGTTCTGTGCCTCACCAAGGGCATTGAGCCCGAGTCCGGCCTGCTCATGAGCGAGGTCATCGCCAGCGAGATCGGCAACGAGTCGCGCGTGGCGGCGCTCTCGGGCCCCAACCATGCTGAGGAAATCTGCCGCGGCGGACTTTCTGCCGCCGTCATCGCAAGCAAAGATCCGCAGATAGGGGAGACCTTTAAGGACCTGCTCCTATCCACGGCCTTCCGCATCTACCTGTCGCAGGACATGACCGGCGTCGAGGTTTGCGGTGCCATGAAAAACGTTATCGCCATCGTGTGCGGCATCTCCGCCGGCACCGGTGCCGGCGACAATACGCTTGCCCTTATCATGACGCGCGGCCTGGCCGAGATCAGCCGTCTGGTGCACGCCCGCGGCGGTCAAGCTATGACCTGCATGGGACTCGCCGGCATGGGCGACCTCATTGCCACCTGCACCTCGGAGCATTCGCGCAACCGCACCTTTGGCTACGAGTTTGCCCACGGCGTGTCACTCAACGAGTATCAGACGCGCACGCATATGGTGGTCGAAGGCGCCGTCGCGGCCCGCAGCGTCAGCGAACTCGCCCGTTCACTGGGCGTAGACATTCCGCTCACCTTTGCCGTGGAGCAAACGCTCTACAACGGTGTTACTTTGGATAGGGCGCTCGAGATTCTTACCGACCGCGTACCCTCCCAAGAGTTCTACGGACTCACCGACTAACGCAGAAAGGCTTCCACCATGGGTTCCATCAAAATCGCTCCGTCCGTCCTTTCGGCCGACATGGCCAACCTCAAGGGCGAGCTCGACAAAATCGCCTGCGCCGACTACGTGCACTTCGACGTTATGGACGGTCACTTTACCGGCAACCTCACCTTTGGCGTTGACATCCTCAAGGCCGTCAAGCGCTCCACCGACGTGCCGGTCGACGCGCACCTGATGGTGTCGAATCCCGACGAGACGGTCGATTGGTATGCCGATGCCGGTGCCGATATGATCACCGTGCACTACGAGGCCTCCACGCACCTGCACCGCACGCTCACGCATCTGCAGCAGCGCGGCGTCAAGGCCGGTGTGGTGCTCAACCCCGCCACGCCCGTCTGCGTGCTCGATAGCATCATCGACATTGTTGACATGGTGCTGCTCATGAGCGTGAACCCCGGCTTTGGCGGCCAGAGCTTTATCCCGGGCACTCTGCATAAGCTCCACGAGCTCAAAGCCATGTGCGAGCGCCACGGCGTGTCGCCCCTCATCGAGGTCGACGGCGGTATTTCTTCCAAGAACATTGCCGAGGTCGTCAAGGCAGGCGCCAACGTGCTCGTGGCCGGCTCCGCCGTATTTAAGTCCGAAGATCCCGCTGCCGAGGTTGCGCTGCTGCAGAAGCTGGGCAACGAGGCCGCACAGGAGGCATAATCCCTTATGACCGCAGGTCAAAACCGCATACCCGTGAATCTTGACTACGCCGCCTCGACGCCTATGCGCGCCGAGGCGCTCCTTGCGCAGCGCGAGTACGACGACAGCGAGCTTGCCGGCGTCAACCCCAACTCGCTGCACTCGCTTGGCCGCAAGGCCGCCGCACGCCTGGAAGTCGCCCGTCGCGAGATCGCCCGTAGCTTTGGCGCACGCGTTCGCCCGTCCGAGATCATCCTTACCAACGGCGGCACCGAAGCCAACCAGCTGGCGCTGCTCGGTCTTGCCGAGGGCGCTCGTCAGCGCGATCGCATGCGTAACCGCGTGATCGTATCTGCCATCGAGCACGATTCGATTCTGGACAACCTCCCGCTGCTGCGTGCCGCCGGCTTTACCGTCGACCTGGTGCAGCCCTGCCGCGCGGGCTACATTGAGCCTGCCGCGCTTGTCGAGCTGCTAGGCGACGACGTGGCGCTCGTGAGCATCATGGTTGCCAACAACGAGACCGGCGTGGTGCAGCCCATCCGCGAGCTTGCCGCGGCCGCGCATACCGTGGGCGCCCTGTTCCACACCGATGCCATCCAGGGGTATCTGCACATTCCGCTCGATGCCGCCGAGCTGGGCGTCGATGCCATGTCCGTCGCCGCCCATAAAATTGGCGGTCCTGTGGCATCCGGCGCGCTTTACGTTAAGACCCGCACGCCACTGCGCCCCCGCATTTTTGGCGGCGGACAGGAAGCCGGACGTCGCGCGGGCACGCAGGACCTGCGTACACAGCTGGCTTTTGCCGCCGCCGCCCGCACGCTGGCGCCCCATGTGGCCCAGGAGCGCACAACGCTACAGGCCTTATCCGATAAGCTCTACGCCACGCTTACGGCCCATCCTCGCATTCACGCCACGATGGGCGACTACGCGCAGGCCGATCGTCTGCCGGGTATGGTTTCGATCTACATTGACGGCATGGACTCCGAGGAGCTCATCATCAAGCTCGACGCCGCCGGCTTTGAGGTATCGGCAGGCTCGGCATGCTCGAGCGGCAGTATGGACCCCAGCCACGTTTTGAGCGCGATGGGCATCGGTCGCGAGCAGGCATTGGGCGCACTGCGCATTTCCTTTGATGACCGCGTGAATCCGAGCGATCTGGACGAGTTCGCCCAGACGCTGCTCTCGATCGTGGGTGCCGCATGATCGTCGCCGAGCTTGAGCGCGCGCTGCTGGCACGCTATCCCAAAGCGGACGCCGAGGGCTGGGATCACGTAGGACTCTCCGTTGGCGATCCGGCCGCGGAGATCACCGGCGTTGCCTGCGCACTCGATGCGACCGAGGCTAATGTTCGCCGCGCCCAAGAAGCCGGCGCCAACGTGCTGCTGACGCATCATCCCATATACATCAAGGCACCCGAGGCCTTTTGCCCGGCGGATGCCACACGACCCCAGTGCAGCGCGGCCCTCTACGAAGCTGCCCGCTGCGGGGTGAGCATTATCTCGCTCCACACCAACCTGGACCGCTCGCAAGAAGCCCGCATCTGCCTGAGCGAGCTGCTGGGTGCCGCACCCGTGAGCTCACTGGAGCACGTGGACGACCCCGAGACCACCGGCCTGGGCGCGCTTGCAACGCTCAACGACCCGTGCACGCTGCGCGATCTTGCCACCCGTGCTGCCACGGCCTTCGGCAGCGACCCGCGTGCGTGGGGCGAAGCCGAGCACGCATGCCGTACCGTCGCTATTTTAGGCGGCTCCCTGGGCGACTTTGGAGAGCTCGCCATCGCCGCGGGCGCAGATGTCATCGTAACCGGCGAGGCGGGCTACCACGTGGCGCAAGACCTTGCCTTGCGCGGGCTGCCGGTGATCTTGCTCGGCCACGACCGCTCTGAGGAGCCGTTCGTTGATATATTGATGAACTCTGCAGTTGACGCCGGGGTCAACCCCCGTCATGCGATTAAAATACTGAACCCTTGCCAATGGTGGACTGTGACAAAAGGAGAGAACTTATGAGCGCCGGCGCTACGCTACTCAAGCTGCAACAGATCGATTTGGAGCTCGCCCGCAACAAGAGCGAACTTGCCAATATGCCGGAGCTCAAGGAGCTCGCTTCCAAGCGCAAGACCTATGTGAAGCTCAAGTCCGAGATGACCAAGCTCTACGCCCAGCGCAAGGATCTGGACATTGAGCTCGACGATCTCAACACCACCGAGATTCAGACCAATAACGCCATCGAAGCTGCCAAGAAGCGCCACGTCGACGGCTCCGACTACCGCGAGGTTCAGGACCTGGAGAATGAACTCGCCACCCTGGCCAAGCGTCTGGACAAGATTGAGCACACCCGCAAGGATGTCGTCATCGCCCATAAGGAGGCGCTCGACCGCGAGGCCCGTGCGCAGGCAATCATCGCCAAGTTTGAGGAGGGCGTGAAGGCCGATACCAAGGCCGCGCGCGCCAAGGCCGCCGACCTGCAGGCTCAGATTGATTCCGCCACCAAGGAGCGCACCGCGCTTGCCGCTACGCTGCCGGCCGACGTGCTCACCGACTACGAGCGTCTGCTCAAGCAGTTCCGCGGCCTGGCCGTCGAGACCATCCAGGGCAACATCCCCACGGTCTGCCACACCGCGCTGCAGGCATCGTCCATGAGCGACCTCAACCACGACGGTAGCGAGATTACGCACTGCCCATACTGCCACCGCCTCCTGGTACTCCCGAGCAAGGAAGCCTAGCGATGACGGCGGCATCCAACAATTCAATGCAACTTGAGGGAAAAACGATCCTGCTGGGCATTACCGGCGGGATCGCCGCCTATAAGTCGTGCAATATCGTGCGCCTGCTGCAAAAGCGCGGTGCGCGCGTCAAGGTCGTTATGAGCGAGCATGCCACGGAGTTTGTGGGCCCGCTCACCTTCCGTGCGCTCACCAACGAGCCCGTTGCCGTGGGCCTATTCGACGATCCCTCCGACCCCATCCACCACATTTCGCTGGCGCAGGAACCCGACCTGGTGGTCGTGGCGCCCGCGACGGCCAATATCATCGCCAAGATGGCCACCGGCATCGCCGACGACCTCATCTCCACCACGCTGCTTGCGACGCCGCGACCCATCGTGATCGCACCCGCTATGAACAACGGCATGTGGAAGGCGCCGGCGACGCAGGCCAACATGGCCGCGCTGCGCGAGCGCGGTGTCCATGTGGTGGGACCCGGCAGCGGTTACCTTGCCTGCGGCGACGTGGACACGGGACGCATGAGCGAGCCCGAGGACATCGTCGAGGCCGTCTGCGAGGTACTCAACCCGGCACCTCAGGACCTAGCAGGCAAAAGTATCATCATCACCGCCGGCCCCACGCACGAGCCAATTGACCCGGTGCGATTCATTGGCAACCGTTCATCGGGCAAGATGGGCATCGCCCTGGCGGGGGAGGCCGCACGCCGCGGTGCCGAGGTCACGCTCGTGTTGGGACCGACATCGCTCGATGTTCCCCGCGGCGTGGAGTGTGTGCGCGTGCAGACCGCCGCAGAGATGCTCCAGGCGGCGCTGAGCGCCTTCCAGACGGCCGATACGGCCATTTGCGCGGCCGCTGTCGCCGACTACACACCTGCGGCCCAGGCGGACCATAAACTCAAAAAGGACAGCGAACGCCTCGATCGCATCGAGCTCGTCGAGACCGTTGATATTTTGGCTGAGCTCTCGCGCCAGAAGGGCGAGCGCCGTGTTATCGGATTTGCAGCCGAGACCGATAACGTCGTGGAGTACGCTGAGCGTAAATTGGCCCGCAAGGGCTGCGATGCGATCGTCGCCAACGATGTCTCGCGCGCCGATTCGGGCTTTGGAACCGACACCAATAAGGCCTGGATTGTAAGCACAACAGGAACTCAAGAACTTCCCGTGCTGACAAAACCCCAGCTCGCAGATACAATTTTGGACTTGCTCAAAAATAATTAAAAAAGTTCTTGCACAAGTCCAAAGTTTCGGGTTAATATACTTCCTGTTGCGAGCGAGAGCAGAGCAACAAACAAAAGCTTCGGGACGTGGCGCAGCTTGGTAGCGCACTTGACTGGGGGTCAAGGGGTCGCTGGTTCGAATCCAGTCGTCCCGACCAGAAGTTTGCAGGTCAGGCACCTAGTGCCTGACCTTTTTTGTTTTAAGCAATTGCTTAATTTTGGTTAAGCAACAGGGTGCCAAAAATCTACCTACGCGATAATCGCTTTTTGCGGCTACTTGCGCATTTTGCACACGTTTGAGCCGATTTATTAACGCGGTATGAATCTACATACGCGTAGCTGGTATACAGCCGAGTATAGGCTGAATTTATCGCGGCGATTTACACAGATATAGCCGCTGTAACGAACAAGCGTGTCGCTATATTTATTCCAGTAGTTCACTTGATCGGTGGACAAGTGGGCTGTTGCATCGAAATGCCAACTAGGATGGGCTCTATACTAGGACGTCGCAGAAGTAATGGCGGGGGAGTACGGCAGGCGCTCTAAGAGCCGCTGTATGACCCCATGTCTCCTTAACTCGATTATTTATGTTTCAAGCCACGAATCGGTCGAGCAATTGCCAAAAGAAAAGCCCTCGCAGGATTGCGAGGGCTTTGCGCTAAAAGAGATCAGAAGCAGAAAGCGGGGAGAACATAAAACGAGTCCGTCGCGCTGTAGCTGTAGCAAATACCGCCGCTTTGAACATAGCGAAAGGACGTGGAGCTGCGCGGTCTCACAGAGCGAGTCCAGTGGCTATAGCCTGATGCACCGGAATAGTTCGACCCCGTCACGCCCTTGGATTTGTAGCACTCGTACTGGATGCCGTCGGATTGCATATCCCCGTATACTTCGGTTGCCGAGAGCAGAAAAACCTTGTCGGTCGTCGCCGAGGGGGCACCGCCCCAGTTACCGCCAACGTTATCGGTTGTCTTTGTGACGGGTTTCACCTTTGACTGGAAGAACCTCTTGCCTTATTAAAGAAATACGCCAAATACAACGGGTATAAAGCGGAAGGAGGCGACATCGAGTAACTATCAAAGGCCAGATTAAGGAGCCGGCCATGAAGAAATGCCTACCCTCCATCGTCTCAGCAACTCTTTGCCTCTCCCTTGTCATGACACCATTTGTGCCCGTTGCGGCAGCCCATGCCGACGAGGGATCTCCCGCCGAGAGCAGCGATATCTACGTCGGAGACAACTACGACGAAAATTACGATATATCCCTTTTTTGAGCGCGGGCGCTGCACGGATTCATATTCCAAGGCGTGGTGCGATTCTCACGGATCTGCAAATAACCGCCCCGTCCCTCACAAGGTCAAGCTGAACGCGAAGGAGGAGGCTTGCCTGCGCGATCCCTACCTTGCTGGCACCGCTGAAGTTATCGCCGGTCTCGTGACAACCGGTCCTGGCGGCGGCTTTTTTGCAACCGCAATGACATCGTACCGACTTTTCACTTGCATGTTCTGAAAGGAAGTTGCCATGTTGTCGCAAAACCAATCGAGATACTTGACCACAATCGGCTTTGCCCTGCTTGCATTACTCTTTGCTAGCGACCTTTTGCTGAAACCGCCCAAGGAACTCGTTTTGCTTGCCATAGACTGCATTTCCGCCCTTTACTTTACGGCAACCCTAATCGTCGGACTAAAGGAGAGGAAAAAAGGCGCAGTCGTTGCGTCCGCCGTAGGCGTGATCACAGCCATTGCATCATTCTTTATCTGACACATTGGTGATTTAGGGGCGATATCGTAGGAATACGACCGGGAAAGCCGGGACCAGATTGCCCGGGTTGCCCGGTCGGCTCGCGCGACGGCGCGGCGGTTTCACAGAAAGCTCTCCGGACTTCACGCTGTTTCTGATCGCATTGTAGACAGCCATCTCGTCTTCGCAGTCGGCGAGCACGCGGCGTGCGTCGTCGTTTTGGATGTACAGTAAATCTCGAAGGTCCTCCATGCACCAGCGTCCGAGATTTGGCCATGCGCGTCGCGCGAGCTGATAAGTGTCGATCGCGATGTTGTAGTTAAAGTCCAGACTAAAGCCGTCCCAGGCAGAACGGCATTGTTTCCTTGATTATCAACTTCATCCGGACACTTCCCGCATTCATCCGTGTGTGTACGGATGAATGCGGGGTTCGATACCCCGGCGGCCTGATCGGCAGACCGCCGGGAATTCTCACTCCTCGATAAAAGCCGGCACTCGGTTAGTCCTGCGCATCTTGAAATCGCCAGTCTCATGGGAGACGTAGAGAATGCCGTCCATCCCGTCTCGTGATGCATACGACAGGTGAACTGAACCGCAATCCGATCCATCATTGTCGAGAAGATCGAACGAATTCGGGTCGCTCGTTGCGGCCAAACGACCACTCATGCAAGAGCCATCGTCATTACAGATTTGCCATTCCATATCTTCGCCTGCAAGAATCGCCATAGACGGCTTGGTCGCGCCATCGTTGACATACATCCCGTCTATGCCAAAACCGTTTTCAGCGCCATCGATGAACGACTGCTCGGACCTAAACCTCGCAAATGATGCACATAGCACCATTGCAAGACAAAGGACAAAGCCAACAATCGCTATCTTTGCATAGCTCTTGCCTATCATGTCATTCACCTCCCT
Source organism: Collinsella aerofaciens (assembly GCA_048503295.1). GTDB lineage: Bacteria > Actinomycetota > Coriobacteriia > Coriobacteriales > Coriobacteriaceae > Collinsella > Collinsella aerofaciens_CI. The sequence continues at coordinate 294 of DBFRVO010000032.1, read as the reverse complement.
CGTATGTATCGAGGTATTCCTGCTTGAGCGTCTGCGAGGACGACTCGGTCTTTTTCACGAGCGTGCCGGACTCGATGAAGTAGAACGAGTCGGTGAGGTCTGCCAGGTCGTCGAGTAGATGGCTTGAAATGAGCACGCTGCGTCCCCGCGCCGCTTCGCTGCGTATTGCGTCGCAGGAGGTTTTCCGCTTACCCGGATCGAGGCCGTTCAGCGGTTCATCGAGGATGAGGTACGGGCAATCGGTCGATATCGCCATGGCAAGCTTTACCTGCTGCTTCATTCCTGTCGAGAGTT
>DBFRVO010000031.1:0-44783 GCA_048503295.1 Collinsella aerofaciens | reverse complement strand
CTGGAGAAGGCGGCCAGGAAGATGATCGAATCCAGCCTGGAACTTGCCGACAGCGTGGAGGCGGCCTAGGATATCAACTGATTCCGGATATCGGACACAGGGGCCGCAAGGGCCCTTACACCAACTTTCTCGACACTACCGAATCCGCCCGGGGGCACCAGAGGAATATCGAGCCCGGTACCGTTACGGTGCCGGGCTCTTTTGGTTTAAGGCATGCCGTAGTATTCGCTGCTTCAGATAAAGAAAGCGCCCGCTTGCTGGGGGGAGCAAGCGGGCGCCTGTGAGCGAATATGTTTGCGGCGAAAGCCGTGATGAGCGGTGGGGTGGCGACTAGTTGTTCGTACCGGAATCGTCACCCGTGCCCGAGCCAGAGTCAGAGCCCGAGCCAGAAAGTGCGACTGTTAGCGTGATCGTGCTGTCGGTGGACTGCTTGCCGGTGGGGGAGACGCCCGTAACGGTGGCATCCTCGTTACCGCTTACGGGATTGCCGTTCTGGTCACAGAAGCCGATGTTATAGAAACCGGCGTTGTTGAGCGCGGTGACGGCGGCGGAGATGCTCTTGCCGTACAGGTTGCCCGGAACACTGGCCTTGCCGGACTTCTTGGCAATGACGACGGTAATCGTGGCGCCGGGCTTCTGCTTGCCACTGGGGTTCCAGCTGATCACGGTGCCCTCGGTAACCGAGTCGTTCTCCTGGTAGCTAACGTCGACGCCAAAGCCTGCCATATCGAGGGCGTTGCGCGCCTGGGCCTCGGTCATGTCGGTCAGATCGGGGACGGACGTGGTATCCGGGCCGCTCGAGACCTTGTACGAGATGGTCGTGCCCTTCGCGACTTCCTTACCGGCTTCGGTGCCCTGCTCAAAGACCTGGCCCTCATCAGCCTCGTTGGCCTCCTCGGAGGCGTTGCCCTTCAGGCCAACGCTTGCCAGTGCGGCTTCTGCTTGGTCCTTGGTCAGGCCGACAAGTTTGGGAACCTCAACCTTTTCGGAGGGCTTGGGGCCCTTGGAGATTACCAGGTTCACCTTGGTGCCCTTGGTCTTCTTGGTGTTGCCATTGGGCGTCTGCTCGGCGACCTTGCCCTCGTCGACATCGTCGTTGTAGCTTTGGTCGATGGTGCCGACCTCGAGGCCGGCTTCCTTGATCAGCTCGACGGCAGTCTGCTGGTCCTTGCCCAGCACATCGGGCACGGTGACCTGCTCGCCGCCAAAGAGTCCTGTGGCAAAGGCCACCACGATGCCGATGACGGCAACGGCTGCCACCACGGCGGCGATGATCTTGTTCTTGTTGGATTTGGGCTTTTCGACCTCGTAGGAGCCGGTGGAGCCCGAAACCGAGCTACGGGCAGTATTCTGGCCGCTCACGCCCGAGACGGGACGCACCATGGCGCGCGTCTGATCGGAAAGCTCGCGAGTCTTGGTGGCGCCCAGCTCACCGGGGGCACCGATGATGCGCGTGGGCTCCGAGACGTTGACGGCACGGCCCGACAGGTAGCTGTTGAGCACCTGACGCAGCTCGTCGGCGGTCTGGAAGCGGTTTGCCGGGTCCTTCTCCATGCACTTGAGGATGATGCGCTCAAGGTCGGCGTCGACACCGGAGTTGATCTGGCTCGGCGGAATAGGCAGCTCGTTGACCTGCTTGAGTGCGACCGAGATAGCGTCGTCACCATCAAAGGGAACGCGGCCAGTGGCGCACTCGTACATCACGACGCCCAGCGAGTAGATATCCGAGGTGGGGCCGAGGTCCTGACCGCGGGTCTGCTCGGGGCTGACGTAGTGGGCGGTTCCCAGCACGTTGTTGTCTTGCGTGAGGTGGCTGTTCTTGGCGCGCGCGATGCCAAAGTCCATCACCTTGATGTTGCCGTCGGGCAGCACCATGATGTTCTGCGGCTTAATGTCGCGGTGGATGATCTCGTGCTTGTGGGCGACCGAAAGCGCGGAGCTGATCTGCGAGCCGATCTGGGCGACCTTCTTGGGGTCGAGGGCGCCGTGGCTCTTGATGCCGCTCTTAAGGTCGGTGCCGCGCAGGTACTCCATGACGATGTAATAGGTGTCGCCGTCCTTGCCCCAATCGTAGACGCCCACGATATAGGGGGAGGAGAGACCGGCTGCTGCCTGGGCCTCCTGCTTAAAGCGTGCGGCGAAGGTTGCGTCGCCGGCATACTGCGGCAGCATAATCTTGACGGCTACCGTGCGGTCGAGGACCTGGTCCTGTGCACGGTAGACGGTCGCCATGCCGCCTGTTCCCACCTTATCCTTGAGGAGGTATCTTCCCCCGAGGACCCTCTGTTCCATTCCTGCTCCTAACATAACTATTCGCTCAACGATGTGTGTAGTACCTACGATGTGGCCGCTGGGGCCGTGTGGCGCGTTGCCGCTAACTCTTCGGCCGCGGCGCGCCTCGGGTGTCCGATTCGATCATGGGCATCACGCTCCCTGTGCGGCAAGCGCCGCGGTCAGGACGATACCGGCGATCTTGGCGGCCTTGACGTCATGCTTGTCGTAATCCTCCAAGGCCACCGAGATGGCGACCGTGGGTGAATCGTAAGGTGCAAAGCCAACGAACATCGAGTTGACGTTGGTGCCGCCAGTCTCGGCCGAGCCGGTCTTGCCGGCGACCTTGACGCCGGGGATTTGGGCATCGGTGCCGGTGCCGGACTGGACGACGGCAAGCATGGCCTGCTTGACCTGGTCGGCCGTGGCGGAGCTGACGGCCTGACCCAGCGAGCGGGACTGCGTGGTCTTGACCACGGTTCCGTCCGGGGCAAGTACCTGGGCTACAAAGTACGGGTCCATGACCACGCCGCTGTTAGCGATGGCGGCGGCAATCACGGCGTTTTGCATGACGGTGGTCTGCGGGCCGGGCGTGTGGTCCATGCCGACAGGCTGGCCGGCGCCGGCCCAGGCGGTCTCCCACTCGGTCATGAGCGACGGGTCGGCCATGATGGAGGCCGCGGAGGTCAGGTCCTGGCCGAGCTTTTGGCCGTAGCCAAAGGCGTTGGCAAACTGCACGAGCGTGTTTGCGCCAACTTCGTTTGCCACCTGGCCAAAGACGACGTTGGAGGACACGGCAAAGGCCTGCTGCAGGCTGATGGTGCCGTAGCTCTCGTTGGCATAGTTGGTGACCGGTGCGTTGCCGATGTCCATGGAGCTGGGCGCCTGGTAGGTGCTGGTAAGGCTGGCGGTACCGGTCTCGAGTGCCGCGGAAAGCGTAACGACCTTAAACGTTGAGCCCGGCGTGTACAGCGCGTCCATGGCGCGATTGTACATGGAGCCGTCCTCGCCGCCGCCCGTCTGCAGCAGGGCATCGATGTTGGTGTTGTCGTAGGTGGGCGAGCTGGCACATGCGAGCACCGCGCCGGTACGCGGGTCGATGACCACCACAGCGCCCTTAAAGCCCTTGAGCGCCTGCTCGGCAGCCGTCTGGATGCGCGAGTCGATGGTGAGCTTGGTAGTGTTGCCCGGCTGGGTCTGGCCCGCGAGCGACGCGATGGCGTTGTTCCAGCTGGAGTAATCCTTGGAGCCGGTGAGCGTATCGTTCATGACGCTCTCGATGGCGGTGGTGCCATACTGCTGGCTCACGTAGCCAACCACGTGCGCTGCCAGGTTACCGTTGGGGTAGGAGCGTACGTAGGTGCCGTCCTCCTGCTGCAGCGACTCGGCCAGCGTCACGCCGTCGGACGTGATGATGGAACCGCGCTGGATGTACTTGGAGCGGGCGATGGTGTGGTTGTTGGTCGGCATGTCCTGATAGTCCTTGGCCTTGATGACCTGGACATAGGTGAGGTTGCCGATAAGGATGGCGAACAGCGCCGTAAAGGCGAGCACCGCACGGGTTAGACGGCTGGCGAGCGCAACGCGGCCGAGCACACCGGATTCAGGCGTGTCGAGCAGGCGACGGCGCATGCGCGAGCCGATGGAATGGCTGCCGCTGCCGTAGGAAGACGAGGTGGCAAAGCGCGTGCCCGTCGGGGCGGCGGCAGATGCGACCTGATTATCGGTGATGGCGGCCATGGTGCCGGTGCCGGTAAGCTCGGCCTCGCGTCCGGTCGCCTCGTCACCGGCGCGCAGCAGGAGCGCGACGATGATAAAGCTCGCCAGCAGAGAGGAGCCGCCCTGGCTCATAAAGGGCAGGGTGACGCCGGTCAGCGGGATCAGGCGGGTTACGCCGCCGACGATCAAGAAGGCCTGGAAGCTGATGGCGGCCGTAAGGCCTGTGGCACTAAAGGCGGCGAGGTCGGATTTAGCGCGGGCAGCCGTGGTGAGGCCACGCACGGCAAAGAGCATAAACAGGATGAGCACGGCGCCGCCGCCCAAAAGACCCATCTCTTCGCCGATGGCCGAGAAGATAAAGTCGGACTCGACGACAGGGATGTTGTTGGCCATGCCGTTGCCGATGCCAACACCGACCAGGCCGCCATCGGCAAGCGAGAAGAGCGACTGGACGATCTGGTAGCCCTGGCCCTGGGCGTCCTTAAACGGATCGACCCAAACCTGGAAACGCACCTGAACGTGCGACAGGAACTTGTAGGCGCCCACGGCTCCGACGGCTAAGAGCGCAAGGCCGATAACGACATACGAAAAGCGCCCCGTGGCAACGTAGAGCATCAGCAAGAAGATGGTGTAGAACAGCACGGCCGAACCCAGGTCGCGTTCGAAGACGACGACGAGCAGGCACACGCCCCACACGGCAAACAGCGGCAGCAGCAGCCGCAGGCGAGGGATCTTAAAGCCCAAGATCTTGCGGTTGGAGATGGAGAGCAGCTCGCGGTTCTCGGCTAGGTAGCCGGCCAGGAACAGGACGATAAAGACCTTGGCGAACTCGCCGGGCTGGATGGTAAAGCCCGCGATGCGAATCCACAGCTTGGAGCCCGAGATCGTGGTGCCGATAAAGATAGGCAGCATCAGCAGAATGATACCGATGATGCCAAAGGTGTACTTGTAGCGCATGACCACGTCGAGGTTTTTGACTAGTGCAAGCGTTCCCACCATGAGCGCCACCGAGACAAACAGGATGATGAGCTGTGAGATGGCGAGAGCGGGGGCGAGACGCGTCACGAACGTGATGCCGATGCCCGAAAGTATAAATACGATGGGCAGGATGGCGGGGTCGGCACCGGGCGCCAAGATGCGCACGGCAATGTGGGCCGCGGCAAAGGCGGCAAAGAGGCCGATCGGTACGGCGAGCGTCTCAAAGGAGATGGCAGCGCCCGCGGTGAGGACGTACATCGCATACAGCAGGATGACGGGGAACGCCGAGGCGATGAGCAAGAGCAGCTCGGTGTTGCGGCGACTCATAAGCGGCACTCCCTTTCTAATTCTTATCGGAGGCTTCGGCCTCGGCGGACTGTTCGGCGGTTTTCTCGGAATCTGATTCGGAGGTCGATCCCTGATTGGTGTTGTCGCGAATCGTTTGCGCGTCGATCACCTGGCGGGTCTGCTCCTCGTCGATCTGGTGGCGGTACTTGGATATCGTGTCCTGCGCATCGTCGACACTTGTTTGCGGAATGCCCGCCTTGAGGCGGTTTTGCGTGTCTTCGGGCAGGTCGGACAGCTTGATGCTGGTTTCGCTTTCGAGCCAGTGGAGCTTGAGTCCGAGTGGCTTGCCGGGCAGGCCGCGCCAGACGGCGACATTGCCCTGGTAGGTACCCAGGTAGTACGAGCCGGTGACACCCGTGTAGGCCCAGATGCCAGCTGCCAGCACAAAGACGAGGGCCAGGATGGCGGCGATAGTAACGTTGCGGCGACGCACGCGTTGCGCCTCGCGCGTGACGCCATCGTCAACCAGGTCAACGACTACTACGGTCACGTTGTCGTGGCCGCCGGCGGCAAGCGCCGCGTCCACTAGGTTGTCGACGCAGATTTGCGCGGTTGAGGACTGCGTGGCGATGTTCTCGATATCGCTATCGGGAATCATGCTCGAAAGGCCGTCGGAGCACAGGATCAGGCGGTCGCCTTCCTCGATATGCAGAGTGAAGTGGTCGGCATACATGGCGGGGTCCGAGCCCAGTGCGCGGGTGATGACCGAACGGTTGGGGTGGACGCGAGCCTCGTCTGCCGTGATCTCGCCGGCGTCCACGAGCTCCTCCACGTAGGAGTGGTCGCGGGTCACGCGGATGAGCGTGCCCTCGTGGAGCAGGTAGGCGCGCGAGTCGCCCACGTGGGCGATGGCGAGCGTATCGTTTTCGATATAGGCGCAGGTGGCTGTGCAGCCCATGCCGGGCTTGCCCAGGCCGTCCAGGGCCGCCTCGATTACGGCGGCGTTGGCTGCCTCGACGGCTGCGGCCAGGCGTGCTGCGTCGGCGGACTGTGGGGCCGTCTTGGCTATAGTCTCGACGGCGATGGAAGAGGCTACCTCGCCGGCGGCGTGACCACCCATGCCGTCGCATACGCAAAAGAGCGGCGACTGCACCAGGTAGGAATCCTCATTGTGCGGGCGCACACAGCCAACGTCGGAGCGGGCGCCCCACATGAGTTGCGTGGTGGTGCCGGCATCATAGGTCGAGTCGGTCTCGATGCGTTCCTCGGTCAGGGGCTCAAAGCTCATGGTCGAGCCGGGGTCTTTGAGCTTGGCCTCAACGGCGGCAACGTCGATCTCGGCTGTGTCACCGGGAGAGACGGTGTCGGTCTCGGCATTTGATTCGGAATCGCTGGTGTCCGGGGAGTCGGGCTCCTCGGACATGCGGGCGGTCGACTCGTCGTCTTGCGGGCTGACGTCTATAGGCTCGGGCGCCGGCGTAGACGCGGGCGCAACCTCGGATGCCGGGGCCATGGGAAACGCCGGCGCGGCGGGCTCGGGTGCCGCAAACACCGCAGCGCTCTCGTTGATTGCCGCGGCGACGGGCTCTGCAAAGTGAGCCGGCGCCGGGGTTGCTTCGGGCGCTGTGGGCTGTTCCGCAGCATGTGCGCCGATGGGCGCCGCTACGGCATCCTCTTCGTCCTCGTTATCGGCGAGATCCGAAATATCATGCGTTACATGCGAAAGAGGCAGGGAGAACACGGTGTCCTCGGGTTCCACGGGTGCGGAGCCCGCCGGAGCGGCGTGGGCCGGCGCAGCTGTGGCGGCGGCCGGTGCCTCGGTCATAGTTGCGGACTTGTTCTCCTCGTCGATCATCGACGGTTCACCTTCATGACCACGTCGCCAATCTGGACTTCGTCGCCCTCACGCAGCGTCGCGGGCTCCACGAGCTGGCGGCCGTTGACGAGCGTGCCGTTAAGCGAGTTGAGGTCCTCGATGATGAGCGCCGGGCCCTGCAGCGAAAAGCGCGCATGCGAGGCCGAGACGAACGGTTCGTTGATGCAGATGTCCGAAGATGGCGAGCGACCGACGATGACGGGGCCGAGCATGTCTACGTGGATGCCGCGGATACCGCGCGGACCCTTGTCCACATCAATCGTCCAGATAGCCGAGTCGCGGCGCTGCCCGCGCACAAGTCCCACGCCGGTCTTCATGACGGCGAACAGGAAGATATAGAGCAGGGCGACCAAGACGATGCGGCCTGCAAAAAGGACGATATCGATGTTCATAAGCGACTATCCCCTAAATTCAAAGGTACTCAGGCCAAACGTCAGCAGATCGCCGTTGCGCAGCGGGCAGCGCGTAATGCGGCGGTTGTTGACGAGCGTGCCGTTGGTGGAATTGAGGTCCTCGATCGACCAATCCGAGCCCGTAAAGGTGAGCTGGGCGTGGCGGCGCGACACGTTGGGGTCGCGCAGGGCAATGTCGGAAACTGAGCGCTCGCGACCGATGGTCACCTGTGCGGAGGTGATGCTATGGCTCTCGCCGCTCACGACGTCGACGAGCTGGGCGAGCGGGCGCTGCGGGGCGCGAGTGCTCGCCATGTTGGAGGCGATGCCGGCTGCAGCGCCTAGGCCCACGGCGGCACCGGTCGCGGCGGCTCCGCCCATGCCGGCAAGCGCGTCGCGCGAGACGGTCTGCGGCACCGGGATAGGAGCGGCTGGGTCGGGGACGCTAGGCGCGAAGGGATCTGCTACGGCAAGCGGGTCGGGGGCGGCGGCGCGAGGCGTCGGCTGCTGCTGGGGCATGGCGGCGGGGCGCTGCTGCTGCGGGGCAGCAAACTGCTGCTGGCCGGCGCGCGGGGCGCTGGCGGCACGGCTTGCCGCGGAGTTGTTCTGGCCCAGGCCGTTTTGATAGGCGCGCTCTTCTTCGTACAGGCGGCCGAGCGTGGGGGCATCGACGTTCTCGGCAAAGACCGAGAACTTGCCGGCGCGCAGCTGCGGATCGATCATAAAGCGCACGAGGGGCTCGCCGACAAAGACATAGCGGCGCTTTTCGGCCTGCGCCTTCACAAACTCGCGGACTTCGCGCGAAAGCTCGGGGTAGAACGGGGCGAGCATGGGATCGTCGTCGGCGGCGATCAGGATGGTATAGAGTGCCGGCGCCGTGTTGACGCCGTTGATCACCAGAGTCTGATCCTCCATGTCGCGAGCGGCCTGCTTGGCAAGCTTCTTAAAGGAGAACGGGGCACGGGTGGCACCGAAGATGCCGGCCACGTGGTCCTCGAAGATGTTCAGGAAGTTCACGAAAGATCACTCTCCGTATAGGTTCTTTGGTATCCGAGCAAATATAGGCATATCCCAACGATTATAGAGGATAGGATTCCCGCAACCGCCGCCTTGGCGATGACCGCGGCTGCAAGGCTGGCAATTTCCATATGGTGTGCAAGACAGGACGCCGCTGCGCAGCCGATGCCGGTGACAGCGATTGCGGCGATTGCGGCAAGGTTTGAGCCCTGATTGGCACGCTTGGCATGGGCATTGAGCAGCGCGGATGACGCTGCGGCAGTTGCCGCGGCCAGCCCAAAGGCAGCCCAAAGGAGCGGGTCTCCCAGCGCTGCGGCAACGTTACCGAGCCCCAGCACGCCTCCGGCTGAAAGCGCGACTGTCGCCAGGCGGGCAAAAAGCGCGCCCATGCCCGTTGCCGCGGCGGCGCTTGCCGGGCCGAGCCAAAATGACGCGACGCCGGCGGCGACCCCAGCTGCCAGGAAGGTATTGCCGGTCAGACAGCCAAGCGCGAGTGCACAGGTGAGTGCGGCGCTCGCGGCAGCCTCGGTGCGACCCCAGGCGATCCACCAACCGGACATGGCAGCGGCAAAGATCACCGCGACCGGCAACATCGACAGGATGCCCTGCGCCTGCATGGTGGCGTTGGCCATGAGCACCAAAAAGCCCACAGCCGAGATGGCCGAGCCAATCTGGGGGGCCAGGCCAGCCGCCGCTCCGATCGCGATAGCCGCAATGACCAGGCCGGGAAGCGCCGCGACTCCGGCCGTTTGCATCAGCAAAAAGCTAAAGGTGCCGCACGCTAGCGCCGAGATAGCGCGCATGGTGTAGTCGCGCGCATGGCTCCAGCGCGTGCCCGCCCAGCCGAGTGCGGGGTCGACCTCGATGGCGTCGTCCTCGTAGTGCGACGGCTCGATATCGTCGAGCTCCTGCTCGTCATCCGAAAGCTCGCCAACCATTTGTTCCAGGCTGCGACGGCCCTCGCGTACGCTGCCCAGACCGGCAAGGAGCTGGTCGCAAAATGCCTCGATGCTGCTGGGGCGGTCCTGCGGCATGGGGGAGAGCGCGCTCATGAGCGCGGCCTCGGCTCCCGGGGGGAAGTGTGGTATCAGCTCGCTGGGATAGGTGGCGCCGCCGATGATGCGGTCGAGCGAGTCGGCGGGCGTGGCCGCCATAAAGGGAGCGCTGCCGCACAGGCCCTCGTAGATCACACAGGCGAGGGCAAAGACATCGGCGCGCTCGTCGACCGTGCCGGTCTCGATATCGAGCTGCTCGGGCGGCATGTAGCCGATGGTGCCGCCGCGCGAGCCGCCAAAGCCACCGGCGGACGACAGTCGCGCCATGCCAAAGTCGGTGAGCTTTACATTGCCCGAGTGGTCAATGAGCACGTTGGCGGGCTTAATGTCCAGGTGGAGTACGCCATTACTATGGGCGAAGGTGAGCGCCTGGCCCAGGGCGTCGGCAATGGCCGCGGCCTCGTCAAAGGTAAGTGAGTGGCCGTCCACGCGGTGCAAAAACTCGGCCAGCGACATGCCATCGACATATTCCATAACCAGGTAGGCATAGGCTGTGTCGTGCGTAAAGTCGATGACCTGCACGATATTGGGATGTTGAAGCATGGCGGCAGTGTGCGCCTCGCGCAGGACATCCATGATGTCGCTGGCGGGCATGCCGGCACCGTTGATAAGGGGGATGCGCTTAATGGCGACGCGGCGGCGCAGGTGCGTGTCGCGGCAGATCTCGATGGAGCCAAAACCGCCGGTCGCAAGTGTCTCGAGCGGCTGGTACCGCTTGAGCAGCTCGCGAGAGCTGGTGCCCTCCAAAGGAACGTCCGGCGAGAACCGGGCGGTATGTTGCGAGAAAAGCGGCATGGCCAACCCTCGTGCGTTTAAAGTTCGTTTGCGAGTGGCGGGCGCGGAGCCGAGCCGTTCGCGGTGGCATAGATGCTGCTAGTGTAGCACGCTCGGGTGCATGGGGAGGATAGCGGGATGCGAGGCTGCCTGTCTGGCTTGGCCTTAGCGCTTCTTCTTGTTCTTCTTCTGCTTGCGCTTGGTCTCCTGGGGCTTGTCGCCCTGCTTGGCCTCGGCGGCGGCCTTCTCGGCCTTCGTTTTCTTCTTCTTGGTCTCGATGCGGAGTTTTTTGTTGATGCGCGCCTTAAGGAAGGGACCGAACTGCTCGGCATCGCCGCGGACAAAGGTGTCCTTAGGGATCGTCACGCCCTGGTCGGCGAACATGGCCACAAAGATGCGCTCGCCGTCGAGCACGTGGTCGAGCTTTTCAAACGGGAAGAACTGTGACTTGCCGCTCTTGCCCCAAACCATCAGGCCGTCCTCGTTGGCGGCGACGCGGCGATAGCGGCCACCCATGGACTCGTCGGCCTCAACGGCGTCGATAAAGTCGCGGGCGAGGGTGTGGTGCAGGTTTTTGCTCCACCAGGCCAAAAAGGCGCCGAACACGATCAGGACGACGCCAAACTTGATCCAGTTGCCGCCGGCCACCAGCATGCCGATGCCGATGAGCGCGGCAATTGCCGCGGCGACATACAGCGAGCCGCGACGCCTGGGCGAGGCGACCAGGCGGGCGAAGTCGGTGACCAGGTCGTTTTCGTACTGGTACTCGTTGAGGTACAGGATGCCGTCGTCGGCTGCGGCCTGCTCCTCGAGCGCGACCTCGACCTGGTCGGCTGCTTCGGAGGGGACGAGGTTGCTCTCTGCGTCTGCCATGCTCTTTGGACTCCTATCGCGGCGGGCTCGCCGTACGGGTATTATGGAATGCAGTATGCCGTGCGACCGCATGGCCGCCGCGGCAACAAGACTCAGTATACCCGGGGGAGCACCCATGGAATCGTTGTACCGAAAGTATCGCCCGCTCACCTTCGACTCCGTGGTGGGCCAGCAACATATCGTCTCGACGCTCGAGCACGCCATCACCGAGGGGCGCCTGTCCCACGCCTACCTGTTCTGCGGACCGCGCGGCACGGGCAAGACCACCATGGCGCGCATTCTGGCCAAGGCGCTGCTGTGCCGCAATGCCGAGGCGGCGCGCGCCGAGGGTGCAAGCGGCTGCATGCCCGACGGTACTTGCGAGGAGTGCGAGCTCATCGCCGAGGGCAACCACCCGGATGTCTACGAGCTCGATGCCGCAAGCCGTACCGGCGTGGACAACGTGCGCGAGGAGATCATCAACTCCGTCAACTTTGCCCCAGTGCGCGGCAAGTACAAGATTTATATCATCGACGAGGTCCACATGCTCACGACGGCGGCGTTCAACGCGCTGCTCAAGACGCTTGAGGAGCCGCCGGCACACGTGATCTTTGTGCTGTGCACCACCGACCCGCAAAAGATTCTGGAGACCATCCTCTCGCGCTGCCAGCGTTTCGATTTCCATCGCATCGGCAACGAGGATATCGAGCGCCGCCTGGCATACGTGTGCGAGCAGGAGGGCTTCGATTACGACGACGAGGCGCTGGCTATCGTGGCGCGCCATGCCAAGGGCGGCATGCGCGACGCGCTGTCCACGCTGGAGCAGCTGAGCGTCTTTGGCAACGGTTCTGTGCATGCGGACGACGCCCGCTCGCTTTTGGGCGAGGTTTCGGACCAGATCCTGGGCGAGTTTTCCCGCGCCATTGCCGATCGCGATGTTGCCGAGCTCTATGGACTGATTCGTGTGCAGGTCGAGGAGGGCAATGACCTGCTTGAGCTGACGCGCGACCTGGTGGCGCATGTGCGTGACGTGTACGTTGCCTGCGTTGCCGGTGCCCGTGCCGAGCTGTTTGAGGGCGGCTCGGAGCAGGCCGAGGCGCTTGCTGCCGAGGCCGCTGCCTTTGGCGAGCATCCTGCCGACCGCCTGGCCCGCGTGCTGACGGTGCTCGACGATGCCGCACTGGAGATGAGGGGCGCGAGCGACGTGCGCCTGGTGCTCGAGATTGCCTGCACGCGTCTGGCGCGTCCCGAGGCTGATTTAACGATTGAGGCATTGGCCGAGCGCGTGGCGCGTCTGGAGGCCATGGTTGCCAACGGCGCCGTGCCGGCGAGCGTGGCTGCTGCTCAGGCCGCCGCGCCTGCAGCATCCGTACCCGCTGCTGCCCAGCAGCCGACGCTCATTTCGGGCGCTCGTGCTGCTGCTCCGGCGGCATCCGCTGCCCCTGCTGCTACGTCCGCGCGCCAGGGTGGCATGCCTTGGGACCGCGGCGCTGCTGTTCCGACTGCCCAGCCTGCGCCCCGTTCTGCGTCCGTGTCAGCCTCCAAGCCTGCAGCGCCTGCGCCTCAGCCCGTTGCGGCCCCCGCGCCTGCCACCGCTCCGGCACCTAAGCCCCAGCCCAACAACGCCGCCCAGGTTGCCGCCGCCGGTGCTGCCGAGACCCCCGCGGTTGAGGACGCCGGCGAGCTCCAGCGCAAATGGGCCGAGGTCGTCGAGCGCGTCAAGGCTCGTCAGGCCTCCTACGCAGGGCTTTTGCTCAACGCCCGCGCCACGGCCGACGACGGCTCCAAGCTCACGGTCTCGTTCCCCGCGGGTTCGACTTTTGCCATCAAGATGCTCGGTCGCGCCGATACGCAGTCGGTGGTCCTGCCGACGGTCTGCGCGGTCTTCGGTCGTCGTACCGTCGACTATGTCCTGGATGGGGGTGGCACGCCGGCTCCTCAACATGAGGAGCATTCTCCATCTGCACGGGCTGCGGTATCTGCGGACCCGCAACCCGTGTCCTCGGTGCCCCCTGCATCCTCGAGCGCCAGCGCGACGCAGCCAAAAGCGGCGCCGGTAGCGGCACCGACCCCGTCGGCGCCTGAACCCGCTGCGCCCAAACCGGCTGCTCCGATCCCCGCGCCCAAGTCCGCTGCCGCGCCTGCGCCCAAGTCATCCGACCTGGCCAAGGCCCCTTGGCTGCGCTCCGACAACCCTGCCGGTGCTCCTGCCACGGGCAAGCTCCCGACCGAGCCCGCGCCCCGAGCGCCCGAGCGCGCGTCCGTCCCCATGGCTCAGCCGCCTGCGCAGGCTGCGCCATGGGAATCCGAGCAGGTGCCCTACGACGATGCTATGGTCGGTGGTTTTGCTGCCGATGCCGGCGGGGACGATCTGCCCCCGTTCGACGTGCCGGGTGCGGCGTCCGCGACCAAGGCCGCTGCTGTGGCACCCGCAGCCTCTGCAAACGACGACGTCCCCGCCGCTCCCTGGGAATCCAATCCCGGTGCTGGCAGCCCCTTCGGCCATCAGGGCGCAGCCCCGAGCATCCCGCAGACCGAGGACGAGGCCAAGGCCCTCATCCGCAGCGTCTTTGGCCAGGCCACCATCTTCAAGCCGGTGGAGTAGCTGCGCAGGCGGGTATACTACTCAAGAAGAGGACCCCTTGTCCGGGCGCATCTGTATTTCGGACATGTGTAGTGTGGTGCCGCGTATGTCGCATTTGAGCAGACAGGTGCGTGACGGTCGGCCTAGGATGCTGAGGTCGATACGATACGTCGCATGGCTGTCCGTGTACTCGACTTGCTCGGCGTTAATGGTTGCTCCGATTGCCAAATAAACGCCAAGCTCGGCATCGACAATCTTGAAGTCCTTTATCTTGACCTTGAACTCTTGATAGAGGGACGGGCTGTTGTAGTAGACGGTTCGGGTTCCGTCGGTGCACTCATCGGTCGTCTCCCATTTGACGACGGGCTGGTCCGAGCTGGCTATCAGCAGTTCTGCTCCAAAAGCTATGGCATGGGTGATGACAACCAGCAATGCCCAGCCGACAAAGAGATAGAGAACCACATATGCAACGGGGTGTTTTGAGCGGATGTTTTGGAGCGCGTTGGGGGCATTCATGGGGCACCTCCAAATTACTATCTATGGCAATCAAATTATACCCTGCCGCCATGTGCGCCGCCTCGAGCAGCGGTTCGGCATTTAGCTATTTAGTGGCGCACATGAAATGCCGGATTCGGCTCTACTAGATTGAGTGTGCGATATTATGCAACCTTGCATAATTCGACCTTGCATAATCTTTGAGTGCGGTTTGTATTGGAGGACATGTATATCGACTGAGGTAACACGTCCGCCCCGCTCTCTCGCCGCGCGCCGTGGTACGATTTTTGAGTTTGAAAGCCCCGCCGTGCTCCGGCTGCCCTTGCAGCTCGGCGTGCGGCCGCACGTAAAGGAGCCATCATGGCCGGTATGAACATGCAGCAGATGATGAAGCAGGCTCGCAAGATGCAGGAGCAGCTTGCCGCCGCGCAGGAGAACCTCAAGTCCCAGACCGTCGACGCCTCTGCCGGCGGCGGCATGGTCAAGGTGACCGTTAACGGCGAGATGGAGCTCGTCAACCTCACCATCGATCCCGATGCGCTCGATCCCGAGGACGTCGATATGCTGCAGGATATGATCATGGCTGCCGTCAACGAGGCCGTCCGCGGCGTCAACGAGCTCGCCAACAAGCAGATGGGCGCCATCACCGGCGGCCTCAACATCCCGGGCATGCCGTTCTAAGACACGCATATATATGAGTGCCAACCACAGTCTGCAAAAACTGCTCGATGAGCTGGGCCGTCTGCCGGGCATTGGTCCCAAGTCGGCCCAACGCATCGCCTATTACCTGTTGGAGGCCGACGCCGAGGAGGCGCGCCGCCTGGCCGAGGCCATCCTGGAGGTCAAGCAGGAGGTCCACTTTTGCAGCCGCTGCTTTAACTACGCCACGGCCGACGAGTGCTCCATCTGCCAGGACCCGATGCGCGATACCACTCGCATTTGCGTGGTGGGCGAGCCGCGCGATGTCCAGGCGATCGAGCGCACGGGCAGCTACCACGGTCTCTACCACGTATTGGGTGGCGTGATCAGTCCCATGGACAAGATTGGTCCCGAGCAGTTGCACATCCGCGAGCTGCTGGCGCGTCTGGGCCACGAGGATATCCATGAGGTCATCATCGCCACCAACCCCAACATCGAGGGCGAGACCACGGCGAGCTATCTGGCCCGTACCATCAAGCCGTTGGGCGTCGAGGTGTCGCGTCTGGCAAGCGGCCTTCCCGTGGGCGGCGACTTGGAGTATGCCGACGAGCTTACGCTTGGCCGTGCCATCGAGGCCCGTCGCGCGATTTAGGTGGCGAGCCTGCTCCTGCCGTATGTTTTCCTCGCGACGCACGGGGTAGTCATAATTTCCCCGTGCGACTGTGAGTTTGTTGTGCAACAAAGATGCTTCGTATCCGCTTATCGCATGGATGCTTCCGCTCGCATCCTTAATTTGCCCATTCGTTGCGCAACCTTTTGGGTTCGCTGATACACTCAAATATGGATTCGAATGAATGCGCCGCTCCCGAGCGGCGTGTTTTTGTTGGAGGAGAACGCATGCGGCCCGGTGGCACTCAGACAAAGCGCGGCGCCGCGGTGCGCATACGACGCCGACTGGGCTTGGTGCCGCGGGCGTACGCACTGCTATCGTGCTCGCTGGTGCTGGTCATAGCTGGCGTTTCTGCCTATGGCATGACCGTGCCGTCCATGATGCAGGCGCATGCCGCACGCGAACCGCGCGTGGGGCATGAGGTCAAAAGCGATCTGGGCACCACGACTGGATATGCTTGGGCAAGTGTGGTCGGGCATATTGTGTTTGGCACCGACGATGCGGACGGCGCCGAGGCCCCGGACAACGAAGTCACGCTTGCCAATGGCAAAACCATCGTGCTCACCAACACCAAGATCATCGATCGGTTGTCCAACAATAGCGTGGCGGCAACGGTGAATAAGGTCGAGCAGCAGAAGGAACAGGACGCCCAACAGTCCGGAAAGCCCGGTAGCTCGGATACTTCTGGCTCCGGCTCGGATTCATCGAGTTCGGGCGGCGGCTCTGGGTCGGGTTCCTCTACCGGAGGGTCTGTAAACGGCGGCTCGACGAGCGGCAACACTGACAACGATGCAAACTCCGGTGGCCTTTCCGCTGCTGAGGAAGAGAGCATTCACAGTTGGCTTGTGACCAAGTACAACATGCTCGACGGCTATGTTTCTCGTGCCAATGACGTGGTCTCGACCTATAACTCTACGGGAGATCCCAGGCCGTGCGACAGCCTGGTCGGGGAGATGTTTGTCATTCGAGCCGAGTTCGGTCGTCAGACATTCTCGCCCCGGTCAAAGTGGTATCAGCAGTATGCCAATCTGTGGGGCTGTTACACCAACCTATGTCAATGGGTCGGCCATTACGGCGATGATGACGTCGCGCTCGGTAACTTCAACAATAACGTGGCGGCGCTTGCCCTATGATGACCGATCTTGCATCCACCACGCCACAATCGCTCGGTCGCGATCCGATGGTCGGCCTGCGCCTGGCGCGTGTCGACGGGTTTGAGCCGGCCATTGCGCTCGGTCAGGACGAACTGCCTGCCTATCTGCGTCGTTTTACGATGCTGTTTGCCGACGATGCCACCATGCGCCGTGGCGGTATCGGCCGCGTGACGCGTGCCGTCAACGCCCAAGGCGAGGCCGTGGCACTCAAGCAGCTCATCTTGCCGACGCGCGATGAGTTTGACGACGATGCCGCTCACGAGGCGCTGGTCGCCAAATTCAAGGCGGCGTTTCGGGAGGAATACGAATGCCATCGCGCCCTTTCGGGCCTTAAGGGCTTTCCCCGCCTCTATGGCTGGGGCGAGGTCGACGGTGTGCCTGCAATTGTCATGGAATGGGTCGAGGGCGAGACGCTTGCCCGCTTGCGTTCGCGACTCGCCGTGGACGATGCCGGACGCCTGTCGCCGCTTGTGGCGGCGCGTCTGGGTCGCGACCTGTTCGATCTGCTCTGCCGTATGAGTCTGGTGGGCGAGGGCTTTGTCCATCGCGATATCTCGCCCGCTAATATTATGGTGCGCACGGCGCGTCTACCGCTTGACCGGCAGCTTGCCGAGGGCACCTTTGACCTGTGCCTGATCGACTTTGGCTCGTCGCTGGCGCTTGAGCCTGCGTCGGCCGTGGCCGGTACCGGCGGCAAGGCGTCGTTTACGGAGCGCTATGCCACGCTGCGTCGCGCGACGGTGGCCTACGCTCCGCCCGAGATGCTCACCGACGATATTCCCGACCTGCGCGCTTTGCGTATGTCGCCGGCGATTGACGTCTATGCCGCGGCAAGCACGGTTTACGAGCTCATTGCCGGCGTCGCGCCATACGAAGCCGCGCCGAGCACTTCGGGCACCTCGGGTTCGCGCAAAAAGACGCGTGACATCGCCAGCCCCTACCGTCTCAAGATGGACACGCGGCCCGACTATCCCATTGGTGCCCATGCGCCCGGTTGCGATTTGACTCAGCTGCTTCGTCGTGAGCCCGATGTGGCGCTCGCCGCGGCCGAGCAGGCCCAGCAGCTGGGGCTTGAGCCGGATTCCGAGGAGCTACGCGATGCGCTGGCGTTTGTCGATGCCCAGCTGTTCGACGTGGTGATGGCCTGTCTGTCCAGCCACCAAAAAGATCGTCCCGAGCCGGCGGCGGTCGAGGCGGCGCTCTCGGCGTTTTGTGACCACTATGCGCAAAATGTCGGTCGTTCGCTCCGCGGCGAGCCGCTCACGCCGTGCCCCATGGATGCGTCTGGCCGCGCGGTTCGTCGCGCGGCGATGATCGGTGCGGCGGTCGTTTGCAGCGTGGTTTGGGCTGTGGTCGTGGTCTCGGCCGCGCTGCTGGCGTCGGGCGCCCGCGTGACGGCGACTTTGGGATCGCTCGTGTGGTCTGGGTCGCTACCGGGTATTATTGCCGCACTGGCGTTGGCGCTGCCAGGCATAGCCGGCGTTACCGCGGGGGCACTTGCGCGCAATCGGCGCTCGGGCTTCCTGCAGGGTGTGCTTGCGCTTTCTGCCTGCGAGGTTCCGGTGCTGGTTGTGGCTGCATGTAGCGTATTTTCCCAACGCGCCGTGATGGGCGGCCTTGTTGCCGCTCTGGTTGCAACCTATACGCTTACGTGGTTTTTGCTTGCGATGGGCTTTGCCTTTGAACTTCCCGTTTCGGCACCGCGACGCACAAAAGCCCAGATGGCGACTCCGCTTGCCGGTGGAGCCGCAGCTGCCCGTACTTTTGGCGGACCTGTCGAAGTATCGTCCGATTCTATTTCTACGACCAAGGAGGCCTAGGTCATGGCATCTCAAGTTGAGCTCACCCCATGCGGGGCCATGTTTGACATCTTTAAGCGCGCAGCGCATCTGAGCCATATCGAGCTGTGCGGCTTGGTGCTTTCGTCCCGTCCGCTCGCCGACGGCCGCAGCCCGCAGAGCCGAGCCGCCGATCGCTCTTGGGTTTCCCGCTTTATCGTTCGCGCGCCGGTCGGCACGCTTCAGCAGCGCTACTTTGCCGAATACGGTACCTCGGCTGCGCGTATTATGTCGCAACTGGCCCTGCGCCAGCGCAATCCCATGGACTCCACGGCTGTGATCAATATGGTGTGCGGTCCTGCAGGTGAACCGATGGTACGCGCGCTCGAAGAGTGCCACCAGGACACGAATCTCTATCGCAACGCGCTCGATCGCCTGTCCCAGGCGGCGGAACTCATGCCCGCCGAGCGCGCCGAGGCCGTGCTGGTGCTGTTTGTCGCCGTCGGTTGTTCGGCGGATGTGCGGTCCTCGGTGAACTATTCCATCGACTACGCGCACGCGACCTGTGGCGGAGGCACCTCCACGCCGCGTTCGCTTGGCATGTCGCTGACTGCGGGCGAACGCGAACCCGCCCCGGCGCACCCCTTGGGCTTGCTGCGCGTGCAAAACAGTTTTGTCGTGAGCGCCCCGCGCTGGATTCAGCCGAGTGAGCAGGGTGTTGAGATTGGCGCGCTGGCCACTGGCGAGGGCGATATTACCGACGTCGGCGACGATGTCTCGGCCCGCCATGCCCATATCTGGTGCGATGCTCAAAATATCTGGCACGTCGAGGACTTGTCGTCCACCAACGGAACCGTGGTGGTAAACGGGGCCACGCGCGTCTGCATTCAGGTCGAGCCCGGCCGTTCCGCCCAACTCAATCCCGGCGACGAGCTCAAGCTCGGCGAATCCACTACCTACGCCATCCTCTTCGGTGCTCTCTAGCCGGCAGATAGAGACGTTCCTTTTCTGCCGACTGGGGACACTCCTTGGCGCGCCAGAGCCGGTCGCCTGGGGATGGAGAGGCCATTTTGGCCCTTGGCGGTCACCCGAGGTAAACCTTTACCGCCCGCCTATATTTGTCGAAATTACACTTGAAGGCGGGGTACAATAAACCCGCATGCGGATTTCCGTTGCGGGCGCTTCCCATCGCCGGGGCGTGCCCGGGAGCATCCGGCATGCGGCCTTTGCGGCGCTCGGTCATGTGCAAGACGGGCGGTCGGGTCTGTGGGGCGCATCAGTTGCCCCTCGCCTCGGCATGTCTTCTCTCCACGCCACGTACCTGCTGCTGAGCCTGCCTGCCAGATGATTGGAAGCAACAGCGTAAATCCCATCACGCCAACATCCCGGCGATCGCCGGGGCCTGTATACCTATATGAGAGGAGAGGGGTATATGGCGCGTAAGTTTAAGTCTATGGACGGCAACGAGGCGGCCGCATATGTTTCGTATGCGTACACCGAGGTAGCGGGAATCTATCCCATTACGCCGTCCAGCCCGATGGCCGACCATGTCGACCAGTGGGCGGCCCAGGGTCGCAAGAATATCTTCGGCACCCCGGTCAAGGTCGTCGAGATGGAGTCCGAGGCAGGTGCAGCCGGTACCGTTCACGGTTCGCTGGGCGCCGGTGCTCTGACCACCACCTACACGGCTTCTCAGGGTCTGCTCCTGATGATCCCGAACATGTACAAGATCGCGGGCGAGCAGCTCCCGGGCGTCTTCCACGTCTCCGCGCGTTGCGTCGCTTCCCACGCCCTGAACATTTTTGGCGATCACTCCGACGTCATGGCCTGTCGTCAGACCGGCTTCGCCATGCTCGCCGAGGGCAACGTCCAGGAGGTCATGGACCTCTCGCCGGTGGCTCACCTTGCCGCCATCGAGGGCAAGACCCCGTTCCTTAACTTCTTCGACGGCTTCCGCACCAGCCACGAGATCCAGAAGGTCGCCATGTGGGACTACAAGGATCTGGCCGAGATGTGCGACATGGACGCCGTCCAGGCTTTCCGCGATCACGCGCTCAACCCTGAGCACCCGCACACCCGCGGTAGCCACGAGAACGGCGATATCTTCTTCCAGAACCGTGAGGCCTGCAACAAGGTCTACGACGAGCTTCCCGCCGTCGTCGAGGGCTACATGAAGAAGATCAACGAGAAGCTCGGCACCGATTACGGCCTGTTCAACTACTACGGCGCTCCCGATGCCGATCGCGTCGTCGTGTGCATGGGCTCCTTCTGCGACGTGCTTGAGGAAGTCATCGACTACCTCAACGCTCACGGCGAGAAGGTCGGCCTGGTCAAGGTTCGTCTGTTCCGTCCGTTCTCCATCAAGCACTTCGTCGACGTTCTCCCCGAGACCGTCCAGAAGATCGCCGTCATGGACCGTACCAAGGAGCCGGGTTCCATCGGCGAGCCGCTCTACCAGGACGTCGTCTCCGCTCTCTACGAGGCCGGCAAGACGGGCATCAAGGTCGTCGGCGGCCGTTATGGCCTGGGCAGCAAGGACACGCCTCCCGCGTCCGCGTTCGCTGTCTTCGAGGAGCTCAAGAAGGACGAGCCCAAGCGCGAGTTCACCATCGGCATTGTCGATGACGTGACCAACCTGAGCCTGCCCGAGGCCGAGGATGCGCCCAACACCGCAGCCCCCGGCACCATCGAGTGCAAGTTCTGGGGCCTGGGTGGCGACGGTACCGTCGGCGCCAACAAGAACTCGATCAAGATCATCGGCGACCACACCGACAAGTACGTCCAGGCCTACTTCCAGTACGACTCCAAGAAGACCGGCGGCGTCACCGTCTCGCACCTGCGCTTTGGTGATTCTCCGATCCGTTCGCCGTACTACGTGACCAAGGCCGACTTTGTCGCTTGCCACAACCCCAGCTACATCGTTAAGGGCTTCAAGATGGTCCGCGACGTCAAGCCGGGCGGCACCTTCCTGGTCAACTGCCAGTGGAGCGACGAGGAGTTCGCCGAGCACATGCCCGCCGTGGCCAAGCGCTACATCGCGAACAACAACGTCAACGTCTACCTGATCGACGCTATCGACCTGGCCGCTAAGGTCGGCATGGGCAAGCGCACCAACACGGTGCTCCAGTCCGCCTTCTTCGCGCTGGCCAAGGTCCTGCCCGCCGAGGACGCCCTGCAGTACATGAAGGACGCGGCGACCAAGTCCTACATGAAGAAGGGCCAGGCTATCGTCGACGCCAACCACAAGGCCATCGATGCCGGCGCTACCGCCTTCCGTAAGTTCGAGGTTCCGGCCGACTGGGCTACCGCCGAGGATGCCGCTCCCGTCGAGCTCTCCGAGGAGACCAAGTCCGCTATCGCCCAGCAGGTCAAGAACCTGCTCGAGCCCATCGATCGCATGGACGGCGACAGCCTGCCCGTTTCCGCCTTCGTCGATTGCGCCGACGGCCAGTTTGAGCTGGGCGCCTCCGCATACGAGAAGCGCGGCGTCGCCGTGGTCGTTCCCCACTGGGACGAGACCAAGTGCATCCAGTGCAACCAGTGCGCCTACGTGTGCCCGCATGCCACCATCCGTCCGTTCGCGATGACCGAGGACGAGGCTGCTGCCGCGCCCGAGGCTACCCGCACGCTCGACGCCATGGGCCCCAAGGCCAAGGGCATGAAGTTCACCATGGCTGTGTCCCCGCTCGACTGCATGGGCTGCACCAACTGCGTCAAGGTCTGCCCCAAGGGCGCCCTCGAGATGGTTCCCACCGAGCAGGAGATGGACCAGCAGCCCGTTTGGGACTACATGGTCGAGAACGTCTCCGAGAAGAAGGAGCTCATCGCGGCCAACGTCAAGGGTAGCCAGTTTAAGCAGCCCTACCTGGAGTTCTCCGGCTCCTGCGCCGGCTGCGCCGAGACCGCCTATGCACGTCTGGTGACCCAGGTCGCCGGCGACCGCATGTTCATTTCCAACGCCACCGGCTGCTCCTCCATTTGGGGCAACCCCGCTGCCACCGCTCCTTACTGCAAGGACAAGGACGGTCACGGCCCGGCGTGGAACAACTCCCTGTTCGAGGACAATGCCGAGCACGGTCTGGGCATGGCCGTCGGTTACGAGGCCGTCCAGCACAAGCTGATCGCTGCTACCCAGGACATCATCGCTGCCGATGGTCCGTCCGATGAGCTCAAGGCCGCCGGCCAGGCTTGGATCGACTCCGTCAACGACGCCGAGGCCTCCAAGACCGCTGCCGCTGCCTACGTTGCCGAGCTCGAGAAGTGCGGCTGCGACGCTTCCAAGGCGATCCTCGCCGACAAGGCTTACCTCACCAAGAAGTCCTTCTGGATCTTCGGCGGCGACGGCTGGGCCTACGACATCGGCTTCGGTGGCCTGGACCACGTCCTGGCTTCCGGCCACAACGTCAACGTCTTCGTCTTCGACACCGAGGTCTACTCCAACACCGGCGGTCAGGCCTCCAAGGCCTCGAACCTGGGCCAGGTCGCTCAGTTCGCCGCTGCCGGTAAGGTGACCAAGAAGAAGTCTCTGGCCGAGATTGCTATGAGCTACGGCTACGTCTACGTGGCGCAGGTCGCCATGGGCGCCAACCCGGCTCAGACCCTCAAGGCCATCCACGAGGCCGAGGCCTACGACGGCCCGTCCCTCATCATCGGCTACAGCCCCTGCGAGATGCACTCCATCAAGAAGGGCGGCATGCAGAACTGCCAGGCCGAGATGAAGAAGGCTGTCGAGTGCGGTTACTGGAACCTCTTCCGCTTCAACCCCGAGGCTGCTGCCGGCAAGAAGTTCTCGCTCGATTCCAAGGAGCCCGCGGGCGGTTATCAGGAGTTCCTGATGAACGAGGCCCGTTACGCTTCGCTGACGCGTTCCTTCCCCGAGCGCGCCGAGGAACTCTTCAAGGAGAACGAGCAGGCCGCCATGGACCGCTACGCTCACCTGTTGAAGCTCAAGACGGTGTACAACGAGGCCTAGGTCTCCCACCGCAGGATCTGAGGGCTGACCTTCGCGGACGTCCTCGGACATGAAAGAACCCCCGCTGCGCACTACGTGCGGCGGGGGTTCTTTCGTCCTGCGGAATGTCCGCGAAGGTCAGCCCTCAGATCCTGCTACGACTACGCCCTCGGATTGTGTGGGCGGATGAAGGACGTAGTTGGCCGGGTATTCCGTCCCCTTCGCTGTTTCGCGGCTTTGCCGCGAAACCTCGCGCCACTTTGGGGATGGATGGGGGACTTGGCTGTTGCCGCCTTTTCGGAGTCCTTCTTTATTCCTTATGCTGGATGAAAAGCCCCTTGTTTTTGCAGGGGTGCATACTCGACTTATAAGTGCATAGAATCTCGTATAGCGCGAGTAAGATATTGCGCTGTCCGTTTTGTGTTTAGCAGAGATGTAGTTTGCATAATCCGACATAATCCTCGCTGCATTTAAATAAAGTTGCACGTAAATGACGTAGATATGCTTGAGCTGGGGTTCTGTACGCTGAGCGGATAAAAACGACCGTTCACCGTTCAACTATTTTCAAAATGAATAAAATGAGCGATAAAGAGAATATAAACCTTAATAAACTCGCGTATCGCACGGGCGCGGGTTATTAATGGGTTGTAGGCCTTTTACAGAAAGGATTCCAGCAATGTCTAAGCCTCTTGGCAAGCCCGATCGTATTGTCGTTGCCCTTGGCGGCAACGCCCTCGGCAACAACCCCGTCGAGCAGATCGAGGCCGTGAGCAACACCGCCCACGCCCTCCTCGGCCTCATCGAGCAGGGCAACGAGATCATCATCACCCACGGCAACGGCCCGCAGGTCGGCATGATCCAGAACGCCTTCGCCGCCGCTCACGACGCCATCGGCACCCCCGAGATGCCGCTGCCCGAGTGCGGCGCCATGTCCCAGGGCTACATCGGCTACCACCTGCAGCAGGGCATCGGCCGCGAGATGCACAAGCGCTATAAGCGTTGGCACGCCGCCACCGTCGTCACCCAGATCGAGTGCGACCCGGACGACCCCGCGTTCAAGAACCCGACCAAGCCGATCGGCCCGTTCTACACCGAGGAGCAGGCCAAGGAGTTCATGGCCGAGGACCCCTCCAAGGTCTTCGTCGAGGATTCCGGCCGCGGCTGGCGTCGCGTCGTCGCCTCCCCCGATCCCAAGAAGATCGTCGAGGCCGACTCCATCCTCAACCTGCTCGACAACGAGTTCATCGTCATCGCCTGCGGTGGCGGCGGCATCCCCGTCGTCCGCGACTACGAGAACAAGGGATGCTACAAGGGCGTTCCCGCCGTCATCGACAAGGACCTGGGCGGCGAGCTGCTGGCCGAGGACTGCGACGCCGACGTCCTGTTCCTGCTGACCGCCGTCGAGCACGTCGCCATCAACTTCGGCAAGCCCAACCAGGAGGAGCTCGAGGACCTCACCGCCGACGAGGCCGAGCGCCTGGCCGACGAGGGCCAGTTCGGCAAGGGTTCCATGGAGCCCAAGGTCCGCGCCGCCATCAAGTTCGCGCGTTCCCGCAAGGGCCGCACCTGCATCATCGGCGCCCTGGACAAGGCCGCCGAGACCATGGCCGGCCTCTCCGGTACCCGCATCCACGAGTAGTCTCTACTCTGTTGCCTCTCTCGTGGGCGCCAGGCAAAGCGCCCGCAAACTAGCCTCTCTTCATGAGCCCCGCAGTCCGCTCCGGCTGCGGGGCTTTTGCTATTGAGGTAGCTGTTCATGAAACCCGGCACTTGGGGACGTTCCCTTTCTGCCGGCAGCTTGGGACAGTCCTTAAAGGTAGCTCCTGACAGCTGGGAATGGGCCTATTCGTCCGCCCATGAGCGGCATCCGCAAGGGCTGTCCACAGTGGCTGGTCATTTATGTCTGTCCCCAATGACCAATAGTAGTCATTTAAGTCTGTCCCCAATGAGTGCCCAATGACTAGTAGTAGGCCCACATGGCTTCGACTTCGTTGAGGACCTCTACGACGCCCCAGCGGCGGGCGCTGCGGCTGGCCGAGTTGGGGTCGTAGACGCCAATCTGGTTGGCATCGTCGATGCCGTAGAGCACGATGTAGTGGCCTACGTTGGTAAACGTACCGGGGCGCACTGCGGCGATGACGGGCGCACCCGAGCGAAGTGCTTGGGTAATCGATTCGCGATCGTTATAGAGCTGTGTTCCGTTGAGCCCCAGCTGCCACGCACCGCCTGTCATAAACGACCACTCGGTGGCACCGGTGGGGGCGTAGTTGCCGGCTTCGGCCAGCGCGCATATATCGACCGGCGTCTTATCGGTATGGCCGGTCTTAAAGATATAGACCATGGTGAGGAAGGTGGGACCGCAAGCGTTTTCGCGAATAGTGCCACCGGCATAGGGCAGCTCCGACCATGCGGGGTCAATTTGGTAGATGTGGGGCATGGTGCCGGTCTGCCATTGCGAGCGTGGGGTCGAGAACGCAAAGGAGTAACCGGGCGCGACGGGAGCTTTAAGCAGCTTGTTCTCGGCAGTGGGCTCAAGACCGGCTGATC
Source organism: Collinsella aerofaciens (assembly GCA_048503295.1). Taxonomy (GTDB): domain Bacteria; phylum Actinomycetota; class Coriobacteriia; order Coriobacteriales; family Coriobacteriaceae; genus Collinsella; species Collinsella aerofaciens_CI. The sequence goes on along the minus strand of DBFRVO010000031.1, from coordinate 18,743 downwards.
CGTGGGAGATACAGGATCCCAAAAACACAAAGACGAGGCAGGCGGCGATGGAGCAAAGCGCAAGGCGTAGGCGGCGGGCCGGAAGCGCGTGGCTTGTGGTGTGCGACGCGGGGTGAGGGACGGAATTGCCGCGATCGCGTTGAGGTCGCGAAAAGGAGCGCTTGACGTAGTAGTCGGTCTTATGTCGATCGTAGCGGCGTGGCTGCGATGTGTCGGTCTGGCGTTGGCGTGTGCTCGTGCTCACGCGGTCTGACTGCCGCGCGGTACGGCTTTGTTGCCGCGAAGAAGCCCCGAGCTGCTCTTGGGGGCGCTGCGGGTTGTCGTTGTCGGAGGTGCTTCTGGGCGTTGGCGTGGTGCGGCCGGCAAGGCGCACACTTTGTGGCCGTTGGTCGCCGTCATTGTATCCGTATGCCATTCGAATCACCTTGCCTCATGTGTAACTTGTCTATCCTACATAAAATGATGCACGACACATGGGTATGTGCGCCAAAAGCCTGACAAATGGTATGAACGTTGCCGCGCCGCGCGCCAAGCGTCACGGCAACAGGTATTCAAAAGCAGACAAGATGAAAGCGTCCAAGACGAATGACGTCTCCCGCCGTTCGTCCCAAAAACGGTGCCGCTCGTTTTGCAGTTCTGCCTTCGGTCGAGCTGCGAGCGGCGCTGCTGCGCCAAGGCCGTATCTTAAAGCCATGGAATAAAAGCGCGCGGCAAAACGGACCGCGCAAGGGGTGACGCCAAGGGGCGTCAAAAAGGAAAGGAGGGGAACAATGGCGGACAAGAATGCAGAAGTTGCAGTCGAGGATAACGGCGGCATGAAGAAAACGCTTTCGCTCTGGAACTTCTTCACCATTGGTTTTGGTGCCATTATCGGTACCGGTTGGGTTCTGCAGGTCGGCGACTGGATGGTCGTGGGCGGCGGTCCCGTTCCCGCTATGATCGCATTCCTCTTGGGTGCAATCTTCCTCGTGCCCGTCGGAGCTGTTTTCGGTGAGCTCACGGCTGCCATCCCCATCTCGGGCGGCATCGTCGAGTATGTCGATCGTAGCTTTGGCCGTACGCTGAGCTACATCACCGGATGGCTTTTGGCCCTGGGCAACGGCATCCTGTGCCCGTGGGAGGCCATCGCCATTTCGACCCTCGTGTCCGAGATGTTCGGCAGCCTGCCCGGCCTTGAGTGGCTGCGCGCCGTCAAGCTCTACACCATCCTGGGGGCCGACGTCTACCTGTTCCCGACGCTGATCGCGCTCGGCTTTGCAGTCTACGTCATCTTCCTCAACTTCCGCGGCGCCAGCTCGGCCGCCAAGCTCCAGGCCTTCCTGACCAAGGCTCTGCTCTGCGGCATGCTGCTCGCCATGGGCGTCTCGCTGTTCACCGGCTCGCCGGACAACGCCATGCCCGTGTTCTCCCAGGTCACCGGCGCTGGCGGCGGCAAGGCCGCTACCGAGAGCACCAGCCTGTTTGCCGGCATCGTGTCGGTTCTGGTTCTGACCCCGTTCTTCTACGCCGGCTTCGACACCATTCCTCAGCAGGCTGAGGAAGCAGCCGAGGGCCTCAATTGGAACAAGTTCGGCAAGATCATCTCCCTGGCACTGCTGGCCGCCGGCGGCTTCTACATGGTCTGTATCTACTCGTTTGGCACCATCCTCGACTGGCATGAGTTTGTTAAGAGCCCGGTTCCCGCGCTCGCCTGCCTCAAGGGCATCAACATGCTCCTGTACCTGGCCATGCTCGTCATCGCCACGCTTGGACCCATGGGCCCGATGAACTCCTTCTACGGCGCCACGAGCCGCATCATGCTCGCCATGGGCCGCAAGGGCCAGCTGCCCGAGCAGTTCGCCGAGGTCGACCCCAAGTCCGGCGCTCCCAAGCTTGCCTGCGTCGTTCTGGGCGTCATCACCGTCGTCGGACCGTTTTTGGGCAAGAACATGCTCATCCCTCTGACCAACGTGTCGGCTCTCGCCTTCATCTTCTCCTGCGGCATGGTCGCCCTCGCTTGCCTGCGTATGCGCTTCACCGAGCCCGACCTGCCTCGTCCCTACGAGGTGCCCGGCGGCAAGTTTGGCATCGGCCTCGCTATCGCCGCCTGCGCCATCATCATCGGCCTGCTCGTGATTCCGTTCTCTCCCGCCTCCCTCAACATGGTGGAGTGGAGCATCGTGATCGGCTGGCTGGCCGTCGGCCTGGCTCTCATGGCCTTCACCAATTCCCGCAAAAAGTAACGCCGAGCCGGGGCGGATCGGGTGCGCGGGCCCCTCTCTTCCGCGCACCGAACCCGGCGCCACTTGGGTAGCTTTGTGAGGCCTTAACCCAACACGGCCTCGCCCACTATATGGATCCATAAGGAGGAACCATGTCCACTAAGTATGCAATCGTTGGCGGCAAGCTCATCGACGGTACCGGTGCCGAGCCGGTCGAGAACTCCCTCGTTCTCGTCGACGACAACGGCAAGATCGAGTACGCCGGCGCCATGCAGGACCTTCCCGAGGGCGTTGAGGTCATCGACGCCGCCGGCAAGACTGTCCTTCCCGGCCTGATCGACACCCACCTGCACTTCTCGGGCAACTTGACCGACGATGACACCGACTGGGTCATGCAGCCGCTCCTCGAGAAGCAGGCCGTCGCCGTCAAGCAGGCCTACGACTGCCTCACCCACGGCCTCACCACCGTCTGCGAGATCGGCCGCTTTGGTATCCAGATCCGTGACTGCATCGACAAGGGCGTCTTCAAGGGCCCGCGCGTTCTGGCCACCGGTCTTGGCTTCTGCCGCGTTGCCGGCCACGGCGACTCCCACCACTGCAGCCAGGAGCTCAACAAGGAATCGCACCCCTGGGGCGACCAGGTCGACGGTCCTTGGGATCTGCGCAAGGCCGTCCGTCGTCGCCTGCGCGAGAACCCCGATGCCATCAAGATCTGGGCTACCGGTGGCGGCATCTGGCGCTGGGACTCCGGCCGCGACCAGCACTACTGCTCCGAGGAGATTCAGGCCGTGGTCGAAGAGGCCAAGATGGTCGGCATCCCCGTGTGGAGCCACTGCTACAACAACCACGCCGCTGCCTACGATTCCGTTCGCTTTGGCTGCGAGCAGCTGATTCACGGCTTCGATATCGATGAGCGCACCATGGATCTCATGGCCGAGCAGGGCACCTTTTTCACCCCGACGATCGCCTTCCTGCCCACCTGGTACGCCACCTATCCGCCCGTCTACGTCCCCGAGCTGCACGACAAGTACGAGGGCACCCTGGTCGAGAAGGAGCTGCAGCGCAACTACGACTGCCTGCGCGAGGCCAAGAAGCGCGGCGTCGTCATGACGATCGGCTCCGACTCCTTCTCCTTCGTCACCCCGTACGGCACCTGCTCCATCGAGGAGATGTACGAGTTCGTCGACAAGATCGGCTTCACCCCGGTCGAGACCATCACCTGTGCCACTCTCAACGGTGCCAAGATGTGCCACATCGAGGACGAGACCGGTTCCATCGAGGCCGGCAAGTGCGCCGACCTGCTGGTCGTCAACGGTGACGTCGCCGCCGACATCCACGTGCTCAACACCGACAACATGGACGTCATCATGAAGGACGGCTGGATTGTCGAGGGCGGCACCTTCGGCGAGGCAAACAAGTACAGCGCCTAAGCTACCGTTCATCGATGGCTTGATGTAAAACACAGTATTTGATTGCATAATGCAATGGAGAGGGTCGCTTGCGGCCCTCTTTATTGCTATGGGGTGCGTCGGTAAGAAGGAGATGACGGTGGATCTCAATAGGCTGATTCTGGGCAAGAGCTACAACTCTACCAAGGTCTTTCGTACCGCTCAGCATGTGGTTCAAGCCATCTTGCTCGGTATTGTCGTTCCGCTGCTTATCCTGCTGCTCATCTGGGATCTAACCGATAATCCCAATCCCGTTCCGGCCGTTGTCGTCATTGCCGGCTTGGTCATGCTGTGCTTCTTCTTCTCGTACGTCTTTGTCGTTCCCGACGACCTCACATCGAGCGCAACCGACCGCACGCTCGCCATCGCTTCAAAAATATTCGCGTACACGTCGCGCGGTCTTACGCCCGAAGCTGCCCTGGGCGCCTCTAAGATCATCCTGTCCGAAACTATCGCTTCTGCCATCTGCTTTACCGACGGCAAGCAGGTGTTGGCAAGCTGGGGCGAGGACTCGGCAAAATGCCCCGCGGGCACCCCGGTGGTGCTACGGACTACGCTCAACGTGATCAACAGCGGTGAGCAAAGCGTGTTCTCGCGCGATGCTTCGACCGAGACAGGTGGCTACTTTCCGCGCCTGCGCGCCGGTATTGTCGCACCGCTTACCGTGCGCGGGCATTGCGTGGGCACGCTCGAGCTGTATTATCCCCGTCTGAGCAGCATCGATATGCGCCAGACGGCGCTTGCCTCGGGCTTTGCCGACCTCATTTCCACGCAGCTTGCGAGCTTTGAGCTCGAGCGCCAGGACGAGCTTACGGCCCGCGTGGAGCTGCGCGCCTTGCAATCGCAGGTCGATCCTCATTTTCTGTTTAACACCATCAGCACCATCGTGTCGCTCGTTCGAACCGAGCCCGACAAGGCGCGATCGCTGCTGATCGACTTCTCCAACTACTACCGTCAGACGCTTTCTGATTCCGATACCCTCACAACGCTCGAGCACGAGGTGGAACAGGGCACTCGCTATATCAATCTTATGCAGGCTCGTTATGGCGACGGCCGTCTGCGCGTCTCGGTCGATATCGACTTTGAGGTGCGCGATTGCATGGTGCCGCCGTTTATCTTGCAGCCGTTGCTCGAAAACTGCATCAAGCACGCGCAGCGCGAGACCGAGCCGCTTTCTATTCATGTTAGGGCTTTCGAGACCGATGACGGTTTGGAGATCATCGTCGAGGACGACGGCATCGGTATGAGCGAAGAAGTCTGCGCGCATCTGTTTGAGCAACATCGCCTGGAGGAGCCCGAGAGCATTACCGCCGACGGCTCCGTCAAGCGAGGTTGCGGCCTGGCGCTCTTCAACGTGCTTCAGCGCATCCATTTCTTTTACGGAGAAGATTCCGGCATGCGCGTGAAGTCCCAGGAGGGCGTGGGAACGCAGGTCATCGTCGAGCTGAACGGCGAGCCGCATGAGCCGGCGCCGTTGACGGCGTAGCACGCGGTTGGATTGAGAGAAAAAGAGGGGAAGCACATATGTCCGAAGGCTGGAACATCTTGGTGGTTGATGACGAACCTCCCATTAGGGCTGAGCTACGCTATCTGTTGGAAAAGGATACGCGTGTGGGCCAGATTGCCGAGGCGGGCAATGTCACCGAGGCCGTGGAGTCGATTCTCTCGAACAAGCCCAACGTGTTGTTTTTGGACATCACGATGCCCGGCCGCTCGGGAATTGAGCTTGCCGAGACGCTGCAGAACCTAAAGACGCCGCCGGTGGTTGTGTTTGTGACGGCGTTTGCCGAGTTTGCCGCCGATGCGTATAACCTCGATGCGGTCGACTATGTCGTCAAGCCGGTCGAGGACGCACGCCTGTCAAAGGCACTCGACAAGATCGAGGCAGCCTTGGGTGCCCGTCGTGTTATCCACGCTCCGCGCCAGCCTTTGCGTCTGACGGTGGACCGCGGGGGCAAAAAGGTGTTCATTCCCGCCGCAGACGTCTGCTACTTTGAGGCGCGCGCCGATTTTTGCAACGCCATCTGCGCCGAGGGAACGTACCTGATCAATGAGTCGATCTCTTCGCTCGAGCGTCGCTTGGTCTCCGAGGGCTTTATTCGCGTTCATCGCAGCTACTTGGTCAATTTGGAAGACGTGCACAATGTTGAGATTGGCTCCACGGGGTTGATGGAGCTCAGGCTCGACCGCGTGAACTCGACGGTGCCGGTGTCCCGTCGTCGTGCCGCCGAGGTCAAGTCGCACCTGGGGCTTGCGTAAGAGGCTTGCGTGCCGTCGTTTACCATCGCAGGTTTGGCATGGGCGCGCGGTGGGCATAATGGGTGGCATCGAATGAAATCGAAAGGATCATTATGCCCGCGCTTATCACCCATCATCTGTTTGGCGAGGAAAGCATCGACCGTCTTCCACAGGGCGTCATCACGTCCGATGAAGAGCGCATTGCCTTTATCTTGGGCAACCAAGGCCCCGACCCGTTCTTCTTTCACATTCTGACACCGCGTGTTTCCGACTGCACGCTGCTGGCGCAGGTCATGCATCGCTCGCGCATGTCTCGCCAGTTCGCGTGCCTGCGCGACGGCGTGTCGCATCTGCTGCCGCGCGACGCCAGCTTGGGTCGCGCCTTTGCGCTGGGCCTACTGTCTCATTACGTGCTCGACCGCAACGCCCATCCCTTTGTCTATGAGCAGCAGTTTGGCATCGTGGAGTCCGATTCAGAGCTTGAGGATTCGAGCAGTCAGGTCCATGCCGTGATCGAGAGCGACCTGGATGTACTGATGCTGCAGCTTAAACGCGATGGCGCTACGGTCGACGATTACCCGCCGGCGGGCGAGATCGTCACCACCGATCGCATCAATCGCGTGGCCGGCGTGCTGATGAGCTATGTTGCCGGACGCGTGTACGGCATTGACATTCCGGCGGGGGAGTACGGTGCTGCCGTTGCCAATATGCAGCGACTTTACCGCGCGATTGAGCCGGCCGGCTCCGCAAAGACGCGCGCGATCTCGCTGGTTGAGGGCTTGGTGCACGACTACTCGCTGCTCGACGGCCTTGCCCATCGCGTGACGACGGAGCTGCCCGAGCGCACCGGTAACCTGGGCCATCTGACATGGAAGAACCCCTTTACCGACGAGGTCTCGAACGAGAGTTTCCCCGAGGTCTTTGATCGCGCGCTGGTCGATTACGAGTGCACGGTCGCACGTTTTATCGAGACCGGTGACATGGATGCCGTGACCAGTCACGTCAACTACAGCGGTCGCGTGCTCAATGCCGATGAGGAGTTCGACCGCGAGGAATAGGGCCCGTGCGTGCCCCTTTGCCGAATCCTTACCGGCGGTTCTGGACAATTGGGGTACGATGAACTAACTGCATATCGGGCGAATACGAAGGGTCCCTGTCCATGAAATACACCAAGCTCGAGCGTAACTGGGTTATGTATGATGTGGGCAATTCGGCCCTTGTGCTGCTCAATACCTCGGTGGTGCCCATTTACTTTAACGCCATCAATACCGGCGCTTCCTCGGCCGACCTGGTGGTCGCCTGGGGCAATGCGCAGACGATCGCCTCGCTGGTCATTGCCATGCTCATGCCCATTCTGGGCGCGCTTGCTGACTATGCAGGCAACAAGATCAAGTTCTTCTTGGGCTTCTTCCTCACGGGCCTGGTGCTTTGCCTGGCGCAGGCTATCCCAATGTCCGCCATGGCATTTTTGACCGTGTACGTGCTGTGCACCATCGGCCTTAACTCTTCTATGACGTTCTACGACGCCATGCTGCCCGACATTACCACCGACGAGCGCATGGACGCCGTGTCCAGCTCGGGCTATGCCTGGGGCTATATCGGTTCCACCGTGCCGTTCGTCATCTGCCTGGCGCTCATCATGGGCGGCCCCGCTCTTGGCGTCCCCACCATGCTGGCAACGCGTCTGTCGTTTATCATCACTGGTGCCTGGTGGCTCATCTTTACCCTGCCGCTCATTCGCACCTATAAGCAAAAGTACGGTCGCGAGCGCGGTCCCGAGGACACTATCGGCCACATCGTGGGCGGTGTGTTCTCCGAGGTCGGACACACCATGCGCGAGATCGCCCACAACAAGACCGTGCTGGTCTACATGATTGCGTTCTTCTTCTATATCGACGGTGTGCACACGGTCATTTCCATGGCTACCAGCTACGGCTCGGCTTTGGGCATCGATTCGACCCAGTTGGTCCTGGCGCTGCTCGTCACGCAGTTCGTGGCCTTTCCGTCCGCCATCATCTACGGCAAGCTCGCCGGACGCGTGGGCACGCTCAACATGATCTTGGTGGCAGTCGCCGCCTATATGGGCATTGTGCTGTTCGCCGCGTTCTTCCTAAAGACCGCCTTTGAGTTTTGGGTGCTTGCCATTATGGTCGGCCTGTTCCAGGGCGGCGTGCAGGCGCTCAGCCGTAGCTACTTTGGCCGCATTATCCCCAAGGAAAAGTCCAACGAGTACTACGGCTTCTTTGACATCTTTGGTCGTTATGCAAGCGTTATGGGCACCTTCCTGGTGTCGGTCGTCACCTCGCTGACCGGCAACCCGTCGCTGGGCGTCCTTTCCATTGGCGTGCTGCTGATCGTTGGCTTTATGCTGCTGGTCCGCCTGTCCCGCATGACTCGGGCGGCAGAGCATGCCGCATAGGAGCGAGCGGCTATTGTGCCTGTCCACGGTACTCTTTTGGGGTTATCCGCAATAAACATTGCGACTTGCGAGCAATGATTTGCCCAAGTGGGTATGATGGAATCAGCTAGGTCGCGGGGCGTCGCCTGTGTTTGGCGGCGTCCCGTTTTTGTGTTGCAGGGAGGGTAAGGCATGAACGCCACGGTCGTGATTCCAACGTATTGGGCGGGCGATGACGCTTGCGCAAACGCCCCTGGCACCTATGATCATTCGACGCGACTCAACGCCGACAATCCCGAACTCGACCGCTGCCTGGCCTCGCTTGAGCAGGTACGTGACATCCCGCGCATCATCCTTTTGGTGGTCTGTCCCGTTTCTGCCACAGCCGATGTGTCGCTGCGCGTGCGCGAGATTGTCGACGCGCATCCCACGCTCAAGGTCACCGTTGTCACCAACACCCAGGCCTCGCGCATTGCAGACCGGGTTGCTCAGATCGCGCCCAAGGGTTCGGGCGAGTGCGTGAGCCTGCGAGGCTACGGTGCCATCCGCAACATGGGGCTAGCCTGTGCCGCTGTGCTGGGGCATGACGCGGTTATCTTTTTGGATGACGATGAGACTGTCATCGACGCCGACTTTATGAAGCGCGCGACCTATGCGTTGGGGCAGCAGACGCGTCAGGGCTTGCCGATCTTGGTCAAGAGCGGCTATTTCTACGATCGCGACGGCTCGCCGCTGGCTCCCACGGACAAGGCGGGCATCTGCCATCGTTGGTGGACCAAGCGCATCGAGTTCAACCGTTGGATGAAAAAGGCGCTCTCGGGCACCCGCATCTCGCGCTCCAACTACGTGTGCGGCGGCCTGATGGCCCTGCACGCCCGCGCCTTTACGCGTGTGGCCTTTGACCCGTTTATCACCCGCGGCGAGGACTTGGATTACCTCTTTAACATGCGCATGTTTGGCTACGACGTGTGGTTCGATAACGAGTGGACCGTGCGCCATCTGCCTCCGGAGTCCGAAAAGCGCTCACCGCGCTTTATGCAGGATGTATACCGTTGGTACTACGAACGGGCCAAGTTGACATTCGCCGCGCATCAAAAGGAGCTCATTCCCGTTACGGCGGCATCACTCATGCCCTACCCGGGCCCGTGGATTTCGCGCGAGCTCGACGACCGCGTGCGCAAGACCGCTATGGTCCGCAGCGTGTTTACCCGCGAGCATGAGGGCTACCTGCGCATCTGGCGCCACGGTATTGACGAGGCCAAGACCTACGCGCGCCAAAACGCCGCAAGCTACCTGCGTTTCCAGAGCTTTTGGCCCAAGATCATGGACGGGCTTTGGCGTGACGCACAACTGATCAGTATCCTGGAGGGGGCCGAATGATCGACCGCCGCGCCCAGCGCGATAGTTCAATATCAATCTTTCGCATCATTGCCGTTGCCTGCGCCATTTGCGTGCTGGTGTACTTTATTTTTGCCTTGGTGACCGGTATCGAGCCGATCGCCACGGTGATTGCCTGCGCGCTGCTGTGCATCTTTCTGTGCATCTTTATCTTTTTGACGCTCAATCCCGATTCGGTGCGCTCCCAGTACACCGAGGAGACGCTCTCGGTGGCCTCGGCCATGCTCGAGGACATTAAGGGCGGTCTGACGCAGGAGTCGGCGCGTTTGGTGTGCCGGCGCATTTTGCCCGAGACGCGCGCCATGACGGTGGCCATCACCGACGAGGGCAACGTGTTGGCCTGCGCGGGCGAGTTTGAGGAAAAACTACTGCCAGATTCTCCCATCCACACGCTTGCCACACGCTACGTTATCGAACATGGCATCGTGCAGTCGTTCAACCGTATGGTGGATGTCGTGGGCTCGGATGGCTCGCACAACCAAGTCCCCGCCGGCATTATCGCCCCCATCAAGGTGGGCGATCGTACCGTCGGCACGCTCAAGTTCTACTACAAGACCCCGCGCGCCGTCGACCGTACCCAGTACGCGCTTGCCTCGGGCTTTGCCGAGATCTTGTCCACGCAGCTCGCCATCCACGAGCTCGAGGTGCAAAAGGAACTCACAGCGCGCGCCGAGGTGCGTGCGCTGCAGGCGCAGATTAACCCACACTTCCTGTTCAACACGCTGAACACCATTGCATCGTTTACGCGCACCGACCCGCTGCGGGCCCGCGAACTGCTTCGTGAGTTCTCATCGTTCTATCGTGCCACGCTCGACAACTCGGGATCGCTTATTCCGGTCTCGCGCGAGGTTGCACAGACCAAGCGCTACCTTACCTTTGAGAAGGCCCGCTTTGGCGAGGACCGCGTGCTTGCGACGTTCGATGTGTCCGAGGACGTGGAAGATACGCTGGTGCCGGCGTTCGTGATCCAGCCGATTGTCGAGAACGCCGTACGTCATGGTATGGGCGATGACGACGCCCTGAGGATCGACGTGACCGTTCACCAAGACGGCGAGGATGCAATCTTGATTGCCGTGGCCGATAATGGCGTGGGCATGGATGAGGGTACCGCCGCCAGACTGTTTGACGAGCGCTCTGCCCGTCCCGACGCCAGCTCTCCCCAGGGTGGCGGCGCCGGTGTGGCCATGCACAATATTTCGGAGCGCATCCATCGCTTTTATGGGCCGCACTCCTATACGCGTGTCGAATCGGCGCCGGGCAAGGGCACCAAAGTGCTCCTTCATCTTGATTTGTCAGAGAGCATCTTTGACATTCAAGAGTAAAATAAAGGGCTACGGGCTCAACGTCATGCGACGGATGCCCGGCGTAGTTAGTTGACGAAAGGTTTTATCCCTATGCTGCGTGCGATGATTGTGGATGATGAGGCGCCGGCTCGCTCGGAGCTTCGCTTCCTGCTCGAGCAAACGGGCAAGATCGGCACGATCACGGAGGCGTCGAGCGTCCGCTCCGCCATCGAGATGCTTATGGAAAGTCGCGTGGATGTCGTGTTTCTCGATATCTCGATGCCCGGTGCCTCGGGCCTGCAACTTGCCGAGGCGCTGCATAAGCTCAAAAATCCGCCGGCGATCGTGTTTGTGACTGCGTATAGTGACCATGCGGTCGAGGCATTCGACGTGGATGCCGTCGATTATCTGATGAAGCCGGTCGAGGAAGCTCGCTTGGATCGCGCGATTGAGAAGGTCATGCAACGCGCCAAGTCGGTTACGGACAGCAAGGTGACCATCGAGCGTATCCCGGTGGAAAAGGGCGGCCGCAAGGTACTCATTCCCGTGGACGACATTCGCTTTATCATGGCCAAGGACGATTACTCCTGCATCTATACCGTCGATGATCGCTTTTTGTCGACGACCTCGCTGGCGCAGTTTGAGGCCAAGCTCTGCGACTTTGGCTTCTTCCGTGTTCACCGCCGCTATATCGTCAACTTAGCGTGCGTTACGGACGTCGAGACGGTGCCCTCGGGCGCCATCCAGCTGGGCATTACGGGCGTCGACGAACGCGTGCCGGTTTCGCGCCGCCGCGTCGTGCCGCTCAAGAAGGCTCTGAGTCTCTAGCACACTGGCCCCGCAGCCCTGTAGACCCATCGTCTGCGGAGCCGTGGGGCTTTTTTGTATGTATCTGCCGAATCGTTTTTTGCGGAAGGGATCCCATGAACAGCGCAAGCGCCAAGCGCATCGACATCATCTCGGACACCCACGGCTATTTATCGCCTGCGCTCTTGGATGAGCTTGAGGGCGCAGATCTGATCATCCACGCCGGCGATCTCACGTCAGAGATGGACTACGAGCACCTATGCACCATCGCCCCCGTGCGGGCCGTACTGGGCAACAACGATTACTACCGCGACTACGGTCCCGATGTAGACCGTCTTGCGCTCTTTACCTACGAAGGCCTCAAATTCGCCGTAGCCCACTACCGCGAAGACCTTCCGGTGGGATCCGTAGACGTAGCCATCAATGGTCACACCCACGTAACCAAAGAAGCCCAAGTGGGCCGTTGTTTAGTCCTCAACCCGGGCAGCGCTAGCTACCCCAGAGGCACCCGAGGCCCCACCATGGCCAGAATGCTAGTAAAAGACGGCAAGATCATAAGCACCAAATTTATTGATCTAGAGTAACCACAACAAAAACGGGGGATGCAAATGCGTCCCCCGTTTCCATTTGAGCCAAAGGCAGAGCTTCAACAAAAACAATCAGACCAACCCCGCCGAGGAGCACGCGGGCTAGCCGCGCAGCGGCGCACGCCCGCAAAACTGGTTGAATAATGTGACGGCAGGGAGGGCTTCCGGGGCTGAGGGCGGGGGTTAAGTTTGTCGCGAGTTCCGCACGCAAAGGAAAGCACTTAATGTGCTTTCCGTCTTGCGCAGGACTGTAGAGCAGCAAACTTAACCCCCGCCCTCAGCCCCGGAAGCCCTCCCGGATGGCCCCAAAAAATTTTTCAAAAAAGTTGTTGCGCGCCGGACAGACTTCTGTGTATACTAATCCCCGCAGCGCACGCGAGCGGAAACAAACGCGAACGTCTGCCTGGGGAGTTAGCTCAGTTTGGTTAGAGCGCCGGCCTGTCACGTCGGAGGTCGCGGGTTCGAGCCCCGTACTTCCCGCCAACGCAATTAAAGCCACGTCTTCGGACGTGGCTTTTTGCGTTTGATGCACTTTGTTTCGATAGAACGATCGCCCTGGTGTATCTTCGCCCAGAATCCCCGCGCCTTCGGGAACGCAAGTAAAATCTAATAAGTATATCTGTCTGAACAACAGCTTTGTTGCGCAACACCTGTTCTACGAGACAGGGGGTTAGGTTATACTAAATTGCACTGTGCGCCGCATCTGATGCATTTCGCTCCAAGCGCGGCACTCAGTGGATATCCGATTTACCATTTGGATGTCCTGGCGGTCATTTAGCGTCTCGACACAAGCTCGGCCCCGGAGCTCGTTCGAGCTGTTCGTATTCCTTGAAAGGGGAAAAATGGACATATCGAGGAAGACTGATTACGCCCTTCGAATGCTGGCGATGCTTGCTGAGGATCCGGAGTGTTTGCTTTCTGTTCGCACCGCTGCCGAAGAGGTCAATGTCCCGTATTCGTTTGCCCGCTCGATTCAGCACGGTTTGGTCCAGGCCGGTATTGTGGAGAGCCTGCGTGGCGTCCACGGTGGCATGCGTCTCAAGGTCAGTCCGGACGACGTCACTATCCGCCAGGTCGTCGAGGCCGTTCAGGGTCCTATGGTTATGAACGATTGCACCGCGCCCGATGGTGACTGTGCGCGCATGGGCGCGTGCTGCTATCATCCCCTGTGGGCCGGAGCTCAGGCGTTGATGCGCGACTACCTCGATTCCGTTTCGCTCGGCGACATCGTCGCTCACCGCCAGTTCCCGGCCGTCGATCCCAAGTTCGCCGACCGCGAAGCGTTTCCCGAGTACGCCACCTGCGTGTGCGCTTACCGGGAGGAATAGCGCCGCATAAGGAGCATAGCCATGATTCAGGACCCCTTTCGTTCGATGATTCGTTCGGAAGGGGTCCTGCGTTATCGCGACCTTCCGTGGCGCCGCACACGCGATCCGTACATCATTTGGCTTTCTGAGGTCATGCTGCAGCAAACACAGGTGCCGCGTGTGGAGGCGCGCATGCCGGTGTGGCTCGATCGTTTTCCGACTGTGCAGGCGCTTGCCCAGGCCGCGCCTTCCGATGTTTTGGACGCTTGGCAGGGCATGGGCTACAACCGACGCGCTCTGGCGCTTCACGGGGCCGCTCAGCGCGTTGTAGAGGACTGGGACGGGGAGTTTCCGCGTGAGACGCGTGACTTGGTCGCTCTGCCTGGTATTGGCCCGGCAACGGCGCAGGGTATCCGTTCGTTTGCGTTTGATCTTCCGGGCGTGTATTTGGAGACCAATGTGCGCACGGTCTTTTTGCATCATTTCTTTCCCGATGTGCCGGCCGTTCCCGATCGCGAACTGGTGCCGCTGATCCAAGCTGCCTGTCCGGCGGTCCCCGGTGCGGCGGCGGACGAGATCGCGCCCTTTGCCGCGCCTCAAGACGATGCCGACACGCCGCGCGCGTGGTATTACGCATTGCTGGATTACGGCGCGTATCTTAAAAAGACACTGCCCAATCCGTCCAGGCGGTCGGCGGGCTATAGTCGTCAGTCCAAGTTTGAGGGCTCGCGCCGCCAAAAGCGCGCGCATATCGTGCGTATGTTGTTGGCAGCGCGCGATGGGCAGCCGGCGGGGATTACGCTTGCTGATGCCGTGGTGGGCGTTAACGAGATGGAAGCGGCAGCCGGTCGCGGGCCGGTCGAGTGCGACTTGATCGCGGGCATTCTAGCTGACCTGGAGCGCGAGGGCTTTTGCCGAGCCGAGGACGATCGTTGGTTGAGTGTGTAGCCCGCTCAAATCTGAAGAACGGGATTGTAAGGTTTAAATTCGCGGCTTGAGGGCATCCTAAAGACAAGGTCGCTCAAAGCCTATGGGCGGCACGTGTTGAAGGGAAGTACACCTATGGATTTTGAGAATTCCCAAACCAAGAAGAACCTCGAGACCGCTTTTGCCGGTGAGTCCCAGGCACACACCAAGTATCGCTACTACGCATCTAAGGCCAAGAAGGATGGCTACGTTCAGATTTCGAATATCTTTGCCGAGACGGCGGGCAACGAGTCCGAGCACGCCAAGCTGTGGTTTAAGTATCTGCACGACGGCGCCGTTCCGGGCACTCTGGACAACCTGCGCGACGCCGCCGCGGGCGAGAACTACGAGTGGACCACGATGTACGACGAGTTCGCCAAGACCGCCGAGGAGGAGGGCTTTGCCGAGATCGCCGAGAAGTTCCGTGGTGTCGCCGCCGTCGAGAAGGCCCACGAGGAGCGCTACAACAAACTCGTCGAGCGCATCGAGTCGGGCGAGGTGTTTGAGCGTGAGGGCGTGAAGGTATGGAAGTGCCTGAACTGCGGGCACCTGCACGTTGGTGCCGAGGCGCCTGAGGTGTGCCCGGTGTGTAACCACCCGAAGGCGTACTTTGAGGAGCAGGTGGTGAACTACTAGCGCGTGGCGCTGGCATGAGCTGGGCCGGGAGGGCGGCCCGAAGAATGTCCGCCTTGTGGCCCTGTCCGGCCCCACCCACGCCGAGGAAGTCGCCCGCGATATGCCCACCGCCATCGTGGCCGCCAGCGCCGACGAGGACGCCGCCAAGACTGTGCAGAAAATTTTCAACACACCGACCTTCCGCGTCTATACCAACGACGACCGCCGCGGCACCGAGCTGGGCGGCGCGGTCAAGAACGTCATTGCGCTGGCCGTCGGCATCGCGCTGGGCTTGGGCTACGGCGACAACGCCAAGGCCGCCCTTATCACCCGCGGCAACGCCGAGCTTTCCCGTCTGGGCATCGCCATGGGCTGCAAGCCCGAGACATTTGCGGGCCTGTCCGGCATGGGCGATCTGATCGTCACCTGTACCAGTATGCACAGCCGCAACCTGCACGCCGGTATGCTGATTGGCCGCGGCAAATCCGTCGAGGACGCCAAGACTGAGGTCGGCCAAGTCGTTGAGGGCATCAACGCGCTGCCCGCCGCCTGCCACCTTGCCAAAAAGTACAAAGTCGAAATGCCCATCGTGCAGGCTGTGGAAGCCATCCTCGACGGCAAGCTCGAAGCCCGCAACGCCCTGATGGCGCTGATGGGCCGCAATCTGAAGAGGGAGTAACCCCATGGCGGATATCAAAGCTGCATTTTTTGACATTGACGGTACGCTGTTGCCTTTTGAGGCCAAGCACCTGCCCGCCTCAACGGTGGACGCGCTGGCCCGGCTGCGCAAAAACGGCGTCAAAACGTTTATTGCTACCGGCCGCCCGCCGGTACATCTGCCGTACCTGCACGCGCTGGACGGCATCCCCTTTGACGGCTATGTCACGATGAACGGCCAGTACTGCTACCTGGCCGACGGCGAGCTGCTGTACACCAAGTACATCCCGGCGGCATCGCTGCAAACGCTGCTGCCGTACATTGAAAAAGAACAGCTGTCCGTCGGTTTTGTAGGCAAGGACTTCTGCCGGTTCAACCTTATCAACGATTGGAGCCGTGACTTTGCCAAAAAGCTGGAGCTGGGGGCCGGGGATGTTGCCGCACTGATCCAGCACGAGGATATTTACCAGCTCAGCGCGTTCCTGCCGCCGGAGAAGGAGGCCGAGTTCCTGCGCCGCTGCCCCGGCTGCCTGGCTGTGCGCTGGGCGGATGATTTTTGCGATATCCTACCCGAGGGCGGCGGCAAGCCTAACGGCCTGGCCCACACGCTGGCGCACCTGGGGCTGACCCGGGAGCAGTGCATCGCCTTTGGTGACGGCGGCAATGATGTGACGATGCTGGACTATGCGGGCATCGGCGTCGCCATGGGCAACGCCTGTGATACCGCCAAGCAGGCTGCGGATTATGTCACGGATGATATTATGAAAGACGGCCTGGCAAAGGCGCTGGAACATTTCCATCTGATTTGATTGTAGGGGCCGGGCATGCCCGGCCTGCAGCCTTGCCATAACTGCTCGTCTGTCTTGCACGACCGGGCCAGGCATGCCTGGCCCCTACATCTCTACAAAAATAACGCCCCCAACCGTTTTTGGTTGGGGGTGCTGCTATTTTCACCGATTCTTCTTCATAAACGCCTTGACCGCAATTACCAGCGCGGCGTACACCACGCCGCCGATGGCCCAGATGAACCAACTGTACTGCGGCTGGCCGTTTCCCTGGGGGCCGAAGGTGTACCACAGGAAGATGGCGACCACCACCAGCCAGTAGGCGGCAGTCAGCGCGTTTATGCGGCTCTTGATGGCTTTGTTTGGGCGGGTGTAGTCGCCTTCCTCCAACAGCTGATCCATGGCGTCCCGCACCGTGCCTACCCGCACAAAGGCGTAGACGCCGCAGGCCACCAGGGCCAGCACCAGGCAGATGGACGCCGACACCAAAAACGGCGCACCAACCATCATGGCAGCAAACACCGGCACCGCCGACAAAACGCAGAGCACCGTGCCGAGGATGTTGGCCTTGTCGTACTGCGGCGCAAAGGCGTCGCGGCGCTCCTTCGCAAGGCCGGTGACGCCGTACTCAGTCTCAATGGCCTGCTTTTGCAAAAATTCATACGCCCGCACCGACGCGCTGCACTGCATGAAAATAGCCACCGCTGCGGCGATGATGACCAGCAGCGCAATGAAGCCGATGCCCCCCGCCAGGTCATCCCAGATGCCGAATAGGCCGGCCTCGCTCAACGCCCCCAGCGCCAGCAGCGGGATGGGGGAGACGACACAGAGCGCCGTCGCCAGCGCCAGCCTGGGCGCGTTGGCCTGGGCCTTGGCAAGGTAGTCGTTGGCCTGGGCCAGCGTCACCCGGGGCAGAGGCGAGGTATCGTCCTCGGTGTACTCCGGCTCGGCCGTGTCGTCTTTTAAAAGGTAGTCGGTCGTCACACCGAACAGGCGGCTCAACTGCAAGATTTTGTCAATGTCGGGCACAGACTGTGCGCCCTCCCACTTGGATACCGACTGCCGGGTCACGTTCAGTTTCTCGGCCAATTCCTCCTGAGACCAGCCCGCCTTTTTGCGCAGGGTGATAAGTTTGTCTGCAAAGATCATTTGGGTGTGCCTCCTTCAATTTTCTTGCCCTTATCCTACCAGAATCCCCGGTTGCACACCATAAATCGGCCCCGGCAATCTGTCAACTGTGGGTTGCGTTTGCGGGCAGACACCAGTCAATTTCCGCTGCATCGTTGTTTTTAAAAAACTCGTTTACCTTGCCGAACGGTGCCGAGCCAAAGAACCCCCGGTAGGCCGAAAGCGGGCTGGGGTGGGCGGATTCCAGTACCAGCACCGCGCGGCGGGCGGCAGCGGCGTTAAAAATCGGTGCGTATTTCTGCGCAGGCTTGCCCCACAAAACGGCGGCCAGCGGCGCAGACCCTTGCGCGGCGGCATATTCCAGCGCCGCGCGGGTGAAGGTCTCCCACCCATGGCCCGCATGGGCGTTGGCCGCGCTCTGCTCCACCGTCAGGACGGTGTTCAGCAGCAGCACACCCTGCCGCGCCCACGGCGTCAGGTCGGTGTGGGCAGCACTGCCGGGGCCGAACTCACTCTCCAATTCCTTAAAGATGTTGCGCAGACTCGGCGGAGCCTTGCAGCCGTCCGGCACCGAGAAGCTCAGCCCCATGGCCTGCCCCGGCTCATGGTAGGGGTCCTGCCCCAGAATGACCGCCCGCACCGACGCAGCCGGGCAGACGCGAAACGCCGCGAAGATATTCTCCGGTGCGGGGTAGATAGTCCTTTCCGCCGCAGCCGCCGTCACAAAGGCGTCCAGCTCGGCAAAGTACGGCTTTGCGCGCTCCTGCGCAAAAAACGGCTGCCAGTCGGTGGCGGATAATCTGTCGAGTTCGGCGGTTAAAAGCATAGTGAATCTCCTCGGTAGCATTGTAGGGGCCGGGCATGCCCGGCCCGCGCGTGTAAAACAGGCGGTCGTTCACGGGAAAGTTGCGGGCCGCACATGTGC
>DBFRVO010000030.1:0-57712 GCA_048503295.1 Collinsella aerofaciens | reverse complement strand
ATGACCGCAAACCCGTGCCCGCGCAGGTCGTATGCAGCGAAGACGGCGTCGTCGTCGCCTTTGGCGAGCGCGTGGGTGGCGTACGCGCCGGACAGCCCGTCGTTTTGTATTCGGATGACCTCGTCTTGGGCGGGGGCATCGTCACCGGCTAGGCACGTGCGGGAGAATCGAGTCGCCCATGGTTGACCTTGAGCATATGTCGCCAGCCGGCCGTGCTGCGGCCCTGCGCGCGATGCGACGTCAGGCTGGTCAAGACGAGCTTGCGATTCGTGCCGGGCTACGCGCGGAAAACGAGGACGATGACGGATATGATCCGTACTCGGACTACGTGGACATGCTGTCCCGCGGTTCATGCGAGGAATCCGAAGCCGATCCATGGAGGTAGGAGCGTCATGTATACGGTCATGGTGACAGGCGGCATTGGGTCGGGAAAGTCGAAGCTCGTCGAGTTGCTCTGCGAGCGCGGGGCCGTCTCCATCGACCTTGACGAGATAAACCGCGCGCTCATCTCCGGTAACGCCATGCTCATCTCCGAGCTCGCCGCCCGTTTCGGCGAGGAGATTCTCGACGAGGACGGCGCCGTCATCCCCGCACGGCTGGCTCACGTGGCCTTCGCGAGCGAGCAGGCGACGCATGACCTCAACGCGATCTCGTTTCCCTACATCATGCAGGCTGCCACCAACTACATCCTCAACGTCGAGTGCGCGCCCCGGACCGATGCGAAGATTCTCGTCGTCGAGGTGCCGCTACTCACCGAAGCCCCTGATTTCGCCCGGCTTGCAGACGAGGTGATTGCCGTGACGGCTCCCTCCGACCTGCGTCTCGCACGTGCCGTCGCGCGGGGTATGGACGCTTCCGATGTGCTAGCGCGCATGCGGGCACAGCCAACCGATGCCGAGCGCGTCTTGATTGCCGACACGGTATGTGAGAACATATGTTCGATTGAAGAACTCGGCGATTGGGTCGATGCTTGGTACGACGAGCGCATGAAGATGCTCGGGAATCGGGAGAGCTAGACATGGACAGCGCGCAGAGTGCCCGCATCAACGGCCGACGCGAGCAAGGAAACCCCTTCAAGTGCGTGGCCCCCTACGAGCTTTCGGGCGACCAGCCCCAGGCGGTCGATCGGCTCGTGAGCGGCGTCGAGGACGGCATGCGTTACCAGACGCTTCTCGGTGTTACGGGCTCGGGCAAGACCTTTACCATGGCCAAGGTCATCGAGCGCCTGCAGATGCCCACGCTCGTGCTCGCTCCCAACAAGACGCTTGCCGCCCAGCTCGCAAGCGAGCTCAGGGAGTTCTTTCCCGATAACGCCGTCAATTATTTCGTGAGCTACTACGACTATTACCAGCCCGAGGCGTACGTTCCCCAGACCGATACCTACATTGAGAAGGACTCCTCGATCAACGAGGAAGTCGAGAAGATGCGCCATGCCGCCACCTCGGCGCTGCTCACACGCAAGGACGTCATCGTCGTCGCATCCGTGAGCTGCATATACGGCATCGGCTCGCCGGAAAACTACGCCGAGATGGCGGTCTTCGTCGACCGTGACGTCCCGCTTGACCGCGACGAGTTCATCCATCGCCTCATCGACATGCAATACGACCGCAACGATTACGAGCTCGAACGCGGTACCTTCAGGGTGCGCGGTGACAGCATCGACGTGTTCCCGCCTTATATGGACAACATGCTGCATTTCGAGTTCTTCGGTGACGAGGTCGAGGAAATCATCGAGATCGATCGCATCACCGGCGAGGAGGTCATGAGCTATTCGTCGACACCCATCTGGCCCGCCTCGCATTACGTGACCAATCGTCCCAGCGTCGAGAAGGCGCTCGTCTCGATTTCGGATGAGCTGCGCGAACGTCTGGATGACCTCAAGAAGAACGGCAAGTTGCTCGAGGCGCAGCGTCTCGAGCAGCGCACCTCATACGATCTCGAGATGCTCGAGACCATGGGGTTTTGCACGGGCATCGAGAACTATTCGCGGCATCTGGACGGACGCGAGGCCGGCGAGCCGCCTTACACGCTCCTCGATTACTTCGGGGGCAGCGATTTTCTGACCTTCATCGACGAGAGCCACGTGACCGTGCCGCAGGTACGTGGCATGCACGAGGGCGATCGTAGCCGCAAGATCACGCTCGTCGAGCATGGGTTTCGGCTGCCAAGCGCACTTGACAACCGTCCGCTGCGTTTCGACGAGTTCGAGCAGCGCATTCCGCAGTTCGTATTCATATCGGCCACGCCGGGTGATTACGAGGAACGCGTGAGCGAGCAGACGGTCGAGCAGATCATTCGCCCCACGGGCCTGCTTGATCCCGAAATCGTCCTACGTCCCACCAAGGGCCAGGTTGACGATCTGCTCGCCGAGATCCAGGAGGTCGTCGCACGTGACGAGCGCGTGCTCGTCACCACGCTCACCAAGAAGATGGCCGAAGAGCTCACCGATTTCCTCCTCGACCAGGGCGTGAAGGCGAATTATCTGCATAGCGACATCGGCACGGTCGAGCGTGTCGAGATCTTGCGCGAGCTGCGCATGGGCAGCTTCGACGTGCTCGTCGGCATCAACCTGCTGCGCGAGGGCCTCGACTTGCCGGAGGTCAGCCTCATCGCGATTCTCGATGCCGATAAGGAGGGCTTCCTGCGTAACAAGCGTAGCCTCATCCAGACCATCGGCCGCGCCGCCCGCAACGTGAGCGGTCGCGTCATCATGTACGCCGACAACGTGACCGACTCGATGCGCATCGCCATCGACGAGACGGCGCGTAGGCGGCATATCCAGATGGCCTACAACGAGGAGCACGGCATCGAGCCCAAGACCATCCGCAAGGCGATCTCCTCGATCATGGACGAGCTTTCCGAGGGAAAGAGCGCCCAGGAGATATCGACGAGCAAGGCGCTTGCCGATGACATCGCGCTGCTTGGACGCGACGAGGTGCTACGCATGATCGACTCGCTCGAGGAGCAGATGGCCGAGGCTTCAGAGGCCCTCGATTTCGAGACGGCGGCGCATTTGCGCGACCAGGCGGTGAGCTTGCGCGCCAAGGTCGAGAGCACCGACGAGGACGACGCGCTGGCCCGTCTCAAGGCCACCTCGCGTCGCGGATCGACTATGGGCACCCGCAAGAACCTCGGCAAGCGCCGCGGGCGCTGAGACGGGCAATCTCGGCGTTCAACGCCATGCTCGCATAGCGTTTGCGAATGAGACAACGTCCCTGGGCAACTGTCTCATTCGCAAATGGCCTTCGTCTGATTACCCGTATACGGTCTCGTCGTAATCCGCTTCGTGCCTGCCGCCACATGCGGCGCAGAAGACGGGGCTTACATGGTCGACCACGCGCTCGTTGTAGGCGCGGGCGTGTCGCTCGTTGCAAACTGGGCACCGTGTCCATTCAACATGCGTTTTGCCCGCTACGATGATTTCTCGTGCCGTTGAAACTTGATGATGCACGATGCGATAGACCGGCTGCTCTCTATATGCTGTGTGATGCACGACATAGCCGGTCTGGGGTTCCGGACTGGTCGTCGCGTTTGCAGAATCCGCCGGGAAGGGGATAGACGGCGCCCGTGATATCTCGTCTGCGTGGCCATCCGCCTCGTCAGGGGCAAGCGACGGCTCGTCGAGCGCGTCGCCCGTCTTGCTCGTGGCGTCTTCGCCGACGAGCGTGTCATCGCCGGGTGCGGATATGATGATGCCGGCGTAGGGGTCAGACTGTTCGGATTGTGCGGTAGGCCGCGATGGGGGCGAGGTGTTGCCATCTTGCGCCGGGTCTGCGTGGAGCGCCCACGCAAGTCCTCCCGCGCCGCCAAGAAAGACAATGAGCGAGACGGCGAGAATCGCCGCATCTCGTATCGATCGTGCCCGTGCTGATGCTGTGCGTCCGTTCCTCCTCGAGACGCGCTGCTTCAAGCTACCTCCTAGTTGGTGAAGATGAGCAGGATGATGGCGATGATGATGAGCAGGAACGCAAGGATCTGGAAACGCACGAGCCAGGTGTAGCGGTTTTCCTTGCGAACCATCTTCGCGATTTCCTCGTCGCTCTTGTCCGGATGGGTGAGCTTGAGGTACTGGGCGTAGCTCATGTCCTCGGGGGCCTTTGCCTCCTCGGGCTGGTCGCGCTTGGGTGCTTGGCTGGCTGCCGCAGGTTCGCCTTGGGGTGGTTGCGGTCGCTCGTCGGTCATCATGCCTCCCGTGGTCATACATGGCTCGTACAGTGTAGCGCATGGCACGTGACGCAACGTCCCCTTTCGTCGGTTTTATTGCGGAATGTGATGTATCCTTTACTCAATATGGTACCTTTCTCAGCGGATGATTTCTCAATCAGGAGGACCACATGACCCTGTTGAAACGAGCTCGTCTGGCTCTTGCCACCATCGCGGTGACGATCATCACCTGCGCGTGTCTCGCCGGATGCGGAGAACCCCTCGCGGCGACCTACGACGGAGGCAACGTCCCCGAGGAGACCGTCACCGCCACCATCGAGAACATGCGCACGTACTACGGGCTCACCGACGATGCCGATTGGGCCGAGTTCGTGAAGACCCGTGCGTACGACACGGGAGAGAGCAGCATGCAGACTGCCGTCGAGAAGGCCGCCGCGGCGAACAAGCCCGCCGAGGACGCGACCGAGGGCACGGTCGAGGACATGCGCGAGTACGTCATCGAGCAGATCGTCCGCAGTGAGCTCGTTCAGCGCGAAATCAAGAATAGGAAGATCGAGATCGCCGACGAGGAAGTGGACGCCTACGTCGAACAGCAACGTGCCTACGTCGAGGCCCGCCTCATGGAGGGCGTGTTCGAAAGCGTCCTGCAACGTCAGGGCTACAAGGATCTGGACGAGTACCGCGAGGGGATTCGCGAACAGCTCAAGCAGCTCAAGTTGCAAAACGACGTCTCCACCATCACGACCGATGATGGCCAGGAGATTTCCGGCAAGGCGGCTTGGAGCATATGGTTCGACAAACTCTACGAGGATGCCCACGTGAAGATCAATCCGGCTCCGCAACCGCTATCCTACGCGATCGTCGAGGTCGCCGATGTCCCGGCAGACGACACGGCAGCGGGCGAATAGAACGGGAAACAGGAAGGTACGATTCGAGGAACAGGGGAGCAGCATGTATTCCAAGAAGACCATCAGGGATGTCGACGTCGCCCACAAGCGCGTGCTCGTGCGCGTTGACTTCAACTGCCCGCTCTACGAGGGAACGGTGGTGGACGACACGCGCATTCGCGAGGCGCTCCCGACCATCCGCTACCTGCTCGACCACGATGCGCGCGTCATCATCGCGAGCCATCTGGGTCGTCCCAAGGGCGGTAGCCAGTTCGAGAGCCAGTTCTCGATGATGCCCGTCGCAATGCGCCTCATCCAGCTGCTCGGCCGCCCGGTTTCGGTCATCGGCGGCGAGAAGATCGCCGGCGAAGACGCGCTGTCGGCATCGCTCGCGCTCAAGGATGGGCAGATCATGATGCTCGAGAACCTTCGCTTCGACGATGGCGAGAAGTCTTGTGACCTGCAGTTCGTGCACCGCCTCGCGTCGTTATGCGACATCTACGTCAACGACGCCTTCGGCGCGGCGCATCGCGCCCACGCATCCATCAGCGGCGTGCCCGAGTTCGTCCCGGCCGTAAGTGGCCTGCTCCTCGCCAAGGAGGTCGAGACGCTCACCGCGATGCTCGAGGATCCCAAGAGGCCCTTCGTCGCCATTCTGGGAGGTTCCAAGGTCTCGGACAAGATAGGCATCATCAACAACCTCATGGACATCGCAGACACCATTCTCATCGGCGGTGCCATGATGTTCACCTTCCTCGCTGCCCAGGGCTATTCGGTCGGCCAGTCCAAGATGGAGGCCGATATGGTCGACACGGCTCGCCAGATGCTCGAAACCGCCAAGCAAAAGGACGTCAACCTCGTGATTCCCGTTGACGTCAAGATGGCAGACCAGTTCTCCGACCTCGCTTACACCGAGGCAGTTGACGTCGATGCCATCCCCGATGACATGATGGGCTTGGATATCGGCCCCAAGACGGGCCGCATGTACCGCGAGATCATTCGCGAGGCCGGCACCGTCTTCTGGAACGGGCCCATGGGCGTCTTCGAGTTTCCCTCCTTCGAGCTGGGAACTCGCTGCGTCGCCGAGGCAGTTGCCGCGTCCGACGCGACGAGCATCATCGGCGGCGGCGATTCGGTTGCGGCCATCAAGAAATTCGACTTGGCTGATCAGGTGACGTTCATCTCGACCGGAGGCGGCGCCTCCATGCGCCTGCTCGAGGGCAAGGAGCTTCCGGGCGTCGTGGCGCTGATGGACAAGGAAGCATAGGCGACGGGGTAAGGAGCTGCGTATGTTTGGCGTAAGGCAAGGCACCGGCACGCGCGTGCCGATAATTGCGGGCAATTGGAAGATGAACGAGACGACGGTCGAGGCCGTGACGCTCGCGCAGCAGATATCGTTCGAGTCCGACAAGGGGTGGGAAGCGGTCGAGGTCGTCATCTGCCCGCCGTTCACGGACCTCAAGTCCGTCCTCAACGTGCTCGTCTTCGACCATTCGAGCATCAAGCTCGGCGCTCAGGACGTGTTCTGGGAGCCCGATGGCGCCTATACGGGCGCGATTTCTGTTTCGATGCTCAAGGAGCTGGAGTGCGCGTATTGCATCGTCGGTCACTCGGAGCGACGTGCGTATTTTGGCGAGACCGACGAGACGGTCAACAAGAAGATCAAAGCGCTGCTCGCGCAGGGTATTGCGCCCATCATGTGCTGCGGCGAGAGTCTTGACGTGCGCGATGCAGGCGATACGCTTGCCTTCATCGGCGAGCAGGTCCGTCTTGGCTGGGCGGGAGTGGGCGAGGAGGACATCGCCAGGTCCGTCATCGCCTACGAGCCCGTCTGGGCCATCGGGACGGGCCGCGCCGCGACGCCCGAGCAGGCACAGGAGGCATGTGCGCACATCCGCTCCGTCGTCGCCGACTTCGCGGGCGCGGATGCGGCAAGCAGCATGCGCATCCTCTACGGGGGGTCGATGAACGAGGGTAACGGCGAGCTGTTCTTGCCACAGCCGGATATCGACGGCGGCCTCATTGGTGGCGCCTCGCTGGATGCCAAGGCGTTTTCGACGCTCGTCGAGATGGCGCTCAAGACGAAGTAACCACATGACAGATGACGATCGTTTCCGGGGCAGCGTTGGTTGCCCCGGATCGTTATAAGGAGCTCGTGACATATGAAACCCGTCCTGTTGGTGATCATGGATGGCTTCGGCTTGGCCGAAGACGGTCCGGGAAACGCCATCTCGCTTGCCCGCAAACCCTATCTCGACAAGCTGTGGGAGACGTGTCCCCATACGACGTTGGGGGCATCGGGACGTGATGTCGGCCTTCCCGACGGCCAGATGGGCAACTCCGAGGTCGGTCATCTGAACATGGGAGCCGGACGCGTCGTGCACCAGGAGCTCACGCGTATCAACGACGCGTGCGAGGACGGCAGCATCGAGCAAAACGAGATCCTCATCGAGGCCATGGATGCCGCCATCAAGATAAATCACCCCATCCATCTCATGGGATTGCTCTCCGATGGCGGTGTGCACAGCAATATCGAGCATCTCGAGGCCCTCATCGAGATGGCGGCCAAGCGCGGGAGTCGCGACATTCGCATTCACGCCTTCCTGGACGGTCGTGACGTCGATCCGAAGAGTGGTGCCGGTTTCGTCCAGCGCATCGTCGACTTCTGCGATCACATCTTCAACGATTACAGCGGTGCCCAGGCCGAGATCGCGACCATATCGGGTCGCTACTATGCGATGGACCGCGACAAGCGCTGGGATCGCGTCCAGCAGGCATGGAACGCGATTGCCATCGGCGCGGGTAAGGGCTTTGCGCGCAACCGTCCCGTTGGTGCCGTCGAGGCGTCCTACAAGGTGGATATCACCGACGAGTTCGTCATCCCGACGGTCCTCAATCATCGTGGCGTCAACGATGGCGACACCATGATCTTCTTCAACTTTCGTCCTGATCGCGCACGCGAACTCACGCGTGCCTTCGTGGATAGGGACTTCGATGGCTTTCCGCGTCCCAACGTGGCCGATGTCAACTTCGTCTGCCTCACCGAATACGATCCGACTATCGATGCGCCAATCGCCTTTCCCAAGGCGTTCCCGGACAACACTCTGGCAGACCTGCTTGCCTCGCAGGGCTTGCGCCAGTTCCACATCGCCGAGACCGAGAAGTACGCGCATGTCACCTTCTTCTTCAACGGCGGTGTCGAGCAACCCAAGCAGGGGGAGGAGCGCAAGCTCATCGCCAGTCCCAAGGTCGCGACCTACGATTTGCAGCCCGAAATGTCTGAACCACTCGTCACCGAGGCGCTCGAGCAGGCGATTAACGATGACGCGGCCGATGTCTACATCGTCAACTACGCCAACTGCGACATGGTTGGCCACACGGGCGTGATCGAGGCTGCGACCGCTGCGGTCGAGGCAGTCGATCACGGACTGTCCCATGTGGTCGAGGCGATTCTCGCCAAGGGCGGCGCCGCGCTCATCACGGCAGATCACGGCAACGCCGACAAGATGCTCGCCGATGACGGGACGAGTCCGTTCACGGCCCATACGACGGCGCGCGTGCCGCTCATCTTGGTGAGTGATGACGAATCGCTCGGCCTGGCCGACGTAGCGGAGGCCCGCCTGGCCGACGTAGCTCCCACGCTCATCGATTTGCTCGGAATCGACAAGCCCGTGCAATGGACGGGAAATTCACTGTTGACCCGCGGATAGGAACTGTTAGAATGTCTAACCTGTGATGCGCGTTGCGCATTGCGTACGTAAGGAAGAAAGGCAATTCGTGGACGCGATACTCAATGTGATGCACTCTGCGCCGTTTATGTACATCGTCCTTGTCCTCTGGGCGATTTCGGCAATCGGGCTCATCATCTTCGTGCTCATGCATTCGGGCAAGGGCACGGGCGTTTCCGAGGTCATCGCCGGCAGCATTTACGGCACCGACACGGGATCCAGTATCGTCGAGCGCAATCTTGACCGAATCACGGTCATCTTCGCGGTCGTGTTCATGGTATCCTTGCTTCTCCTGATGATTTCCTTTCCCACGGGATCGGTTCATTAGTCATCAGGGCTATTTGAAAAGTCGGAGTGGCGGAATGGCAGACGCGCTAGCTTGAGGTGCTAGTGACCGCTTTTTGGTCATGCGGGTTCAAGTCCCGCCTCCGACACCATCGCATTTGAGAAGCCTCTTCGGAGGCTTTTTTGTTACCGATAGACGGTGGGGTCCACGATGGAAACGCTTGAACGCAACGAGTGGGCAGACGTTGCCCAACTAGTCGAGATCACGAGCGATGCTGTCATCATCTGCGAGCTCGACGGAACCATTCTGCATGTGAATAATCGCTTACTTGGTTTGATGCGCGAGGAACGCGCCGACGTCATTGGTGGAGATGTTAAAGACGTCCTGTACTCGTCCGCTTTTGAACGTGCGACGGAACATCGTCTGCCATTTGAAACTGATGGCTCCGAGAACGAACTGATGCTCAAGCTGAGTGACGGCTCCTTTATCCCCGTCTTGGTTCGTGCGGGCTCCGTAACGCCTCCACGCATCTTTGGGCGCCGCGCGCCACGTGTCCTGGTGGCGCTCCATAGCATCGAAGAACAGTATTCGCACGACCGTCAGCTCAAGC
Source organism: Collinsella aerofaciens (assembly GCA_048503295.1). Lineage (GTDB taxonomy): Bacteria > Actinomycetota > Coriobacteriia > Coriobacteriales > Coriobacteriaceae > Collinsella > Collinsella aerofaciens_CI. Next base: position 48,037 of record DBFRVO010000030.1, on the reverse strand, counting down.
GTGCTCTTTCGGAGCTTAGAGTGGCTAACAAGCGCCTCTCTGGCACGCTCTCGGTCATTATGAGTACCGTGGGCTCCGATGAGCTGCCCAGCCTACTTGATACCGTTTTGAACCAGCTTGTAGGAACGCTCGATGCTTCGGGTGCTGCTATCTATTTTTCTGAGAGCGGCGGTTTTAAACTTCGCGGTGTTTCCAAGGAGCTGTACGACAGCTACCTGCCTGAGTTTTTGCCGTATGGCGCTGGCATTCCGACGTATGTTCTTCGTGAGTCGCGTGCCTGTCGCTTGTCGATTCAACAGGACCTTAAGGGTGATAAGGCCGCCTCCGGTATGTTTATGGACCTGGACAATCGTTCTAAGCACCTGTTGCGCATGCAGGATATGCCTCCGTACCGCAGCGAGATCTGTCTTCCCGTTTTTTACGGTACGCAGATCCTTGGCGTGCTGGAAGTTGGTTGGAAACGCCCCCAGGCACCGCTCGCCTATGACGTTAATGTACTCGAGGTCATTTGCGATTACTTGTCTATCCAACTGGTCGGCATGGCATCGAGTCTTCGCTCTCGTCGCACGGCCGAGCTTGGCCGCTCGCTCAATGTCTTACGTGATGAGTTGTTTACCTTTCTAGACGATTCCGTCGCGGCTACCCAGGCGGTATCGTCCGAGATCTGCAATATGCTCAACTGCCATTTTTGCCCTGTTGAGTATGACGCCAGTCTGGATTCCTACGTCATAGATTTTGAAGGCGGCAGTCGCGTTGCTTTGCCGGACGATCCCGAGAAGCTTTTCTTTTCCACGACGGCGCCAGCGGCACGTCTGGGGGCTGGCCCTGATGGCTTTGAGGCATCTGTTTTGGGCGGTACGAGTGCCGAGGACCTTAAACACGTCCGTATAACTCGCGTTGACGAATCGATGCCTATGGGAGGCTGGCTTAGGGCGCATGGTCTGCCTTGTCAAGGTCTCTACGTCGACTCCGGCATCGAGGCGGGGCGACCACGCTCTAAGGGTGATGGCAAGCACAGTAACGACGCAATTGTTCCTGCTTCTGTTGCGAAGAGCCCGACGACGCGCGCGCTACTGCTTCGTGATGGCAGCCAAGAGCCGATTGATGACCTTGAATATGACTACTTGGTGCACTTGGCGCATGACTTTGAACTGATCTACGAAGGTGAATCTCAAAAGCGCGAGGAGCGTCATATCGCTCAGACCCTTCAGATCGGCATGAGAAATTCCCTGGGGGATGTTCCGGGTATCGCAACCGATTCGGTGTACCTGTCGGCCACGAACTCGGCGTTGGTCGGCGGCGATTTCTATACGCTCATCCGTCTTCCCGACGACTGCGCCGTCATGATTCTGGGTGATGTGTCTGGCAAAGGCATTGAGGCCGCATCGATGTCCGCGCTCGTCAAGACGGCTCTGACGGCATATGCGTGGGAGGGCGCTGGACCGGCCCGCATGGCACGCTCCCTTAACAGTATGCTCATGGGCTTTTCGAGGGTCGAGACGTTCGTGACAGCCTTTATCGCCAAGATTGACCTGAAAGCCGGACGCGCAACGTATTGTTCGGCGGGCCATCCTCCGACCATGGTCATCAGGCCAGAGTCGATGCCACTGGGTGGCGGCGAGGCTCGTGGGGGAGAGGTCGAGCTACTTGGATGCCAATCGGGTGTAATCGGTGCCTTTGAGAGTATGGTGTACGAGACAGGCGTGTTTACGTTCGCCCCCGGCGACATGCTCTTCATGTATACGGATGGAACGATTGAGGCCCGCGACCGCACCGGAGCGTTCTTTGGCGAGCAGCGCTTGCGCGATCTTCTGCTTTCTGTTTCGGGGGAGGGCGTGTCGGGCATTTGCGGCAAGGTCTTGGGCGAGCTTGACCGATTTACCGAATCGGCGCTGGACGATGACATTGCATTGGTGTCCCTTGAGTTTTTACGGGGTCGTTCATAGACGGCGCTGAACGGGCTGAATCCGCACGGTTGGGGAAACGAATGCATCGAGTGGGCTTTTTTGGGGAACCATGGTCGTATGAATGAGTGGAATGACATAGCGGTTTTGACGCCACCAGGCGATATCGACATCGCCACGGTGCCTGCGCTGCGTCGGCGGTTGGATGCTTTGATTGGCCGCGGCGTGCGTCGTGTTGTCATCAACTGTCAGGCTGTTAGCTTTATCGATTCGACGGGCTTGGCATTCCTGCTTACGCGCGCTCGTGAGCTCATGAGGCGAGAAGGCCTGCTTTCGCTCGTCAATGCATCAGGTGAAGTTGTTCGCTTTTTGGAGATTGCTCGTCTTGTCGATATCCTTCATGTCGCGGGGCCGGCACGGGAGTCTATTCCCGCCATTCCGGTGGGGGAGCTGCCTCGCTGGAGTAAGAGCGTCGAGGTCCGTCAGGGTATCGAGAATCTTCCATACTACCGACATCGCATCGCCGAACTCCTTGAATCGCTTCCGTTGCGCCGTGACGAGCGCTACGATGTCGCATTGGCGTCGGGGGAGGCGCTGGGTAATGCCTATGACCATGCGGGCGGTATCGGGTGCGTCCTGACGGTTCAGGCCTATGGCGATCGCGTTGTGGTTGAGGTGCTTGATCGAGGTGCCGGCTATTCTATCGATGAAACGAGCGAGCCGGTTGCATCTGAGGAACGCGGCCGTGGTATCAAGCTTATGCGTATGCTCGTCGATAACGTGGAGGTTGCTCGTCGTACGGACGGCGCCGGCACGCGCGTGCAGATGGTGAAGCTGTTTAGCGGAGCGCTGGAATCGTGTGCCTAGCCAATCGCTTTAGCGCGTTTGGCTATTAAGAACATGCGGCAGACAAGTTTTTTGAAAAAAGTACTTGCGTCTTTTGGACAACTCGCGTAAATTAATAACCCGCAAGCGGACATGGCTCAGTTGGTAGAGCACAACCTTGCCAAGGTTGGGGTCGCGGGTTCGAGCCCCGTTGTCCGCTCCATTGCATTTCCGGACCGTTTAGGCGGTCCTTTTTCGGCGAAGTGGCCAAGTGGTAAGGCAGAGGCCTGCAAAGCCTTTACCCCCGGTTCGAATCCGGGCTTCGCCTCCAGGCAACATCCGGGCGCTCCGGCGCCCGTTTTGTTTTACATATGCGGACATGGCTCAGTTGGTAGAGCACAACCTTGCCAAGGTTGGGGTCGCGGGTTCGAGCCCCGTTGTCCGCTCCAAACGTAACAGCCCGACTACTACGGTAGCCGGGCTTTTTCGTACCCGTCGCCTGGGCTCGAACCCGCGAGGGAGCGATCGTTTTGGGGCGTGGCTGTGGCGTTGTTTGTCGCGAATGTCCGCTTTGGGCGTATCATCGTGGGCATCTCGCATAACCTCGTTGCAAGGGAGATACACCCCATGGCTACAGAAAAGTCTTCTTCGCGCTCGTGGATGTCCGATGCCGCGATCTATCAGATCTACCCGCGCTCGTTTAAGGATTCGACTGGTTCGGGTCTGGGCGATATCGCGGGCATTACCCAGCAGATGGACTATCTTGAGCGACTGGGTATCGAGGCCATCTGGCTGAGCCCGTTTTACCCTTCGCCTCTTGTCGATGGCGGCTATGATGTGGCGGACTACTGCGATGTCGACCCACGTCTCGGCTCGCTTGACGACTTCGATGACATGATCGCTGCGGCTCACGCGCGCGGCATCAAGGTCATCGTCGACATCGTGCCCAACCATTCATCCAACCAGCACCCCTGGTTCAAAGCCGCTCTTGCCGCCGGCCCCGGATCGCCCGAACGCGCCCGTTATATCTTCCGCGATGGTCGCGGCGAGCATGGCGAGCTGCCTCCCACCAATTGGAATGCCAACTTTGGCGGCCCCGCATGGACGCGTGTTGCGGACGGTCAGTGGTATCTGCACATGTTTACGCCCGAGCAGCCGGACTTTGACTGGTCATGCCCTGAGGTTCACGCGCTCTTTTGCGACGTCCTGGCGTTTTGGAGCGATCGAGGCGTCGACGGCTTTCGCATTGATGTGGCGCAGGGTCTCGCCAAGGATCTCGACCGCGATGACCTCGACCGGTGGCATCTCGCCGAGGGCGATGACATGGTTGACGACGGCACCCATCCGCTGTGGGACCGCAATGAGGTCCACGAGATCTATCGCGAGTGGCGCCGCGTGTTCGACCGCTATAATCCGCCGCGCAGTGCCGTTGCCGAGGCGTGGGTGCTGCCCGAGCGCCAGTATCTCTACGCGCGTCCCAGCGAGCTTGGCCAGACATTCAACTTTGAGTTTGCCAAGGCCACTTGGACCTATGATGACATGCACACTGCAATCGAGAAGGGCTTGAAGGCAGCCGTCGAATCCGATTCCGCCTCGACCTGGGTACTCTCCAACCACGACGTGCCGCGCGTGGCGACACGCTATGCCCTGCCGCAAATCAAGGCGACGCGCTACCACCAGATTGCGCTCGACTGGCTCTTGCGCGACGGGTCGTCTTATGACGAGGACCGTGAACTCGGCGAGCGCCGCGCGCGGGCGGCCCTTTTGCTTGAGCTGGCGCTTCCGGGCTCGGCATACGTGTATCAGGGTGAGGAGCTCGGCCTTTTTGAGGTGGCTGATATCCCGTGGGCTGCACTCGAAGACCCTACTGCGACCAATACGCACGGACCGAAGCGTGAGAAGGGGCGCGACGGCTGTCGTGTGCCCCTGCCGTGGGTGGCAGCGGACGATCCCGCGCATGGCGGATCGTTTGGGTTTTCGACGGCAGACGCCGATGCAGCGCCTCATCTGCCGCAGCCTGCATGGTTTTCCGATTATGCTGCCGATAAGGAAGAAGCGGACCCGACATCGATGCTTGCGCTCTATCGTGACGCCCTCTGGCTGCGGCGCAAGCTGCGCGGGTGCGCCAACGATCTTGCGTGGCTCGATCTTGACGGGCGCACCGGTCTTGCGGATGGTGCCGAGGGCGCTGAGGGCGGCGTCATCGCCTATCGCCGCGATAACGGCTGGGCGTGTGTGACGAACTTCGGTGCAGCACCTGTGGAGCTGCCGGCGGGCAGGGTCCTGCTCACCTCATCACCGCTTGCAGACGGCAGGCTCGCGCAGGACAGCTCTGCCTGGATCATGCTCGGCGAGATGTAGTGGCCTCTTGCGGCGAGTTTGCGTTTGCCTGCGCCTTCCGTGGTGGCTGATGTCTTCGCGAGGTTCGCGAGGGCGTCGCAAAACTTTTTAAAAAAAGTTCTTGCATTTGGGTGGATCATCCCGTATATTAAATCAACGCAGGCGGACATGGCTCAGTTGGTAGAGCACAACCTTGCCAAGGTTGGGGTCGCGGGTTCGAGCCCCGTTGTCCGCTCCATTTGGGCGTTTAGCTCAGGGGGAGAGCGCTTCCCTGACACGGAAGAGGTCAGAAGTTCAAATCTTCTAACGCCCACCAAATGTTCGCAGCTCAGAGGCTATATCCTTTGGGCTGTTTTGTTTTGCCACCAAGCACGCCGCCAATATAAGCCACCAAATATTGATCCAAGGTCTGTACGCGATGGTCTTCGCATCCCGTAGAGGTGCCGGCAGATTGCATACGTCCTGGCCGATCGTGACCGCAACATGTTGGTCAAGCATAATCTTTTGGATTCTTTTGGCGTGAGCGACTTGATTTTGGTAGGATTTGTCAGCGGCTTGACTAAGGGGGTTTTATAACTGCCATGCAGGTAGCCGTGTTGGTAGCGTTTTACCGACTTGCCAAGAACCCCTCATTTTTAATGCGTCTGCAAAATGACTAATTGCTTTGACCTGCTGAAACACTATATGTTGTGTTTGACCTAAAAAAAGAATACAGGATATAGATGCCTCTTTGTCGTATGATAGATGGCGGACAGAGAACGAAGACCTTAACTGCCTCTTTTGAACGTGTCCTTGAGCCGCTTGATCGGCTCCAGGGAATGTCCGCATGGAGGCTTATGGTTTATCGAGAACACAGATTGCGCGACGGCGCCGCAAGACAGGGGCAAGCCCTGCCAGGTATCGTTTGGCTCTGAAGCGCGATGAGGCTACGATACGAAAGAGGCAAGAGGATGAAGATCATCAAGCGCAGCGGCACCGAGGTTGTCTTTGACATCGATAAGATCGTCAATGCCATCCGCGCCGCAAACTTGGAGGTCGAGGAGAGCTCTCGTCTTACCGACCGCCAGGTGGTTTACGCGGCACAAAACGTCGCCGAGGCATGCGAGAACGCGGGCCACACCGTGTCGGTCGAGGAGATTCAGGATCTGGTCGAGGACGAGATTATGCGTCTCGACTGCTACGAGGTCGCTCGCCATTACATCATCTATCGCTATGTTCAGAGCCTGAAGCGCCAGAAGAACACGACCGACGACAAGATTCTGTCGCTGATTGAGTGCAACAACGAAGAGGTCAAGCAGGAGAACTCCAACAAGAACCCGACCGTCAATTCCGTTCAGCGTGACTACATGGCCGGCGAGATCTCCAAGGACCTGACCCAGCGTGTGCTGCTGCCCCAGGAGATTGTGGATGCTCACAATGAGGGTCTGATTCACTTCCATGATTCGGACTACTTTGCCCAGCACATGCATAACTGCGACCTGGTGAACCTGGAGGATATGCTCCAGAACGGTACTGTTATTTCGGGCACGCTGATCGAGAAGCCGCACAGCTTCTCGACTGCCTGCAACATCGCGACGCAGATCATCGCTCAGGTTGCTTCCTCCCAGTACGGTGGCCAGTCGATTTCGCTGACCCATCTTGCCCCGTTCGTCGAGGTGAGCCGTCAAAAGATTCGCGGCGAGGTCGCCCGCGAGCTCGAGGAGCTCGGCGTTTCCGCATCTCCCGAAAAGGTCCGCGAGGTTGTTGAGGACCGCCTGCGTGACGAGATCCGTCGCGGCGTTCAGACGATTCAGTATCAGGTCGTGACCCTTATGACCACGAATGGCCAGGCGCCGTTCGTGACGGTCTTTATGTATCTCAATGAGGCCCGTACGCCCCAGGAGAAGCATGACCTTGCCATGATTGTGGAGGAGACGCTTCGTCAGCGCTATGAGGGCGTTAAGAACGAAGCCGGCGTGTGGATCACCCCGGCGTTCCCCAAGCTCATCTACGTGCTCGAGGACGATAACGTTCACGAGGATTCCCCGTACTTCTACCTGACTCAGCTGGCTGCGAAGTGCACCGCCAAGCGCATGGTGCCCGACTACATCTCCGAGAAGAAGATGCGCGAGCTCAAGCTGTCGAAGGGCGAGACCGCGGGCAACGGCGACTGCTATACCTGCATGGGTTGCCGCAGCTTCCTGACGCCCGACCGCTCCGGTAACGGATTTAACAACGTGGCCAACGCGCTGAACTATGACCCGAACAAGCCCAAGTACTACGGTCGCTTTAACCAGGGCGTTGTGACCATCAACCTGCCCGATGTCGCGCTGAGCTCGCATCAGGACATGGATAAGTTCTGGAAGATCTTCGACGAGCGCCTTGAGCTGTGCCACCGCGCCCTGCTGTGCCGTCATGAGCGTCTGATGGGTACGCTTTCGGATGCCGCACCGATTCTTTGGCAGTACGGTGCCCTCGCCCGCCTGAAGAAGGGCGAGACGATCGACAAGTTGCTCGTGGGCGGTTACTCCACCATTAGTCTGGGTTATGCTGGCCTGTATGAGTGCGTTAAGTACATGACGGGCCACAGCCACACCGAGAAGGAGGGCACGCCCTTTGCCATGGCCGTCATGCAGCGCATGAACGACAAGTGCGCGGAGTGGAAGGCCGAAAGCGATATTGACTTCTCGCTGTACGGTACCCCGCTTGAGTCGACGACCTACAAGTTCGCCAAGTGCCTGCAGCGTCGTTTTGGCATCATCCCGGGCGTGACGGACAAGGGCTACATCACCAACAGCTACCACGTCCACGTGTCCGAGGAGATCGACGCATTCGACAAGCTCAAGTTCGAGGGTATGTTCCAGCAGCTTTCGCCGGGCGGTGCCATCTCCTACGTCGAGGTTCCCAACATGCAGGACAACCTCAAGGCTGTCATTCGCGTGATGCAGTACATCTACGACAACATCATGTACGCCGAGCTCAACACCAAGAGCGATTATTGCCAGGTGTGCGGCTACGACGGCGAGATCAAGATTGTCGAAGATGATGGCAAGCTGGTGTGGGAGTGCCCCAATTGCGGCAATCGTGACCAGGAGAAGATGAATGTCGCCCGTCGCACGTGCGGTTACATCGGTACCCAGTTCTGGAACCAGGGCCGAACCGAGGAGATCCGCGACCGCGTGCTGCATCTCTAATAACCATCCCAGGCCGCCCCGTAGCGAGGCCCCGGACCTTTACTCGCTATTTCGGACAGTCCTGGCTCACGACGGAGGCGCCACTGGCGCCTCCTGTTCGTGCGGAACTCATATCGAGCAAAGGTCCGGGGCCTCGCTACGGGGCGGCCAAGTTGACGTAGCTGAGATGCAGCATGAGGCCTGCTCACTCCTCGAAGTTCTTAGCGGAAATGAGTTGACTTGCAACAACGCTTTGCTTGCGAAGTCGGTTGAGCTGCAACTCAGTATTTATTAGACCTCGAACCCTATACTCGATGTTCGCTTTGTTCACCGAGTATCGCTCGCGAGGGGTCTGGAGTATATCGTCCCGCCCGCAGTTCTGCAGCGAGCGCAGCGAGCGAAGCTGTTTGAGGACGGGATGATATACTCCAGACCCCCAGAAAGGTTACCTATGAACTACGCGAACATTAAGTATTTCGACATTGCTGATGGGGAAGGCGTTCGTACTTCTCTGTTTGTGAGTGGGTGCCGTCGTGGGTGCAAGAACTGCTTTAACTCTGTCGCGTGGGACTTTGCTGCGGGTGAGCCGTTCGACCGTGCCGTCGAGGACAAGATTATCGAGAGTCTCGACCATCCCTTTATTGATGGCCTGACGATTTTGGGCGGCGAGCCTATGGAGCCCGAGAATCAGGTGGGGCTTGTTGACTTTATCGAACGCGTGCGTGCGGCCTATCCCGCGGGGTCGGGCAAGACCATTTGGTGCTTTACCGGCGACGTGCTCGAGGAGCTTATGCCGGGTGGCCGTCATCATACCGAGGTGACGAACCGTATCCTGGCCTGCCTCGACATGTTGGTGGACGGCCCGTTCGTTCAGGATCTGTACGATATCTCATTGCGCTTTAGGGGCTCGAGTAACCAGCGTGTGATCGATATGAACGCCACGCGCGCCCGTGCTGTGCGCGAGGGCGTTGCGCTTTGTGATGCGGTTGAACTTTGGCGGGACGATCCAGTCTATTCGACCCATACTATGTAGCTTGTGGCCGATGCCAAAGGGCGTGGTACCATAGCGCGAACGCAAAATCGGAAAAGTGAGGCCCAGATGATCGATCAGGAAAAAGTCGAGGCCGCCATTAAGCTGTTGCTTGAGGGCATAGGCGAGGACCCAACTCGTGAGGGCCTGCTGGAGACCCCGGCGCGCGTTGCCCGTATGTATGGTGAGATCGCCGGCGGTATGGACCAGAGTGCCGAGGAGCACCTGTCCAAAACCTTTGCCGTCGCTTCGAACGATTTGGTTATCGAGCGCGACATCACGTTCTACTCGCTGTGCGAACATCATCTGCTGCCGTTTTATGGCAAGGCCGCCATTGGTTATATCCCCAACGGCCGTGTCGCAGGGCTCTCTAAGCTTGCCCGCACGGTTGAGGTCTACGCCCGTCGTCTGCAGCTGCAGGAGCAGCTGTGCGCACAGGTTGCCGATGCCCTCATGGATTATCTCGCTCCCCAGGGAGCGATTGTGCTCATGGAAGCCGAGCATATGTGCATGACCATGCGCGGCGTGCAAAAGCCCGGCACCAAGACCGTGACGCTCGCTCGCCGCGGCGTCTTTGAGACTGATCCCGCGCTCGAGGAGCGGTTCTTTAGGATGCTGGGCCGTTAGCATGAGGGTCGTCAACGACTTTACATCGAAGACCGATGAGGGGACGTCGCGTCGCGGCTTTATGGCTTCGGGCTTGGCTCCCTTTGGTGCCATGCCTCGCATTGATTACATTTGCGCCAACGGGCTGTTCCGGCGGCACCTGGGTAACATTGCACAGTTGGAATCGGGGCGCATCTTCTGCCGCCACGGTATTGACCATCTTCTCGATGTCGCTCGCATTATGTGGATCAAGAATCTCGAGGAACAGCTCGAATTTGACCGTGAGGTCATCTACGCCACGGCACTTCTTCACGATATCGGCAAAGATGAACAGTATGAATCGGGTATATCCCATGATGTTGCAAGCGAACGCGTCGCTGATGCGATTCTCGGCGGCATGCCCGATGATGTGGCGTTTGAGCCGGCCGATGCCGCAGCCATTAAGACGGCCATTCTGGGCCATCGAAAGCTGCGTGTGAACAGCCAACCGCTTGAGCGTCTGCTCTATGCAGCCGACAAAGCGTCGCGCGCCTGCTTTGCATGCCCCGCGCGCAATGCTTGCAATTGGAGCGATGATAAAAAGAACCTGTCGATTCGCGTGTAGTTAGTTTGCGCGGTCGGGGTTCTAAACGAAGGAGACGATCGCGATGAGCAACAAGAAACTGCCCGAGAATGCAACCAAGACTGAAGGCGCCGAGCTCGCCCGCCGTGGAAGGGGCGAAATATCCACCGCAACGGCGGTGCCCCACGTGAGTTATGACGATCTGCGCCATGCTGACCGCATTACTATCGACGGTCTCGAGGTCTTTGCCAACCACGGCGTGTATCCCGAAGAGAATGCGCTGGGCCAGAAGTTCATCGTGTCCTTGGTGCTCTATGCCGACCTGCGTGCAGCGGGGGAGCACGATAACCTGGACGCTTCGATTGACTACGGCTCGGTGTGCCACGATGTCGATGGCTATCTGCGCGAGCATACGTTTAAACTCATCGAGGCGGCAGCCGAGGGTGTGGCCCAGATGCTGCTGCGTCGTTACCCCTTGCTGCTTGGCGTGCGTGTTAAGCTCGATAAGCCTTGGGCTCCCGTCGGTCTTCCCCTGGCAAGCTGCGGCGTCGAGATCGAGCGCGTGCGCTAACCGGTTCTAATACGTCTCTATGGGCGGCTGCTTGAGCCGCTGCGATAGAGCTCTATTGTTGGGACAGTACGTGTCGAGCAGGGCGTGAAACCGCTGATTGTGGCTTGGCTCGAGCAGGTGGACGAGCTCGTGGGCGACAACCATGCCGAGACACTCGATGGGATAGGCGGCAAGTTCGCGTGCGATGCGAACGGCACCGGATTTGGGCGTGCATGAGCCCCAACGCGTTTTCATGCTACGTACGGAAACGCGGGAAACGGCGACACCCATTGCGATTTCGTACGCGCGTACCATATCGCGCAGCGCCGTGGTGACCTCGGATGCATAGAGTTGGTCGATGCGGGTCTGGAGCTCATCGGACGTCAGGCCGTCGAGGGTTGCGCGCCGCTTGGCCTGTGGGCGTTCGTTCGATTTGTCGGCACCTATAAAACTTGCGAAGGTGGCCTGCTTGGGCCGCGGTGCGGGGGGCTCAAAGTTGTGGTCGAGTGCATCCTGAACGGTGATGGGTTTGCCCCAAAGCGCAATGATGGACGAGGGGCTGAGCGGCTCTCGCGCCGCCGCCTGACGTTGCTCGCGCTGGGCAAGTCGGCTGATAATCCAGGCGCTGTTGCGCTTCACAAACGCTTCGATACGCTCGCGGCTGGCGCCAAGTGGTGCGCTGGCGTGGACCTCGCCGCTCGATGTGACGCGTAGGTTGAAGTTCTTGACGCACTTTTTGGTAACGACGACGGGGATGGGCGTCCCATCCGGTCGGGATACGGAAATCGTAAACTGCTGCGTCAAAAGTGATCCTTCAGATTGGGGACGGGCCGGCATGTCGACCGTTCGGCATGCCGGCCCGCTCAGGGGATGTGAAATTAATAACGCTCAAAGAAGGCAAGGGCATTATCGCTGCAGAGCTTCTGCATCACGGTCTTGCCAAAGTGCTTGGAGAGCATGTTCTGGAACTCGGGCATCTTGCTGGCATCGGAGAGGAAGGCGGGCACCGTGGCACCGTCCCAGTCGCCGCCGAGCGCGATGACGTCCTCGCCGCCCAGGTCGAGCCAGTGCTCGATATGTGCCGCCAGCTGGTCGAAAGTGACGTCTGCGGCTGTCTTGTCGGTTGCGTCGTTGGAAAGGAACTCGCTGCAGTAGTTGAGGCCGACGATGCCGCCCATGTCGCGAATGGTGCGGAACTGGTCGTCGGTAAGGTTGCGTTTGACGCCGCAAACCGCACGGGAGTTGGAGTGGCTGGCGACGAAGGGACGTGTGGCGTGGGCGACAACCTCGTCAAAGCACTCATCGTTGAGGTGGGAGACGTCGAGTACCATGCCGGCGTGCTCCATCTGCGTAAGTGCCTCGATGCCGGCGGCGGTGAGGCCGGCGTGGGTATCGTGTCCGCTCGCGAGCGGCCCCTGCGCATTCCAGCTGAGTGACGACATAAGCACGCCCAAGCTCTTGAGCACCTCGATCAGCGCGGGGTCCTCGGCAAAGAACGTGGCGTTTTCGATGGTGTGGATGCAGGCGACCTTGCCGTCTTTGAGCGCGGGGCGAATGTCTGCCGCGCTGCGTACGTTGACCATGCGGTCGTGGTTGAGCATTGCCTGGCCGCTCATATGCGCCATGATTTGCGCCTGGAAGCGCGCGGCGTGGGCGGTGGGAATCTCGTCGGGGACAAACGTGGCGAAGCACTGTGCCCACGGCGTGTTGCCGATCTTTGCGAGCGAGATGGCACAGGCGTTACCCTCGATGAGGTCGAAATCTTGCGGATGCGTTTCGTCGCCGGGGAAATAACCGTCGGTGCCGGCGGTAAAGCGCAGGTCGAGATCGAGCGTGGCCCAGCCGATTCGGTCGGCGGTGTCGCAGTGTAGGTCAAATACGGGATATGCCATGGTTCCTCCGGTTGCAGCGTTTCTTTGCAAACTGTCATTGAATTGTATGACTAGGGTATAGTTAGCGCCATATGTTCACGGCGGCCCGCGTTGTGCGCCGCCCTTATCACGGAGGTTACCATGTCCAACCAGGGCAAGAAGGTCAAGACCCATTATCGCGGCACGCTCGATGACGGCACGCAGTTCGATAGCTCCTACGATCGCGGCGAGCCGCTGGAGTTCACCTGCGGCGCCGGTCAGATGATCAAGGGCTTCGACGCCGCTGTTGTCGACATGCAGGTGGGCGAGAAGAAGACCGTGCACATTCCTGCTGCCGATGCCTACGGCGAGCACAATCCCGAGATGGTTATTACCTTCCCGGCCGAACAGGTTCCCAACATCGAGCAGATCGAGAAGGGCATGAAGCTTTTCCTGTCCACGCCGAGCGGTATGCCCGTTCCCGCCGTGGTCATCGACGTAACGCCCGAGGCTGTGACGCTCGACGCCAACCACGAGCTGGCCGGCAAGGACCTCAACTTTGATATTGAGCTCGTCGAGGTCGAGGGTTAGAGTATGCCTGAACGCTTGGTTTCGACGACATGCTTGGGAAATTTCAACGATCCGTCCTATGAACTTCTGCTTCGCCGGAAGCTGGGCGGCGTCTTTGAAGTTGACGATCTGCTGCTCGATTGGGACCAGGCTGATGTATGCGCGTTTGTGGGCGTGACGGAGCTGGGGCGCACGGTCGATGTTCGGCTGGATACTGCCGACGGCGGTCGTCTTGTCGACGGCGACGTGCTCGCCGTCGACCACACGGGTGCGGTACCCGTGGCGGTTGTCGTGCGCCTGCGCAGCGCCGAGGTTTATTTGGTCGAAGTTGACCGCATGGACCCGATTGCGCTCGCGCATGCGTGCTGGGAGATCGGCAATATGCATGCGCCGCTTTTCCGAGGCGATTCGGACGAGCATACCGTGCGCATGTATACGCCGGTGCAGCCTGTTTTGGGCCGCATGCTCCGGGGCGTCGAGGGCGTTCGGCTCTCGAGGGTTATCCGTGAACTCGATTCGGACCGGCGCTTTGCGTCGAGTGCGGCGGATGCCGTTGTGAGTATGGCTCCAGACTTTACGATCGTAAAGAAGGCGCGCGGTTAACGTGCGTATAAGTAAGACGGACTTTGAGAGGCAACTATTCAAAGTCCGTCTTTCTGTTGATGAGATGCTGTGGGGGAAAGCATATGGGTCTTGAAGGAATCAAGCTGATTGCATGCGATTTGGACGGCACGTTGCTGCATCCGGGGGAGCGCGAGCCGCGTTCCGAGGCCTTTGAGCTCATCGATGAGCTGCATCGTCGCGGTATCGTGTTTATGCCGGCGAGCGGCCGTCAATATGCGAGCTTGCGCTACCTGTTTGTCCCGGTGGCCGATGAGCTCGCCTATGTATGCGAAAACGGAGCCCTGGTGATGAGCGAGGGGCGTGCCGTTGTCAAGCGTTCCATGGAGCGTAGCCTTGCTATGGATATCGCGAATGCCGTGGTTGCGTATCCCCATGCCGACGTGACCCTTTCATGTGGGGGACACCTCTACACCATGAGCGGCAACGATGCATTCGTCGATCATTTGCGCTATGAGGTCCACTGCGATGTGGCGGTGGTCGACCGCCCCGAGGACATCGACGAGGACGTCATTAAGATTGCCTTCCAGACGCCCGAGGTGGATCAGCCGGCGGCCCTGGAGTATTTCGAGCGCCTCTTTAGCGACCGTGTTGACGTGATGACGTCGGGAACCGAATGGACGGACTTTATCGGTTTCGGTTCGGGCAAGGGCTCCGCGCTTGCCGATTACGGTCGTGCCCTGGGTATTTCGCCCGATGAGATGATGGCGTTTGGCGATAACGAAAACGATCGCGACATGCTCAACGTCGTGGGCCATCCTTATCTGATGGAGAGCTGCAACCCCACCATGCGCGACATTAACGACCGCGTCCGCTATGTGCGCACGGTCGAAGAAGAGCTGCGTCGTCTACTTGCTGAGTAGACATTTGGGACATGTCTAGAAATCTACATTTTGCTGCAAAGTGCGGAAAGGTGGATTTTAAGGCATGTTCCAAACATCTACCTACAGTCGGGGCAGAGACCCTCGAAGATGGTGTAGTGCGACGTGACGTGCCAGCCGATTTGCTCGGACGCCTTGGCGTCGAGCTGGGCATCGAAGGGGAGCGGTACGTCGATGACGCGGCTGCACGAGGTGCAGATGATATGCGCATGCGGCTCGATCGTGCGATCGAAGCGGCTGCCGCCCGGCGTCTTGATGGAGAGAATCTCGCCGGCATCTGCCAAGAGATTGAGGTTGCGGTAGACCGTGCCGCGGCTGATCTTGTCATCCTGTTCGCGCACGGCGTTGTAGATTTCGTCGGCGGTGGGATGGGTATAGCTTTGGCGCACGGCGTCAAGAACCAGCTTTCGCTGCTTGGTATTCCTTCTTTGCACCGCCATGCGCCTCGCCTCTTTTCTATTAACGGTCGTAGGTAAATGATACCGTATTTAGCACACAATACTAATAATGAGGACTGAAACCGTCTTCATTGGCAAGTGGGGCTCGGGCCTGGGCGTCTACAAGGCGAAAACGCGTTCCCATGCGCTCGTAGGAGGCATGAAGCGCCTCGAGATGAGATAGGACGTTTGCCGGAGTTCCCTGCATCTCCATCTCGACTGAGCCGTCTTCCATGTTACGCACCCAGCCGGTGAGTGCGCGTGCCTGTGCGAGGTTGGTGTTGGTAAAGCGAAAACCAACGCCTTGGACTTGCCCCGCCCAGCGCAGGAAATAGCGCAGGGGAGTGTCTTGAGTGGCCTCGTCGCTTGCGAGTACGGTAAGCCTGCGGCGCAGCTCGAGCTCGACGTTTGATGGTTTTTGAGGCTCTTGACTGCCGCCGGTGACGCTGGAGAAGAACGTATCGAAGAGGCCCATCGCTATGCCTGCTTGCCTGCGTCGGCCGGGAAGGTAATGCCGGCCTGCTGGCGCACGGCATCCATGATGCGCAGTGAGACGAGCGTGACATCGCGGTAGTGGCCAAGCTCGTGGCGTCCCGCCGGGGTCTCCCAAATCTCTTCCTTAACGTTATCGATGCCGCCGATGGCGGTGATAAAGTCTGTGAGTTCGTATTCCATAGTGTTGCTCGATTTGGGTAGGTCGAGCACGCGGCCGTTGTCGCCCTGTTCGCGCGGTGCCTCGGTCGCCGAGCCGCGTACGACATCGCCGCGATAGTCGATGCGGACGTTGCGGGGCGTGGACAGATGGTCGATCTGGATAGTGCCACGCTCGCCTTCGATCTGCGAGGGCAGCAGGTCATTCGTAATTTTGGAGTGCGCGAGCTCGACGGAGATGCGGCCTCCGCCATAGCTGGCGAGGATGGAACCGCAGCCGTCGATGGGGCCGTGCGTGAGCTGTCGCGTGGTGGGGTCGAGCAGAGTAGTCATGCTCGTAAGGCCGGAGGGCATGCCGAAAATCTCGACCATGGGCTCGACGGCGTAGACGCCAATGTCCATGAGGGAACCCGATGCCATATTGCAGTCGAAGATATTGGTGGCGCGTCCCGCGAGAATCTCGTTGTAGCGCGAGGAATACTTGCCAAAGCGCAATGAGGCACGGCGGATGGGGGCGATCTCGCCCAGGGCGTCCTCGATGGCGTGGAAGGCGTGATCGTGGAGGGGACGCATGGCCTCGAGGGCCACGACACCTGCTGCCTCGGCAGCGCGGAAGACTTCCAGCGCCTGCGCTTCGGTGGCGCAGAAGGGTTTCTCGACGATGACGTGCTTGCCACCGGCGATGCAGGCAAGGGCCTGCTCGTAGTGAAGTGCGTTAGGGCTGCCGATATAGACGGCGTCGACGTCGGCGGCGGACGCGAGCTCATCAAGTGCGGTGAAGTTACGCTCGCCACCGCGCTCGGCGGTAAAGGCAGCACCGCGATTGGCATCGCGCGAGAGCGTGCCCACAAACGCGGCTTGGTCGTTGGCGTTGACGACTTGGATAAAGTCGTCGGTAATCATGGATGTGCCGATGGTCGCTATACGCAGCATGTGTCCCCCTTGCGTTGTTTGGCCTACAGGACGAGTGTAGCGCGGGAGGACACAAAAGCGTGCGAAAACGCCGTTACAGGTCGCTCTCGTTAAAGCCGGTGTCGATATCGAGGTTGCTGCCGTCGGCCGCCGTGGTGGCAAGCTCATCGCAGCGCTCGTTGAGCTCGTGGCCGGCGTGACCCTTAACCCAGATGAACTCAACCTTGTGCTTGCTTTTGGCGGTGAGTAGGCGCTCCCACAGATCGCGGTTCTTAACGGGCTGCTTGTTGGCGGTTTTCCATCCGCGCTTTTTCCAGCCGTCGATCCAGTGCTTGTTAAAGGCGTTGACGACGTACTGCGAATCGGAATGGACCTCGACCTCGCAGGGGCGGTTAAGTGCCTCGAGCGCCACGATGACCGCCATGAGCTCCATGCGGTTGTTGGTGGTCTTGGCGTAGCCGCGCGAAAGCTCGGAGGTGAAGGTCTTGCCGGCGGGGTTGGTGTATTTGAGCACGGCGCCGTAGCCGCCGCGTCCCGGATTTGATCGGGCCGAGCCGTCGGTATAGATGATGACCTTCACATGGTTCCTTTCGTTGGGTACGTTTCGTGTGAGTGACCATTGTAGCGCCGCGTTCGCCGAGGGCTAGCAATCTACCATATCTACCCCGTCCTCTGATGGCTGGTTTTCTTGGATGATGCGGTCGAGCTCGTCGAGGTATTGCTGCAACAGGGGAGAGGGCTTGCGTTCATCGTGCATGATATAGCCTACGTGCATCGTCGGGGCATCTGCCAGCGGAATCGATGCCATGCCCCATTGCATTTCGTTTGAGAGCACGCCGGTGGAGAGCGTGTAGCCGTTCGAGGTGATCAGCAGGTTGGTGAGCGTGCCGCGGTCAGAGACTCGAATGTTGCGATCGCAGGGGATGTAGCTAAACGGCTCCTCGGCGTAATAGAAGGAGTTTGAGGTTCCCTGCTCAAAGCTGTAGCGCGTATAGGGCGTAAGGTCGGCAAGGGACAGCTGCGAGCGGCGTGCGAGCGGGTGGCGCTCGCTCACGAACACGTGGACTTTTGCATCAAAGAGGGGATGAAAGCTCGCTCGGGCATCGGTAAAGGCCTTCTGCAAGACACGGGTATTAAAGTCATCCAGATAGAGGATGCCGATGTCGCTGCGAAACGCGCGCACGTCGTCGATAATCTGCGCTGTGGTGGTCTCGCGCATGATGAACTCGAACTTGCTGTCGCGGCAGCGCTCGACGACGTTGACAAAGGCCTCGACCGAAAACGCGTAGTGTTGGGCTGAGATGGCAAGGCGGGCCTGAGGTGTACCGCCGTCCTCGTAGCGGGCCTCGAGCATGTCGGCCTGCTCTACGACCTGGCGTGCATAACCCAAAAGCTCGGTGCCGTCGTTGGTGAGTGCAACACCGCGGCTAGAGCGCGTAAAGATTTCGATATGAAGTCCCTGCTCTAGGCTTTTGACGGCATTGGAGATATTGGACTGTGCCGTATAGAGGCGCTGGGCTGCGGCGTTGATCGAACCGGACTCTGCAACGGCGATCAAAAAGCGAAGCTGCTGGAGGGTCATCGGCGCCCATCCTTTCGAGTGTTATCTACAAAACCGATAACAGGTTAGCGCTTTTAAGTGATTGACCCGGGGAGACGATGCTCGTACTATTCAAAACACACAAAGGCGGTAGGTAATTAAGCCGACCACGGAACCGGGATGTCAAAAGGAGGACCGCATATGAACTGCTTACTAAGACGAATGCCGGGCTCCTGTTTGCGCCCGTCGGCGTGATCAGGAGACAGCGACTTACTTCTCTCTAATTAATTTACTTTTGTTCGATCAAGGAGATCATCATGAGCCAGTTCATCAACAACCCCGAGCACACCTTTGGTTTCGATACCCTGCAGCTTCACGTTGGCCAGGAGAGCGCCGATCCCGCATCCGACTCCCGCGCCGTGCCTATCTACCAGACCACGAGCTATGTGTTCCGCAACTCCCAGCACGCCGCCGACCGCTTTGGTCTTGCCGACGCCGGTAACATCTACGGCCGTCTGACCAACTCCACCCAGGGCGTCTTCGAGGACCGTATCGCCGCACTCGAGGGTGGTGTGGCAGGTCTTGCCGTTGCCTCCGGTGCTGCTGCCATCACCTATACCCTGCAGGCTCTTGCCCAGGCCGGTGACCACGTGGTGGCTCAGAAGACCATCTACGGCGGTTCCTACAACCTGCTGGAGCACACGCTCTCCCAGTTTGGCGTCGAGACCACCTTCGTCGATGCCCACAACCTGGACGAGGTCGAGGGCGCCATCAAGGACAACACCACGGTCATCTACCTCGAGACGCTCGGCAACCCCAATTCTGACATCCCCAATATCGACGCCATCTCCGAGATCGCCAAGAAGCACGGTCTGCCGGTTGTCGTCGACAACACCTTCGGCACCCCGTATCTGTTCCGTCCGCTGGAGCATGGTGCCAACATCGTCGTCCACTCCGCAACCAAGTTCATCGGCGGCCACGGCACCTCGCTGGGCGGTGTGATCGTCGACGGCGGTAACTTCGATTGGAAGGCGAGCGGCAAGTATGCGCAGATCGCCGAGCCCAACCCCTCCTACCATGGCGTCTCGTTTGCCGAGGCTGCCGGTCCCGCCGCCTTCGCAACCTATGTCCGCGCCATCCTGCTGCGTGACGAGGGCGCCTGCATCAGCCCGTTCAACGCTTGGATCCTGCTCCAGGGCACCGAGACTCTGTCGCTGCGCGTTGACCGTCATGTCGAGAACACCAAGAAGGTCGTTGAGTTCCTGGCTGGTGATTGCCATGTCGCCAAGGTGAACCACCCGAGCCTGTCTGAGCACCCCGATCACGAGCTCTATCAGAAGTACTTCCCCAACGGCGGTGCCTCGATCTTTACCTTTGAGATTAAGGGTGGCCAGGAGGCAGCTTGGAAGTTCATCGATCATCTGCAGGTCTTCTCGCTGCTCGCCAACGTGGCCGACGTCAAGTCGCTCGTCGTGCACCCGGCTACCACCACGCACTCCCAGCTCTCTGCCGAGGAGCTCGCCGAGCAGAACATCACGCCCTCCACGATCCGTCTTTCCATCGGTACCGAGAACGCCGAGGATATCATTTGGGATCTGAAGCAGGCCTTCGCCGCGCTGGACGAGTAAGGCGACTTGTGCAAGGACCCCTTGCGACTCGATAGGTATAACTGCATAAAATGCCTGCTCAAGGCGCCTGTGCGAACAATGGTTGCACAGGCGCCTTTTTTGCATAGAGCGGGTGCAAAAACAGGGTTTTTGACACGCTTTATGCATTCGAGTTGTGGAAAACTCCTGTTGAGAGGATGTGAGTTTTACGCAATTGACGTGCGCCTTTTAAGTAAAACCGCAGGTCGCGATTTGCTCGGGGTACTATGCAGCGCGATCGAATCACACGCAGCTCAAACGCAGCAAAAACGCACTACGGAGGTTTCCAGCTACATGAGGATTGATTCACGAAAACCGAAAACCGCCGCCCTTTCCGCCGCTCTGACCGTGGCACTTTTGGCGGGCGCCGGTGCAACTGATGCCCACGCCGCAACACTGTCCGATACGGTTGGATCTACTCCGTCCGAGACGACGCTGGTGCAGCCCGTTGACTATCGTGGCGATGGTTATGGTTCCATGCAGGAGTGGAACGCCTCGATGGAGGCCAAGCGCGATTCCCTGGAGATGCGCGCTCAGATCATCATGAATATGTATGGCGACTATGCCACCGATGACGAGCGCGCTGTGCTGCAGGGTTGCATCGACGGTGCGGGTAGCCTGTTGACGATGGGGGAGGTCGACGCCAAGTCGACCGAGCTCGATGAGCTGCGCGCTGCGCTTGAGGATGCCAAGCGCGAAGCGCTCGAGGCTGCCGCCGAGGCGGAGGCTGCCGAGGCCGCCCAGGCTTCGTACTACAACGCCGGTTACACTCCGTCTTACGCGTCTGCCGCGTCCTACGCGAACGGATCGGGCCTGACGCGCTCTGCGGGTGTCAATAACTACAACGGGCGCCGCGAGACCTATTACAGCAGCAATGTGCTTTATCACTATCGCACGGGCGAATGGACTCAGGATTCTGAGGGCTTCTGGCGCGATTCCGACGGCTATTACGTTGTTGCCGCGGGCGATATGGCCCAGGGCTCGACCTTTACGGGCTCCAAGGGTGATTGCAAGGTCTATGACTCCGGCTGCGCTGCCGGAACCACCGACTACTACACCGGTTGGTAATCTGCCATAAGCAAAATAGGCACATGATGGGCGGACGTCTTTACTGAGCTTTTAGGCAACGTAAAGCCGCCCGTTCTTTATGCGCGTTTGAGTTAACAGAGCCCTTACCGTGGCGGTACGCTGGGCGTATGGATGCGGGGCACACTAGTTCATGAGAAATAAGGTCTTTCTCTTGGAAGAAGTGGTCTTGTGAATGCTCGAGATATTGCCGTTGCCGCCGTCGCGTTGATGCTCGGCTGCCTTGGTCCCACGGTCGCGCTCGTCGCGGGCATGCAGGGGACATGCGGGACTGCTCCTATCGTGGTCGGCGCGCTGATCGCGGCCGCACTGCTGGGAAGCGCGGGCGTGGTTCTTTGCCGCGACGATGAGGACGAGGTGTCGGGGTCGCAACGCTAACTGTTGTGAGATCGGCCGCCGGTCATAGACGAAGATGAAGGCCGCCGCAGGGGGGAGGTTCCCTTGCGGCGGTTTTGCTGTTAAGGCTGTTGAATGCGGCGCGTCGGCGCTACCAGCTTTTCTCGATATCGCGAATGCGTCGATAGAGCCATTCGTTTTGCGGTGCCTGGATATCGTGTTTGGCTGCGAGGCGGCAGATGGTGCCCGCGAACTCATCAACCTCGGTTTTGCGCCTTGCGATGCGGTCTTGAGCCATCGAGGGCATACCGGCGGGGTCGATTCCCTCGATGAGGTGCACCATTTGCGTCAGGTCTGCCTCGGTCAGCTCAACGCCCTCGGCGTTGGCGACCGCAAGCGTTTCGCGCATGGCGGAAACAAAGCAGCGACGCTGCTCGGAGCCCGGCTCCGTGGCGCTTCCGTAGGTCCCGCCGTAGGCCATGCAGGTTTGGTTGATGCCGTCGTTGAGCATGAGTTTGGCCCACATGCGGTGCGCAATGTCGCGCTCGACGGTATGGGCGATGCCGCAGCGCGTGTAGAGCCCGTCGATAGCGGCGACGGTCGCGGGGTCCGTGCCGGCCGCCGCGCCAAAGCGGATCTCGCCCGCATTGGTAAAGGTGAGCGCGCCGTTGAGGAACACGGCGTCCATGCCCTGGCAGATACCAAGAACGGTATGCTCCCAGCCAAAGCGTTCGGCAATCTTTTGCTCGCTCGTAATGCCGTTGCATAGCGAGGCGATGAGCGTGTTGGGTCCCACGACGCGCTCCATAGTCTTGAGTGCTTGGTCGAGACCGGTGGTCTTGACTGTCAGGATGACCAGATCGGCGGGCGTCGCCTCGCTGGCGCGGACGGACGTGAGATCGCAGGGCTTGCCGTTGACAGTGAGCGCATCGCCCGCGTGACGCTCAAAACGGGTGTCATCCATAACGTATTCGACGGCGTCATTGCCGAGGGCCTTGGCAATCATGCTGCCGTAGAGCAGGCCGACGCCGCCCTTGCCGATAAAAGCGACCTTGTTGATCTGCATGTGAATCATCTCCCCATGTAAAAGGCGCCCGCGTAAGGGGCGCCTGATGGATTGTATGCTGCCAGGGTGATTGGTGGGTGCGCGGGGCGGCTGTTATAAAAAAGAAACGTTTGCCTGGACGCTACGCTGCAGGGCAGACCGCAAAGACATGCGCGTGGTCATGCCCGGCTCCTTTCATCGGGCTTTTTGCTGATGTTAAAGCGGTGCCGTGACGGCTCGATTTCTGCTGCGTTACGATACGTTCTCGATTGCGATTCCACGATGTTTCGGCTGCGTGACCATTGTGTTTCGCCTTGCCGGGGCGCTGATGGCGAAGGGAGGGGCCGTGCAATACCGTGTTGACCCCAAAAGTGGTAACCGAATATCCGCTCTGGGTCTGGGCTGCATGAGGTTTCCCGGTGCGCCGGGACACCCCGATGCGAAGACGGCCGATGCCATCATCTCCCGCGCGGTGGAGCAGGGGATTAACTACCTGGACACGGCCTATCTCTATCCCGGCAACGAGGCGTGCGTGGGTGCGTCGCTTGAGCGCCTGGGCTTGCGCGACCAGGTTTTGCTCGCAACCAAGCTGCCGCATGCTTCGTGCAAATGCGCGGAGGATTTCGACCGGTTCTTCGACGAGCAACTGCGCCGCCTACGGACCGACCATATCGACTATTACCTTATGCACAACATTACCTCGCCCGCCCAGTGGGGACGTGTGGTGGCGTTGGGCATCGAGGACTGGATCGCGCGTCAAAAGGCGGCGGGACGCATTCGCCAGATTGGTTTTTCGTACCACGGCAGCGCGGCGGACTTCCTTACGATGCTCGATGCATATGAGTGGGACTTTTGCCAGATCCAGTACAACTACGCTGGAGAGCGATATCAGGCGGGAACAGCGGGACTCATGGCCGCCGCCGAGCGCGGGCTCGCGGTGTTTGTGATGGAGCCGCTGCTGGGCGGGCGTTTAGCGGGCAAGCTGCCGCCACGGGCACGCGCTGTGCTCGATAGTGCCCGTGACCCGCATTTGCGCACTCCTGCCGCCTGGGGTCTTTCGTGGGTGTGGAACCATCCTCAAGTCACGATGCTGCTTTCGGGCATGACCGATACCGCGCAGGTGGACGAGAACGCGGTGTTGGCCGATCGGGCCCTGCCGGATTCGATGACAGCTACTCAGCTCGACACGATCGCGCACGTGCTGGATGAGTTTGAAAAATCGAATCGCGTGCCCTGCACGGGATGCGGCTATTGCATGCCGTGCCCTAAAGGCATCAATATCCCTGGATGTTTTGCCGCCTACAACGCGAGTTATGCGCACAGCTGGTTTACGGGTCTATCGCAGTACTTTACGGCGAGCGCGGTGCGTACAAGCGAGGCCAAGCTGGTGAGCAATTGCGTCAAGTGCGGCAAATGCGCGCGCCACTGCCCACAGCATATCGATATCCCCGAGCGTCTCGATGACGTGCGCCGACGTTTCCAGCCTGGCCCCGTGACGGCAGTGCTTAAGGCCTTCGGCAAAACGCGCTCCTCGTGACCCTTTTATAACTTGCGCTGGAATAGTTCCTGCTTGCGGCAGAATAGGGCTTAAACAGGGACTATTCCACCGCAACTGAAGGGGGCTGTCGTGGGCCATCGGGATTCATGGGATGATTCGTGTGAGGTTCGTTGGGGCATTTTGGGCGCTGGGCACATTTCTCATCGATTTGCATCGTCGCTCAAGAAGGTCGACGGGGCACGGCTGGTGGCTGCGGCCGGCCGCACTCCTGCACATGTCGAGGAATTTTGCCGAGCGTTTTCGATTGATGCTGCGCATGGCCATGCCTCGGTCGACGATAACGGCGATGCGGCTTATGACGCGCTGATTGCCGACCCCGATGTCGACGCAATTTACTTGGCTCTTCCGCATGGCATGCATACGCGTTGGGCCTGTCGCGCGCTGTGCGCCGGAAAGGCCGTGCTGTGCGAAAAGCCGGCCGTTTTGAGTGAGGAAGAGGCTCTCTCGATTGTCTCCACCTCTCGCGAGCGCGGCGTGCTGTTTATGGAGGCGATGAAGAATCGGTTTTGCCCGATGCGCACTCGCGTGAAGGACTTGCTTGCGTCGGGTGAGCTTGGCCGTATTGTCTCGATTGAAAGCGTGCAAAAGCTCGATTACGGCGAGTCTCCTTCGGGCTATCTGCTTGATCCGTTGCAGGGCGGCTGTCTATATGACATGGGCTGCTATGCGGTTGGTTGGTTTGAGGATTTGCTCGCGGGCGCGTGCGAGGTGTCGTCCCGTGAAGTTCGCTGGCGTGACGTATCGGGCGGTCGCGTCGATTGGGCCGACGAGATCCATATGAGCGTCGGCGGTATACCCATTCATATGGTGTGCGACGGCAAAGCAACATATGAAAGCCGCTTAACGATTGCCTGTGAGCGGGGTTCGTTGGAAATCGAGCGTCTCCATCGCCCCGAGCTCGCCCATGTGAAGTACTCCGACGGGCGAACGCTCGAAATAAATGCCCCGTTTGAGGTCGATGATTTCTACGGCGAAATCCAGCATGCGACGCAGCTCATTCAGGCGGGGAAACTCGAAAGCCCCATCATGTCCCTAGCCGCCACGCAGCGCTGCGCGCACATCATCGATGCAATCCGTCTAGCCCTCTAGGACTTGGCGCTGACGCGTAGGGGATCATGACGCCGGCGCCCGTGGTGCCTGGCGGCCCACATCTCTGATGCCCCTTTTATAACTTGCGGTGGAATACGGTCTGTTTGCGCCAAAATAAGGCACCAATAGACCGTATTTCACCGCAACTGATGAGGGGGAGTTGGAGATGCTGACGATCGGGTGTCATCTTTCGACGACGAAGGGCTATCGGGCAATGGGAGAGACGGCGTTGTCCATTGGCGCCAATACCTTTGCATTCTTTACGCGCAACCCGCGCGGTGGCAAGGCAAAAGACCTTGACATGGATGACGTGGCGGCTCTGCGCGAGCTTATGGCGCAAAACGACTTTGGACCGCTGGTGGCGCATGCCCCGTATACCTATAACCCCTGCTCCGCTAAGGAGCGGGCGCGCGAGTTTGCCTTGGAGGCTATGGCGGAAGATTTGCAGCGTCTGGAAACACTGCCCGGCAACTACTACAACTTCCATCCCGGTGCGCATGTGGGACAGGGCTCCGACGTCGGCATTCAGATGATTGTCGACACGCTGTGCCAGGTGATGTTTGAGGGGCAGCAGACGACGGTATTACTCGAGACCATGGCGGGAAAGGGCACCGAGGTGGGCCGTAGCTTTGAAGAACTGGCGTGCATTATCGAGGGCGTTGCCGCCAAGCGCCCAGAGCTGTCCGATAAGCTGGGCGTTTGTTTGGACACCTGCCATGTGAGCGATGCCGGCTACGACATCATCCATGATCTGGACGGCGTACTCGACGAGTTCAACCGCGTGGTGGGTATCGATCGCTTGCATGCCGTACACATCAACGATTCGAAGAACCTTTGTGGCGCCCATAAAGATCGTCACGAGTGCATCGGCAAGGGATACCTTGGCAGCGAGGAATTTGGTGGCGGTATGCAGGTTATGCAGAATATTGTATCGAATGGCCACTTGCGTTCGCTGCCGTTTATTTTGGAGACTCCGAACGAACTTGCAGGTTATGCAGCTGAAATTAGACTATTAAGGTCATTGCAGCAGTAATGACTGTCACAAAGTAGAGTATTCCATTCACGTTATGGGTTTGTTTCAATCAGTTTTCTCATTGCAGATTCGTAATTCCGGGTGCATAATAGCCAACAGTTTTTGCAGACCTCTGAATCAAACGAGGTCACCGGAAGGAGACTGATTATGAAGCTGAAGAAGCTTGGCGCATTTGCCGCCACGGGTGCTATGGCACTCGCCCTTGCTCTGACGGGCTGCGGCTCGTCCAACGCCACCTCTGGTTCTGATGCCGGTTCCAGCAGCTCTGACGACGCTAAGGTCGAGAAGGTCGACGGCTCCAAGGAGTACGCGCTCGTCAAGGACGGTACGCTGACCGTCGGCACCTCTGCCGAGTACGCTCCGTTTGAGTACAAGGATGACAACGGCGATTATCAGGGCTTTGACCTTGAGCTCATCAAGGCTATCGGCGACAAGCTGGGCCTGGATGTCGAGTATGTCAACAATGACTTTGACACGCTGGTTCCGGGCGTCGCTTCGGGCGCCAAGTATGACGTTTCCATCGCGGCTATCACCGACACGCCCGAGCGTGAGAAGGAAGTCACTTTCTCTGATTCCTACTACATGGACGATCAGGCTATCGTGACCAAGGTCGATAACACCGACATCACGGCCGATAACTTCAGCGAGAAGCTCAACAACGCCGACGCTACCATCATCGTCCAGTCTGGCTCGACCGCCGAGGCCTTTGCCCAGGAGAACTTCCCGAAGGCCAAGATCGTCCCCTACAAGGACGCCACCGAGTGCTTCAGCGCTCTGCAGTCCGATAAGGGCGACGCCGTAGTCACCAACCGCTCCGTTGCCAGCCAGCTGACCGCCGAGCAGTTCAACACCTGCCAGACCATCAAGCAGATCAGCACCGGCGAGGAGTACGCCATCGCCATCAACCAGGGCAACACCAAGCTCAAGGACGACATCAACCAGGCCATCAAGGACCTGACCGACGACGGTACCGTCGACGCCCTCATGGCTAAGTACAATATCAAGTAAAATAACTACTTGATTGCGCGCGGGCCCTTTCCGTTTTGCGGAGAGGGCCTTTGCGCTTCTCTTGACGGAGAGCGTTTCCGTCTCGTTTTGCCGGCAACTTCTACGATAGGAGCCACCTTGTCTCGACTGAACAAAGGGGCCGCGGAGCAGCGTTTTCCACTGTCCGCCTTGCTCCAAAAGCTAGCCTGCGTCATGGCCGTGGCGCTCGCGCTGGTGTGCGCGGGGGCATATGCGCCCACGACCGCCCAGGCGCTTGAGACCGCAAAGAATACCGCCCGACCCAACACCGGTTCGGGCAGCGATGTGGTCGGCGGCACCGAGACGCGCATTACCTGGGAAGTTCAGGCCGATGCCGACGAGGAGCTGAGCGGTCTTTCTTTGACGTTTGTCGACGGCACGACGTTTGGTACCGATGACACGCGATTGACGATGCTCTCGGGCGAGGACCTCATGGATCGTACGCCCATGAAGCCCACGTGCAAGGCTGACGGCCAGACGCTCAAGATTGACTTTGGCGAGACGGCGCCTGCCGGCGGCTTTTTCCGTGTCGAGGTTTACGGCGTGACCTTCCCCGTCGAGGGCGGCGATGAGGCCTTTAGCGGCACCTATACGCTCGCCGACGGGTCGACCAAGAAGATCTCCAAGATTCCGTCGGTGGAGATCAAGGGAGTGACGGCCTTCGATAACTTCCTGGCTGACCTTAAAGAGCAGCCGTGGGTCGAGGCGTGGAACTCCAATATGTTCCTGCGCCTGTTCCTGAACCCGGTCATTTTGGTCCAGAGCCTGCCGATCGTCTTCAAGGGCTTCCTTATGTCGCTCTCGATCGTGCTCGTGGCATTTCCGTTGGCCATTCCCTTTGGCTTTGCGCTGTCGCTCATGCGCATTTCCAAGTCGCGCATCCTTCGCTGCCTTGCCGGCATCTATGTGAATATCATCCGCGGCACGCCGGCGTTCTTGCAGATCTACATTGCGTTCTTTGGCTTGCCGCTGGCCGGTGTCAAAGTGGACGACTATGTGCTGGGTGTTATCGTCATGGCCATGAACTCGTCTGCGTACCTGTGCGAGATCTTCCGTGCCGGTATTCAGTCGATCCCCAAGGGTCAAAACGAGGCTGCTCGCTCGCTGGGCATGAATGCCTTCCAGACGCTGCTCTATGTCATGATTCCGCAGACGTTCCGCAATGTCCTGCCTACGCTGACCAGCGAGTTCATCCTGCTCTACAAGGACACGTCGCTGCTTGCCGCCGTGGGTGTCGTCGAGATCGTCATGAACGCCCGCACCATCGTGGCCACGACGGGCTCCATCACGCCGTATGTGGTTGCCGCTCTGTTCTATCTGGTCATTACCCTGCCGCTTGCGCGCTTGGTGAGCGGTCTTGAGGCGAGGCTTTTGGGCACGGCCGAGACCAAGAAGAAGCGTCCCACCAAGAGCGCCGGACAGGTTGTCGCGACGCCCGCCGATCATATCGCCGGTCTGTAAGGAGGTCCTGTCATGAGTGAAACGAATTCCAACGAGGTCGTTGTCAGCATCAAGAACCTCCAAAAGGCTTTTGGCGATAACGTGGTCCTGCGTGATATCGATCTGGACGTGCACAAAGGTGAGGTCGTTGTGGTCCTGGGCCCCTCGGGCTCGGGCAAGTCGACGATGCTTCGCTGCATCAACCGCCTGGAGCATCCCACGAGCGGCTCGATTGTCGTTGAGGGCGTGGATGTGTGTGCCAAGGGCGTCGACCTCAATAAGGTACGTACGCACTTGGGCATGGTGTTTCAGCAGTTCAACCTGTTCCCGCACCTGTCGGTTAAAAAGAACGTCATGCTTGCGCAGCAAAAGGTGCTCAAGCGCAGTAAGGAAGAGGCCGAGAAGATCGCCATCGAGGAGCTGACCAAGGTCGGCCTGGCCGAGCGCATCGATTTTATGCCGAGTCAGCTTTCGGGCGGCCAGCAGCAGCGCGTGGCCATCGCCCGCGCCCTGTCGATGAACCCGCACGTGATGCTCTTTGACGAGGCCACGTCGGCGCTCGACCCCGAGCTCGTCCGCGATGTATTGGGCGTCATGCGCGACCTGGCACGTGACGGTATGACCATGATCGTGGTGACCCACGAGATGGGCTTTGCTCGCGACGTCGCCGATCGCGTCGTCTTTATGGACGGCGGCGTTATCGTGGAAGAGGGCACGCCGAGCGAGGTCTTCGACCACCCCAAGAGCGAGCGCACCAAGGCGTTCTTGGGCAATATCTCGTAGCCGGTTGATGTAACT
Source organism: Collinsella aerofaciens (assembly GCA_048503295.1). GTDB lineage: Bacteria > Actinomycetota > Coriobacteriia > Coriobacteriales > Coriobacteriaceae > Collinsella > Collinsella aerofaciens_CI. Next base: position 18,549 of record DBFRVO010000030.1, on the reverse strand, counting down.
GCCGTTGCAAAAGAGCGGGGCTGGACTTGAATCCAGCCCCGCTCTTTTGTAGGGATGGGGATACGCTTTGATGCAGGCTCTCTTGGAGGCCCTGGGTTCGTTACGCGAGCTCGGCTCCGAGGGCCTTGCAAGCGGTCTCGCCCTCATCGTCGGGCGCATCGTAGCAAATGACGGAATCGACGACATTGACGCCCGCCTCGTCGGCATCGGCCTTCCAGTTGTCCATCCACTCGCCCTCGGCCCACGAATAAGAGCCAAAGAGGACGACCTTCTTACCGCCGAGGGTCTCCTTGACCTCGTCCCACATAGGCTGGAACTCGTCATACTCAAGCTCCTCGGAACCCATGGCGGGGCAGCCGAAGGCAATGGCGTCATAGTTGGCGGCCTTGTCTGCGGAGAAGTCGGCGCAGGAGATGACCTCTGCCTCGGCGCCGGCACCGGTTGCGCCCTCGGCAACGAAGTTTGCCATGGCCTCGGTGTTGCCTGTACCGCTCCAGTAGACGACTGCGATCTTGCTCATATGTCTTCCTTTCGGTTGTGCGGCGTGCGGCCGCGTTTTGTATGCTCTATCGGGTTGCCTGGACAAGTTGTCCCAGAGTGCAGCCCTGTTGATAGATGTAGGTAAGGTATTGCGTGCATGCGCGATAGGAATCGAAGGTCGTGAGCGCCTGCTCAACGTTTGTGTATACCTTCCACGCGCCAAAGACCTTATAGTTTTCGCCGTGCTGGACGATAAACTGATGGACATCTTCGTAGGGATAGCCCAAAAAATAGCCAATTTCGTGGGGGAACTCGCACATGCACCCCGTATCGCAGTGCCTATTTCGCGCGAGCGCGCAGACGCTGCCGTCATAGGCGCTTTCTGCGGCATTGCTGCTTGCCAGTGTGATGCGCGCGGCGAGATGCACCAGGGACGCGGGCAGGTTGTGGACATCGTAACCTTCGGCGGCAAGCGCCGTCGTGGCGCGGGGGTCGGAGAGGTATCGCATGAGGTCTGCAGGGCGGTACACATAGATGAGCGCTCCGCAGGGGCGCCAGACCAAAACGCTCATATGGATCCCGAGTGGCTGGAGCTCGCAGTTGCATTGGGCTATGACGGCGAGCAGGCGAGAGCGTCGCTCTTCGATATGGGTGGCGCTGGGTTTTCCGTTTTGGTTGGCGTAAACGCCGGGATAGGTAAAGAGCGAAGCCGGCTTGATGCTCGCGAGCGTGGGGGAGCAGTTGCGCACGACCGCTGCCTGAAACGTTGGAATGTCTATGGTTCGAGTCACGGCGCTCCTTACGGATTTAAACTGTTAGCCTAGGAAAACTTATACACGAAAGTAAGCCATGGTCAACAAAAAAGTTTGAAGAGGGAAACTAATTGACCGAACAGACATGATTTTGGGTTAAGATGGGGACACCCCATGGGGGTATCTAGATAGGGCTACTTGAAAGGGGAACGCATGAGTGACTTGCTCAGCCCTGCGAATTTCATCGTGCTGGCCGTCATTGCCGTCGGCATGTTTTTTGGACTGCGTCGCATTGCCGCTTCGACACACGGGAAGAGTTGTTGCAGCGATGGTGCGAGCGGCAAGAAGGCCAAAAAGGTTGTTGTGGTGGATACCGATGCGTCACACTATCCCTATAGCGATGAGCTGCTCATCGGCGGCATGAGCTGTGACGGCTGCGCTCAGAACGTGGCCAATGCCCTCAATGCACTGGATGGCGTGTGGGCAACGGTGACGTATGCGGACCACACGGCACGCGTGCGCTCTAAGCAGCCGGTGGATCGTGATGTCCTCGAGACGGCCGTGAAAGACGCGGGCTACTACGTCATGACGCTGTAAGCGTCGCTCTGGATGCGCTTCCTTGGCTAGGCTCGTCCGCGCAGTTCGATGTCTTGGATGTCGTCGAAGTCGATGGCGATGTCTCGGAGCTTGAGGAGCTTGAAGGCGGGGAGCGCCTCGTCGAGGATGCCGGTGCGGCTGCGATAGCCGTATGTATCGTAATAGGTGACACGAACCAAGTCGCCACGTTTGAGACCCTCGAGTTTTTTAGAAAGCACGAGGGCTTTTTCTTCCGCGAGCTCACGTTTTGGCTCGACGGTGATTTCCTGCTTGCGCACGAGTTCGTAGTATCCCGTGAGGGCGGCAAAGGGCATAAACTGTGCGGCGCGGTTGGCGCGCACGGCACCGTTGGCAGTGAGGTTGGGGTCGGCGGCGCGGCGTCTGCCCTCGGGGTCCGCCAGACGCTCGAAGGCGGTCGGCGGGCGCACGGGCTGTTGTTTGGGTTTAGGCACGGTGTCCTCCAACTTGTTCGTTGCGTTCGCGCGCGGTGGCGCCGGCGGTAAAGCTTAATCCCTTGACGAGCGCGTTCTTGCCGTACTTGCCTTTCACGGCCAGGACGGCGCGCGCCAGGTCGCGCTCGCGCTCATCGGCCTCGATATCGCTGAACAGATCGATGGTGGCAAATTCCTCGGGCATGAGGTTGCCAAATCCCAGGTTGATGCGCTTGACCGGTCGTTTGGGATCGACAGTCTGCGCCCAGAGCTCATCGAAATAGCCCATGATCTTCTTAAACGAATTGGTACGCTCGCTCAGCTTTCGCGAGGCGTTAGAGTGCGCAAAGAGTGCGGCATAGCCACCGCGCGGTTTGCCGCCATGCTCTCCCACAAAGATGCCATCGATTGCCTGCGCTTCGCGCACCAGGCGACGCCGTTCGTCATCGCGCTGGACGGGCTTGGGCGCACGGGGCGCGAGCTCGGGGCCGGCGGTTGCGGTGGGTTCGATACTCGATGTGCTCGAGCGCAGGTGCCCGCATCCGTCCACATACTGCGCTGTACCGCTGGCGTCGAGGCGGCGTATGTCGGCGCGTTCGCTCGCGTAGCCCACAAAGAGCGAGATGCTGTCGCAGACCACGTGCTTATCGACCAAGTCTAAAACGGCGTTGTCGACCATCTCGCGCAAGACGGTATAGGCCTGTTCGTAGGCATAACCCTTCGAGAGCACCTGTCCTGTGGTGGTCGAAGTTGCTTGCGGGCGATAGGCTTGGATATCGGCGATGGTTGTCGGCTCGCGCCCGAAGGCATGGTCGATGAGATATTCGGCATTGACGCCGAGCTCGTCGTAAAGCAGGTTTTCGTCGAGCGCCGCGACGCCCATCAGATCGTAGACGCCGTATTTCTCGAGGCGGGCTGCCACGCCGGGACCGATGCCCCAGATATCGGTGATGGGACGATGGGGCCAGATCTCCTTGCGAAAGGTCTCGTCGTCGAGTATGCCGATGCGGCTGGGTACGTGCTTGGCGGTAATGTCGAGCGCTACCTTGGCCTGGAATAGGTTGGGGCCGATGCCGACCGTCGCCGTGATGCCGGTGCGCGCGAGGACCTCGTCGCGCAGCGTGCAGGCGAACCCTTCCGCATCTGTGTGATAGAGGTCCAGATAGGGCGTCACGTCGATAAAGCATTCATCGATTGAATAGACGTGAATGTCTTGCGGACTTACGTATTCCAGATAGATGCCGTAGATTTGCGCCGACACCTCCATATAGTGCTGCATGCGCGGTACGGCCGTGATGTAGTCGATGCCATCGGGAATCTCGAATAGGCGGCAGCGATTGTGAATCCCTAAGTCCTTCATGGCCTGCGTGATGGCGAGGCAGATGGTCGTGCGCCCGCGCGATTCGTCGGCAACGACCAGGTTGGTGGTGAGCGGATCGAGCCCACGGTCGACGCACTCGACGCTGGCATAAAACGTCTTGAGGTCGATGCAGATATAGGTGTGCTGCTCGTGCGCCATCCGTGTCCTTTCATCAAACACATGTTCTTATCGAATACCTGTTCGATAATACCCGCTCATCTGGACATCGTCAAAACCTGTCAAAAAGGGACTGGTTTGTTTTGGTAGGTATGGTCGTGCGGTTGGATCGGGTTTTAACGCAGCTCTAAAGAGTGCGAAACAGCTCGGAAAACCTCGCTTCGTAGCATGAGCCTAACGATTGATACCGCCTATACGCACGGAAGGGTTGTGGAAAAGATGGTCAATTATGGGTTTGGTATGCCGACGCGCCTTGTTGCGGATGGAGACGTGGCTCGCTGGTGCGGACGATTGGTCGCTCACTACGGTGGCACCAAGGCGCTGGTCGTGTTGGGCGGTGACAAACATACGCACGATGAGCTCGTCTCGGCGGCGCTCGGCTCGCTTGATCGAGCTCTGCTCGAACGCGTGCTTTTTCGCTGCGGCTTGGTCGGGGGCGATGGGGGAGACGATTTGGTCGATGAGGCCGTAGCCCTGGCGACCGACGAAGGCGTGGACTTTGTCCTGGCGATTGGCGATGCCGATACTGCCGGCTTTGCGCGCGAGCTCGCGCGTCGCATGGCGGCGCTCGATGTCGGCGAAGACGGCTTTGTGCCTTATGGATGCATTGTCTCGGAGGGCAAGGTGCCTGCTGTCGTGGGCACCGGCGAGGTTCCCGTTTTTGCCATTATCGCGCCCGAACTGCTGGAGGGCATCGGGTCTCCTCTGCGTGAGTTACTCGGTAGCGTCTGCGCCGCGGCCTAATATTTGCCATAAAAGGACGGGTTATTTTTGGTTGGTAAAGCGTTTGACCTGCCAAAATAAGCCTGTCCCTTTTTGATCGGTTGCCGTTTGGGGGCCGATTGGCAACGCTCGCTGATTGTAGTCTTGACCTGCGCTAGAATAGTGGCATCTGAATGTCCGGGCGCATGGAGGCGTGCGCCCGTATGCTGAGGAGGACTCTATGGCAACTGTTGCCGCACCTATCGATGCTACGTCGACTGCCGCTTGGAAGGCACTCGAGGCTCATCAGGAGAAGCTCGAGGCCGATGGTATCGACCTCAAGGCCTGGTTCGCTGCCGATGCCGAGCGCGTGAACAAGCTGAGCTTTGACGCCGGTGACCTGCACTTCGATCTGTCGAAGAACCTGGTGACCGATGAGACCGTCAAGCTGCTGTGCGATCTTGCCCGCGAGGTGAAGCTCGAGGAGCGCCGCGACGCCATGTTCTCCGGCGAGCACATTAACACCACCGAGGACCGCGCCGTCCTGCACACCGCGCTTCGCCGCCCCGCAACCGAGAGGGGCCAGCTCATCGTCGACGGCCAGGATGTCGTCGCCGACGTGCACGAGGTCCTCGACCGCATGTATGCCTTCGCCGAGCGCGTGCGCTCCGGTGAGTGGAAGGGCGTTACCGGCAAGAAGATCGAGCACCTGGTGTCCATCGGCATCGGCGGCTCCGATCTGGGCCCGGTCATGGCCTACGAGGCTCTGCGTCCCTATGCCGACGCCGGTATCGACTGCCGCTATATCTCCAACATCGACCCCAACGACCAGGCCGAGAAGCTTAAGGGCCTGGATCCCGAGACCACGCTCGTGATCATCGTCTCCAAGACCTTCACCACGCTCGAGACCCTCACCAACGCCCGCGAGGTCAAGACCTGGATGCTCGAGCAGCTCAAGGCCCAGGGCGCCATCGACGGCTCCGATGAGCAGAACGCCGAGGCCGTGGCAAAGCACTTCGTCGCCGTTTCCACCGCACTCGAGAAGGTTGAGGCCTTCGGTATCGACCCCGCCAACGCCTTCGGCTTCTGGAACTGGGTCGGCGGCCGCTACTCCGTCGACTCCGCCGTGGGCCTGTCGCTGATCGTCGTGCTCGGTCCCGAGCGCTTCCAGCAGTTCCTCGAGGGCTTCCACGCTATCGACGAGTACTTCTGCAACACGCCGCTCGAGAACAATGCCGTTGCGCTGATGGGCCTGCTCAACGTCTGGTACGTCAACTTCTTCGGTTCCAAGAGCCACGCCGTGCTGCCGTACTGCCAGTACCTGCATCGTTTCCCGGCCTACCTGCAGCAGCTCACCATGGAGTCCAACGGCAAGCATGTCCGCTGGGACGGCAGCGCCGTGACCTCCGACACCGGTGAGATCTTCTGGGGCGAGCCCGGCACCAACGGTCAGCACGCCTTCTACCAGCTGCTGCACCAGGGCACCGTGGTGGTCCCGGCCGATTTCATTGCCTTCGCCAATACCGCCAACCCTGCGACCGACAGCGGCCAGGACGTGCACGAGCTGTTCCTGGGCAACTTCCTGGCCCAGACCAAGGCGCTCGCCTTTGGTAAGACGGCCGATGAGGTGCGCGCCGAGGGCACGCCCGAGCAGATCGTCCCGGCCCGCTGCTTTGAGGGCAACCGTCCGACGACCTCGATCTTTGGCGACACGTTGACCCCGTTCGCACTCGGCGAGCTCATCGCCCTGTACGAGCACATCACGTTTGTCGAGGGCACGGTCTGGGGCATCGACTCCTACGACCAGTGGGGCGTTGAGCTGGGCAAGCAGCTTGCCAAGCAGATTACCCCGGCCTTCCACGACGACGCCGCCAAGGCCGAGCAGGACGCTTCGACCCAGGCGCTCATCGAGTTCTACCGCGCTCACCGCAAGTAGTCGCTGCTGTTAACGCATCGCGCCTTATAGCCAGGGGTCCGTATCCTATCGGATGCGGGCCCCTTTGCTTTGCCGTAGTCCCGGGGCGCACGGCCTTTGTGGAACATCGCTGGGGCGCCGCGCGCCGCGAGAACCCTGCGCCTAGATCTCGGCCTCCGCATGGTCTCGCTGCGCCTCGGGCAGCTCCCCGTAGAGCGGATGGTCTTCGAGCCTAAAGCGCTCGACCTGTTCGGGAGTGCGACCGCGCACAAAGAGCCACGAGCGATCGATCGGCGTCGCCATGAGCGTGCTGGGCAGCGCGTCGGCGCGGTCGGAAAACACCCGGGCACTCTCGGGATCCTGGAACGCCAGCACCAGATGCGTGTCGCAGTTGCCCATGATGGAGCGTGCGCGTGCCTCGCCATAGAGCGCATCGAGCTGGTTGGTCGACTGCAGCAGCAGCGTTGCCCAGATGTTGCGGCTTCGGATAATCGAGAGCACGTTGTCGATCTGGGGGATCTGCAGATTTGCGAAGTCATCGAGCATAAAGCGCACGGGCACGGGCAGGCTGCCGTCGGGCTGCCTATCGGCCTCACGAATGAGGCCCATAAACGCCTGCGAAATAAAGAGGCCGGTCAGCGGATCGAGATTGCGGTCAATATCGCTCACGGTTACAAACAGGACGCAGGGGGTGTGTCCCATGGAAGCGAAGTTCACCTGATGGCACTCACGATAGAGCTGTGCCGCACCGTCGAATCCCAGACACATGACCTTTTCGGCAAGGATGCCGACGATGCTCGCGTGCATGCGCTCGGCATTTTGCGTAATGGCGTAGCGCCGCCATAGCGAGAGGGCATAGCTTTGGGGGTCGGTCGTGATCAGGTCGTCAAACAATCGACCCGTGGCACCGTCCTGCAGGTGCTCGATCAGCTTGATGACCGAGCTGATCGTCTGCTCGTCGGCGGGTAGCTGTTCGGTGACGTAGGCGATAAGACACGACAGCAGGTTTGCCGCCGCATGATCCCAAAAAGGCTGGTTGTTGTCCTCGATGGGGCAGATGGCCTTTGCCACCGAGAGGATGTCCTGCTGGTTGGGCCTGCCGTCCGCCTTGCGGCGAATGTGCCTCAGGGGGTTGTAGCCGCAGCGCTCGATGCCGGGCGCAAGGGCCGGGACGGTGTTGAGGTCGGCGAAGTTGAGGCATTGCACGCGGTAACCGTGGGCTGCCAGCACGGGTCCTACTTCGCGACAGAGCGTGCCTTTGGTGTCGAGCACGATGTAGCTTGCGTTCATTTGCAGCAGGTTGGGCTTGAGGACGTTTCGGGTCTTGCCGGCTCCCGAGGGGCCGATCACAAGTGCGTTGTTGTTGAGTCCCGTTTGGCGGGTGTCGCAGGAGAGCGTTCGATCCTTGGCGAGGATGGTGGACGATGCGGACTCAGATGCGGCGAGGCGGCTGGCGAGGTTAGACATGGGCGACCTCCTTGGTGGTCGAGAGAATTTCGTGGGCAAAGCCGAGCTCGACGGCGCGCTCGGCCGAAAGGTAGGTGTCTTTTGCAGTGAGGGACTGGATGCGCTTGGGCGTGAGACCGCTGCGGTCCGAGAGGATTTGCGTGAGGGTCTTGCGGGTCTGCATGAGACGCCGGCTGGTTTCCTGTAGCGCAAGTGCCGAGCCGCCTGCCCCCTGGGGGATCAGCGGGTCGTGAATCATGAGCTCTGCATGGGGCGCCATACGGCGATTGTCGCCGCCCATAAAGATCACGGCGCCCATGGACGCGGCGAATTCCAGGCAGACGGTGCGGATGGGGCACGATGCGAGGCGCATGGCGTCATAGATCGCAAGACCCGATCGCACGCTTCCGCCGGCGCTGGCGACAAATATGGTGATGGGGCGGCTGGGGTCGGTGGCATCGAGCAGACGAATCTGCTGGCATAGGTCGTGGGCCATCGGGGTTTCGATGTTTCCCATGACGGAGAGCTCGCGACGGGCGAGCATCTCATCGTAAATGCTGGTGAGCGTGATACCTCGGGCGGATTCACGCATGGTGAGGGGGCTGATGATGGGGGAATGATTGGTGTCCATGAGGACTCCTTTCCGTTGGTTGTGTTGTGGAATAGGATTGTTGCCCGCGGAGGGGCTGGCGGGCTACAGGGTTCGTCCGAGCCTGAGATCGAGCTCGGTTGTGGGGCAGGCTGCCTGTTCGTGCGGCTCGCAAGCGCCAAGGGCTCCAAAGCGATGGAGCGTTGCGACGGGCGTGGTGTAGGCGAGCCGCAGCTGATGCTCGACAGGGGCACATCCGTCATTTTTGTAATGAGCCGCGTAGTACTGCGCGATGCTGGCGTTCATCTCGCTGCCATTGCGATGGCGCTCAAACTGGCGTCTGCAGGTCTCGATGATCTTTGCTACCGACTTGGGTGCCGTCGCGGGAACAAGGGCGAGATAGCCCTCAAATAGCTCGTTGATGCTCAGGAGGCACAGCAGGTCGATCAGCGTCCTTATGGCTGCTCCCTCGGCGGAAAAGTGCGCGGTCATGCGGTTATATCGGTTGCGGTCGACGATGGCCGCATGGGGTCTTGGAGTTTTCTGCCCCGTGGTCCCGGGCTTTTGCCGCGCCTGTGTATTGAGCTCGACGTTGCAGCGCTTGAGGCCGTCCAACGGAAGGAACAGTGCGGTGCGCAGGGTGTTCCGCTTGCTTTCGAGTTCATGACGCTCGTCGGGTTCCCATTCGAGCTTGAGTTTCGTGTCGAGCGCCGTAAGCATATGGGCTAGGCAGCCTACGGTAAGAACGTACGAATCGTTGTCGCGTTTTGGGGCATAGGGGTCTGTCAGCTTGCGAATGTCGGGGTCGCCCATGATCTTTGTGCAGCGCTTCAGCAGTTGAGGGTGGTCGGCCAAGATCGTCGCGAGCGGTAGCGACGCGTAGTTCTTGATGGTCGCGGCGGCAAAGGCGGCGTCATATTCGTTTGCATATGCTCGCTCAATGCGGGCATCCAGAATGCTTTTCTTATCGCCGTCTTCAGCGTGGTGGTTTGTCATAGCTTCTCCAATCGGTTGATGTTCGTGCTGTTTGTTGATGTGTTGGTTGTCGTGAGTGATGTGCTTGCCGTGGGTGATGTGCTGACGTTGGGGTGCTATGCGGTTTTCAATGAGCCCGTGAGGCAGTTGCTGCAGGGGCGGGATGGAACGGCCCATGCAAGGCGGAAGGCATCGTGCTCAAAATCGAGACAGCAATGCCCTAGGTGCCTCACATGTGGCAGTTACCTCATTAAGTTGTCATTACGTTTGGGGTTGTACTTTGCCGATCTTCCTTCTCTTACACGCTAAAACTCAAACTTCATATGCTTGATCTACTTAAAACCGCAACGGCGGTCTTTTATCAACTTATATGTCGGAACGCGTCTTTGCAAGTACTTTTTTGCCTTTGTTTCAAATGGGGTGGTTTTGCAACCGTCATACGCGCGCTGTGCGAACGTGCCCCGGCTCGGATAAGATAGTGCGCGATAAAAACGATGCAAGGAGGCACATATGGCAATTAAAGCCATCGCAATGGATATCGACGGTACGCTCACCAACGACCAGAAAGTGATTAGCCCGTGTACGCGCGAGAAGCTGCTCGCGGCGCAGGAGTCGGGCATTAAGCTCATTTTGGCTTCGGGCCGTCCCGCATGGGGGCTGCACGCCTTGGCGCAGGAGCTCGACCTTCAGAGTCATGATGGTTTGCTGGTGGCCTTTAACGGCGCTCACGTCGTCGATGCCCAGACCGACGAAGTGCTGTTCGATCAGGCTATGCCTGCCGACGAATTGCATCGCCTGATTGATCACCTGCGTAATTTTGACGTGATCCCTATGATTTCGCTCGGTCGCGATCTGCACGTTGAGGACTCGTACCATTGCATGATCACGCTGCCTGACGGCTCGCAGAAAAACATCGTCAAGTATGAGCGCGACGCGTGCGATCTTAAGATTCGCGAGGTGGAGAGCCTGCATGAGGTCGCTGATGCTTATCCCGTGGACAAGCTGCTGACGGCGGGCGACCCGGCCTATCTGCAAGCGCATCACGAGGAGATGTACGCGCCCTTTACCCAGACGCTTTCGGGTATGTTTACGGCCGACTGGTACTTTGAGTACACGGCGCCCGGTATTGACAAGGCCCGCGCGCTCGAGGGTGCCCTGCCCAAGCTCGGCATCGATGCCAGCGAGGTCGTCTCGTTTGGCGACGGCCAGAATGACAAGTCTATGATTGAGTGGGCCGGAACCGGTGTTGCCATGGGCAACGCCGTCGATGAGGTCAAGGCTGTGGCCCAGATGGTGACCGCCAATAATAACGAAGACGGCATTGCGGTGGCGCTGGATAAGCTGCTGGGTTAGAATCGCCGATAGTGCATGGCTCGGGCGTCCGCTTGCGGGCGCCCTTTTGTTAGGGAGGGTGCCGTGTCCGCATTTCCGTTCGACGCCGTTATCTTTGACATGGACGGCGTCATTGTCGATACCGAGTATTACTACCTGGGCGAGACTGCCGCGTTTGCCAAGGAGCTTGGGCTTAACCTGACTCAAGAGGAGTTGAACGGGCAGGTTGGTACCTCGCATCAGTTCTTCCTGCGTATGCTGGTCGATTGGTTTGAGCGCGCCGGGAAGGGGCATTTAACTGGCGAGGAAGCGTTGATCCGTTGGGACGAGTGGGCGCATAAGCGTCCGCGCGACTATCAGGCTTTGATTAACCCAGGCGCCGTGGATACGATTCGAGAGCTGCCGCGCCGTGGCGTTCGCGTGGCGCTTGCCAGCTCGTCTCCCATGGATAGCATCGAGGAAGTGCTCAATGCGTGCGGGCTGTCGGATGCCTTTGAGTATGTGGTGAGCGGCGAGCAGTTTAAGGAGAGCAAGCCCGAGCCCGACATCTACCTGCATGCGCTGGACCTGCTGGGGCTGCCCGCGAATCGCTGCTGCTGCGTTGAGGATTCGGTGCCTGGCATCACTGCCGGCAAGCGAGCCGGCCTGACAGTTATTGCCAAGCGCGAGGAGCGCTTTGGCTTTAGCCAGGATGCCGCGGACAAGATTATCGACCAGCTGCCGGAGCTGCTCACGCTTTCTTAGGAGCGCGGTAGTTGCGCGTTTTTCGGGTCAGATGAGTAAATACCCGACATTTTGGTGCGGCAGCAAGCATACTTTATGCTAATGCGGGCTTAAGGGCTTGTTGAATGCCCTTAAGCCCGCTTTTGACTTAATTGGGCTGGGAGAGGGTATATGCCACCGACTGAAGGACTAACTGACGGTAAAGCAGCGATACCGCTGTACCAACAGGTTATCGATATCATTAAAAACGAAATCAATTCCGGTGCCTACAAGGCGGGCGCGCGGATACCCAACGAATTCGAATTGGCTGAGAACTATAAAGTTGGCCGCGTTACCGTGCGACGCGCTATTGAGGAGCTCGTCCAGCAGGGCTATCTAACGAAGCGGCAGGGGAAAGGCACGTTTGTCAATGCCCCCAAGCTTAAGCGCAAGATTCGCCAGAAGGATGACGTCCAGAGTTTTTCGGACGCATGTCGCGTTAACGGAATGGAGCCGGGGGCGTGCGTCATTTCGAGAAAGATACTGCCGGCAGATTCTACCGAAGCGCAGTTCTTTGGTGTTCCCGTTGGAACTGATTTGATTTGCGTTGAGCGTGTACGTACTGCCGATGGAGTCCCCGTCATGCTCGAGAACAACATATACGTTTACGAGGACAACGCCTATCTATCAACGGCACCTCTATCTAACCAATCCATTTTTGAGTTCGTGCGCAACCGAACGGGCCGCACGCCCGCGTTTACCGACCCGTGCACGCTCGAGATCGCGTGCGCGTCGCCCGAGGTCGCTCGGCTGTTGGCAGTTCCCGTTGGCGAACCCTTGTTTTATATGGAAGCCTTCTTTTTCGATGAGCAGCGGCGGCCGTTTATCATCGGTCGTCAGCGGATCGTTGGGTCTCGCTACGTTTTTGACATCTAGGACATTGCGAATGGAAACGCCCGGTGGATCATCTCACCGGGCGTTTCCATACCGTTCACGGCGCGAACACAACCGTTCAACCGCGTTGCGGCAACCAGTTTGAAATTATCTTGATGAAGGAAAAAGCTGCTGGTAATCTATGGGACGTCATAGAACGTTTGCCTTATGCAAACGTTGAAGCGAGATGCGATGCAGTCTCGAGTTCTTTGGAGGTATCTATGTCAGATACGAAGGCGAAGAAGACAAACAGACGTTTTAAGTTCAAATTACCGCATGTCTATACGATCATGTTCTTGCTGATCGTTGTCTTTGCGGTCCTGACTTGGATCGTTCCCTCTGGTCAGTATCAGCGCAAGACGATTTCGACAGCGGCGGGCGAGCGTGAAGTCGCCGTTGCTGGAACCTATGAACAGGTCGATAAGAACTACACCGATTCCGAGACCGGCGAGACCATCAATCTGGGCCAGGATATCTTCGCGGTTCTGCAAGCGCCCACCAAGGGTATCCAAGAGGCTGCCGACGTCGTTGCGTTCGTCTTATTGATTGGCGGATCGTTCGCGATCATCACCAAGACCAACGCTTTGAATGCCGGCATGAGCCGTGTGATTAAAAAGCTCAAGAACAAGGACATCCTCATCATTCCCATCACGATGACGTTGCTGTCCATTTGTGGCACTACGTTCGGTATGTCTGAGGAAGCCCTGCCGTTCTATGCCATCTTCATTCCCATCATGATGGGTATCGGTTATGACTCGATGACGGCATTCATCATCTGCTTCCTTGGTCCTAACCTGGGATATTGTGCTTCGACCATCGACCCGTTTAATGTTTTGATCGCCCAAGGCATCATTGGCATCGAGGGTAATCCGCAACTGTGGCTGCGTGCCGTTTCTTGGGTCATCTTCACTGCCGTCGGTATCGCATGGGCCATGCGCTACGCCATGCGCGTCAAGAAAAACCCCGAGTCGTCCATTGTGTACGAGGACGATAAGCTCAAGCGTATTGAATTTTCCGTGACCGATGCCTCCATCGAGGAAGAGTTCACTATCCGTCAGAAGCTCGTGCTTATCGATTTTGCTTGCGGTATGGGCATTATCGTCTGGGGTCTTGTTACCCAGGGCTGGTACATGAATCAGATTTCCGCCGTGTTCCTTGGCATGGGCTTGCTTGCCGGTATCCTGGGCGGCCTTGACCAGCAGACGATCGCAGAGGAGTTCGTTAAGGGTCTCGCCGACTTTGCGTACGCTGCCGTCGTTATCGGTATCGCTCGCGGTATTCTGGTCATCGCCGAGGGCGGCATGATCATCGACACCATCCTCCAGGCGCTCGCTACCGCGCTCGCCGGTGCACCCGCCGCCGTCTACACCACGTTTATGTATGTCGTCCTTGGCCTGCTCTCTTTGCTGGTTCCCTCGAGTTCTGGCCTGGCGGCGCTCACCATGCCCGTTATGGGCCCCCTGACCGAGCTCATGGGCCTCAATCCCGAGGCGGCCGTCACCGCGCTCCAGTTTGCCAACCAGACCATCAACACCATCAGCCCCGTGGCGGGCATGACGGTCGCCGGTCTTGCCGTGGCTAGGATTTCGTTTGGCCAATGGTGGAAGACCATTTGGAAGTTCTTCATTTTCATGGTCGTCTTTGGCCTGATCGTAACGGCAATCTCTGGCATGCTTCCGGTGTAGGTGGTTGTGATGTCTGATCGTTTGACGGTCCTGACGACTAAGAGCGTCTTTACCGGTACGGGGGACCTGCCGTTTGAAGGTTTCGTAGCGGTCCGTGGCAATCGAATTGAGGCTGTTGGCACCAAGTGTGAGGTAGCTTCGTATTTGACCCAGGCGGACGAGGTAGTTGACCTGGGCGACCGCACTGTCATGCCTGGCCTGATCGATGTGCATACCTTCTATACAGGTTGGGCGCTGCGGACGTTGGGGTCTGATCTGTCCGGCATCGCTGATGCCAAAGAGGCTGTGTCGCTCTTGCGTGCATGGAAAGAAGATCATCCGGATTGCGCGGCGGCTTTTGGCCACAACCTACCCGAAACGTTGGCATCGGATGTCGAGAACGCAAATACGGCAGCTGTGTTTGACGATTGTTTTGGCGATATCCCCGTCGTCTGCTTTACACCAGGAGCGGGGACCTGCGTTCTCAACGCTGCCGCCAGTGCGCGATATGGCTTTACACCCCAGGCGTGCTATGCCGAGAAGATCTGGCGCATGATGAGCGATTTCCTTGCGCTGCCCGAGGCGCGTGCCGGGTATTCGGACTACATGAGCATGCTTAACGAGCGCGGCGTTACCGCCATCAAGGAAATGGCGTTTGATGACTACTACGGCTTTGCCGACGAAATGGCTCGCCGTGAGGAATCTGGTGAGCTGACGGTTCGCGTCTCTATGATGTCGCAGCCGGTGGGCGCCGGTGCAAATCTGGCATATGCCCGCGAGGCGCGAGAGCGCTTCCGGGGACCGTTCGTTCGTTTTTCTGGCTTCAACCGTATGACCGATCGCGGCGTATGGGCGGGGCTTGCCGAGATGATTGACCCCTATGAGGACACGGCCGATGCGGGCGCTGCCGGCAAGACGGTCGTCGAGGAACCAGAGTGGGATCTGATTGAGAGCGAGCTGCGTGCAATTGATGCTGACGGCTTCCGATATTCCTTGCATTGCCAGGGCGATGGCGCCGTTCGTCGCACCGTGGCGCTCTATGCCTCGCTGCCTCGAGACGAGCATGGACGGATGCTTCGCCGCCATGCGATTACCGATCTCGAGAACTCTGACCCGACCGATCTTGTCGAGTTTGGCAAGTTAGGTGGAATTTGCGAGGTCTATCCGCAGATTCTGACGCTGGACCGGCGCGAGGATTGCCTATCGATGATGCGTCGACAAATTGGCGAGACGCGACTTTTGCACAGCTGGAATCGCCGCGGCATGGAAGATTCCGGATGCACAGTGTGCTGTGGAACGGATTTGCCGCTGCTGATTCCGAGCCTGGGCGAGTCAATCTACAGCGCGTGCGGCGGATTCTTCGCCGACGGACTGCCTGTGAATGAGGTCAACACGCTGACGCTTGTCGAGCTCTTGCGCGCTTGGACTGCCGGGGGCGCGTACGATCTGATGCGCGAAGACGAGCTGGGTACGCTCGAGGTCGGCAAGCTTGCCGATATCTGCGTGCTCGATCGGGATGTGTTTGACCTCGATTATCGCGACGCACGCGATCTTGCGGTTGATATGACGATGTCGGACGGACAAATCGTGTTCGATCGAAATAAGGAGGCATAAGATGTCTGAATCCAAACCGACGCTGCGCCGCGAGCAGATTGCGGGCATGAATATCCACTACATCATGTGGTCGCTCGATTACTTCCTTGATGTGCAGCAGCGTTTGGGCTTTGAGTCCATTGAGCTGTGGTGCGCAGAGCCGCATGTGACGCTCGACCACACGGGCTACTTTGAGGCTGAGGTCCTGGCGAAAAAGGCTGCAGACCGTGGGCTTAGGTATCGTACTCTGTGCCCCGAGAACGTTGTCTATCCTTGGCAGTACTGCGCACGCAAACCGCTGCATGAACAGCGCAGCCTGGCGTACTTTAAGCACGGCATTGAGCTTGCCGAGGTACTTGGGTGCGACCGTATGTCCGTCAACTCGGGCTGGGGCGACTGGGACGAGGACCGCGAGGAAGCCTGGAAGCGCAGCCGCGAGCACTTGTCCATTCTGGCGGAGTATGCCGGCGAGCACGGTCTGGTGCTTACGATGGAAAGCCTGCGTCCCGAGGAGAGCAACCTTGTGACGACGGTTTCCGATGCGAAGCGCATGATTGACGAGGTCGCGAGCCCGTACTTACAGCCCATGGTTGATACAACCGCGATGGGCGTTGCTGGCGAGACGCTCGAGGACTGGTTTGCCACCTTTGGTGATGGGGCAATTCACGAGATGCACTTTATCGACGGTGACCCGTATGGCCATCTGGTGTGGGGCGATGGCAAGCACGATATGGACGCCTTCGTTGCCACACTCAACGCCCATGGTTTCGACGGCATGCTGGGCCAGGAAATCACGGACGGTCGTTACTACGATGATCCGGCGGCGGCAGATGCCAAGAACATGGCCGCATTCGAGAAATATCTGATTGACTAAAACAACTATCGGCCACGCAGCCAACGTCATTGATTGCGGCCAAACAAGAAAGGAACTGGATATGAACGCACACGATCTGATCAAAGAGGCAATTGCCGAGAAGGGCAAGTTCGACAGCGTCTACTGGATTGCTTGTGGTGGCTCCATGATCGATTTGATCCCGGCCCATGAGCTTCTGCAGCGCGAGGCAACCACCTTCACTTCGTATATCTATACGGCTCGCGAGTTCGATATCATGCGTCCGCGTCGTCTGGGCGAGAAGTCCCTGGTCATCGCTTGTAGCCACAGTGGCAACACCCCTGAGGTCGTCGAGGGCTGCGAGATTGCCCTTGCTGCCGGCGCTACGGTGATCGCCCAGACCGACAACGCTGGATCTAAGATCGACACCGGTAAATGGACCACGTGGGTCTACCCGTGGGGCGAGGGCGTGCCGCAGGCCGAGGTCCCCGCTGGCATTTCGCTGTCGCTTGCGGCAGAGCTGCTCGATCAGCAGGAGGGTTACGCCGATCTTGCCGATATGTATGCCGGTATCGCCGAGATGGATAAGATTCTTCCCTCGGCACGCGAGAAGGTAAATGCCGAGCTGGGCGATCGCTTTGCCAAGCTTTGCCAGGAGCACGAGTTCTTCTATATTCTGGGCAGCGGTCCCAACTTTAGCCAGACCTACGGTTTCGCTATCTGCTCTCTTATGGAGATGCAGTGGCAGCACTGCAGCTACATCCACTCTGCCGAGTACTTCCATGGCCCCTTCGAGGCTACTCAGGATGGCGTTTTTTACTTCCTGCAGATGGGCTCCAGCGAGTGCCGTGCTATGGACGAGCGCGCCCTGGCGTTCCTTAAGACGCATACCGATACGCTGATGGTGCTCGATGCCAAGGAGTACGGTATGGAAGCCGTGCCGGCGAGCGTCCGTGCCTATCTGGACCCGGTGCTGTTCTACGCCATGAACTGCGAGCTGCGTGCCGCACGCGGCAAGGTGTTTGATCACGATCCCGATTTCCGTCGCTATATGGGTGTTGTCGAGTACTAGAAGGAGCAAAGGCCATGGCATTTAACGTTAACGCGCTCGGATTTGGCGACAACGTCGTCGATCGCTACGAGCATATCCACACCATGTATCCCGGCGGCAATGCGGTGAACTTCGCCGTTTATGCCAAGAAATGCGGTGCCGCACGCTCCGCATACATGGGCATTTTTGGCAATGATGCCGCTGCCGAGCATGTCATTGCAAGCCTCGAGGATGAGGGTATCGAGCTTGACAAGTGCGAGCAGATGATTGGCGAGAACGGAGCGGCTCGCGTGACCGTCGTCGACGGTGACCGTGTCTTCCTCGGCTCCAACGAGGGCGGTATCCGTGGCGATGCGCGCTATGTCCTCGATCGCTTTGACCTTGCGTACATGAAGCAGTTCGATGTGGTTCATTCGGGCAACTATTGCTTTACCGAGCGCGAGCTGCCCAAGTTGAAGGCTGCGGGCGTCACGGTCTCTTTTGACTTTTCGGACGACTCTACCGACGAGTACTACGAGCAGATTGCGCCCTACGTCGATTTCGCATTCTTTAGTGCGGCGGATGCTGCGAGTGAGGACGAGATTCGCGAGCGTCTGGCATGGGTGAAGGGCCTGGGTCCGCGTTTTGTGTCGGCTACGGCGGGCGCCGAGGGCTGCATTGCTTACGACGGCGAGCGTTATTACCGCCAGCTGGCTAAACCGGTAACGGACATGAAGGACACCATGGGGGCGGGCGACTCGTTCCTCACCTCGTTTTTGATGTGCTATCTCGATTCCGCCAAGCGCGGTGAGGATGGCGCCGAGGCCATCGAGCGCGCGCTCGACTTTGCTGCCGGGTTTGCCTCGACCGTGTGCGGTATGGAAGGTTCTTGGGGCCACGGTAGTGTCGAGAAAGTTGGTGTAAGGGCCCTTGCGGCCCCTGTGTCCGATATCCGGAATCAGTTGATATCCTAGGCCGCCTCCACGCTGTCGGCAAGTTCCAGGCTGGATTCGATCATCTTCCTGGCCGCCTTCTCCAG
>DBFRVO010000029.1:0-30391 GCA_048503295.1 Collinsella aerofaciens | reverse complement strand
TGGGTTTATCCTTTCTCTTCCGGGCGCGCGGGCCGAGCCACCGTGCCCGCGCGCCTTACCTTTCGGGTTCAACATCTATGGTGGGGCGCGTTTCTAACGAAGCCGTAACGGCCGTTGGGCTCTTTTGGCGCCAGCCCTTCTCGACCCGCACGCATTTGCTTAAAGCAACAACTTTCCCGATCGATGTAATCACCGAATCAAAACGTGTACATCAGCCACCAAAGATGCCGAAAAATGTTGCTTTTGGAGGCTGATGTACACAAATGCAGAATCTAGCGCAGCCCAGAGGCACCCTCCACATGTCTGGACTCTCTATGCTTACGCTGGATAGACATCGCCAGAACGGGTATAGTATCGAAAGTTTTGTCGTTTACCAGCGGGGGAGTCCTGTGGGCATCAAGAAGAAGATCAAAAAGGAGCTTATCGGCACTTCCGATTACCCGTCGAATAAGATCTTTACGATCTCCAATTTCATCACCTTTACGCGCCTGGTCCTCACGCTCGTCTTCCTGTACCTGTTTGTGACGGACAACAACCGTGTCGTCGCCATTGTCATCTATGCCATCGCGGCTTCCACCGACTGGATGGACGGCCAGATTGCCCGCATGACCAAAACGGTCTCGTGGCTCGGCAAGGTTATGGATCCCATCTGCGACCGTGCGCTGCTGTTTACCGGCGTGCTGGGTCTCGTGGTCCGCGGCGAGCTTCCCATCTGGGTCTGCGTGCTCATCATCGGTCGCGATATCTATCTGGGTATCGGCACGCTCATCGTGCGCCATTACCACCGTCGCCCCATCGACGTCGTCTTTCCCGGAAAGATTGCCACGGCACTGCTCATGACCGGCTTCTCGCTCATGTTGTTGGGCTTTCCCGTCGTGGACGGCTGGCATCTGCTGCCCGCCACGTTCACGGCATTCCCGGGCCTCAACGGCAGCTCGGTGCCCCTCGGCATCTTCTTTGTGTATGGCGGCGTCATCTTCTCCATGCTCACCGCTGTCATCTATTCCATTAAGGGAGGGTTGGCCATTAAACAGGCCATCGCGCATCCCGAGGACGAGGACATCGACTTTCTTAACCCCGAAATCGAAGACTAAGTCGTTGGGGTATGATTACGTACGGTTCATTCTTTGCGGCGTAGCCGCGTTAGATAGGGGTTGTCATGGACAACAAGGTTAACAATATGCCTCAGAACGATAAGACTGCGGACGCTACCTGCGTTTTCCGTGTTCCTTCGAGCGATGTCACCGTTCCCGACCTCATGGCCAACGTGCGCATCACCGCTCCGGTTCTGTCCATCGTCAAGGGCCCGCAGACCGGAGCTGCCTTTGAGCTCGAGGACGACGTGACCACCATCGGCCGCGATCCCGCGAACGGCATCTTCCTCAACGACATGACTGTCTCGCGCAGCCACGCACGCATTATTCGCGAGGGCCTGGGCGCCCGTATTGAGGATCTGGGCTCGCTCAACGGCACCTGGGTCGACGGCGCCATCGTCAACGGTGCTCCGCTGCACGACGGCTCTTCCGTTCAGATCGGTACGTTCACGCTCATCTACCACGAGAGCACGCCGGAGCGCATCGAAACCGGTGAGTAGGTAATGGCCGAACGCAACTATCTGAGTATCGGCCAGGTCGTCAATCTACTTCGAGGCGCATACCCCGATCTATCGAACTCAAAAATTAGATTTCTAGAAGATGAGGGGCTCATCACCCCTCATCGTACGCCTAAGGGGTATCGCCAGTACTCCAAGGAAGACGTTGACCGTCTCGAGGTCATCCTGCACCTGCAGAAGACCCGTTACATGCCGCTCAACGTCATTAAGCAGCGACTGGAAAACGCAACGGACCTGTCCACGTTGGCTTACGAGGTGGGTCTTCTGTCCGATGTTCCGCTTAAGACGGAGCCCAAGGAAACCAAGCAAAAGCTGCATCCCATCGAGACGATCCCCGACATGCTCGGCGTCGAGATTTCGTTTATCCGCTCCCTTGCCGAAAACGATCTTATCCGCATCATCAAGAGCCCGCAGAACCGCGAACTTGTCGATGGTCGCGATTTCCCGATTATCCGTTACTGCTCGGAGCTGTCGCGCTTCCACATTGAGCCGCGCAACCTGCGTCAGTACGTATCGTCGGCAAACCGCGAGTCTTCGATGTTTGAGCAGGTTCTCGTGAGCATGCTCGGCATGGATACTTCCGATGACGAGCGCGACGCCAAGCTCGAGCGCGCTTTTAAGAAGCTGCACGACCTCACCGAGGGTGTGCACACCGCGCTCCTTAAGAACCGTGTCTTTGAGTCGCTCAACGCCGTGGTCGAGGACGCTGACATCGATGCCCTCGACGAGGAGATTGCGCGTTCCGAATCCACCAAGGCTAAAAGCGATGGGGCAAGCGTCCCCGCGGTTGCCGCGCACGACGAGTCGCTCGTGCAGCCGTCCAAGGTCGTCGTCCCCTCGCATAACCCGTCTGCTAACACGGGTAAATAACCGCCGTTAACCCGGCAATCCATGAAAGGTCACCCATGTACGACTTCGAATCTCATATCGTCGATATCCCCGACTATCCCGAGTCCGGAGTCGTCTTTAAGGACATCACACCGCTCTTTGGCAATCCCGAGGCCCTGAAGCCCATGGTGGATGCGCTGACCGAGCATTTTGCCGACATGGGCATTACCAAGGTCGTAGGACCTGAGGCCCGCGGCTTTATGGTCGGTGTGCCCGTGGCCGTCGCCCTGGGTGCCGGCTTTGTTCCCGCACGTAAGCCGGGCAAACTGCCGCGCAAGACGGTCAGCGAGAGCTACGAGCTCGAGTATGGAACGGATTCTATCGAGATCCACGCCGATGCCATCAGCTCTAAAGATACCGTGTTGATTCTGGACGACTTGGTCGCGACGGGCGGAACCGTCGAGGCAACAGGTAAACTGGTGCGAGATATGGGCGCAAAGCTTGTAGGTTACGGTTGTATCCTTGAGCTTGCGTTTCTCAACCCGCGCAAGAAGCTCACGCCTTCTAACGAGGACGTTGAGCTCTTTAGTCTGGTAACGGTGGACTAGCCACTACCCTTAGATACCGGAAAGGAAGCTTCATGCGCACAGCAAATACGCACAAAAACATGGCACGCTGCGCTGCTACGGCAACCCTCGCTTGTGTTTTGGGCCTGGGCCTCGTGGCTCCGGCCTACGCCGATACCGCATCCGACCTTGCCGCTGCTCGTACCAAGCTCGAGCAGATTGGCACCCAAACCCAGCAAATTCATGAAGAACTCTCCGCACAGACGCAGGAGCTTGATCAGACTGCAGGCGAGATCACACAAAAGCAGCAAGAGATTGCCGAAGGTCAGGCAAAGCTTTCCAACTACGTTGCCGGTGAGTACAAGACCGGCGGTCTGAGCCTTCTTCAGGTTCTGACAGGCGTCGACGATCTGGGCGACATGCTCAACCGTCTCTTCTACTACGGTAAGGTGTCCGACAAGCAGGCCCAGACCATTCAGGAGGTCAAGGACCTTAAGCAGCAGCTCACCGATAAGCAGACCGAGCAGGAGAAGAACGTCGCCGCGACGCAGAAGAAGGTCGACGAGCTCAATGCCCAGCAGGCTGAGGCCCAGAGTGTCGTGAACTCCCTGGATTCTCAGCTGCAGGCCGAGCTTGCTGCCGAGGCCGAGGCCAACGCCGCGCTGCAGGCTGGCATTAATGCCAGCACCGCCGAAAAGGCCACGGTGAGCAACGATACCGCCGGTACGACTGAAAACACCAACAATGGTGGCGGTACGACCAACAACGGCGGCGGCAACACGCCCGCGCCTACGCCCGCTCCTGCTCCCACGCCGCAGCCCGTGACGCCCGCTCCGACTCCGACGCCTTCCGCACCGAGCCAGTCCGTTGACGGCGGTTCCGTTGTTTCGCGCGCCTACAGCAAGCTCGGATACGCTTACTCTTGGGGCGGCATTGGCCCAAACAGCTTTGACTGCTCCGGCTTTGTAAGCTACTGCCTCACCGGCCGTTATTGCCGCCTTGGCACCACGCGCACCTTCATGGACTGGACCCGCGTGTCCGATCCCCAGCCTGGTGATGTCGTGGTTAACTCCTACCATACCGGCATCTACATTGGTAACGGCCAGATGATCCATGCTTCCGACTACAAGACGGGCGTTATCATCAGCTCCGTTGCCGCTGGCATGAACAACAACTACATCTTCGTACGTTACTAAATGTTTTAACTCAGCAAACGAAGGTGGACCTCGTATCCTTTGGGAGCGAGGTCCATTCTTTTATCTCGACCGCCCGTTTTGCGAATAAGCAACAATCTAGTTTTGAATACTAGATATGCACAACGTCTGTCCAAAAGATAGCTATAATTGTTGAGGAACAACTAGAAAGGACCCTCAATGAGCTGGGCACTTATCTCAGATTCGAGCTGCAATCTTCGCGATTGGCAACCAACCGCACCTCATACCACCTTTGCATTCGCGCCTCTTAAAATCCGAGTAGGGGAGCGTGAATTTGTCGATGACCTCTCACTCGATGTTCACGAGCTTAATGTTGCCATTCAATCGGAATCCAGCGCATCATCGAGCGCCTGCCCAAGCGTAGGGGAGTGGGCTGAGCTTTTTAAGCTTGCCGACAAGACGATCTGCATGCCCATCTCCGAGGGAGTCTCGGGAAGCTACAATGCCGCGGCCACCGCACGTGACATGGTGCTTGCCGAGGAGCCCAACCGTCAGATTCATTTGGTTAACTCGCGAGCCGCAGGTGGCAAAATGGATCTAATTTTCCTGCTGTTCGACTGCTATCTTGCAAGCAATCCAAATGTTTCGTTTGAGGATGCCTGCGCCCACTTCGATAGCTTGGAGCAGAACAGCAAGATCCTCTTTAGTTTATGCAATTACGAAAACCTTGCGAAGGCCGGACGCATCCCTAAGGCGGCCGGTGTTATTGCCAACAAGCTCAATATCCGCATTTTGGGCACGGCGAGCGAGGTGGGCGAAATTGAACTCGTTGGGCACACGCGTGGCGAAAAGAAGATGCTCAACAAGATTATTGACACCATGGAGGCCGAGGGTTTCACGGGCGGCGAGGTCGTTATCGACCACGTCGAGAATGAGACGGGCGCCCAGGCACTAGCCAGCCGCATTGTGGAGCATTGGCCCGGCTCCAAGACGATTATCATGCCCTGCAACGGGCTAGATTCCTATTACGCCGAGATGCACGGTCTCATCATCGGTTACGGCATGGGCGTGGCTTCGGGTCGATAATGTCCAACTAGTCAAACGCGCGGGCGGGATAAGGGGCCAGTGGCTCTTTATTCCGCCCGTCTTATACCTCAGTTAGTTATTAAACCCATTAAACTTGAGATAGCTCATCAGGTATGCCTTCGAAACGAAGGACGATACTGCACTGCGTACGAGCAGTGATTCGCGTGTAACCTGATGTGCGGTATCGGGCACGGAAGTCTGCTCGACGGAAAACGCCGCACGAATCGATGCCTCAAGTTGATCGACTACATAATCGAAAGCCGTCGGAGCGTCATAGCTCAAGCGCTGAATATTAAAGAGCGCCTGAACCGCAGCGATGGGCAGCACCTGCTTAAAGATACAAATGGCGATAAGACGCGCAATCTGCTCACGGCCATACTGTTTTTTAACCGGAGCGGGAACGAGGCCGACCTTCACGTAGTTATTGATCATTGAAGGCGTGATAACGGGCTGCTCTACGCAAATCGAAAGCGGCTCCATCCACAGCGCAACATATTCAATAACCTGATCGCGATAGAGCGTTACATTGGGCAGCTGGTCATAGCGTGGCAGGCTCAACGCGTTGAGTTTACCCACCATATCGGACTGAATAAATGCATCCGGCAGCACCGTCGGTTGAATATCCTCGGGCTTAATGCTGACCGATGTATCGGACATCGGGATAACATGTTTAACGTGGTTCATAAGGGTCCTCCGTTCGTTAACTATATTGTATTCTAGGTTATCTAGTTTTGCATACCACATAGCCGCTAAGTAAAAGTGGCTGCACAGCACATTGTTGCACTGTCCAGCCACTTTGTTTAAAGATAACAACCTTACATAAGATATATTATCGTACTTATCCGCGTAGGAAAGCGTATGCACTGGTTGCCGCTATGGCTCCGTCAGAAACGGCGGTCACAACCTGGCGTAAACGCTTGGAGCGGATATCGCCGGCGGCAAATAGGCCAGGCGTGCGGGTGGCCATAGAATCATCGGTAAGGATGCCGCCATCGGGCCCCAGATCGACCAGATGCTCAACAAGCTCGGTATGTGGCTGCGTCCCCGTAAAGACAAAAATGCCAAACGAGCCAGGTTCAAAGGTCTCAGTATGCGTTTTGCCACTCGCATTGTCCTTGAACGTGATTGTCGTGGGCATCGTTTCGCCAG
Organism: Collinsella aerofaciens; assembly: GCA_048503295.1. Lineage (GTDB taxonomy): Bacteria > Actinomycetota > Coriobacteriia > Coriobacteriales > Coriobacteriaceae > Collinsella > Collinsella aerofaciens_CI. The sequence continues at coordinate 23,996 of DBFRVO010000029.1, read as the reverse complement.
AAAGCTCAACAATACTAGTTTGGTACCTAACTGAAATATTGTCCTTAGCAAGCACCTTATTCACAACGCCCTCGGGTGCACGGAACTGATCGCGACGCAGCACGATGGTCACGCTGCTGGCAATGTCGGACAGGAACAGCGCCTCCTCGCATGCCGAATTGCCACCTCCAATAACAAAGACCTGTTTGCCACGGAAGAACATGCCGTCACACGTCGCGCAGTACGAAACGCCACGACCGCGATACGTGTCCTCGCCAACAAAACCCGCAGGACGCGGCGTGGCGCCCATGCACGCAATGACGCTCTTGGCCGCTGTGTCGCCCATGTCATGATGGATGGTAAATTGAGCCGCATCGGCATCGTAATCGACGCCCGTCACCATACTCCATTCAACCTGAGCCCCCAGGCCTTCAGCATGCTGTTGGAACCGCTCACCAAGTTCGGCACCGCTCAGTAGCGGAATGCCAGGATAATTCTCAATCTCATTGCTCGTGGCAATCTGTCCGCCCGACATGCCCTGCTCAAGGACAGTCGTCGTCAGGTTGGCGCGCGCCGCATAAATGGCGGCAGCATAACCCGCGGGACCGCCACCGATAATCGCAACATCGATCCTCTGGTCGGTAGTCATAAAGAGTCCTCTCGTCGAAACGTTGTCGTTCTTTGCGCTCATACCCAAATTTACGTGAACGTGACACTCATGCACTACAATGATAAATCCGTGTTACAACGTCGAAGGGGAGTTATCGATGGATCAGACGCAGACGAGCGACGACGCTCCCCTGCCCATGCCGGCCACTCCCCAATCGGAGCAAACCACGCTCTTGGCTCAGCAAAAACCTCTCGTGACCATCGTGCACGCCTCGGTCGGCTCGGGTCACAAGGCCGCCGCAAATGCGATTGCGCAGGCATTCGACCTCATCCGCGGCACCAATGGCATCCCCGAGGACGTTGAGATTGAAGTGCTCGATATCCTTGATTTTGGACGTATTAAATTCGACGGCAATAAGACCGCGGCTTCTTTTACAGGAGCCACGCGCCCCATTTACGATCTGACCTGGAGATATACGCTTACGGGACATCTTCTCTGGGGTGGCGGCACGGCATGGTCGCGAATTATGTTCCCCGCCTTCAACGAATATATTCGTAGCCGCAGGCCCATAGCCGTGGTCGCAACGCACATCACAGCAGCCAATGTTGCCGTGGGTGCCCGCGTAATTACGGGTATCGATTATCCGGTCATCTGCGTACCGACCGACTACGAAGTCGAGGGCTGGTGGCCCCACAAGGACACCGATCTGTTCTGTGTTGCCAACGAATTTATGGCCGAAACGCTGCGTCCGCGCAAGGTACCCGAATCAAAGATTCGCATTACCGGCATTCCTATTCGCGCCGGATTCGACACGGATTACGATCGCGAGGAAGAGCTCGCAAAGTTCAACCTCCCCACCGACAAGACCGTCGTGTTGGTAATGGCCGGTGCCAGTTTGCCTCAGCCTTACGTCCGCTTTCGCGCGGCGATGGACCACACACTCCCCTTCCTGCGCGGCTTCGAAGACATGCACTTTGTCTTTTTGCCCGGCAAAGACGTGGAGTATGCCACCCGGCTGAAGACGCTCTTCGATGCCATGAAGCTCGAGAACGTCACGGTTCTGGACTACGTGGACGACATGGCAGCCCTCATGCACGGCTGCGACCTGGCAATCCTCAAATCGGGCGGGCTCACCGTCACTGAGTGCCTGTGCGCGCATCTGCCGATGATCCTACTGGGCAAATCATACGGTCAGGAAAAGGCCAACACCACGATGCTCACCGGCATGGGCGCCAGCATGCATGTCACCACCGCACGAGAACTCATCGTAACCCTACGTCACTTGCACGACCATCCCGAATCACTCAAAGCCCTACTCATCAACGGCGAAGTACTACGCCGCCCTCACGCTGCCAAAGACATCGCCATCGCAACCATGGAGCTCGTAGGCAAGCCCCAAAAGCGCAAACGAGCCTTCTGCCGCTTCTACTGGGGCGATAAACCCGCGCATATTCGCTAGGGTCTTAATGTCCGCTAGCCTGCGGGAGGCCCTATATATCATCCCGTGCTCAAACATTCTCGCTTCGCTGCGAAACTGCGCGCGGGACGATATATAGGGCCTCCCGCAGGCTAGCTGCGTTAACGTACTAGCAGCTATACCAGATTCCCCACCAGTAAAATCTGCAAAGGGGAACCAGAAAATATAAATACAGTAAGCCGACGCTACAAAGGGACGGTCCCTTTGTAGCGTCGGCTTACTAGAAAAGTAAATATTGTTTCAAGCGAGTAGCCGCCCGCCCGTCTCTCACACATATCGTTCCACGCGCAGTTTCGCAGCGAGCGAAGCGAAGCGAGAATGTTTGAGCATGGAATGATATGTGTGAGAGACGGGCGGGAGGGATACGAGCGCCCCTAAGCGACGCCGCTGGAGCCGAAGCCTCCGTTGCCTCGGTCGGTTTTGTCTAGTTCTTCTACTTCTACGAGGTTGACCGTGGGGACTTCTTGGATGACAAGTTGGGCTATGCGGTCGCCTTTGTTGATTTGGATGTTGTTGGAGGGGTCCAGGTTGATGAGGATAACCTTGAGTTCTCCTCGGTAGTGGGCGTCAATGAGGCCCGGCGTGTTGACTATAGACAGGCCCTGCTTGATGGCCAAGCCGCTGCGGGGCTGCACGAAGCCGGCGTAGCCATCGGGCAGGGCGATGGCCAGCCCAGTAGAGACCAGACGACGTTCGAAGGGCTTCAAGACGCAGTCCTCGTTGGAGCGCAAATCCAAGCCGGCATCGGTGGGATGGGCGTATTTGGGAAGCTCGACGGTGGGGTCGAGACGCTTTATGTTGACGGTAATGTTGGACATGGAATCACCTTAGCTTGTCGAGCTCTTGCAGAAACTCATCGACGTCTTTGAAATCGCGGTAGACCGAGGCAAAGCGGATGTACGCCACCTTGTCGATCTTGGCCAAGCGCTTGAGTACCATGTCACCCAACTCATGGGACGTAACGGCCGTCAGCGTGCGAGAGCGCAGCTCGACCTCGATGTCATCGATAATCTCATTGAGCTTCTTAGTGTCGATATCGCGCTTGATGGTGGCGCGCATCAAGCCGACGAGCAGCTTATTGCGATCGAACCGCTGCTTGGTTCCGTCTGACTTAATAACCTCGATTGGATCTTCACATCGCTCGAACGTTGTAAAGCGGTAGTTACACGAGCAACATTCGCGACGGCGCTTAATGGTGTTATTTGACTCCTGCATACGGGAATCAACGACGCGGGTATGTGCCTTGCCGCATTTGGGACAGCGCATGGTACCTCCTCTTAAACGATAACAAGGGTACCATGCGCAGCGCGATAATGATTACGAACGAGCAGGAACCTTAAGATGCGCACCGGCGGCGAGCGAACCATGCTCCAGATGATTGACGTTACGGATCATGTCGGAAGTCTCTTGCGTGGAAAGGCCTTCGATAGGATATTCCTCGGCAAGAGACCAAAGAGAATCGCCAGGCTGAACGCGAATGGTCTCGTAGGTAACGTTGGAAACGGACTCGGCATACGCGGTGTGGCGAGCGCTAAAGACCGACGTAGCAAGGACAAAGAAGAGCGTAAGCGAAACGGCAACAGCGACAATCGTCGGAACCTTCAGGGCAACGCGGGCCGGCGCGACTGCAGCCTGCTGATTGCGAGCAGACTTTACGGTCAAAGGCTGAAAGCCGGAGCGGCCACCCTGAACAACAGTAAAAGTGGGTTCCGCAGGCATCTCGAGCTTAAGGGCGAGGTTTCCCTGGACCATATTCGTTGCTTTCATCATGTTCTCCTCTCGCGTGTTTTGCTGAGAACAGTTTTATCAAGCCGCGCGGACAAAAATGTCTAGCGCGAGAACGAATGTTCGGTTATTATTATCTTCGAACAGTTGTTCCTGTCAAGCAATAATCGAACATTTGTTTGACATTGGCAGAGAGGATCCCCTGATGGCTCGCAAAATTACCAAGCGTCAGCAGCAGATTTACGACTTCATCAAGGAATATCAGCAGGAGAAGGGCTATCCGCCCAGTGTGCGCGAGATGGCATCGGCCGTAGGCCTCTCCTCCCCCAGCACGGTGCATGCTCATCTCTCTGCCCTGGAGGCTCGAGGACTGCTCAAGCGCGATGCCACCAAGCCTCGCGCCCTAGAGCTCTTTGATGAGGACGGATCCTCTGTTTCGATTTCCAAATCCGATGAACCCACGGCGCCCCGCGGAACGGTCTCGCTGCCGCTCGTCGGTCGCGTCGCGGCTGGGATTCCCATTCTGGCCGAACAAAATATCGAGGACACCTTTACCATCCCGACCGAAATCGCCACAGACCAGGGCTCCTTTATCCTTGAAGTGCACGGCAGCTCAATGATCAATGTCGGCATCTACAACGGTGACTACATTATCGTTCGCGAGCAAAAGAGCGCGATGAACGGTGAAATCGTCGTGGCTATGATCGATGGCTCGGCGACTGTCAAAACGTTCTACAAGGAGCAGGGGCGCGTGCGCTTGCAGCCCGAGAACGACACTATGGAGCCCATCTATGCGACGAACCCCGTTATTTTGGGTAAGGTTGTCGGGTTAATGCGCCGGTTCTCGTAATGCAAAAACACATCACCATATTTGATACCGTCCGCGGGGTTACTATGCTGTCGATGGCAGGTTTTCACGCCTGCTACGATTTGGCCTACCTATATAGATGGGATATGCCATGGTTTACCGAAACGGTTTTCCAGGATATCTGGCGCGCAAGTATCAGCTGGGTATTTTTGTTTATCGCCGGTTGGATGTGCACGCTCTCGCGTAATAACGTTAAGCGCGCCCTCAAGTACGCGGCCGCAGCTTTGGTCGTATGGATTGCAACTACACTGGTATCAGTCGACGATTCGGTAAACTTTGGCATCATTTATTGCATGGCGGCGTGCACTGCGGTGGTTGCACTCACCCGTCCGTTACTTCAAAAAATGCCGGGCTCGTGGGGCATCGCAGCGTGCCTTGTTCTTTTTGCCCTAACCTGGGGCATTCCAAAAGCGGTCTACCCACTCCCCTACCTGGCATGGCTTGGATTCCCGGGCCCGGGTTTTGTTTCGGGAGACTACTATCCGCTCATTCCGTTTGTCTTTATGTACCTTACCGGCTTTTTTGCTGCCCAGGCAGCACAAGCATCAAGCCTTGAAGCGCCAGCATGGGCATACGCTAATCCCATCCCGGTGCTCGCAGCCCTCGGTCGGCATGCCTTGCCGTTCTATCTGCTCCATCAACCTGTCATTCTAGGCGTGTTAGAGCTCATTTATTCCGTACGATAGCGCTCAAGACGCGGCGCGATTCGGGCCGGCAACTTCGCCACAATGCGAACGCCATCCTCGAGATATTCCTCATGCAGAAGGGTTCCCTGCTCATGCACCAGCGTGATGAGGGCACCCTCGCGATACGGGATATCAGCGGAGAGCAACACATCGGTGGCAGCTGCCTCACGAGCAATACGGTCGACGAGATCGTCGAGCCCCTCGCCCGTCTGGGCTGAAAACAGCACGGCCTCGGGATAGCGACGACGGAAACTCAATCGATCGACGCTATCGAGTAGGTCGATTTTATTGAACACCGTAAGCGTCAAACGCTCGCCGGCACCGATCTCGTCAAGAACGCGATCGACTGCCTCGAGTTGGCGCTCGTAGTCCTCGTCAGAGGCATCCACAACTTTAAGGATCAGGTCGGCACCAAGAACCTCAGACAGCGTGGACTTAAAGGCATCAACGAGACCATGCGGTATCTTTTGAAAAAGGCCAACGGTATCAGTAATGGTCATACCACGACCACCGGGCAAGCGATACGAGCGCGTCGTCGGATCGAGCGTGGCAAACAATTTATCCTGTGATAGCACCGTAGACCCGGTCAGGCGATTGAGCAACGTCGACTTACCGGCATTGGTATAACCGGCTAAGGCAACGCGAAACGCCGGCGACTCGATACGACTCTTTGACTGGACATCGCGGCGCTGTTCAACCCGCTTAAGCTCGCGACGAAGCGCGGCAATCTTGTTGCGAATCAAACGTCGGTCAACCTCGAGCTGGCTTTCGCCCTGGCCAAAGCGCGAACCAATGCCACCGCGTGTCTGCTCTTTAGCAAGATGGCTCCACATACCGCGCAAGCGGGGCAATAGATACTGCAATTGGGCTAGCTGCACCTGCAGGCGGCCCTCACGGGTCTGAGCGTGCAGGCCAAAGATATCGAGAATCAACGCCGTACGGTCGATAATCTTAACCGGTTCGCCCACGGCTTTCTCAAGATACGACTGCTGCGAAGGCGTTAAATCGTCGTCGAAGATAACAACATCGGCATCCATACGATGTACGAGCCCGCAAAGCTCCTCAACCTTACCGGAGCCGATAAACGATTTTGGATACGGCTTAACCAGACACTGTGACAAACGCGCCACGCACTGGGCGCCAGCCGTATGGGCCAGGCGCTCAAGCTCGTCAAGCGAACGATCGAGCGGCCAGGCGTTATCGCGCCACTCAACTCCGACAAGAACGGCGCGTTCGGGCTCGGGTGCCGTGGGAACAAGGGGGAAACGGGCCATTAGGCAGCCTCAATACGATGCAGGATGTCCTCAACGACCTCATCGATCGTAAACTCGTCCATATCAAACCACACGATACGGTCATCGCGCTTAAACCACGAAAGCTGACGTTTGGCATAGCGACGCGAACGCATCTTGATGAGTTCGCGAGCCTCATCCATAGAAATCACGCCATTGAAAGCATCAATGATCTCTTTATAGCCAATTGCCTGCATCGAAGTCAGGGCATCTCCCAGCCCCTGGTCCATAAGACCGCGAACCTCATCGACAAGACCCTGCTCAAACATCAGATCGACGCGCAGGTTAATGCGCTCGTAGAGCACCTCGCGATTACGCGTCAGACCAAACCATAGAGCATGATAATGCTCGCGCGGAACACTAAACTGACTTTTTTGCTGTGCATAGGAGATACCATCATCATGCATCTCGAGCGCACGAATCACACGGCGCACATTATGGGGATGAATAACAGCAGCCGATTCTGGGTCGCGCTCGGCAAGCAGGGCATGCAGCTCTTCCTCGCCAATACGCTCGGCAAGCTCCTGATAGCCCATACGACGATCGTCCTCAAGTTCACCCGAAGGAAAGTCCATTTCATCGAGGGCGGCCTTGAGATACAGCCCCGTACCTCCGCAAAAAACCGGCAGGCAACCCGAACCAAGGAGACGTTCAACATGCGCGCGAGCGTCAGCCTGATAAAGCGCAGCAGAATATGCCACACCCGGCTCTACAATGTCGACGAGACGCAGCGGCACCGTACACTCATCGGGCGCCATCTTTGCGGTACCGATGTCCATGCCGCGATAGATTTGCATCGCATCGCACGACAGCACTTCGGACGAAAGACGAGCTGCCAAACGGTCGGCAACATCACTCTTACCAACCGCCGTCGGACCGACGATCGCAACGGCGGAAAGTCCTGCCCTGGGAGAAACCATTAGCGCGGCTCGCCCACAACGGAGCCGGACAAATACCAGGTCTTGGCAACGTCAACGTCAACATCAACGATCTTGCCAACAAGCTGATCGATGCTGTAACCCTCGGGGATAGGCGCATGCACGGTCTGATTCTTGGGACTCTTGCCCAGCAGGACCGCGTCGTTCTTTTTACTCGTTCCCTCAATGAGCGCCGGCACCACAGTATGAAGCTCACCCTGGTTATACTCGTGTGCCGTAGTCTCGATAACCTTAACCAGGCGGTTGAAACGCTCGAGAATAACCTCATGCGGCGTAGGATCGTCAATCTCTGCGGCCGGGGTACCGGCGCGCTTGGAATAGATGAAGGTATAGGCCTGAGCATAGCGGACCGTCTCGGCAAGTGAGAGCGTCTGCTCAAAGTCCTCTTCAGTCTCGCCCGGGAAGCCAACGATAATATCGGTCGAGAGCGCGATATCGGGCATGCGGTTGCGAATGCGATCGACCAGGCCCAGATAGTCCTCGCGTGTATAACGGCGATTCATCTCTTTGAGGATACGCGTGGAGCCCGACTGAACGGCCAAGTGAAGCTGCGGCATGACGGCGGGCGTCTCGGCCATGGCGTCGATGGTCTCGGGCAGCAGATCCTTAGGATGAGAAGAGGTAAAGAAGATGCGCTCCACACCCGTATCACCCACGGCACGCAGCAGATCGGCAAAACGCGGCTTGCCAAACAGATCGCGACCATATGAGTTAACGTTTTGGCCCAGCAGCGTAATCTCGCGCACGCCCTGGCGCACCAAACTGGTCACCTCGTCGACAATTTCCTCGAAGGGGCGGCTCTTTTCGCGACCGCGCACGTACGGCACGATGCAATAGGTACAGAAATTATTGCAGCCCGTCATAATGGGCACCCAGGCGTGATACTGGGTCTCGCGATGCCACGGCATGCTCATGGCATCCGTATCCTCATGCTCATTGGTGCGGATATGACGCTTGCCATCAAGGAACGCCTCGGCAATGAGCTCGGCCACATGTGCGATGGAATGCGTACCAAAGATGACATTGACGTTATCGACGTTGGTGAGCAGGCCCTCGCCATCGCGCTGCGCGATGCAACCACCAACGGCAACCACACGCTTGCCCGAGGGTGAGGGCGGGAGGCTCTTACAAGAGTTGCACTGACCGTACAGGCGAGTATCGGCGGCCTCGCGCACGCAGCATGTCATGAAGACAACAATATCGGCATGCTCGGGATCGAGCGCCATGAGGCAACCATACGAATCGAGCAGACCGCTCACGCGCTCAGAGTCGTGCTGATTCATCTGGCAGCCAAAGGTGCGGATAAAGTAGGTTTTACCGGCAAGAATATCGCGTACGGAACGCTGGTCCATGTGCATAAGTCCTAACGATGGAGAGGGGGGGGCGAATCGAGGCAAGCAGAAGCTATGCCACAGGCTTAACATCATCCATGACGACGTTATCCATAGCAGCTCGATTGATCTGGTGAACGTAAATAGAAAGACGGATGGCCGTGCGCGACTCCCCGTTAATAAGGATGTCGGAGAACACGGGCGCGCAGGAAATATCAAAACCGGTTGGAATCAAAAAACCGCGCGCGATAGCCACAGCCTTTATGGCCTGGTTGACCGCACCGGCGCCGACACACTGAATGTTGACGGGCACACCATCCTTGACCATGCCGGCGATGGCGCCGGCAACGGACGCGGGCGATGATTTGCTTGATACCTTCAGGCAATCCATGAAGAAACTCCTGCGTTTAAAAGTACGTTTTAACTGCAATAACTGTATCGTACCGAGTGGACTCGGTAAAGGCACTATTCCTCTTTGGCAAGATCGAAGGTCACAGTGATTCGATCACGCGAAACGCGAATCTTTGGGTCGCCGCAAAGGTTGAGATAGTACCGGGCGGCAAGGTCATTAAAGTCGCGCTCCACAGCACGCGAAAACTGTGCCATGTCATCCTTGGCAATACGAAGCCCGCGACGATCCTTCGCGAGATCGACAGGAGCCGGCGCATGCGAGGACGAATCACGCTCGCGCAGCAGACGCGCGGTCACACCGCGAACGGGCTTAATCTGCCCTGCCAAAATGCGATGTGCCGTGCGCTCGGACATCTCAAGACCCAAACCCGAGCAGATACGAATAAAGTCCTCGGCATCAGAGGCAAGGCCTAAACGATCGACAACCGGAAGCTCGCTCTCGTCATCAATAAACAGGAGACGAGACGTATCGAGCCGACTTGACGCCTGAGCATAAAGGGTCGCGGCAATCTCAGACGGAGAACCAAGATAGACATCGCAACCACGCAGCTCCTCGAGCGCAAACTCACAGGCAGCGCGAATAATATTATGCGGGCCGCGAGCACAGACATAACGTCCGTCCTCATCCTTGACGGCCTGGGGCCAGCTGGACTGATCGGCACGCTCACTGAGGCGGTCGGCTGCAACGCTCACCTTAAAGGCTGAACCAAGATCGACGCCGGACGTGACCACACGGGCCTCGTCGGTGTTCTGCTTGATCGAAAACAATGCCATGCCACGACCGTGAACGCCCCAACGGTCCATCTTCATGCTCTCGAGCTTGGAGGTAACGCGGGCATCGAAGATTCGCTCTTGCATATCCTGCGGAACGCCCGAACCGTTATCCAGAAAGACAAGCGTGCGGACGCCATCTTCCTTGGTCGTGGCGAGATAGACCTTGTCGGCGCCGGCATCGCGAGCATTACGGAGCATTTCGATGACGATATCCTCGACATGCTGAATGTCGTGTTTTGCCTGGCGCCGCTCGGCCTCCGAAACGCGGAGGCGGACATACCCCTCGCCAAGGTTCTCCTCGACGCGAAGGTTGCCCTCCCCCGACATCGACGCGATAAATGAGATGAGCTCGTTCGCGTCGCTCATGTTATTTAGCGATATCGACAGCGCGGCTCTCGCGAATCACGACGACGCGCACCTGACCGGGATACTCCATCTCTTCCTCGATCTGATGGGCGATATCGTGAGCCAGGACCGTGGACTGGGCATCGGAGATCTTGTCCGGCTGAACCATGACGTGGACCTCGCGACCAGCCTGCATGGCATAGGTACGCTCGACGCCTTCATGGGAGTTGGCAATCTCCTCGAGCTTCTCAAGACGCTTGATGTAGTTCTCGGCAGACTCGCGACGGGCACCGGGGCGAGAGGCGGAGACGGCATCGGCGGCCTGTACCAGGACATCGAGCACCGTGTTGGGGTCGACATCGGCATGGTGAGCCTCGATAGCGTGAACGATAACGGGCTTCTCGCCATAACGGCGGGCAAGCTCGGCGCCGATGACGGCATGCGGGCCCTCGACGTCGTGGTCGATTGCCTTGCCCAGGTCGTGCAGCAGGCCGGCGCGCTTAGCGGTCACAACGTCCAGGCCAAGCTCGGAAGCCATCACGCCGCACAGATCGGAAACCTCGAGGGAGTGCTGAAGCACATTCTGACCAAACGAGGTACGGTAGCGCAGGGCACCAAGGGTCTTGACGATCTCGGGGTGCAGGTCGTGGATACCGGTATCAAAGGCAGCCTGCTCGCCAGCCTCGCGCACGCGCTGCTGAACCAGGTCGGCAGCCTTGTGATACATCTCCTCAATGCGGGCGGGGTGAATGCGGCCGTCAGCAATGAGGTTCTCGAGGGCAACACGGGCGGTCTCACGACGGACCGGGTCGAAGCTCGAAAGAACGACGGTCTCAGGCGTGTCGTCGATCACGAGGTTGACGCCGGAAACCTGCTCGAAGGTCCGGATGTTGCGACCCTCGCGACCGATGATACGGCCCTTGAGGTCATCAGAGGGAATGTGCACGGAGGTAACGGTGACCTCGGCTGTGTGGTCGGCAGCGCAGCGCTGAATCGCCAGGGACAGAATCTCCTGGGCGGTCTTGTGGCACTCGGCGCGAACCTGCTGCTCGGACTCGCGAATGATCGTGGCAGCCTCGTGGGTGACCTCGCCGCGAACCTTATCGAGGAGCTCCTTGTGGGCGTCCTCACGGGTCAGGTCGGCGATACGCTCGAGCTCGGAGGTCTGCTTGGCGCAGAGCTCCTCAAGCTCGCGGGAGCGCTTCTCGACCTGACCGGCCTGGCTGGACAGCTGGTGCTCACGCTTGTCGAGAGCGTCGTTTCGGCGATCAAGGGACTCCTCGCGCTGCATCACACGGTTCTCGAGCGTACGAATCTCGCTCTTACGCTGCTTGTCCTCGGCCTCGGCGGCCTGCTTGTTCTTGATGATCTCCTCTTTAGCCTCGAGCAGAGCCTCTTTTTTGAGGGTCTCGGCCTGACGCTTAGCATCACCGATCAGGGACTCAGCCTGTGCGTGTGCCGACTGGATCTTTTCGTCGGCCTCGTGAAGACTACCCTGCTTGGCGGTGCGCATGTAGGCAATGGCGGCGATGGCACCCAAAACGATGCCAACGAGCGCTGCGATGATAGGCATGCTCACTCCTTTTTATGGATTCGTTACACAACAAAGCGAACCGTCCTTACGAACGGCTCGCGACATTTGAGTAATATGGGCGCAGCTTATGCGGGTCGGATACAGATAAACATATAAACAAACTCATCACAGATGAGCACATATCACAAAGCAAATGACAGTGTTTATCGTACGTTGAACCACAACAACTGTCAAATAAATGGCCCCGGCACGGCGGCTAAAACACGGTGAACGGCAGGGCCACAAAACACATACGCCTAAACCGCACATTCCTCGCGTTCGGCATCGAGACGTGCCTTAACGGCATCGGCGGCGACGTGATACGAGAAGCCCTTGCCCATCAAAAACCGAACCAGTTTTTCGAATTCGCGCGTCTCTGGAACACGCCGCTTGGCGAGCAGGGCTGACGCACGCGCCAAATCGTCTTCGACGGCAAAATAATCCTCGGGATAACCGGGAATGTCATCGAGCACGACATGACGGCGCTTGAGCTCGGTCTCGATTTTGCGCTGTCCCCAACCGCGCCGCTTGCGCTCCTCGATAAAGTACGAGCAAAAGCGGCTCTCGTCTAAAAAACGATACTCGGTGGCGCGCTCGACGGCGAAATCGATCGCAGGCTGGTGAAAGCCGTAGCGAGCCAGCTTGTCACGGACCTCACCCGTCGCATGGTCGCGGCGCGATAACATCTCGGTCACCATGGTAAGTGCACATTTACGCTCAATGAGCTGCACCGCCTCACGGAAGTTGTCCCAATCACAGGGAAGATCGGGGCGGTTTTTGACATACAGCCGCGCGACCCGCACGGGAATCCAAATGGACCGCTCAAAACCGCCCTCAAGCTCACAATCGATATGTGCGCAAGGCTTTTTGGACGCATACCCGCTCGAGAACGAGGAGGCCGCCTTCTTATCGGGAAAGACGACCGTGGCCTCGGTCACCGTATACGACATGAGCGTAACCGCTACTCGTCGTCATCATCGAGCATGGCGGAACCATCGATGGCGTAAAGCTCGTCAAACTCCTCAGGCGCAGGCTGATCGGTCAGCTCGACCTCGGACGGAGCATCGTCATCAAACTCAAGTCCACAGGCAAGGCGGACCTTATACTCAATCTCGTCGGCACAATCGGGGTGTTCGCGCAGGAACGCCTTGGCGGCCTCGCGACCGTTGCCGAGCTTATCCTCGCCATAGGCAAACCAGGAGCCCATCTTCTTGCAAATGCCGCACTCGACAGCCATGTCCAGAATCGAGCCCTCCTTAGAGATGCCCGTACCGTACATGATGTCGAACTCAGCAGAACGGAACGGAGCTGCCACCTTGTTCTTAACGACCTTGGCGCGCACGCGGTTACCGATAACCTCGTCCTTAAGCTTAATGCTGTCGATGCGGCGAATGTCGATACGCACCGAAGAGAAGAACTTAAGGGCGCGGCCGCCCGTCGTGGTCTCGGGGTTGCCGAACATGACGCCGATCTTCTCACGCAGCTGGTTAATGAAGATGCACGTCGTGTTGGACTTGGACAGCGAGCCGGCGAGCTTGCGGAGCGCCTGGCTCATCAGGCGAGCCTGAAGACCGACCGTAGTGTCGCCGATTTCTCCCTCGATCTCGGCACGCGGGGTCAGCGCGGCGACGGAGTCGACGACGATAGCATCGATGGCGCCGGAACGCACGAGCATGTCAACAATCTCGAGCGCCTGCTCACCCGTATCGGGCTGGGAAATCAGTACCTCGTCGATATCCACGCCAATGCGCGCGGCATACGTGGGATCAAGCGCGTGCTCGGCATCGATAAATGCCACAACGCCACCCATTGCCTGGGCCTCGGCCAGGATCTCGAGCGAAAGCGTCGTCTTACCGGAGGACTCAGGACCGTAAATCTCGACGATACGGCCGCGCGGCACGCCGCCGATACCCAGCGCGGCATCGAGGGCCAGGGCGCCCGTGGGAATGGCCTCGACCTCGAGCTCGGGGCCACCGTCGCCGTACCTCATGATGGAACCCTGGCCGAATTTCTTCTCGATCTCGGCCTTGGTGGTGGCGATCATCTCATCGCGCTCTTTACCCGTCGTGCGAGCATGAACGGTACGTACGGGACCTGAATTCTTGGCCATGAATAGCCCTCCTCTTAACAACCTGCATCGATAATAAACGAACGGCTGTTCGTGGTCAACCGTTCAGGCCAATCATATGCAGGCGGTCTTTCCAAAACCCAACCAAACGCCGACCAAACACTGACCAAATACTTGACCACAAAGGACCAAATATGAACAAGGCAGGCAAAAATACATCTACAACCAGCACAAACGCTAAATTTGTCAGAGGTCCCTATCTCCACAATTAAGGGGCTCGAAGGCCCCTTAAAACATGTCTATTCCATAGAGTTGAGCACAAGGGCAATGCGCCCCAATGCCTCCGCGACCGCATGGGCACGAACACACGAACGGTCGCCCTCATAGTGGCAGCGCACAGAGTCCACGACCGGCACGCCCCCATCGGCGGAACGATGCGCCCAGCCAATATAGAAAGTGCCCGCCGGATCGTCCTCAGTGCCACCGCCGGGGCCGGCATAACCCGTTGTGCTCACTGCAATATCGCTCTGGTACAGCTCCAGCGAACCCACCGCCATCTCGCGCGCGGTCTGATGCGACACCGCGGTATAGCGGTCGAGCGTCTCCTGCTCAACACCAAGAACACGATGCTTAATCTCATCGCAATAGGTCACCGCACCGCCACGCAGCACCGCCGAGGCGCCCGGGATATCGGCAATCGTCGAGGCGATCATACCCGCCGTCAGCGACTCAGCCGTCGAAACCGTCACGCCCCGAGCGCTCGCGCGCTCGACAATATCACGCGCCAGCTCCTCGTTATGTGCGGAAATCTGCTCAAAAGAGTCCGTCATACCCACCAGGACCTAGACCGAAAAGACGATCTTGCGGCAGTTCCAGAAGTACTGGGCGCCCGAGATAACGGTCAGGACAACGGCAACGGCGTACAGGAAGCGCGACACCGAGTAGATGCCGAGCGTCAGCGCCACCGGGCCAAGGTGCAAGCCGGCCATAGCAAAAACGCACAGGTAACCGCAAATGGAGACCATCGTGGTTGCCGTCTTGTACTTGCCGAGCTTATCGGCCGCAACGACCACACCGGCCGCACTCGCGACCATGCGAAGGGCGCTCACCAGCAGCTCGCGGAACAGGATAATGAACACGGACCACACGGTCACCGCGCCAAAATCCAAGAACAGCAGCAGGGCCGAGAACACGAGCAGCTTATCGGCGATGGGGTCCAAGAATTTACCGAAGTCGGTGATCTCGTTGCGCGAACGCGCCAGATAACCGTCGACCTTATCGGTGCACGACAGGATCACATACAGAATGAAGGCAGCGGCGGCGAGCGGGCCGTCGAAGGTGCTCCAATCCGTACCGGCAACACTCGTGTGAGAAAGCGCCGACACGATCATGAACACCGGGATAAAGACGATGCGAACGCACGTCACGATGTTGGCGGGCGTCCAGACACTCGTCAGTTCCTTATTGCTCTCGTTAGCCACGACGCTCTCCTACTCCACAACATGACCGATAAGCTCATAGCAGAAGCTATCGGTAAACTCGACGGTCAGAATATCGCCCACGGACGCCTCGCTGGCGTCCAGATGCACCGCGCCATCGGAATCGGGCGCCTGGAACCAGGCATGGCCGATCAACTCGGCGCCATCCTCGGTCTCTTCGATACCGTCGACGATCACCTGGGCGCGCTCGCCCACATGTGCGGCAGTGGCGGCAAAACCGAGCGACTCGGCCAGGTCCATGGCCTCCTGGGCGCGCTCGAGCTTGACCTCTTCGTCGACCTGTCCGTCCATCTTGGCGGCCAGGCTGCCCTCCTCCTGCGAGTATGCAAAGACACTCGTGTAGTCAAAGCCGACGGTGTCCATAAAGTCGATAAGGTCGCGGAACTCGTCGTCGGTCTCGGTCGGGAAACCGACCATGGCCGTGGAACGAATCACGATGCCGGGGATGCGCTCGCGAAGGTCGCGGAACAGATCCTCGAGCTCCTGGCGCGAACCGGAGCGACGCATGGCCTTGAGAATGCGCGCGTCGCAGTGCTGCACGGGGATATCGATATAGGGCAGCACCTCGGGCGTATCGCGAATCGTCTCGATGAGTTCGTCAGTCATGCCCTCGGGCTGCAGATAGAGCACGCGGATCCACACGTTATGAGGACGCACCGCCTCAGCAACGGCCTGCAGCAGCTGCGCCAGATTGCGCGGCGCGCCCTCGGCGAGGTCCTCGTCGGCGAAGTCGGTACCCCAGATGCCCGTGTCCTGACCGATCAGAACGATCTCGCGGACGCCACCGGCGACCAGGTCGCGTACCTCGGAGATGATGCTCTCGGCATTGCGCGAGTGGTAACGACCGCGGATATACGGGATCATGCAGAAGCTGCAGAAGCGGTTGCAGCCATCGGAAATCTTGACGTAGGCGACAGCACCCTCGACGGTACGTTTGACCTGCGGGATATAGGCTGCAATCTCACGCTCGACACCCAGCACGCCATCGATGACCGCCACGATGCCATCTTCCTCGTCGGCCTTCACAAAGGCAGCGACCTCGGGCAGCTCGTCAGGCAGGTCATCGCCATAGCGCGACGGCACGCAGCCGCACATGACGATGGGGCAAGAACGAACGCCGTCCTGAACCTCGTTGGCGAGCTCGAGCGTGGTCTCGATGCTCTCGGACGTTGCGGAGGCGAGGAACGAGCAAGTATTGACGATGGCGATATCGGCATCCTGCGGGTCGAATGCCTCCTCGTAGCCCGCGGCGGTCAAAAGAGAACGCATGCGGTCGGTGTCAACCTCGTTCTTAGCGCACCCGAGGGTGATGTAGAGCACGGAGCCCAACGGTGTATCCATGTTGGAGAGCGGTCCTTTCGATTGATATTAGCGGTAGTTGGTGAACTGCAGCGGCTGGCCGTAGTCCTGGTCGCGCAGGAACTGAATCACGGTCTGCAACGCGTCCTTCGAAGCAGAGGAAACACGCAGCTTGTCGGCCTCGATGGTCACCTTGACCTTGAGCTTTTGATCCTTGATGTCCTTGTTGATCTTCTTGGCGGTCGCCTGGTCGATACCCTCGACGATATGGCCGAGCACGCGCACGGTGCCGCCCGATGCCGCCTGCGGAGCATCCCACGAGACAGCCTTGAGGTCGATGTCGCGCTTGATGAGCTTGGAGCTCAGCACGTCGACAATCTGTTTGGAGACAAAGTCGGCCGGGGCGTTGATCGTAAAGAGCTTGTCGCCCTTCGAAAGCTCGATCGTGGCGCCGGAATCCTTAAGGTCATAGCGCTGGGAAATCTCGCGCGTGGTCTGCTGGAAGGCGTTGTCGACCTCTTGCATGTTGACCTCGGACACGACGTCGAAGCTGGAATCTTTAGCCATGATGTTTCCTTTCGCGTACGAGCGGCCTAGTAGCTATCGTACGAATTGTCGGTAGAATCGGTGGGTGTCTGACCGTCAGCTGCGGTATCGGCGCCATCCGTGGACTGGGCATCGGTACCGTCGGTGGTATCGGTACCATCGGTGGTGTCGGTACCATCAGAACTTTCACCATTCTCGGAATCAGACGTCTCCTTCTTGGGAACGGTGATCGTCACACGCGCCACGCCCGAGGTCTTGGTATCGTAACGAACCTTTTCACCGTTCTTGGTAACGGTGACATCGGAAGGCTTGGACGTGGTGATCTCGATCGAAGACTCGGGCGTGTACTCCTGCTCAAAGGGGCCAGTCGCCTGGGCGCCATAGACCGACTTGCCGTCAACCTTGACCTCAATCCACGCGGTCTTTCCCTTGGCAACGGAGACTTTGACCTTCGTGACCTCGTTCTCTTCCTTCTTGGCCGTCGTCTTGGTGGCGTCCGAATCAGTCGACTCATCCGTCGCCTCATCGGTGTCATCGTCCTCGTCGACCGTTTCGGTCTTCTTAGAAGACTTCTTGGTCGTCGTCTTGGTAGCAGTGGGCGTCTCGGGCGTGGTCTCGGGCGCCGAAGATGCGCAGCCGCGCAGAAGCACCACGATGAGCACAATCAACAGCAGCGCAACGGCACCGATGCCGGCGTAGACGATACGCGGATCGAGCCCGTTGTTTTGAGGAGTACGTGATCCGCCGCGTCGACGATTGGAACTGCTGCGGCCGCCTCCCTGAGGCATACGACCACGATTGCTATCGGAACGGCCGCGATAGCCACCCTGGCCCTGAAGGCTGCGCTGACCCGAGCGGGGCGCAAGTTCACCGCGGCCTTGATAGCCACGCTGGCCCGAACGCGGAGCCGAAGAGCGCTGGCCATACGGCTGTGATTGAGAGCGAAGACGCGGCGTCACCTGCGTGGTATCGGCATCCGCATAGCCACCGCGAGAGCGTCCCGTAGAGGCACCACGGTAACCGCGATCGGAATAGCCGCCGTCGCCGTAGCCGGCACGAGGGTCACGCGCCACGCCTCGGGCAGCGGGAAGTGCACGGTCCTCGGGCATCGGCGTACTGCGGAACCGGTCACGCTGTGAGCGAATCTCCTCGCCCGAACCCGTCTCGGTAATATAACCGGCCTGCTGAGGACGCTGTCCATAGCGGGTCGAACGACCGCCCTGAACCATCAGGAAGCGCCCGTTATCGACCGAGGAACGCGAATTGACGTAGCCGGCGGCGTCCTGAAAACGACCGCCCTGCTGCGACGTCTCGCGTTCGTATGCCATCAAATCGTCAAAGTAGGCATTGACGACCTCGCGCGGATTGAGGCCCAAAAAGCGAGCATAGCTCGAAATCATGCCCTGCGCATAGCCGCGCGGCGGCATCGAAGCAAAGTTACCGGTCTCGAAAAACTCGATGATCTGCGGCCTGATTTTGATGGTGTTGGCGACTTGCTGAATGGAAAGGCCCATTCGGCGACGCTGCTCAAGCAGCATGTCACCAAAGCGTGCAGCCATCAGAATCCTCCAAACTCACGATCTTCACGTGCCATCTCGGCGTCGACAGACTCCAGCGCGGCAAGCCCCTCCTCGTCCAACAGGACCTCGCGCGGCTTGGAACCGTCGGGCGGGCCGACGACACCCTTTTCTTCCAGCATATCCATAATACGCCCGGCACGCGCATAGCCAACCTTCAGACGACGTTGCAGGCCAGATGTGGAGCCAAGCTGCGATTCCACCACAATATGGGCGGCTTCCCAAATGAGCGGATCATCGTCTTGCGGCTCGGCGACTCCGGTACGGACAATGCCGCCGCCACCCGCCATGGACATGGAAGCGGGCGCCACGGCAGACAGGATCTCCTCGTGGTAGTCGGGCTCGCTCTGCGACTTGACGAACTCGACGATCTCGTTGATTTCATCATCCGAGACAAAGCAGCCCTGGATACGGCGGGGCTTGCCCCAGTCGACCTTAGAGAACAGCATGTCGCCCAAACCGGTGAGCTTTTCGGCACCCATCTGGTCGATGATGACGCGCGAGTCGATGCCCGTGGCGACGTTAAAGGCGATGCGGTTGGTGATGTTGGCCTTGATGAGGCCCGTCACCACGTTGGAGCTCGGGCGCTGCGTGGCCACGATAAGGTGGATACCGGCGGCACGGCCCAGCTGAGCAATACGCACGATCGAGGCCTCGACATCCTTACCGGCGACCATCATCAGGTCCGAGAGCTCGTCGATGATGATGACCAGGTAGGGCATCTTTTGCGGCGGGTTATCGTAATGCTCAAACTCGCCGGCGGCCTGCTTTTCGTTGTAGGTCGAGATCTTACGCACGTTGAGACGCTCGAAGACCTTCAGGCGACGCTCCATCTCGGACACGGCCCATTGCAGAGCGCTCGCGGCCTGCTTGGGCTCGGTCACTACAGGCACGTAAAGATGCGGCAGACCGTTATAGCCCGCAAGCTCGACGCGCTTGGGGTCGACCATGATCAGGCGAACGTCCTCGGGAAGGGCGCGCATGAGCAAGGTCGTGATGATGGAGTTGATCATGACCGACTTACCGGAACCCGTGGTACCGGCGATCAGCAGGTGGGGCATCTTGGCAAGGTCGGCGACGACCGGCGTACCCTCGGCATCTCGACCGATGGCGAGCTCGAGCGGACCGCCCTTCACATAGGGAAGCACGTCGCCCAGGTTGACGTTCTGGCGCTTGCGATTGGGGATCTCGATACCCACAAGCGAGGTGCCGGGGATCGGGGCAAAGATACGCACGGACTGGGCAGCAAGCGATAGCGCGATATCGTCCTCGAGGCTCGAAATCTTGCTCACGCGCTCGCCCTCGCCAGGTTGCAGCTTAAAGGTCGTCACCGTGGGGCCGGCGATCCAGCCGACCACGCGGGCACTACGACCAAACTCCAGCAAGGTGGACTGAAGCGACTCGGCAGTCTGTTCCAGCTCCTTGTCAGAAGACGCGGAGGAAGCCGACTGCGGGTTGGCATGCAGGATTTCGAGCGGCGGAAGCTTGAGGCCGTCCTCTTCTTCTCCCTCGTTATCTGCGGCGCCGCCGTCCGCTCCCCCATCGCTAGCCGCAGCCGATTCGACAGCACTCGAGGCAGACGCATCGGCAACCTTGGGATGCTTCAAGAAGTCGGGAATCTGAGGTGCTGCCGAGACAGGATTCACGGCAAACGGCGGCTCGGACTCGTCGATCTTATCGGGGTCGTCTTCCATCGAAAGCTGACCGGTTACCTGGTCGCGCTTTGCATGGCGACGCGGCAGCAAAGTTGTCTTTGCGGTCTCAATCGGAGCCTCGTCGTCCTCGTCATCGCCCTCGGTGAGCTCAATCTCGCTCTCGGACCAAGACGGGTCGGGCTCACTCGTATTGAGTTTGGGCGCAGCCTTGCCCTTCTTGCCATGGCGGCGCGGCAACAGCGTCGTCTTAGCGCGCTCAGCTTCCACGGCATCGGACACGTCGACAAACGGATCCTCGTCCTCGTCGTCATCGTCCAAAACCGGGTCCACATCGTTGCCCATGACCGTGGTCACGGCAGCATCGGAGCCCTTTTGACGAAGAATGCTCAGGTGAGGACGGGCAACGCCAGGCACCGACAGGGCTTCGTCGTCACCCCACGGGCTGGCGTTGACATCGGCACGACGGCGTTCGGCAAAATCAGCCGCACGATCGCGGGCAGAGCGCAGCACACCGCCCACCGAAAAGCCAATGATGACAAAACCAACGACGGCCAGACCCAACAGGACCACCATCGCGATAGGCTTACCCAGGGCATTCTGCAGCGCACTCGCAATAAACGCACCAATGTAGCCACCCGCGGCGGACAGGTTTTGCGGCGTGAACATAAGGTCGCACGAGTCGCTCGTACCCGGCACCATCAGCGAAAGAATGGAGACGACGGCGATAAAGACCACGGCGCCGCCCGCAACAGAGCGCGCGTTGAGCGGCGAGTCCTCGCCTAAAAAGAGCGTGGCGGCAAACAGCAAAATGACGATCGGCAGCACGTAGGCGCCCAGACCAAAGCCCAAGTGGTAGAAACCGGCAACCGCAGCCGTAACGGGCGCAGTCGCCGGCGAAATCACGGCAATAAAGGACGCAATCGCCAAAACGGCAATGACCACGCCGGCGATATCGCGGTTGGCCGAGGGCTCGACCAAGGGCTCGAAATCATCGAACTCGGACTCGTGGCCCTTATTGGCACGCAGATGGGAACCGGCACCCTTAGCAGATGCCGGCTGGTTATTGGCCTTATTGCCTTTGGCGTTTTGTGCAGATCCGCGCGCCAAACTAAACCTCCATGACGACCGGGATGATCATCGGACGGGTGCGCGTACGACTCCAAATAAAGTTGGAGAGCGAATCGCGCACGGCCTTGCGAATGGCATCGGAACCGCTGCTCGTAAAGCTGAACTTGCCCTTCTCGATCGTCTTCATAATGGACGCGGAGGCATCCTCGGAGAACTGGTCGTCGATGGCAAACGAGACGCCGCGGCCCGAGAACTCGATGGCCTCGATCTTCTTGTGCTTGAGCGAGACGATGGCGACGGCCGTGACCATACCGTCGTTGGCGAGCTTCTGGCGATCGCGCAGGACGATGGGGTCGGTATCGCCGATACGCAGGCCGTCGACGTAGACGACGCCGGACTCGACGGGCGTACCGCGTTTGACGATACCGCCGCGCATCTCGAGCGTGTCGCCGTTATCGAGGATAAAGATATGATCGTCCTTGATGCCCATCTTGCGGGCCAGCTGGGCATGGGCGCGCAGATGCACGGCCTCGCCGTGAACCGGCATAAAGTACGTGGGCTTGGCCATGGCCATCAGGAGCTTGAGCTCCTCCTGGCTACCGTGACCGGAGACGTGGACGAGAGCGCGGTTCTTATCCCACACGTCGCAGCCGAGCTTGGCCAGGCTGTTGACGACCTGCTGGACGGCCTTCTCGTTGCCGGGAACGGGAGTTGCTGAGAGGATGACGGTATCGCCCTCGTGGATGGAGAGCGTCTTGTGCTCGCCATTGGCCATGCGGGACAGGGCCGACAGCGGCTCGCCCTGCGAACCGGTGCACATGACGACGATCTTGTCGTCGGGCAGGTTATCGATATCGAAGGCATCGATGATATCGGCATCGTCGATGTTGAGGTAGCCCAGCTCGCGCGCGACGCGGGTGTTGGTGAGCATGGAGCGACCGGTCACAACGACCTTACGGCCGCACTTACGGGCGGCATCGCAGATCTGCTGCAGGCGATGAATGTGGCTCGAGAACGACGCGACGAACACGCGACCCGGGGCGTTCTTGATGGCGTGCAGCAGATTGGGACCAACCTCGGCCTCGGACTTGGTAAAGCCGGGAACCGTGGCATTGGTGGAGTCGGAAAGCAGCAGGTCGATACCCTGCTTGGCAAAGCGGCTGATAGCGGCATAGTCGGGCGTAACGCCGTCGATGGGCGTCTGATCGAGCTTAAAGTCGCCGGTGTGCATAACGGTGCCCTGGTTAGTGCGAATGAACACGCCCAGAGCGCCGGGGATGGAGTGCGTCATCGAGAAGAAGTCGAGCGAGATGCCACCGAGATTGACATGGCTTCCGCCCTTGACCTCGCGGAACTTGGGCGCGCGGATGCGGAACTCAGAGAGCTTGCCCTCGATAAAGCCAAGCGTCAGCTTGCTCGAGAAGATGGGCACCTTGTTGTTGAGGTCCTGCAGCAGATACGGAAGCGAACCGGTGTGGTCCTCGTGGC
This sequence comes from Collinsella aerofaciens, assembly GCA_048503295.1. Classification (GTDB taxonomy): domain Bacteria; phylum Actinomycetota; class Coriobacteriia; order Coriobacteriales; family Coriobacteriaceae; genus Collinsella; species Collinsella aerofaciens_CI. The sequence continues at coordinate 787 of DBFRVO010000029.1, read as the reverse complement.
CGTGGGTGACGACGATACCGCGGAGCTTCTCCTCGTTCTCCAGGACATAGGTGTAGTCAGGAAGCACCAGGTCGATACCGGGCTGGGAGTCATCCGGGAACATGAGACCGGCGTCGACGAGCACCATGTCGTCGCCGCACTCGAAGACCGTCATGTTCTTGCCGATGCCGTCAAGGCCACCGAGCGGAATGATCTTCAAGGGAGATGATTTTTTAGCTGCCATAGGTTAGTGTGGTTTCCTTTCTTCGAAACGGGTCTGGAACAACCGGCGGGGCGCTTCTGGCAAACCGACCGCCGGGAACGTACAACATGCATCATAGAGTCGACGCAGTAACCTCAGTATGATACCCATTTGCCCACCAACAGACCACCCATGCATCAAAGCCCCATCTGAACTGGTCCATCCCGCCGGTTTCCCGTGGGGCGGGCACTGATGAAGTTTCCTGCTCTACAGTCCTGCTCACGACGGAGGCCACATTAAGTGGCCTCCTGTTCGTGCGGAACTCGCGATAAACTTCATCAGTGCCCGCCCCACGGGAAACCTGCCAAATAGAGACAGGTTTATTTTGGTCGGTTTTATCTGGGAAGATGCTGCTGCGGCTATCTACAGATCTGTAATCTGACTACTGAATAGACTGTCTAACTAGATCGCGTCGGAAATGTTGGTGTAAGCGCGCCGACGGCTGACCGCCAAACGCAAGCGGCCCCTGTCCTAGAATCTGGAATTGCTACATAACACAGGTTCTGGGAAAGGACAGGGACCGCTATGGAGATATTAGCAGACGCG
>DBFRVO010000028.1:0-41672 GCA_048503295.1 Collinsella aerofaciens | reverse complement strand
GCCTTACAAGCAGAGGGTCATAGGTTCGAGCCCTATAGTTTCCACCAATGGCCTGGTAGTTCAGTTGGTTAGAACGCCGCCCTGTCACGGCGGAGGTCGTGGGTTCGAGTCCCATCCAGGTCGCCATTTTTTTGGCTTTCCAAAAGCTACGCCTCTGTAGCTCAGTCGGTAGAGCAGAGGACTGAAAATCCTCGTGTCAGGGGTTCGATTCCCTTCCCCGCCACCTTGAATTGACTAGGACCTCTGCAAAGGGGTCCTTTTCTTTTATTGAGGGCTCTGCGGAAATTGCGTCCCGGAATTTGGCTTCAGAGTGGGATGCGTTTTCCGCTTTGAGGCCGCTTGGGAAAGCGCGACCCGGAATCCGGCGTCAGAATGGGATGTGCTTTCCTTTTGCGGTCTTTGGCGGAAACTGCGTCCCAGATCCCGCGCTCAGAACGGGATGCGCTTTCCGGCGCTTACTTCCGACGTGCGCGCACATCTCGGCGCACCAGCTCGTGCCCACCTGTCCCAGACATTCCTCCCACTTTTGCGCCACTTTGTAGACCGTTCGGTCGCCTGTCTGCATGCGCGGGTATACTCAAATCGATAGATATGTCATGCAAGAGCGATGCGGGCTTAGCCCGTATGATTCAAAAGGGGGCAGTGATGGAGAGGATACTCGGCGTTAATCTCTCTGGCTGGTTTATTCCCGAGCCTTGGGTGACCCCGTCGCTATACGCGGCGACCGGTGCATCCAACGCGGCCGAGCTGCAGGAGGCCATGGGCACCGCCGCCTATAACGAGCGCATGCGCCGTCATTACGAGACGTTTGTGAGTGAGGACGATTTCCGTCGCATGGCGCAGATCGGTCTCAATGCCGTGCGTCTGCCGGTGCCCTGGTATGCCTTTGGCTCGCAGGAGTCCGATGCGTCCTACATCTCGGTTGTCGACTACATCGACCGTGCAATTGAGTGGGCTGCCAAGTACGACATCCGCGTGCTGCTTGATCTAGCAACTGTGCCCGGTGGCCAGGGCGATTCCAACGATTCGCCCGCCACGCCAGAGGCTGTTGCCGAGTGGCATTCGTCCACTAACGGCCGTCATGTCGCACTCGACGTGCTCGAGCGCTTGGCTGATCGCTACGGCGAGGCCGAGAGCCTGCTGGGCATTGAGCTGCTGGATACGCCGCAGATGAGTGTCCGCAAGAGTCTCTTTTCCATGACGGATGGCATTCCGGCGCACTACCTGCGCAACTTCTATCGCGATGCCTACGAGCTCGTCCGTTCGTATATGCCCGAGGATAAGATCGTCGTCTTTTCGTCGTCGGGGCATCCCAGCGAGTGGAAGCATTTTATGCGCGGCGCCAAGTACAAGAACGTCTACATGGACCTTCACCTGTACCATTACCGCGACGAGTATGCGCTCGATATCACGAGCCCCCGCGGGCTGACGACGGCGATTTCCCGTAACAAGCGCGAGCTTAAAGAAGCGATTTCGACTGGGTTCCCCGTGCTGGTGGGCGAATGGTCGGGCGCGGCGATCTTTGCCAACTCGTCGGTTACGCCCGAGGGCCGCAATGCCTACGAGCGCGTGTTTATCGCCAACCAGCTGCCTTCGTTTGCGCCGGCTGCCGGTTGGTTCTTCCAAACGTGGAAGACCGAGAAGCGCATTGCAGCATGGGACGCCCGCGCGGCGCTCGGTACGCTCGAGCGCGGCATGATTGAATAGGTTGATATGACGCAAAACAGCACCCATACGGGCAAACTCTATGTGGTCGGCACGCCCATCGGCAACCTGGGCGACCTGTCCCCGCGCGTTGGCGAGGCGTTTGCCGCCGCCGATGCCATCTGCTGCGAAGACACGCGTGTGACGTCAAAGCTGCTGATGCATCTGGGCATTTCCAAGCCGCTTGTCCGTTGCGACGAGAATGTGATCGCCAGCCGCGCCGTCGGCCTGGTCGACCGTCTGCTGGCGGGGGAGACCCTCGCTTTTGCCTCGGACGCCGGCATGCCGAGTGTGTCCGATCCCGGCCAGGCGCTGGTCGAGGCGGCGCGTGAGGCCGATGTGCCCGTTGAAGTTATTCCCGGGCCCTCTGCTTGCGTCACGGCGCTCGTTTCGTCCGGCATTCCCTGCGAGCATTTTTTCTTCGAGGGCTTTTTGGGCCGAAAGCACGGCGACCGCGTGCGGCGTTTACAGCGCCTTGCCGTGGTGCCCGGCGCACTCATCTTCTACGAGTCTCCACATCGCATCGTGGCGACGCTCGAGGCCGTGGCGGAGGTCTTTCCCCAGCGTGAGGTTGCCGTCTGCCGCGAACTCACCAAGCTGCACGAGGAGGTCTTGCGCGGGCCCGCTGCTCAGCTTGCCGAGGAGCTGCGTGCTCGCGGCGAGGTAAAGGGCGAGATTGCGCTGGTCATCGCGCCGCCGAGCGAGGATGAGGAGGCCGGTATCGTGCCGGTTGGCGCCGCGGCAGCGGATCCCGACGAGGCCCTGCGCGAGGATATCCGCGCCGCGCTCGAGGAGGGGGAGCCCGCCTCTGCGGTGGCCAAGCGCCTGTCTCAGAAGTATTCGCGCCGCAAGCGCGATGTCTATGCCATGGTGCTCGATATGCAATAGATGGAGGATATCCAGCCCTTGCGCTAGAATCATCCTCTGTATGCAACGTTTTTCTGGAGGACAAACCCCATGGATCAAAGCAAGCCTTCGTTCTTTATCACGACGCCCATCTACTACGTCAACGCCGATCCGCACCTGGGCACGGCTTATTCCACCATCATCGCCGACGTTCAGGCTCGCTATCGCCGCTCCGCCGGCTATAACGTCAAGTTCCTGACCGGCATGGACGAGCACGGCGAGAAGGTCGCCGAGGCCGCAGCCAAGCACAACATGACGCCTCAGGAGTGGACCGACAGCCAGGCTCCGCACTTCAAGGAGCTTTGGAACAAGCTCGAGATCTCCAACGACGACTTCATTCGTACCACCGAGCCGCGCCAGCATCACGCCGTGCAGTATCTGTGGGAGCGCATGAAGGAGTCCGGCTACCTGTATAAGGGCAGCTATGACGGCTGGTACTGCGTGCCCGACGAGACCTACTTCACCGATACGCAGGTCCAGAAGGGCGACGAGGAGTACGGCAGCGTCGGCCAGCACCTGTGCCCCGATTGCCACCGTCCGCTCGAGCGCGTGCAGGAGGAGTCCTACTTCTTTAAGCTCTCTGCGTTCCAGGACAAGCTGCTCAAGCTCTATGACGAGCACCCCGATTTTGTCGAGCCCGCGTTCCGCATGAACGAGGTGCGCAGCTTTGTCGAAGGCGGCCTCAACGACCTTTCCGTGAGCCGCACGAGCTTTGACTGGGGCATTCAGGTCCCGTTTGACGAGGGTCACGTTACCTACGTGTGGTTCGATGCGCTGCTCAACTATATGACGGCCGTCGGCTACGGTGTCGACACCGATGAGGCCCGTGCCGAGCTGGCCTATCGCTGGCCCGCGCAGTTCCACATCGTGGGTAAGGACATCATCCGCTTCCACTGCGTCATTTGGCCCGCCATGCTCATGGCCATCGGCGAGGCCCTGCCCGAGCACGTCTTTGCCCACGGCTTCCTGACCGTGCGCAATGCCGAGACCGGCAAGGCCGAGAAGATGTCCAAGAGCCGCGGCAACGCCATCGCTCCGCAGGATGTTATCGACATGCTGGGCGTCGAGGGCTATCGCTACTACTTTATGACCGACGTGGTGCCCGGCACCGACGGCGCCATCAGCTTCGAGCGCATGGAGCAGGTCTACAACGCCGACCTGGCCAACAGCTGGGGCAACCTTATCTCGCGTTCGCTCAACATGAGCGGCAAGTACTTTGACGGTTGCGCGCCCGCCAAGCCCGCATCGTTCGATGCGTTCGACAACCCGCTGGCAAAGATTGCCGATGGCCTGGTCGATCGCTACATGGCCAAGATGGACGTGCTCGATTACGGTGGAGCTAAGGACGAGGTCATGGAGCTCATCCATGCCGCCAACCACTACATCGAGGACTCCGAGCCCTGGGCGCTTGCCAAGGACGAGGCCAAGGCTGACGAGCTGGCGTTTGTGATCTACAACCTGCTCGAGGCCATCCGCATTGCCGCTCACCTGCTGATGCCGCTCATGCCCCAGACTTCTGCCGAGACCCTGCGTCGCCTGTCCTGCGAGGACGAGGCCGCGAGCGACGACCTCAAGGGCATTTGCGCTTGGGGCCTGCTTGCCGGTGGTCAGCCTGTCGAGAAGGGCGAGCCGCTGTTCCCGCGTCTGGGCTAAGCCGCTGCGCGCCATATCGGCAATTTGCTGTTTAGATGTAAGGGCATGGCCGCAACGGTCCATGCCCTTTTGTTTCAAGACGCCGCCACCATGCTAAGGAGGCAACCATGACAACTTCGCCTTTGGCAAACCCCACGGCAACAAGGGAGCTGCTGGAGGAGTTTGGCCTTGCGACCAAGCATCGCCTGGGCCAGAACTTCCTGATCGACAACCATGTGATCGAACGTATCTGTGAGCTCGCTGAGCTTGCGGGCGATGAGCGCGTGCTCGAGGTCGGCCCGGGTTGCGGCACACTGACGTTGGCCCTGCTGCAGGAGGCGGCGTGCGTTACGTCGATTGAGGCGGATCCCGAGCTTGAGCCGGTGCTTGACGCCCACGCCGCCGACTATGCCAACTTCCGCTTTATCATGGGCGATGCGCTCAAGGTGACGCCGGAGCAGATTGAGCAGGCCGCCGGTGGTGAACCCACGGTGTTTGTCGCGAATCTGCCCTATAACGTGGCGGCGACGATCATCCTTCAGTTCTTCCAGACGATGCCCGCGCTTAAGCGCGCTGTCGTCATGGTGCAAAAGGAAGTTGCAGATCGTATTGCCGCAACGCCGGGCAACAAGACCTATGGCGGCTACACGGCAAAGCTCGGCCTGTATGCGCAGGTGACGGGGCGCTTTGAGGTGCCGCCGCGCTGCTTTATGCCGGCACCGCATGTGGATTCTGCCGTAGTGCGCATCGATCGCGTTGACGGAGTGGTACCCGAGGGCATCGACCGCGAGTTTGTGGCCCGTGTGATCGACGCTGCGTTTGCTCAGCGCCGCAAGACGATTCGCAACTCCATGAGCGCCAACGGCTTTGCCAAGGACGCGCTCGATGCCGCCTTTGAGGCCTGCGGTATCGCACCTACCACGCGCGCCGAGACGCTCGACGTCGCTGCCTTTGTCCGCTTGGCTCAGGAGCTTTCCCATGACGCCTAATGTCGAACGCGTGATGTTTACCAAAAAGAAGAAAACGGTGGCCTGCCCGGTGCCGCTGGCGCCGCTTGCCGACACGCACGCGCACCTGCTTTCGTTTTGGGGCAAGGAAGTGCCCGAGACGCTCGTGCGCGCCAAAGCCGCGGGCGTCGACCTGTTGGTGACGATGCTCGACCCCATCGCTGACAAACGCAGCGTGACGGACTATAGTGACTGGCTGGTGCGCGAGATTTTGCCGATGCGAGATATTCCGCAGATTAAGTATCTCGCCGGCGTGCACCCCTATGGCGCACCGGACTATACCGACGACGTTCATGCACAGGTCGTTGCGGCACTTGATGACCCCTTATGCGCCGGTATTGGCGAAATCGGCCTGGACTACCACATGGACTATGACGACGATATCGCGCCGGCACCCCATAACGTGCAGATTGATTGCATGGCGCGCCAGCTCGAGCTTGCCGTGCGCCGCAATGTGCCGGTGGAGCTGCACCTGCGTCACGAGGACTCGGATGGGGAGCGCACCTCGCACGTTGATGCGTACAACGTGCTTCGTGAGGTGGGCGTGCCCCAGGCCGGTTGTGTGCTGCACTGTTTTGGCGAGGACCGCGCCACGATGGAGCGCTTTGTGGAGCTGGGCTGCTATATCGCCTATGGTGGTGCGGCCACCTTTAAGCGCAACGACGACGTGCGCGAGGCATTTGCGGCAACCCCACTCGATCGAATTCTGTTCGAGACGGATTGCCCGTATATGGCTCCAGAGCCCATCCGCGGTCTTGAATGCGAGCCCGCAATGATCTCCATTACGGCAAACACGCTGGTCAACGACCGTGTCGATCGTACCGGCGAGGATGCTGAGGCAATCGCGCGAGCAGCTTGGGAAAATGCCTGTAAACTTTTTCAAAAATAGTTCTTGCGTTCGCGATGGCGCTCCGTTATTCTAATTCCTGCACGCGGGCGTGGCGGAATTGGCAGACGCGTACGGTTCAGGTCCGTATGGGGGCAACCCCATGAAGGTTCAAGTCCTTTCGCCCGCACCATTAAATTAAAGAGCTCCCAGCAATGGGAGCTTTTTTGTTATGGGCCCTTCACAGGGACTTGAACCTGTGAAGGAGCGAGCGTAAAGAAAACGCGGAGCGTTTTTAGCGAGCTGGCGAGGACGCCGGCAGGCGGCCGAAGCCGGTGCGGATCCGCGAAGCGGATACGCGGACGTCCTTTCGCCCGCACCATTGAATGAAAGAACTCCCAGCAATGGGAGCTTTTTTGTTATGTACGATCTCCTTGTACGGGTATCCTAATGCCAACGTGTGCCTATCAGAGGAGAGACCATGCTGTTGTCCGGTATCATCGCCGCCCTTACCAGCCTTTTGATTCCCATCATCATTCTGTTGCTACTGCTTCCCAACGCCTGCTATGTCGTTGAACAACAGCATGCCGTGATCATCGAGCGCCTGGGCAAGTTTAACCGCATCGTCAACGCGGGCTTCCACATGAAGGTGCCCGTGATCGACCGCAAGGCCGCCACGGTGAGCCTGCGCACCATGAAAAACGGTTTTGGCATCGACGTTAAGACCCAGGACAACGTGACCATCGGCCTTGAGGTCTCTGCTCAGTACCACGTGAGCTATGACATGGGCGCCGGCCCGGCAGATTCGGGTATCTACAAGAGCTACTACATGCTGCAGGAGCCCGTCGACCAGATGCGTGACTTCATCACCGACGCCCTACGCTCTTCGATTCCCGTCTACACACTCGATGAGGTCTTTGCCAAGAAGGATGACATCGCCAAGGATGTCAACGCTACCGTTTCCGAGCAGATGGCCGCCTACGGCTTCACCCTCGTGTCGACGCTCATCACCAAAATCGCACTGCCGACCGAGGTCGAGAACTCCATGAACGACATCAACGCCGCCCAGCGCAAGCGCGCTGCGGCACAGGAGCTCGCCGAGGCCGACCGCATCAAGCGCGTCACCGAGGCGACCGCCGAGGCCGAGGCTATGGAAAAGGCGGGCGAGGGCATCGCCAACCAGCGCAAGGCCATTGCACTGGGTATCAAAGATTCGCTCGAGATCATCCAGGAGACGGGTGTCGGCAATGACGAGGCCAACCAACTGTTCATGTTTACGCAGTGGTCCGAGATGATGACGGAGTTCGCTCGCACGGGTAAAACCTCGACGGTCGTGCTGCCGAGCGACTTTTCGCAGTCGGCCTCTATGTTCGAGCAGATGCTGGCTGCCGGTAAGGTTCAGAACGAGTCAAAGGAGTAGGCACGCGTGAAATACACCGTCGTTTGTGTTGGCAAGCTCAAAGAGCGCTTTTGGAAGGACGCGTGCGCTGAGTACACCAAGCGCCTAGGCGCCTATGCCAAGGTGGATATCCGCGAGGTGGCCGATATCGACCCGGCTAAGGCGGGCGGCGTGGATGCCGCGCGCGACAAGGAGGGGGCGGCAATTCTTGCTGCATTGCCGTCTCGAGCGCATGTGATCCTGCTGGCTATCGAGGGCAAGGAGCGTTCGAGTGAGGAGCTCTCGGCGAGGCTCGACGATCTTATGCTGCGAGGCAGCAGCGACATTGCCTTTGTAATCGGCGGTTCGGACGGCGTGAGTGATGAGGTGCGCGCCCGCGCCGACGAGATGCTCAGCTTTGGACGCATTACCTTGCCGCATAACCTGGCGCGTGTGGTGCTGCTAGAGCAGATTTACCGTGCCTGCAAGATCAGCCGTGGCGAGCCGTATCACAAATAGGTCGGCAATACGAAACAATGGCGTGGGACAATACCTTTCGTTTTGAGGAATGTGTCTGAAAGGACTATGAGATATGAAGATTGGATTTGTCGGTTTTGGCAATATGGCGAGCGCTATGGCCGATGGCTGGATCGCTGCCGGTGTAGCTGCGAGCGACATGTGCGCCTGCGCGGGTCGCTACGACGCACTGGTTGAGCGCTGCGAGGCGCGCGGCATGGTCGCCTGCCACGATGCCGCCGAGGTTGTCTCCGCATCCGATATCGTGGTCGCTGCGGTCAAACCGTACATGATCGAGAAGGTATTCGCCCCGCTCAAGGATGCTCTTGCCAAAAAGGTCGTTCTGTCGGTTGCCTGGACCTGGGACAGTGCCAAGTGGGAGCAGGTCCTGCCGGGCGTCGCGCATATCTCGACGGTGCCCAACACACCGGTTTCGGTGGGCGAGGGCGTCATCGCTTGCGAGAAGGCTTCCACGCTTAGTGATGAGCAGAGCGCCGTGGTGCTTGATCTGCTTGGCAAACTCGGTGCGGTGGTCGAGCTCGATACGAGCCTGCTGTTTGTGGGCGGCACGGTGGGTGGTTGCGCTCCGGCATTTGTCGCCATGGCAATCGAGGCCCTGGGCGATGCGGCGGTCAAGCACGGTATCCCGCGTGCCGATGCCTATCGCATTGTGAGCCAGATGGTGCTAGGTACGGCAAAGTTGCAGCTTTCAACTGGTCAGCATCCTGCGGCGATGAAGGATGCCGTATGCTCGCCCGGTGGTGCCACCATCAAGGGCGTCGTTGCGCTCGAGGACGCCGGCATGCGCAGCGCCCTGGTCAAGGCAATCGACGCAACTCTCCAGTAAAACCGACCAAAAAAAAGACGGGTTTATTTTTGGCAGGTATTTTCTGCGGTTTTGTCCTTTTAGCGAAAAGCGCCCCGCAACTGGCTCAATTCCAGTTGCGGGGCGCTTGCGTTTGCCCAGATAAAACAGACCATAATAAACCTGTCCCTTTTTGGCAGGTTAGTCCCAGAAGCTGTCTTCCTCATCCTCGGACTTGGGTCCGCGGTCGACGTACATCTTATGGGTACGCTTCTCCATTACAAAGGCAAGAATCGCAAATAACAGGATGCCGCCGGCGAAAAGGATGGCAAAACCGGTGCGGGTGCCAAACAAAAAGGAAAAAACTGCGTCCATTGGGTGCCTTCTTGCGTAGTTGAGTTGGGTCGTAAACGCTCATAAGTATATACTTGCCCATACATGTACAAGGTTGCAACCTAAATGGAATGTATATCGCCGGAGGATCTAATGCTTGATATCAAGTTTGTTCGCGAGAACCCCGATGCCATCGATGTCGCCATGGCTAACCGCCAGACGTCTTGGGATCGCGAGAAGTTCTTTGAGCTCGACGACGAGCGCCGTGCCGTCATCACCGAGGTCGAGGAGCTCCAGGCTACGCGCAATGCCGAGTCCAAGAAGATCGGCGCCCTGATGAAGGAGGGCAAGAAGGACGAGGCCGAGGCCGCCAAGGAGGCCGTGCGCGCCGTCAACGAGAAGATTGACGGCCTGGCCGAGCGCCGTACTGCTCTCGAGCAGGAGCAGTACGACTTCATGGCTCACCTGCCCAACATTCCTTGCGAGGCCACGCCGTACGGCAAGGACGAGGACGAGAACATTGAGCGCCGTCGTTGGGGCACCCCGCGCGAGTTCGACTTCGACTTTAAGCCGCACTGGGATCTGGGCACCGATCTGGACATCCTCGACTTCGAGCGTGGCAACAAGCTCTCCGGCAGCCGCTTTACCGTTCTCGGTGGCGCCGGCGCCCGCCTGGAGCGCGCTCTCATCAACTTCTTCCTCGATACGCACACCAGCCGTGGTTTTAAGGAGTGGTGGCCGCCCATCGTCGTCAAGCGTCAGACCATGTTTGGCACGGGTCAGCTGCCCAAGTTCGAGGACGACGCCTATCACGTCTCGGGCGACAACTTCCTGATCCCCACCGCCGAGGTTGTGCTTACCAACCTGCACGCCGGCGAGGTCCTCGATGCCGACACTCTGCCGCGTCGCTACACCGCCTTCACCCCCTGCTTCCGCGAGGAGGCCGGTTCCGCCGGTCGCGACACCCGCGGCATCATCCGTCAGCACGAGTTCGACAAGGTCGAGATGGTCAAGTTCGCTAAGCCGGAGGAGTCCGACGATGAGCTCGAGAGCATGACCGCCGAGGCCGAGTACCTGCTGCAGCAGCTGGGCCTTCCGTATCGCGTGATTAGCCTGTGCACCGGCGACTTGGGCTTCTCTGCCCGTCAGACCTACGACGTTGAGGTCTGGCTGCCGAGCTACAACGCCTACAAGGAGATTAGCTCCTGCTCCAACTGCGGTGACTTCCAGGCTCGCCGCGCCAACATCAAGTATCGCGACCCCGAGAACTTCAAGGGTTCGCGCTACCTGCACACGCTCAACGGTTCCGGCCTGCCGGCCGGCCGCACCATGGCTGCCATTCTGGAGAACTACCAGAACGCCGACGGCACCATCACGATCCCCGAGGTTCTGCGTCCTTACATGGGCGGTCTCGAGAAGATCGAGCCGGTCGCGTAACTTGGCTGCATAGGGGATATGCAAGGGCGCTCCTTCGGGGGCGCCCTATTTCGTGCGCAGGTCCATATCATGCCGTGCGGACAGCTCAATAGAAAACACACGAACAACTGTTCTGTATACAGCTATCTACCTGTTATGCTTTTGCTAAATAAGAGCGAGAGAAAGGGGACGCGATGGAGCTGTTTGATGATCGGGTGGTTTTGTTTGAGAGCGACGAGGGTGGGGAGTACCTGCTTGTAACGTGTGAGCCGTCTGGCATGGGTGGCCTGGTGGTTCGACAGACGAGTGAGGGTCCGTTGACACAATGGTGTTTTGAGGAGTCGCCGCATGTGGTCGAGACCTTTGTGACGCACGTGGGGCTTGTGGCGCTGGAGCACTTCTATGGAGTTGGGACTTCCAACCAGGTCGCGCGCATGCTGAGCATCTCGTTTGCCGATTATGATTGTGCCCAGCGGGTGAGATCGCTCCTGAGGGAACTTGATGCCAAGTTTGACGTGATCGAAAAGCCAATCGATCGTACGGGGAACGGCGGTATATGCGGAGCAGCATGACAAAACTGCGTTTCACAAAAAAGTTTGAGATTGAGCTTGACTCCAATAAGCTAAAGTGGTTTTATATGTCTTGCGCTGCGGCGTTACCTCAGCTGGATAGAGGGTCTGACTACGAATCAGAACGTCATAGGTTCGAATCCTATACGCCGCACCAATTGAGTTTTAAGCCTCCGGAAACGGGGGCTTTTCCTTTACGGGGGCATTGCGGAGATTCGAACCTCGTTCGAGGCGCGAGCGTCAAGAAAACGCGGAGCGTTTTTAGCGAGCGGGCGAGTCCGCCGGCAGGCGGGCGAAGCCGGTGCGGATCCGCGCAGCGGATGCGCGGAATCCTATACGCCGCACCAACTGAACTTTAAAGCCTCCGGTAACGGAGGCTTTTCTTATATCGCGATGCGTCGAAGATAGCATCAAGTGGTCAAAATGAGTAAAAATCAAATTTGATAACTTTTTTCGAAAATTGCTTGACCTTTATTCAGTCGATGTGCATAATAATCAACAAGTCGCGGCGTTACCTCAGCTGGATAGAGGGTCTGACTACGAATCAGAACGTCATAGGTTCGAATCCTATACGCCGCACCAATCGAACTTGAAGCCTCCGGCAACGGGGGCTTTTCTTTTACGCCGGCACCGCATGGATTCGAACCTCGGTCGAGGCGCGGGCGTCAAAAAAACGCGGAGCGTTTTCAGCCCGCGGGCGAGTCCGCCGGCAGGCGGGCGAAGCCGGTGCGGATCCGCGAAGCGGATGCGCGGAATCCTATACGCCGCACCAATTGAAATCGAAAGCCTCCGGCAACGGGGGCTTTTCTTTCACGCCGGCACCGCACGGATTCGAACCTCGGTCGAGGTGCGAGCATCTTAATCATCACTTCGTAAAATTTTTCCAAATTGTCGCTTGACCCATCGAGGGGTCACGTGCATAATAATCCGTGCGTTGCGGCGTTACCTCAGCTGGATAGAGGGTCTGACTACGAATCAGAACGTCATAGGTTCGAATCCTATACGCCGCACCAATTGAAATTGAAAGCCTCCGGCGACGGGGGCTTTTCTTTTATGCCGCCACCGCATGGATTCGAACCTCGGTCGAGGCGCGGGCGTAAAGAAAACGCGGAGCGTTTTTAGCCCGCGGGCGAGCGCGCCGGCAGGCGGGCGAAGCCGGTGCGGATCCGCGCAGCGGATGCGCGGAATCCTATACGCCGCACCATTTGAGATTAAAGCTCCCGGCAACGGGGGCTTTTCTTTTACGCCAGCTTGAGTGCTTTCGTCCAAAGGGACGATTTCCTGTCGACTCGTGTAAGATTCCGAGTAGGTGTCGCGGCCCGTCCGCGACCACTCCTTCTCTCAACGACCGATCAGGGTGATATTTCGTGGCAGAGCGTCCGACATACAGGCTCAGGTTTCTCGATCCCAAAAAGCGCTTTCCGGCGATGCCCGAGCAGCCTGCGGGGCGCTCATATGGCGTGGTCTGGAAACTCTTTGGCGAGGACCAGCATGAATCTTGTTATGTCGTCGAATTCGTTGGCAAAAGTCATGTGTCGCTTTTGGGCTACGTAAGCGTTTCGGGTGAGGTGTACAAGGTGGACCGCCCCGTCTGCGAGGCTCCGCTGCCCAACGATCCCGACATGGAACTGGTCCTTGACGAGTCGGATTCCAGTATTGGTGAGATTATGGTAAGGGAAGCCAACGGTGCAATGCGCGCGTGTGCGCAAACTGCCGGCTCTCCCGAAGGCCCCATGCGCGAGCAGTCCGACCACGAGACATGGAATTCGACCCGCGCCCTTCCTTACGGCGAGTTCATGGCCTCGATGTTCTTGCGCTACGTGATATTTGCCAACTCCGAAAGCGCTATTGTGAACACGGCGGACGCCGGCGGACTCGACGAGGGTATGCAAAACGTAGTCGACAAGATCAAGCTCGTAAAGTTGCCCGAGCCGGTCGAGGTGTTTTTGGGCTTTAACACGGCACCGCTCCCCGATGCTATCGAGACGCTGCTTTACCGCGTTGACCATGCCGAGAATCCGAGCGGTATCGAGCGCTATGCCGCCGCCCTTATGAGCGAAATTGACTTGCCCCGCCTGCGCACCATCGCTGCCAAGTCCGAGATGAGCCTGGCTCGCATTGATCGCTCAAAGATTTTCTATCTCAATTTTGATCGTAGCCTGCTGGACCAGGACGAGATTGACATGCTGCTTGCCGTCGAGTGCCGTCTCAACCGCCTCTCCGGCATCCTTGAGCGCATCGGGGCCGGATTGGTCCCTACGGCATCCTCGCCGAGCCTTGAGGGCTGCGCGCTCTTTGATGCGTGGCATATCGCCAAGACGACCAACGATGTTCCCCGACTGCTCGATACGGCTTCGAGCGATAACCCGTGGGGCAAGCCGGGTACGGTGGCTTGCCAGCCGGGCGGCGAGTGGGACGTGCGCACCCGTTTTGCGCGAATCGTTGAGGCGCTCAACGTGGTCACGCGGCTCGACTATACCTATCGGGCAAACGTTGCCGAGGGGATTATGCTCGTTCGGTTTGGGCAGTCTGTCGTTGATGCCATGCCGCAACGTGAATACGACGCTCAGGATGACGCCTGGCGCGAGCTGGACGAGGACACGCGGGCGATCTGGGCCGCGGAGCACGATGCGCGCGTGGCACTCACGCTTGCGGCAGCGTGTTTTGCCGCGGGCACCTGCATCACGCGCTGCTATGTGCAGATTGCTGCTACCGACAGTGAGCAGGGCGAGCGCGTTGTCGCAACGTATTTCTTTGGGCGTGCGGCCTATCTGGCCGATTGCGTGCCTGTCGCCAAGGATCTTGAGAGCATGGACATGGACGATATGCCGTGCAAGCGTGTGCTTGAGGCGTATGAGTCAACCGCTCCGGAGACGATTGAGCCTGCGGAGGTTCATGCTCGTCCGCGTGATGACCATCGCACGCTGCCGCCGGCGCTGCGCAATCTGCTGCTTGCCGATACGGCTGACGAGTTGGAGGTCATGGAAGAGGACGACGACCCATACGTGGCCCGTGTTGTTGAATTGCGCGAGCAGGCAAAAGTCGACCGTACAGGTGCTTTTGAAGGCTTTTCCCGTCTTGTCGAGGAGTTGGAGGCTAAGTGCGCCGTCGCCGAGCTTTTGGCGACAGGTCCGGTTCAAACGCAGTTTTGCGATAACCAGCTGGTGCGCATGGTGCTACCGGTGTTGGAAGAAGACCGCTCGGTGCGGATCCTTCGTGCGCCCGATGCGCTGTACTTTGCCCAGCACGAGATTTGCGGCTTTTACGCCGAGCAAGAGGACTTTGAACGAGCACTGCCCGAGGTGCGCCATCTTTACGATCTGGCGCGCTCGTCCATGCAATCGCACTTTGCGCTCATCAACGTGCTTGCGCGTCTGGAGCGCTTTGACGAGATTATCGAGGTGGCGCGCCACGGCCTACGTATTGCCAGCGATCGTTCTGCAATTGGCTACCTGTTCTACCGCTTGGCGTTTGCCTATTGGAATTGCGATCAGCTCGACCTGGCGCTGGCTTGTTACCGTCTGGTGCCGCGCGGTGAGGAATCGGGCAGCAGCGCGCTGGAAGAAATGCAGGGCCTTATGAACGAGATGGGCGTCAGCGAGCCTCCGACGTTCGAGGAAGCGGTCGAGACCATCCGCAAGGCTGGACTCGAGCTGCCGCCAGTGTCCGCCGTGACGAATCAGCTTGCAGATGCCGCTGTTCAACTGGTCGACAACGGCTTCTTTTTCCTGGCACGCGGTTGCATCTTCCAAATGTGGCGCACCATGGGCAACGACGAGCTCGGCTCCTTCAACCGCTCGCTGGGGTAGGCGAAGCCTCCAAGGAGGAAAGGATGCTAGGCAATTAGAAAAATTCCTCTTGCCCATCCTTGGCTGTTTGGTTACTATAGAACGGCTGTTACGGAGAGCTGACCGAGAGGCCGAAGGTGCTCGCCTGCTAAGCGAGTATGCCCCAAAAGGGCATCTGGGGTTCGAATCCCCAGCTCTCCGCCAGTTTAACTTTAAAGAAGGGTCCCATCGGGGGCCCTTTTTTATTATCGAGAAAGGGCGCTGGGGATTCGAACCCGAGAGGGCACGGGCGTTAAGCAAACGCGAAAGCGTTTGTAGCCCGTGGGCGAAAAGCCGCCAGGCTTTGAAGCCGGAGGGCATGCGTAGCATGCCCGGACATCCCCAGCTCTCCGCCAGTACGAAAAAAAAGGGCCCCATTTGGGGCCCTTTTTTTGTGTGGAGAAAGGAGGCTGGGGATTCGAACCCTCAAAAAAAGAGGCATCCTTTCGGACGCCTCCTTTCAGTGGGCTGATTATTCTTGCGCTCTACACCTCAGGAGCCTTGGCGACGGTCTCGCTCTCTGCCGCAAGTGGGCGGTTGTCGATGCGGCGGCCCAAGCGATCGAGCTTCACGAGCAGCCATTCAATGGGATTCGGCCCCGAGCCTTCCTCGTCGGCAACCAAATCCACGACGGCAATCTTGGTGCCATCCTGCTTGAGTGTAACGCTGCCTACCTTGTCGCCCACATGCACCGTGCCCGAAAGATCGTCGTAGCTAACCTTTTCGGTCACCTCGCCGGCAAGAGAAAACACGGTCGCTTGCGCCGTGGGATCGGCGAGCGTGGCGTCGATTGTCTTGTCCGTCCAATCTGTCTGGCTAATGCGTGCCATAAGCGGGTTGCCGTTGGCGGTCTTTTCCTGCGTGTTGGCGATCGCGACCGTGACCTTGTGGCCGTAGTACCAATTGGCAAGGGTTGCGGTATCGGTAAAGCGCTGGTCGGTGGTGGTGGAGTTCAAAACGACGGTGTAGATCTCGTCGCCGTCGCGGTTGTAGGCGCTCGTAAAGCAATAGCCCGCGTCGTCGGTGGTGCCGGTCTTGCCGCCGATGTTGCCATCTTGGCCCAGCAAATAGTTATGCGTGTCCATGGAATGCGAATGGTCGGTGCCGTCGGCGCCCGTGACCTCGATCCAGGAATCCTCGCTCGCTACGACCTCGCGGATCGTGTCGTTTTTCATGGCCTCCTGCATCATCAGCGCCACGTCATGTGCGGTTGAGTGCATATCGCCAGCCCACTCATCAAAGTCCAGACCATGCGGGTTTTCAAAAAGCGTACCGGTGCAGCCGAGCTTCTTAGCGCGCTCGTTCATGGCCTTCACAAATGTGGCCTCGGCGTCTTTGGTCTTAGGGTCGATCTTCTTGCCCACATATTCGGCGAGCACGATGGCGGCGTCGTTGCCCGAGGGAATCATCAGGCCGCGCAGTGCCTGCTCCACGGTAAGCTCGTCGCCTTCGAGCAAGCCGGCGGTCGAATTACCCACGGTGGCTGCGGCGTTGCTTACCGTGACCTTCTCGTCCATCTTGCAATTCTCGACGGTTAGGATCGCGGTCATGACCTTGGTGATCGAGGCGATCTTGACCTGCTCATCGGCGCCACGGGCATAGTAGACGGTGCCGTCTTTGCCCATGACGAGGGCATTGGTCGCATCGATATCGGGCAGGTTTTCGGCCGTGATGCCGCGCGCATCGGCGGTTTTGCCGCAAACATTGTCGGTCGTGAGCACTTGGGCGCCGGCGACGGTGGGCACGCCAGCGGCAAGGGCGATAGCGCAGACAAAGCCGGCGGCAAGCTGGGCTGAGCGCTTTGCAAAAGAGGTGAGGGACTTCACGGATTTCGCTTTCGACGGGATGGTCTCTTCTGGAACTAGAGTATATCGTTTGCCGGCGTCGGCGATCATCGCGTGCGTGCGTGGCCCACATCCGCGCCCGAACGGGCACAAGGGTGCTTAAGGCCGACTTAATCACCCACGCTTGTTGTGTGTGGCATGCGTCGCCTCGGGCATAATGGAGCGCGAGAGGAGCACGCATGAACGAGCGCATTTTGGTAGTTGATGACGAAAAGGCCATCGCCGACTTGGTTGGTATCTACCTTACAAAAGAGGGCTTTGATGTCCAGATTGCCTATAGCGGGGCCGATGCCGCCAAGGCAATCTTGGAGCAGGAGTTCGATCTGGCGCTGCTGGATGTCATGCTGCCCGATATCGATGGGTTTGAGCTGCTGCGTACAATCCGTTCCAGCCATACCTATCCCGTGATCATGCTGACGGCGCGCGATGCCCAGCAAGACAAGATCGAGGGCCTTTCGCTTGGCGCGGACGATTACGTGGTTAAGCCGTTCCGTCCGCTGGAGCTCATCGCGCGCGTGCACGCTCAACTTCGCCGCTACACCAGCTACGGTAGCCGTGCACAGGCGGCCGAGTCGCCGACCATTCAGCTCGACGGCCTGGAGATCAACCGCGATGCTCGTTCCGTGACAGTGGACGGTTCACCGGTTCGCCTCACGCCCATCGAGTATTCCATCTTGCTGTATCTGGTCGAGCATCGCGGCAGCGTGGCGGCCGTGGAGGACCTGTTCCGCGCGGTGTGGAACGAGGACTTTATGCCCGGCTCCAACAATACGGTGATGGTGCACATTCGCCACCTGCGCGAAAAGATCGGCGACGACGCACAAAAGCCGCGCTTTATCAAAAACGTCTGGGGCGTCGGCTACATAATCGAATAGCGCCTTTGATGGTGGGGAAGTGGATATGACAAAAGACGATAGGCAGGCATTCGAGGTGCCCGATCGACTCTTTGAATACGTGAGGTCGGTCGTCGACAACCGCGCGCTTGCAACGGTGCTGCTCTTTTTGCTGAGCCTGCTGCTGATTGGCATCGATAACATCGCCGGAATCTTGGCGGTGCTGCTTATCGGCTTTTTGCTGATCGATCGATTTGAGATCGTTCGCCGCTGCGTGGTGATTGGCGGCGCCGCGTGGGCCATGACGTTGGCGATTGGCGCCATGGCGCTCGGCGGCATTGAAGGGCCGGTGCTGTTCGATGCCGGCTTTGTATTCAACATGCTTGGCTTTGTGCTGGCGCTTGCCGTGTGCGTGCTGTTCTTGTGCGGCCGCGCCCTGTACTACCAGGGCTACGAGCAGGGCGAGCAGCATGCCGATTGTGTGCTGGCCGCTCGTATTCAAGATCGCCTGATCGATCACCCCGACACCTGGGACAACATTGACGGCGACTTCTTGGAGGTCGAGGGCGCCCTTAACCGCGTGCGTGACCGTGAGCACAAGGTGCAGCAAGCTCTGCGTGACGAGTCTCATCGCAAGGACGATTTGGTCACGTACTTGGCACATGACCTACGCACCCCGCTTGCCAGTGTGGTGGGCTATCTTTCGCTGCTGCAAGAGGCTCCCGAGCTGCCGGTTGAGCAACGTGCGCACTTTACGGGCGTGGCGCTCGACAAGGCGCACCGGCTCGATGCACTCATCGAAGAGTTCTTCGATATCACGCGCTTTGACTTCCACGATATCGTGCTCACGCGCGGCTATGTTGATCTGGGGTTGCTGCTGGCTCAGGTGGCTGACGAGTTCTATCCCATCCTCAACGAGCAGCATAAGGAAGCCCAAGTTGATATTCGCGAGGACCTGACGGTGCTCGTGGATGGCGACAAGATGGCTCGCGTGTTCAACAACATCATGAAAAACGCCGTTGCCTATAGCTATGAGGGCTCGACCATCACGATCGAGGCCAGACGCCGGGACGGCGGTGGCGTGCGCGTGCGCTTTATCAATCAGGGCGATCCCATCCCTGAGGCAAAGCTCAAGGTGATCTTTGAGAAGTTCTATCGCCTGGATGCGGCGCGTGCGACCAATCGCGGCGGCGCTGGACTGGGGCTTGCCATCGCCAAGGAGATCGTATGCGCGCACGGCGGTACCGTTGCATGTGAATCGACGCCCGAACACACGATATTCACCATCGAGCTGCCCGCCGCATAGCCAGTGTGCCCTTACAAACACTTGACAATGCGCTCACGTGCATATGAGCCGCGATTCCTACTATCGATACTGCTGAATTGATATCGATGTGGAGGTATGCGGTATGACGGCTGCTGCGGCTGTGGAGCCCACGGAGCTTGAAGAACTCATGAAAGCGCAGGCCGAGGCCGCGCACGAGCGCGAGGTTGGGGATGCGACTCGCCCCACGGCAGAGGAACTTGCCGCCTCGCCGACGCGCATCGATGTCGAGGGCCTCGACCTGTTCTATGGCGACCACCATGCGCTCAAGGACGTGAATATCAAGATCCGCGACAAGCAGATTACCTCGTTCATCGGGCCTTCGGGCTGCGGAAAGTCCACGTTGCTGCGCTGCTTTAACCGCATGAACGACGGCATCAAGGACTGCCGAATCGAGGGCAAGATTGCGCTCGATGGTCAAGATATCCTGGGCGACTACGACATCTGCCGCCTTCGCCAGCGCGTGGGCATGGTGTTCCAGCGCCCCAACCCGTTTCCCATGAGCATCTACGACAACGTCGCGTATGGTCCGCGCGGAATGGGAGTGCGCGATCGCGTCGTGCTCGACGAGCTGGTCGAAGACTCCCTGCGACGCGCCGCCCTGTGGGACGAGGCCAAGGACAAGCTCAAAGAGTCGGGTCTGGGTCTTTCGGGCGGCCAGCAGCAGCGTCTGTGCATCGCCCGCGCACTTGCCGTGCAGCCCGACATTCTGCTGATGGACGAGCCGACCTCGGCACTCGACCCTGTGTCGACGCTGGTGGTGGAGCAGCTGGCCTGCGAGCTCAAAGAGACCTGCACGCTCGTGGTCGTTACGCACAATATGCAGCAGGCTGCGCGCATCTCCGACTCGGTCGCGTTCTTTTTGCTGGGCGAGCTGGTGGAGCACGCGCCCACCGCGCAACTCTTCAAGAATCCGACCGATCCGCGCACGGCGGATTATTTGACGGGACGTTTTGGCTGATACCATCTAGAAAAGGTACCTTTAGGGTTAAGATGCGGTCATGCCGGCCGCAAAGGGGTTCAACATGATCTATTACGTCGAGGACGATGACAACATCAGGGATTTGACGGTCTATGCACTGCGCAAGCAGGGGATTGAGGCCGAAGGCTTTTCGTGCGACGGTGAGTTTAAGGCTGCCGTGGCGCGACGGGTACCCGATGCCGTCCTGCTCGACATCATGCTGCCCGATACCGATGGCTTGGCGATTATGCGTCGCCTGCGTGCCGACCGCCTGACGGCGACGGTGCCCATCATGATGCTTACCGCCAAGGATACCGAGCTCGACAAGGTGATGGCGCTCGATGGCGGTGCCGACGATTACCTGACTAAGCCGTTTTCGCTCATGGAGCTCGCCAGCCGCTGCCGCGCACTGCTGCGTCGCGGCGGCATGGTCAAGCAGGCGAGCGATGTGCTCAGCGTGGGCGACATCGTGCTCTCGCCCAGCCATCGCGAGGTGACCGTTGCCGGCGAGCCGCTTAAGCTCACCCTGCGCGAGTTCGACCTGCTCGAGTACCTCATGCGCAAGCCCGGCGTGGTCTTTACCCGCGAGTCGTTGCTGCAGAGCGTGTGGGGCTGGGACTTCGACGGCGGTTCGCGCACCGTTGACGTGCACGTGCAGACGCTTCGCCAAAAACTGGGCGAGCATGCCGGCGCCATCGAGACCGTGCGCGGCGTGGGCTACCGCTTGGCCGAGCCTTCTGCCGGTGATGGTGCCGAAGGTGACGACACCGCGGCCACCGCATCGGAGGAGTAACCCGTGGTCTTCGCCCCCCAGGGAAAACATACGCTGTCGCACCGCGTTTTTGTGACGATCTTTGTCTGCGCCATGGCGGTTATCGTGGCGTTTACGGTGCTGGGTGCGTTCTTTGTGCAAAACACCTTGGCGGATGCCACGAGTGCCAACCTGGCGCAGGAAACCGAGCTCATTGCTGCCGCCCTCGATGAGCAGCAGGAGCCCATCCCGTTCTTGCGTAGCCTCGATCGCGAGGACTTGCGCATCACGCTGATTAACAAGGATGGATCGGTTGCCTACGACAACGAGGCGTCGCCTTCCACACTGCCCAACCATGGCGATCGCCCCGAGGTCATCGAGGCCTTTGAGAGTGGTTTGGGTTCCGCGGAGCGCGCAAGCTCTACGCTCGACGAGATTATGCTGTATCGCGCCGTCGCCCTTGATAACGGCCAGGTTGTCCGCTTGGCGCAGGCCCAGCCTGGCGTTGCGGCGATTTTGCTGTCGATGGTGGCGCCGATGCTGCTTATCGCAGCAGCGGGTGCGGTACTCTCGTTTTTTATGGCGCGCCGCGAGTCCCGTGCCATCATCGCGCCGTTGCAAGAGGTGGATTTGGACCACCCACGCCGTAGCTATGAGCACGCCTATGCCGAGATGGTCCCCATGCTTGAGCGTATCGAGTCGCAGCGCCAGGAACTCAAGCGCCAAATGGCGGTGCTGGCGGACAACGACCGTATGCGCCGCGAGTTCACGGCGAATATCACCCATGAGCTCAAGACGCCGCTTACGGCGATTTCGGGCTATGCCGAGCTCATCGCAAACGGCATGGTCGAGGGCGAGGGCGACCTGCGCAACTTTGGCGGTCGCATCTATCGTGAGGCGGGCCGCTTGGCAGCGCTTGTCAACGATATCCTTACGCTGTCTAACTTGGACGAGGCCGAGCGTGCAGCTGAGGGCGAGGCGGTGCCCATTGGGTCCACGGAGCCTATTGAGCTCTCGCGTGCCATCTACGCGGTCGAGCAGCGTCTTGAACAGGTCGCCCGTCAGGCGAATGTGACGATAAGTCATGAGACCAAGCCTGTGGTCATCGAGGGCGTGTCGCGCTTGATTGACGAGCTCATCTATAATCTGGCAAGCAACGCCATCCGCTACAATCGACCCGGCGGTACGGTTACGCTGCAGTGCGGCACCAACGACGAAGGCCATCCGTTCCTTGCGGTCGCCGACACGGGAATCGGTATCGCGCCTGAAGAACAGGGCAAGGTATTTGAGCGGTTCTATCGCGTGGACAAGAGTAGGTCCAAGGCACGCGGCGGAACCGGTCTGGGGCTTGCCATTGTCAAGCATGCGGCCCTGTATCATCACGCCACGCTCGATCTGTCGAGCGAGTTGGGCGTGGGAACCACCATTACGGTGACGTTTCCCATACAGCAGGACGAGCCATTCGCATAGCGATATAACATAGATATTGATGCAGACGCCGCATTTGACTTTCGGGTGCGGCGTTGTTGTGCAATTTTACGATTGCTTCCGACATTTTTACAGGAGAGCCTGTTTCTTATGTATAGAGTTTGGTCTCGGTAAAAAGATGCGATAACATACGGACAGTTTTGTCAATCCGAACTGGGGAAATGAAAGGCAAGCTGCATGACCCTTCTCGAACTGTTCCAGCTGCTGAAGAAGCACCTTCAGCTGGTCATCACCCTTCCGGTGGTCTGCGCGATCGCCATGGGCATCGTGTCCTTCGTTGCGATGGACAACACCTATACCGCGACGACGAGCATGTACATTCTCGCCAAGACCGACGATAGCGGTCAGATGAGCTACAACGATCTCTCGGCGAGTCAGATGCTTTCCAACGATATCGCCACGCTGCTGGATAGCGATAGCGTTAAGAGCGGCGCAGCCAATGAACTGGGCCTCACCGATCTGGATGACTACAAGGTGTCTGTTTCCTCCGAGACCACCACGCGTGTCATTACGCTTTCGGTTACCGGCACCGATGCCAAGGAGACGGCTAAGGTCGCAAAGGCCATGGCCAGCTCGGTGAGTACGGTCGCTCAGAACGTCGGCGCTGCCCAGAGCATCAACGTTATCGACGAGGCTAAGACCCCCGAAGCCCCCAGCGGTCCCAAGCGTATGCTGTACGTTGCTGTCGCGTTCCTCGCCGGTATCTTTATCGCAGTTGCCTATGTCGTTTTGGCAGACATGCTCAATACCCGCATCCGCGGTGCCGAAGAGGCAGAAGAGCTCCTGGGCATTCCCGTTGTTGGCCGAATTCCGGCTATGAAAGGTGGTAAATAGGCATGGCTAAGGCAAAGAACACCGATAAGCTCGTTGTACAGAATGCCGCCAAGACCCTTCTGGCCAACATCCGCTTTGCGAGCGTGGACGACCCCATTCGCACCATTACCGTCACGTCCTCGATTCCCAACGAGGGCAAGTCTACGGTTTCCATCAACCTTGCCCAGGCTATCGCCACGAGCGGCAAGTCCGTGCTCCTGGTCGAGGCCGATATGCGCCGCAGGTCCCTTTCCGATATGCTCGGCGTTCGTTCGCGCGGCGGACTCTATGCGGTCCTTTCCGAGCAGATCTCCATTGACCAGGCAATTGTCGAGACGGGTCAGAAGAACTTCTACTTCCTCGATGCCGAGCCGCATATTCCCAATCCTGCCGACATCATCGTCTCTCACCGCTTTGCCAAGTTGGTAAAGGCACTGTCCGCCAAGTTCCAGTACGTCATCTTTGATGCTCCCCCGGTCGGCACCTTCATCGATGCTGCCGAGATTGCCAGCCTGACCGACGGTACGCTGTTCGTGGTGCGCGAGGACTTCACCAAGCGCGAGGAGGCACTCAACGCTATCGGCCAGCTTAAGAAGTCCGAGAAGGTCAAGCTCATCGGTACCGTCATGAACTACTGCGAGACCGAGACCAGCGAGTACTACTACTCCTACTACACCAAGGACGGTAAGAAGGTTAAGAAGGGCTCCGACGATCAGGGGACTTCCAAAAAGAGCATCTTCACCAACCGAGCAAACGTTTAGTTGATTAAGGCTGACCTATGCGTGACATTCATTGCCATATCTTGCCGGGTGTAGACGACGGCGCCGGCGATCTCGATGAGAGCTTGGCGATGCTCGAGGCTGCCAAGCGGGCCGGTGTAACCAGAATCGTTTGCACTCCTCACTGCCGTGATCCCTATTTTGATTACGACAAGATGTGGGATGCCTTTGAGCTGCTGCGTGATAACGCTGACGGTTTTCCGCTCCAGATGGGCTTCGAGGTCAACCATCGAAAGCTCGTTGAACTTGGTATCGATGCCGCGGAGCACTTGCATTTCGATGGAACCAACGAGTTTCTGCTCGAGCTTTCGACACATGCCGATGCGTATGCGTTTAGAGAGTACGAGAACACGATTTACGATTTGCAGTGCCGTGGCTACCAGGTGATCATCGCTCATCCTGAGCGCTATCGTGCGGTTCAAAAGGATGTAAGCGTGGCGGAGCGCCTGGTCGATATGGGCTGCAAGCTGCAGGCTTCGGCGGACTTTATTGCCGGCGGTCGCTTTGGTCGCGAGAAAAAGCCGGCACAGCGCCTGTTCGATCAGAACCTGTACAGCTTCATCGCGAGCGATGCCCATAACGTGGGTCATTACGACTGCCTGGCGAAGGCTCGCGCGAAGTTTAGCGTACGCGGAGCTCATTTTCGCTAAAATCTGTCCCTAACGTTCGCATTGAATGAAAGGGCAGCCATGGATATCCAACTTAAGACGGGATGCTTTGATGACGCGGCGTTGGTGCGCCGCGTCATTTTTATGGACGAGCAGGGCTACGAGAATGAGTTCGACGCTATCGACGAGGATCCGAACTGCATTCATGTGACGCTCTATGTAGACGGCGAGCTTGCCGGTTGCTCGCGCGTGTTTCCCGAAGAGCTTGAGCGCGCGGCTGACGCAGAGGCTCCGGTGTCGCCGGCGTGCGACTTGGACGAAGGTGTCGCGGCGGGGGAGACCTACATTATGGGGCGCGTGGCCGTGCTGCCGAGCATGCGCCGTCGCGGTTTGGCGAGCAAGATTGTCGAGGCCAGTGATACGTGCGCGCGTGATGCCGGCGCCAAGCTCATTAAGCTGCATGCTCAGGAATACGTGCTGCCGCTCTATGCCAAGGCGGGCTACACGCAGATTGCCCCGGTGGACTACGAAGACGAGGGCCAGCCTCATGCCTGGATGGCCAAGCGCGTAGATGGCAGATAGGAACGTTCCTTTCCTGCCGGCAGTTTGGGACACTCCTTGGCAATTGGCGCATCAGAGCGCTCGGACATACAGTTTTTCGATTCCGTATGTATATATGCGCGTTAATGGGTTATAAAATCTAAGTCTGAACATAGCAGGTCTGCGATGCGGCTCGGGCGACCGAGCCGTTTTTGCGGACAGGGGTAGCGCGAAAGGACTGCACATGCGTCAATTTAAGACCGAGAGCAAAAAACTGCTCGACCTCATGATCAACTCCATCTACACCAATAAAGAAATCTTCCTGCGCGAGCTTATCTCTAACGCGAGCGACGCCGTCGACAAGCTCAACTTTAAGAGCCTGCAGGACCCGAGCGTCAAGATCGACCAGGGCGACCTGGCCATTCGCGTCTCCTTTGATAAAGACGCCCGCACCATTACCATCTCGGATAACGGCATTGGCATGACCGCCGAGGAGCTGGAGCGCAATCTGGGCACCATCGCCCATTCCGGCTCCGAGGAGTTTAAGACCGAGAACGCCGAGCAGCAGGGCTCCGATGTCGACATCATCGGTCAGTTTGGCGTGGGCTTCTACTCGGCTTTTATGGTCGCCAGCCATGTGAAGGTCGTCAGCCGCGCCTACGGCGAGGATGTCGCCCATGTGTGGGAATCCGACGGTCTTGAGGGCTACACCATCGAGGACGGCGAGCGCGCCGAGCACGGTACCGATGTCATCCTGACGCTGCGCGAGAACGAGAAGCTCGATGCCGACGGCGAGGCCGAGACCTACGATCGCTTCCTGACCGAGTGGGGTCTCAAGAGCCTGATTCAGCAGTACAGTAACTATGTGCGTTACCCGATCCAGATGATGGTGTCCAAGAGCCGCCAGAAACCCAAGCCCGAGGACGCCGGCGACGATTACAAGCCCGAGTACGAGGACTACCAGGAGCTCGAGACCGTCAATTCCATGACACCGATCTGGAAGAAGCACAGCTCCGATGTCGAGCAGAAGGACTACGACGAGTTCTACAAGTCCACGTTCCACGACTTTGACGATCCTGCGCGCACCATCAGCTTCCACGCCGAGGGCACGCTCGAGTATGACGCCCTGCTGTTTGTGCCGGGACGCGCGCCGTTCGATCTGTACAGCAAGGACTACGAGAAGGGTCTGGCGCTCTACAGCTCCAACGTCCTGATCATGGAGAAGTGCGACGACCTGCTGCCCGACTACTACAACTTTGTCCGCGGCGTCGTGGATTCCGCCGACGTGTCGCTCAACATCTCGCGCGAGACGCTGCAGCAGAACCGTCAGCTCAAGGCCATCGCCAAGCGTGTGGAAAAGAAGATTACCGCCGACCTTGAGGATATGCGTGACAACGACCGCGAGGCCTACGAGAAGTTCTTTGAGAACTTTGGCCGCGGTCTTAAGTACGGCATCTACTCGAGCTATGGCATGAAGGCCGATGAGCTCGCCGACCTGTTGCTGTTCTGGTCTGCCAAGGAACAGAAGATGATTACCCTGGCCGAGTATGC
Source organism: Collinsella aerofaciens (assembly GCA_048503295.1). Classification (GTDB taxonomy): domain Bacteria; phylum Actinomycetota; class Coriobacteriia; order Coriobacteriales; family Coriobacteriaceae; genus Collinsella; species Collinsella aerofaciens_CI. The sequence goes on along the minus strand of DBFRVO010000028.1, from coordinate 15,261 downwards.
CAAGGGCATGCCTGAGGATCAGAAGGCCATCTACTACGCCGCCGGCGACTCGCGTGAGCGCTTGGCCAAGATGCCCGTGGTAAAGGGCGTGCTCGACCGCGGCTATGACGTGCTGCTGCTGACGCAGGATGTGGATGAGTTCACGTTCCAGGCTATGCGTGAGTACGTTGCCGCCGATATGCCCAAGATCTACGAGGACGATGCTGCCCGCGAGGCTGCCGAGAAGGCTGTGGCCGACGGTGCCGAGCCCGAGGTCGAGGATCGTCATCTAGAGCTCAAGAACGTTGCGACCGGTGATCTTGACCTGGCGACCGAGGACGAGAAGAAGGAGGCCGAGGACGCCACCAAGGAGAACGAGGACCTCTTTAGCGCTATGAAGGAGGCGCTCGGTGACAAGGTCGAGAAAGTCGCCGTCTCCGCGCGCCTGACCGATGCCCCCGCTTGTATCACCACCGAGGGCCCACTTTCGCTCGAGATGGAGAAGGTGCTCCAGAAGGGACCCGAGGGCGCGCCCGACGGCATGCCCAAGAGCCAACGCGTGCTCGAGCTCAACGCCAAGCACCCGGTCTTTGACAAGCTTGTCGCTGCCCAGAAGGCAGGCGACGCCGACAAGATCAAGCAGTACTCTGGTCTGCTCTACGATCAGGCCCTGCTGGTCGAGGGCATCCTCCCCGAGGACCCCGTTGCCTTCGCGGCGGCTGTTTGCAACTTGATGTAGTTAGGTAGTTACGCGGTTTTACCAAACCGCGTAACGGCTCGACGCTGCCCTCAGTTCCGCCGTTCTAACGAACGGCGGACCAGTCGACGCTGCGCGGGCGCCAGAGCGACAACTTGTCATTCAAAGAGGACGGCATGACCAGAAGGTCTATGCCGTCCTCTTTTCATGCCAATTTGTTCGCTCTGGCGCCCGCTCGCTGGCATTGCTAAAACATCGATGTTACCGTGGTCCAAACTAGTCGTTGGGGGCGTTCTTGTTTGACCAGTCGTTTAAGAACGTCCCCGATGACTATTTGAATTGCTAATTTGTGCGGGTTGTGGTTTTGTGACCTGCTGAAATTAAAGATACTGTACAACTGTACGTTAATTCGTCTTCGTAGTATATTGCTACCCGCAAAACTCAATACCATTGTGCTCTGAGACGCTAAAGCGCTTACGTACAATGGTTATCGATAGTACGATTCGATTCAACGACAGGATGGATGGTCCAAGCGTGAGTCTCGGCAGCAAACTATCCAATGCAAAGGTCTCCTTTGCGATATTTAAGCGCGACATTAAGCGACTGCTTGTGAACCCCGTCGCCTTGGTGGTTACCCTTGGCGTGTGCGTTATTCCCTCGCTGTATGCCTGGTACAACATCGTGGCCAACTGGGATCCGTACGGAAACACCCAGGGCATCAAGATTGCCATCGCCAACAACGATCGGGGCACCCAAAACGACCTGGTGGGCGAGCTCAACGCGGGCGATCAGGTCGTCGATCAGCTCAAGGAGAACGATCAGCTGGGCTGGACCTTCGTCGATTCTGCGGCCGATGCCAAAGAGGGCGTCGAGAGCGGTGAGTACTATGCGGCCATCGTAGTCCCCAAGAACTTCTCGGATAACCTGGTTTCGATGCTCGACGGCAACTACCATCAGCCCAAGCTTACGTACTACGTCAATGAGAAGAAGAGCGCTATTGCGCCCAAGGTTACCGACACCGGTGCAAACACCATCGAGGAGCAGATCAACTCGGAATTTGTCTCCACGGTGGGCGAGACCGTTGCCAGTATTGCCAAGGATGCCGGAGTCGATTTAAAGGACAAGGCAACCCAGACTCAGGATTCGTTGGCCGGTTCGGTATCAGAGGCTTCCGATACGTTGGGCGAAGTGCGTGATTCGATTGGCGACATGAATGCCGCCATCGATAAGACGAGTGGTTCCATTGCCTCGGCAGATGCGGCACTTGCCGGTCTGCAGGGTCAGGCGCCGTCGCTGACGCAGGCGATCTCCCAGGGCAATGACCTGCTGGGCGAGGCTCGCGCCACGGCGGGCAACTCTGTCGCCTCGCTCTCCAAGGCGCTCTCGGAAGGCAGCCTTGCGCTCACCAAGACGTCAGCCTCTGCGAACGCTGCCATCGGCAAGCTGACGGGCACGGTCACATCTACGACCACCCGTATCGACAACTCGCTCGAGTCTCTCCAAGCGACGATCGACCACAATAAGGCCGTTATCGGGCACTTAGAGATTCTCGCCAATGACACGTCGACAGGTTCCGAGGAAATTGACGCGCGCATTGTATCGACCATCGATTTGCTTCGAGAGCAGAATGAAAAGCTTCAGAGCATCAAGGACGGTCTGTCCGCGCAGTCGAGCGCCATGGCGAATGACGCAGCGGCTGTTTCGGGTGCCAGTGACGCTATCAATAACGCAATTCATACCGGTGCGACCAACCTTGGCCAAGCCCAGACGGACTTGGGCCAAAACGCGCTGCCGAAGGCCTCGAGCGCGCTCGACTCTTTTGCTGCCGTTTCGGGCGACCTGACCGGTATCGTCTCGGGTATGACACCTACACTTGCAAATGCGCGCGGCACGTTGGCGCAGCTTAGCGCTACGCTCGGCCAGGCCAAGACCACGCTGTCCCAGACCGATTCCTCGCTTGCCAAGGTCCAGGACAAGCTTGCAACCGCCGCCAATGACATCGCGGCGCTGCAGACCTCCGAGTCCATGGGCGAGCTGGCCGATCTGATGGGCGTCGATGTCAATGACGTGGCAGATTTCATGGCGTCTCCGGTTGAGTTGACGTCCAAGTCAATCTATCCGGTCAAGAGCTTTGGCTCGGGCATCGCTCCCTTCTACACCAATCTGGCGCTTTGGGTGGGCGGCTATGTGCTCATCGCCATTTACAAGCTCGAGGTCGACCGTGAAGGTGTTGGCAGCTTTACGGCGCGCCAAGGCTACTTTGGCCGCTGGTTGCTCATGGTGATCCTGGGCGCGTTGCAGGCCATCATCGTTACGGTAGGCGATCTGGTGATTGGCGTGCAGTGCGTCAGCCCGCTGCTGTTCGTGCTGGGCGGCATCGCCATTTCGTTCACCTACGTCAATATCATCTATGCGCTGTCCACCACGTTTAAGCATATCGGCAAGGCTATCGGCGTCATTCTCGTCATCGTGCAGATCCCGGGTTCGTCGGGCATGTACCCCATCGAGATGATGCCCGGCTTCTTCCAGTGGCTGCACCCGCTGCTGCCCTTTACCTACGGCATCAATCTGCTGCGCGAGACGGTCGGCGGCATGTATTCGTTCAACTACCTGTTTAACCTGTGCATTCTGGGCGTGTTCTTGATCGTGGCGCTCTTTATCGGCCTGCAGCTGCGTCCGCTGCTGCTCAACCTTAACCTGCTCTTTGATAAACAGCTCTCCACGACCGGTATGATGATTTGCGAGTCCAACGACCTGCCGCGCCAGCGCTACTCGCTGCGCACGGCCATGCGCGTCATGCTCGATTCCGATTCGTACCGTCGCGAACTGCTCGATCATGCGGTCGCCTTTGAACATCGCTACCCGTACTACATCAAGGGCGGTTTTGCCGCCGTGGTGGGCGTTCAGGTCCTGCTCTTTGTCCTGTCGACGGTTCTCGATATCGACAATAACGGCAAGATCATCCTGCTTGTCATTTGGATCATCTCGGTTATTGCCATCTGCGGCTGGCTTATCAATATCGAATATATCCGAGCGAGCCTCAATACCCAGATGCGCATCTCGGCGCTTTCGGATGAGGACCTGCGTCGCGAGATGCGCGAACACACGGCCGCCATTCCTGCCGCCCGCCACATGTTTGGCCTCAACGCCAGCGAGCGTGGTGCCAAGGGCGGCGATCAGTCCACGGGCCGCTTGCCGCATATCGGCTCGCACCATAAATCTCAGGGCAGCGACAGCACAGCCACAAATGATGGAGATACCACCGCGCTTGGCAAGCACTCCAAAGGAGGTGAGGCATAAATGAAGAACATCCTGCATCTGTTTAAGCGCGATGTCCAAAACGTGTCTCGCTCCGTGATCGGCTTGGTTGTCGTGATGGGCCTCATTATCGTACCGTGTCTGTACGCGTGGTTTAACATCGCCGGCAGCTGGGATCCGTACGGCAACACCGGCAATCTTAAGATCGCCGTGGTCAACACCGATGAGGGTTACGAGAGCGATTTGATCCCCGTCGAGGTTAACGTGGGCGAAAACGTGACCGCCACCCTACGCGGCAACGAGAGCTTCGATTGGGTTGTGCTCAACAATCGCGAAAAGGCTATCGAGGGCGTTAAGTCGGGCGCGTACTATGCTGCCGTCGTTATCCCCAAAACGTTTAGCGCTGACATGATGACGCTTTTCTCGACCGACGTGAAGCATGCCGATATCGAGTTCTACGAGAATCAGAAGGCCAACGCCATTGCGCAGATCGTGACCGAGAAGGGTTCGAGCGCCGTCCAGAGCCAGGTTAACGAAACTTTTACCGAGACCATTACGAGCATCGGTCTTAAGACGGTGTCCAGCCTGCTCGATTACATGAGCACCGACCAGGTCAGCAACTTTATCGCCAACCTGTCCTCGACGCTCGGCGATTCGATTGAGGACCTGCGAGACGTTCAGGCAAATGCTTCGTCGCTGGCGGGCATTTTGAGCTCTACGTCCGATTCGCTGACGTCGGCGAGCGGCATGCTCAAGCAGACCGGTGCCGTCGATGAGTCGACAAAGCAGCTCATGGAACATGCCAAAAGCGGCATCGATGATTCCAAAGAAGCGCTTAAGGCGGCAAACGATGCCATCGATGCCGCAATCGATGGAAGTGCTGGTTCGTTCGACAATGTGTCTGCCGAGCTCGCGAAGGCGTTCGACACCGCAAACCAGCATGTCGACCTTACGGTGTCCCAACTCAACGATGCCGCTGCGGCCCTCAATGCGCGCGCCAAGGATATCGATGCGATGGCCGATCAGCTCCGCAGCCTTGCCGACCAGGTGAGCGATGAGAATTTGAAGGACGGCCTCAAGTCCGCCGCGACGTCGCTGGGCAGAATCGCCGTTGAGTACCGCAACAATGCCAAGGATCTGGCGGCTACCGCGAAGTCTCTCTCCGATAGCATGGCCGAGGTCAACAACTCGCGTGCCGAGGTCGATCAGGCCATCGCTGATGCCAAGGCCGGCATCGCGGGTGCCAAATCCGATTACGATTCCACGTTCTCGGTTAAGGCCAAGGAGCTCAAGAAGACGGTTTCGGGCATTCTGGACTCGCTTGATGGCATCTCGGGCGACCTGGATAGCGCCGTAGGCGGCCTGACCGACGCATCCGGTTCGCTGGCAAAGGGCCTCTCCAAGGCTGCAAAGCTGGTCAACAAGGCTTCTGATCAGCTGGGCGAGGCGTCGGACAAGATCAGTGCGTTTAAGGACGAGCTCGACGGCGCCTTGATGTCGGATGACCTCGCCACGATCAAGACGATGATTGGCAACGATCCCGAGGGTCTGGCCGTGTCGCTTTCCGGCCCCGTCGCGCTCGATCGCAAGCCGGTCTATCCGATCCGCAACTACGGCTCGGCCATGGCGCCGTTCTACACGATTCTGTCGCTCTGGGTCGGCTCGATCGTGCTGGCGGCCATGATGAAGGTCTCGGTTGACGATGAGCTTATCAACGAGCTCATCCCCGTGCGCCTGCACGAGATCTACCTGGGCCGCTACCTGTTCTTTGGCGGTCTGGCCCTGCTGCAGGCAACGCTCGTGTGTGCGGGCGACATCCTGTTCTTTGGCATCCAGTGCGACGACCCGCTGCAGTTTGTGCTGGCGGGCTGGGTCGCGAGTCTCGTGTTCTCCAATATCGTCTACACGCTTACGGTTTCGTTTGGCGATATCGGCAAGGCGCTCGCCGTCGTGCTGCTGGTCATGCAGGTCGGCGGTTCGGGCGGCACGTTCCCCATCGAGATGACCGGTCCTGTGTTCCAGGCGATCTATCCGTTCCTGCCGTTCACTCACGGCATCAACGCCATGCATGCTGCCATGGCAGGCGCCTACCATATGGAGTACTGGGTTGAGCTGGGTATTCTGGCGAGCTATCTGATTCCGTCGCTGGCCCTGGGCGTCGTCTTCCGCCGTCCGGTCATCAAAGTCAACGACTGGATCATCGAAAAGCTGGAGTCGACAAAGCTAATTTAGTGCGGCAACGTTAACGCTGATGTAGCACTAATGCCAGCGAGCGAGCCGCATTTGCGCCAAGGTGACGTGAAATGAAAGGGCGCTGACCTTCTGGTCGCGCCCTTGAAATTGAACGTCAGATTGGCGTGAATGCGGCTCGCGCAGCGTCGGCCGGTCCGCCGTTCGGTAGAACGGCGGAACAAAACGCTTTAGTGGGCTGGATTGCGATGCAACGCCGGTTGTTGCTACAGTAGCGGGGCGTGCCGGGGGTCCGGTGCGCCCCGTTTTTATTTGACCATGAGGCGGCACGCAGCCATACGCGTGCGGACACCACGCCCAGATTGAGTGTGAGGATGTTCCATGGCCCAATACGCTGCCAACGAAATCGAAAACATGCCCGATAGCCCTGTCGCACGGGAGGACCTGGGCGCCGGCGGCACCTCCCGCGGCGCCGGCGCGCGTTCCCCGTTCTTCTGGAAGGTCTTGCTGCTATCGGTGGCGGTCATCTGGGGCTATTCCTTTACCACCATGAAAGATGCGCTCGACACCATTCCGGTGTTCGAACTGCTCTATATTCGTTTTCTTCCGGCTTCGCTGGTTATGTTCGCCATCTTCCACAAACGCATCATCGCGCACTTTAATGCCCGCAACCTTATCGTCGGACTTGGTATGGGCGCACTTATGTGGGGCGCGTACGGTTTGCAGACGATTGGCCTGGCACAGACCACGGCGGGCAAGAGTGCATTTTTGACGGGTACCTATTGCATCTTCGTGCCGTTTGCGAGCTACGTCCTAAGCGGCGAAAAGCTTACTCGTTACAACTTGGGCGCCGCGTTGCTGTGCCTGGCGGGCATTGGTCTGGTGGCGCTCGATAGCGTCGAGTTCAATGTCGGCGATGTCATCACACTGGGCGGTGCGGTCTTCTTTGCCATCCAGATGGCGGTGACCGCCAAGTATGGCCGCAAGATGGACATCAACGTCATCACGTTTTGGATGTTTGTGGGCAACGGCGTGCTGAGCCTGATCTCGTCGCTGTTATTCGAGACCCAAGCGCCGCTGTCCGTGTGGACGCCGAGCTTTATCGGTGTGATGGCGTTTCTATCGGTGGGCTGTACGTGTGTGGCTCTGCTCATCCAAAACGTCGGCCTGGCGCATGTCCCGGCCTCAACGGGCTCGCTGCTCCTTTCGATGGAGTCGCCTTCGGGTGTGCTGTTCTCGGTGCTGCTGATGGGGGAGGCGCTCACCTCGCGCCTGCTCGCCGGCTTCGCGCTCATCTTTCTTTCGATTATCTTGAGCGAGACGCATTTCGATTTTTTGCGTCGAAAGCCGCGTCCGCAATTGTAAACAATTTGTTGCGCCGCCTCCCGGGGCGGCATTTTTTATGCGTCGCCCTTAAAGTAGTACCTTGCACTTTACGCTATCAAAGTGCTTGCTGCAAAAACGTTACTGGAGGGCATCTATGGCACCAGCACTGTCCGATCTTCAACCGCAATCAGCGCCCAAGGCCACCGCGGCGGCGCAGACCGCTATCGGTGACGGTCTTGTTGCAGAAGCTCAGGCTTTTGCAGACGAGCTCGCTGCGTGGCGACACGATTTACATCAGATGCCCGAGCTGGGTAATAGCCTCCCGCAGACCTCTACGTATATCCAAGCGCGCCTGACCGAGATGGACATCCCATTTGCTACGCTCGTCGATGGTTCCTGCGTTGTGGGCCTTGTCGGCGCCGGTGCCGCCGCGGCCCAAGGCAATGGCATCTGCACGAATGAGCAGGCCGGTACGGTCATCATGCTGCGTGGCGACATGGACGCCCTGCCCGTTGCCGAGGAATCCGGCGAGTCCTTTGCATCCACCAACGGCTGCATGCACGCTTGCGGTCACGATATGCACGCGACGGCGCTGCTTGGTGCGGCTCGTATGCTCAAAGCGCGCGAGGCAGAGCTTGTTGATGCCAACGCTACGGTCAAGTTGCTGTTCCAGCCGGGCGAGGAAACCTTTGAGGGTGCCCGCGCCGCCATCGCCGACGGTCTGCTGCAGAACCCGCGTCCTCAGGTCGCCTTTGCCATGCATGTCAATAGCCAGTCGCCGCTCGGCCTGGTGCTCTACGGCAGCCCGGCGCTCTCGGGCGTGTACGGTTTTCGTATCACGCTTCAGGGCAAGGGCGGCCATGGCTCGAGCCCCGAGATTTGCATCGACCCCATCACGGCCGGCGTGCATGTGCATCTGGCGCTCCAGGAGCTTATCGCTCGCGAAGTGCCGGCGGCCAAGGAGGTCGCACTGACCGTGGGTAAGTTTGCCGGTGGCCAAGCGGCCAACGTCATCCCAGATACCTGCGTGCTCGAAGGCACGCTGCGCGGCTTTGACGTCGAGCTCATGGAGCACCTCAAGACCCGCATCGCGGAGGTCGTAAACGGCGTTGCCACAACATATCGTACGTCGGCGACCATCGAGACGCTTTCGGATGTTCCGCCGCTTGTACTCGACAGCGATATGACTCAGGTGTCGCTTGGCTACGTGGGCGCAGTGCTGCCCAAGGCGGCTTTCTTGCCGCTTTTCCATGCCATGGCGAGTGAGGACTTCGCGCTTATCTCGAGCGAGATTCCGAGTGCGTACTTTACCGTGGGCGCGGCCGTAACCGACACGGACGAACACTTTGCCCAGCACCATCCCAAGGCACGTTTTAACGATGCCGAGCTGCCGCTCGGTGCTGCGGCTTATACCGCCGTCGCTTTGGGCTATATCGCCGACCACCGGTAGCACCCAACCTTGCCTTTCAAGCCTGCGGGCATGGCCGTAAGGCCTATGCCCTTGTCTTTCAAGGCAATCTTGGGCACTACCGGCGCCCGGCGCCGGCTATTCGTTTGTTAAATAAGGAGCAGTATGCCCCAGCAGCGTAAGTTCTTCCCCGGCTGGCTCGTGGTGGCCTCCGGCTTCGTGATCATGGCCACGTGCTACACGATTTTCGTCAACTGCATGAGCCTGTTCCAGCCGCTCATCGTCAGCGACTTGGGAATATCTCTTGCGCAGTACAACATCTCCAATGCGATCTCTACCGTGGTGAGCGTTATCGGATCGCTTGTCATTGGCCATGTTGCCGATAAGGTGAGTGGCCGCGTATTGGGCTCGCTCACCGTTATCGCTACCTCTGCCGTTCTTGCCAGCATGAGCTTTGTCGGTGAGCTGTGGCAGGTCTACGTGCTCTTTGCCGTTTCGGGCTGCTTCGCTGTGGCCTCGACCCGCCTGCTCATCAGCCTAGTGACCGCCAACTGGTTTACCGCCAAGCGAGGCCTTGCCATCTCCATCGCACTTTCGGGCTCGGGCTTTGGCGGCGCTATTCTCTCGCCGATCGTGAGCTCGCTTATCGTGAGTGTGGGCTGGCGCTCTGCGTTCCTGGTACTCGCTGCCGTCTGCATGGTGGCGGCACTGCCCATCACGGCCTACTCCTTCCGCACTAAGCCTTCCGAGATCGGCCTTAAGCCGCTCGGCGAGAACCCGGACGATCCGTCCGTCTCGACGGCTGGCGACAAGGACGAGCACACGGCGCCCGAGGTTAGCGTCGGCTGGTCTCGCATCAAGAAGAGCCCGGCGTTTTGGCTGCTTGTCATCGCCTTCCTCTTTATGGGTCTCGTTAACGGCGCCATCTTGCCCAACCAAGTCACCAACATGACGAGCGTTACCGTCAACGGCGCCAAGATCGTCACGGGCGGCCACGATCCCATGTGGGCCGGTACGGTGCTTTCGGCCTATATGGTCACCGTCGTTATCGCCAAGATTTCGCTCGGCGCCATCTACGATCGCTTTGGCCTGCGCTTTGGCAACGTGCTGGGATCCGTTGCGTGTATTGTCGCCTGTGTGGCGCTGTGCTTCCCCGCGACCGATCTTGGTCCCATCGTGGCTGCCGTGAGCTTTGGCGTCGGAACGTGCATGGGCACCATCACGCCTACTATTGCCGCGTCCAAGCAGTTTGGCATGGCCGACCTCGGCAAGGTCACGGGTACCATCACCTCGCTCGAGATGGTCGGCGGCACCGTGGGCGCCATTGTCTCGGGCGTGCTGTTCGACGCCACGGGCTCCTTTGCGAGCACCTGGATCGTGTGCTTGGCGTGCTCCGTGGTCATGCTCGTGTTCCTGCTGGTATCCGAGCCCATCGCCGCCAAGCTGCGCGCGAGCGTGGCGGGGGAGTAAGCACGCTGCCGCGTTTGCCGGCTCACCCAACTCTGCCCGTGGCGGTCTTGGGAGCCGAATGGATGCTCGTACCATCATTCGGTTTCCAAGGTCGCCGCAGGCCAAAGGACGATCCCTATTCCTCCGTCCCCAAGGAATCACGTGATCCGAAGGGGACGGAGGAAAAGGGATCACAAACAGCGGCGGCGCGTCTGGCCGAACGAGTCCCCATACCCTCGTTCGGTCAGACGCGCCACCGCTGTTTGTGTTTGTGCCGTATAATGACCGTTACCTATGACGCGATACAAAAGAAAGGTGTTTGCCCATGCAGGCACAGAAGGCGGAGGGAACCCGCGACCTTATCGGCGCCGAGATGCGCGCCTGGCAAAAGATGCAGCAGATTGCGGCCGGCGTGTTCGAGCCGTTTGGTTTTAAACCCATCGAGACGCCCGCGATCGAGCAGGTGGACGTGTTTGTCCACGGTATCGGCCAGTCGACCGACGTCGTGCGCAAGGAAATGTTCCGCGTGTTCAGCGGTGCCAACCTGGAGCGCGTCTTTACCGAGGGCACCGACACCAAACTCAAGCCCAAGCAGCGCCTGGCGCTTCGCCCCGAGGGCACGGCCGGCGTGGTGCGCGCTGTCGTCGAGAACAATCTGGTGCCCCAGGGCTCCACGCCGTTTAAGGCGTACTACGCCGAGGCCATGTTCCGCGGCGAGCGTCCCCAGAAGGGCCGCCTGCGCCAGTTCCACCAGGTGGGCATCGAGTGGCTCGGCGCTCCCGATCCGGCGGCAGACGCCGAGTGCATCATCATGCTCATGGAGTTTTACAAGCGCCTGGGCTTCGATCTTTCCAAGCTTCGTCTGCTCATTAACTCGATGGGCGACGCTCAGTGCCGTCCGGCTTACCGCGAGCAAGTCAAGCAGTTTATCCTCGATCACGCAGACGAGATGTGCGATGAGTGCCGCGAGCGCGCCGAGCTCAACCCGCTGCGTGCCTTTGACTGCAAGAACGACCACTGCCGCGAGATCATGGCCGAGGCTCCGCTGATGGGTGACAACCTGTGCGATGAGTGCCGCGAGCACTACGAGCAGGTCAAGCGCTATCTGGATGCCGCCGGTATCGAGTATGTCGAGGATCCCACCTTGGTGCGCGGCCTGGACTACTACACCCGTACTGTCTTTGAGGTCGAGGCCCCTGGCGCCGGCGTCGGCTCCATCGGCGGCGGCGGCCGCTACGATGGCCTGGTCGAGCTCGAGGGTGGCAAGCCCACGGCGGGCGTCGGCTTTGCTGTCGGTTTTGAGCGCGCCCTGCTGGCCCTGCAGGCCTTTGGCAGCGATTTGGGTGCCGATGAGGCCCCGTGCGTCTATGTCGCCAACGCCGGCAAGGAGCTGCGTCAGAACGTCTTTGCCATTACGCAGGAGCTTCGCGCCGCAGGTATCGTGACCGAGGCCGACTATCAGGGTCGTTCGCTCAAGGCCCAGTTTAAGCAAGCCGATAAGGTAGGCGCCAAGCTCATCTTGGTCCTGGGTGGCGACGAGCTTGCCGCCGGCAAGGTCAAAGTGCGCGACATGCAGAGCCATGACGAGGTGCTCGCCGATCTGGACAACGTCGTCGAGGCGGTTCGCGAGCGCCTGTAGCGCATCTTTTTGAGCTTCGGGCCTGCTAACGTGCCCTGCTCATGGAGAGCGATTGTTACGGGGGTGTTTCGCTTTTATGCGGAATGCCCCCGTTTACGTATGCCGCCCACCGAGAAATACGACCATTTAGGGCAAAAACCTTTGCAATGCAGAAAATACTTTTGTGTGGTAAAGCGCAATCAGTGTCGAAAGTATTTCTCAAGCGCCTATAATGAATACCGCATGTTACGTGCATAGAAGGAGGAATGGGAGGAAACGTGGCTGAGAACCTAAGCAACCAGTCTGTACCCGAAGCCGCGGCGCGCGTCGCTGCCGTGGTCAACCGCCTCGTTAACCGAATCGGCTCGAATGCCGAGTCCAGGGAGCGTCTCGCCGAGATCGAGATCCCCGAGGAGCTGCGCGACAATCTGGCGCTGTTCTTGCGCCTGGAGCGCCGTGTGCTTAGCGAGTATGATCCCGAGATCGCGGACCTGTTCGACAAGATTTTGACAGCCGAGATTGTGGTCAATGCCGGCAACCCCGGTACCTGCGCTGCCGACGAAGCCGTCGACGAGCAGGGCGTGCCCACCGCCGACGAGCCCACTGCCGTGGCATTTCGTGAGGTCGTCGATTTGATCGACAGCCTGCCGCTCGATAAGCAGCAGGTCATCGTTCGCGCCTTTACGAGCTTTTTCCATCTGGCAAACCTGTCGGAGGAGAACTACCGTGTGGCGCAGCTGCGCGAGCGCGAGGCCGGTGCGTCGACCGATACCGAGGTCGATCCTGCCAACGAGCTTACCGTTGCCTATCACCAGCTGGTGAATGAGCTGGGTGTCGAGGGTGCCAACGAGCTGCTCGACAAGCTCGAGTTCCACCCTGTCTTTACCGCACATCCCACCGAGGCCCGTCGTAAGGCCGTCGAGGGCAAGATCCGCCGTATCTCCAACCTGCTGGAGGAGCGTCCGCGTCTGGGCGGCTCCGACCTGGTGGAGAACGAGCGCCATATGCTGCAGGAGATCGACGCCCTGGTGCGTACGAGTCCCATCGCGCTCAAGAAGCCCACGCCGGTCGAGGAAGCCGATACCATCATCGACATCTTCGATAACACGCTGTTCGACGTTATCCCCGTTATCTATCGTCGTTTTGACGATTGGGTGCTGGGCGACAAGGCCGGTACTGTGCCGCCGCTGTGCCCGGCGTTCTTCCATCCCGGCAGCTGGATCGGTTCCGACCGCGACGGTAACCCCAACGTCACCGCCAAGGTGAGCCGTGAGGTCGCCGCCAAGTACTTTACGCACATGGTGCTCAAGCTCGAGGACAAGTGCCGCCACATCGGCCGCAACCTCACGCTCGAGGCTACCTACAGCAAGCCGTCGGCCGAGCTCATTAACCTGTGGAACCATCAGGTCGAGATGAGCCCTCGTTACACGGCCCGCGCCGAGCTGATCTCCGAGCACGAGCCGCATCGCGCCGTCATGCTCGTCATGGCCGACCGCCTGAACGCCACCGTCCGTCGTATCACCGACACCATGTACCACAGCGCCGACGAGTTCCTGGATGACCTGCGCGTCGTCCAGCGTTCGCTGGCCGCCTGCGGTGCCGTCCGTGCTGCCTACGGCCCGGTCCAGACCATCATCTGGCAGGTCGAGTCCTTCGGCTTCCATATGGTCGAGATGGAGTTCCGTCAGCACTCCGTGGTGCACGCCCGCGCCCTCAAGGATATCCACGAGAACGGTATCCATGGCGACCTGCAGCCCATGACGCGCGAGGTCATCGATACCTTCCGTGCCATCGGCTCCATCCAAAAGCGCTACGGCAAGAAGATGGCGCACCGCTATATCATCTCGTTCACCAAGAGCGCCCAGCATGTGGCCGACGTCTTTGAGCTCGCCCACCTGTCCTTTGCACACGAGGAGGATGTCCCCGAGCTCGATGTGATCCCGCTGTTCGAGCAGCTCGAGGACCTCGAGGGCTGCGTCGACGTGCTCGACCAGATGCTCACGCTGCCCGTGGTGCAGAAGCGCCTTGCCCAGACCAACCGCCGCATGGAGGTTATGCTGGGCTATTCCGACTCCTCCAAGGACGCCGGTCCTACCACGGCTATGCTCGCGCTGCACTCCGCACAGGAGCGTATTGCCAAGTGGGCCGAGAAGAACGATATCGATCTGGTACTCATGCACGGTCGCGGCGGTGCCGTGGGCCGTGGCGGCGGCCCGGCCAACAAGGCCGTGCTGGCTCAGCCCAAGGGTTCGGTCAACTGCTTCTTTAAGCTCACCGAGCAGGGTGAGGTCATCTTTGCCCGTTACGGCAACCGCACGCTGGCTCAGCGCCATGTTGAGTCCGTTGCCGCCGCAACGCTTTTGCAGTCGGCCCCGAGTGTCGAGAAGACCAACACCGAGACCACGCAGAAGTTCTGGGATATGGCCGAGAAGCTCAACGCCGCAAGCCACGAGCGCTATCTGGACCTGCTGAACACCGAGGACTTTACGCCGTGGTTCTCGACCGTGACGCCGTTGACCGAGGTCGGTCTGCTGCCGATCGGCTCGCGTCCTGCCAAGCGCGGCCTGGGTGCCAAGTCGCTCGACGACCTGCGTACCATTCCGTGGATCTTCAGCTGGAGCCAGGCGCGCATCAATCTGGCCGCTTGGTACGGCCTGGGTACCGCCTGCGAGCAGTTTGGCGATCTGGACCAGCTTAAGGCTGCCTACCAGGAGTGGCCGTTCTTCCGCACCTTTATCGACAACATCGAGATGTCGATCGCCAAGACCGACCAGCGCATCGCCAAGATGTATCTGCACCTGGGCGATCGCCAGGATCTGTCCGAGAAGGTCTTTACCGAGATGCAGCTCACGCGTAAGTGGGTCCTTGCCATCGTTGGTGACGAGTGGCCGCTGCAGCGCCGCCGCGTGCTCGGCTGCGCCGTTCGCGTGCGTAACCCCTATGTCGACGCCCTGTCCATCGCCCAGGTTCGCGCCCTTCGCGAGGTGCGCATGAATCAGGACGAGATGGCCGAGGAGAAGAAGGCCGAGTACATGAGCCTGATTCTTTCGACTGTGACCGGCGTCTCGGCAGGTCTGCAGAACACGGGGTAATCGATAGCCCTGTAGTCGTTGTCCGGGGCCGCCGTTTGTTTTCTTTCCGGCGCGTCCTCGGACATGCAAGAAGCCCTCGCTGCGCACTTCGTGCGGCGAGGGCTTCTTGCGTCCTGACGCTCCTATTTGGCAAGGTGTTTTTTAGAATCCATTTTGCGCTCGGCCTCGAAGGCTTGCCTGTCCCAATCGAGCGGAAGTCCGGCCTCGACCCATGCCTCGTAGGCCCTCCTTATGGGCTTGAGCT
>DBFRVO010000027.1:0-66919 GCA_048503295.1 Collinsella aerofaciens | reverse complement strand
GCGTCTGCTAATATCTCCATAGCGGTCCCTGTCCTTTCCCAGAACCTGTGTTATGTAGCAATTCCAGATTCTAGGACAGGGGCCGCTTGCGTTTGGCGGTCAGCCGTCGGCGCGCTTACACCAACATTTCCGACGCGATCGCGGATTCGAAAACTCCCCCCCGCGGGGAAATGAGTGACGCGGGTGTCGACGGTCCGAATCCTGCCCTTAGACCAGAAGAGCCCGGCACCGTAGCGGTACCGGGCTCGATATTCCTCTGGTGCCCCCGGGCGGATTCGAACCGTCGACACCCGCTTTAGGAGAGCGGTGCTCTATCCCCTGAGCTACGGAGGCATGTTGTACTAGTGTAGCAGATTTACTGCATCGCAATACGTCGCATGACTAGACTTCGAAGTTGCGGTGGAATAGTTCCTGTATGAAGCATCTAAAGCCGTATTTAGAAACTATTTCACCGCAACTTATGAGGAGCTAGTTACCTTTGTGGAAGAGGTTTTTGATAACGGAGGGGATGCTCTTGGCGCCCTTGGCCGTCACATCGATAAAGTCGGGCGAACGCACAAGCTTATCCTCGTCGACGTACTTGCGGACAGCACGAAGCGTCTCTTTGTCGTCGCGCGTCGAAAACGTAAAGTGACCGTTGTCCTTGGTGAAGATGGCAAAACGCGTGATCTTCTTGGTGCCGCGTAAAACCTCGGCGGCAATATAGTCGACCTCATCCCACGGGATTTGAATATAATCCTCGGGATTGCGCTCGTTGTAATACTCGAACGCCTTATTGCCCACCATCACGTTGCCGTGGCTGGTAAGCCCCATCAGGCAGGTTGCCGGCGTTGCCAGATCGACCGTGCTGTTCTGAGATTGCGCCATACGCGCCTCGCCCTCCAATAAAAACAATCGGACCGCATCCAGTGTACCCACCGGGTGCGGTCCGTTTCAATGGCTCAAAAGCCCTTACCTAGCAACTCTCGGTCTTAAGCCGAAGCGTGCTTACATGAAGCCGCAGAAGCGACCGATGATGCCGACGGCGAAGAGAGCCAGGATGATGACGATCGGGCTGACCTTCTTCTTGAGGAGCTTGCAGACCAGCAGGGTCAGGCACACGGCGGCAAGGCCGGGGATGAGCTGATCGAGGTTGGCCTGAAGCGTGGTGACCTTCATCTGATCAAGGGCGGTAGCACCGACGGAGTTGTACATCGTCAGCGCTTCCTTGATACCCTCGGAACCGGAGGGCAGGCTAGCCCAGTCGATAAAGGCGCCAGCAGACTGCTTGACCGTGGAGACGATCGGGGTGAAGGAAATGGACACCCAGCGCTCGACCAGGGCGCCGATGATGAACATACCCAGGATGGAAGCGCCCTCGGTGACCTTGCCCATCAGACCACCGGAGAGGTCCTTGGCGATGGAGGAGCCGACCTTGTAGCCAAACTCCTGCGTGTACCACAGGAAAGCGTAACGGATGATGTTCCACGCGAAGAAGAACAGCAGCGGACCGACGATGCTGCCGGACATGGCCAGGGAAGCGCCCAGAGCGCCCAGAATCGGGCGAAGGGTGAACCAGAAGACGGGGTCACCGACGCCGGCGAGCGGGCCCATCATACCGACCTTGACGCCCTGGATGGCGACATCATCGATCGGAGCACCGTTGGCGCGCTCCTCCTCGAGGGCGAGGGTAACGCCAATGACGGGGGCGGAAACATAGGGGTGGGTGTTATAGAACTCCAGGTGGCGCTTAAGAGCGGCAATCTGGTCATCCTTGCTGGTGTAGAGCTTCTTGATCGCAGGGATCATTGCGAAGCACCAGCCGCCGTTCTGCATACGCTCGTAGTTCCACGAGCCCTGAAGGAACTGATGACGGAAGCAAACCTTCTTGCGGTCAGCCTTGGTAAGCTGAATCTTGTTCTCTGCCATATGTATCACTCCCCTCCTACTCGTAATCGTTCAGAATGTCGCCGAGCGGGTCGCCGGAGCCACCGCCCATGCCGCCACCCTGCTTGGCCAGGTCCTTAAGGCCAAGGTAGATGAGGGCAAGGGAGATGCCGATGAGACCAAGGGCGATCAGCGTGAGCTGAGGGATGGCAGCAAGGACAAAGCCGAGGACGAAGAACGGCCAGGTCTCCTTGGTGGCCATCATGTTGATGACCATGGCGTAACCGACGGAAGCAACCATGCCGCCGCCGACAGCCATGCCGCCGGACAGCCAGTCGGGCATAGCGTTAAGCGCGTTGGTAACGGCCTCGGCCGGGATGACGCACAGAAGCACTGCCGGGATGGCGATACGAAGGCCCTGCATGAGGATGGCAGCATACTGCCAGCGCTCGATGCCGGAGAAGTCGCCCTTCTCGGCGCAACCGTCCATGGCGTGAGCGATAGCGGTAGCAATGGTACGGCAGATCATGGTCAGGAACAGACCAGCGACCGACAGCGGGACGGCGACGGCGATAGCGGTGGTAACGGCCTTGGCCGAATCGGTGGCGCCACCGTTGAGGGCGAGCACCATGATGATCGAAGAAGCGACCGAGGCCAGAGCGGCGTCAGGCGCGACGGCGGCGCCGACGTTAGCCCAGCCAAGGGCCATCATCTGGAGCGAACCGCCCAGGAGGATGCCCTCCTGAAGGTGACCGGTTACGAGACCGATAAGCGTGCATGCCACGAGCGGCTGATGGAACTGGAACTCATCCAGAATGCCTTCCATACCGGCAAGCAACGCGACAATCGCAACAAGCAGAATAGTGATTGCAGACATGTATCGGACCCTCCTTTACTATGCTTGAGCGGCCAGTTCGGCCTTAGCTTTCTTCAACATGGCGTCGAGATCCTCGGAGGAATCCGAAGGAACCTTGCGGACCTCGAACTTGACGCCCTTGGCCTTGAGAGCCTCGAGAGTCTTGACATCGTCATCGCCCATAGCGACGGCGTTGGTGACGACGACCTTGCCCTTGGAGTGAGCCATGGAACCGATGTTGACTTCCTTGATGTCGACGCCGGCCTCGATGGCCTTGAGCAGATCCTGCGGGTTCTCAAAGAGCAGCATGGCCTTGGTGTCACCAAAGCGCGTGTCCTTGACGACCTCGGCCATCTTCTTGATGGGCACGACGTTGGCATGGACTCCCGGAGGGGCAGCCTGCTCGATCATGGTCTTACGGAGCTCGTCGTGAGCAACGCCGTCGGAAACCACGATGATGCGGTTGGGGTTGATCTGCTTGGTCCACGTGGTGGCCACCTGACCATGAAGCAGACGGGTGTCGATACGGACGTGGGCGATCTTGATGTGCCCATCGCCGATGACCGTTCCCGGAGGGATGGCGCCTGCAGGAGCAGCGGCGGCCGCAGCCGGCTTCTTCTCCTCGGGCTCCAGAGACTCGGGCTTGACACGCACGCCAGCCTTAGCCTCAGTCACGAGATGTTTTGCGATCGCATGTGCAGTGTTCTTTGCGTCAAAGCGCTGCGAATATGCCTCGATGAGCATAGGCAGGTTGACACCGGTGACGATAGCCCAGGAATCGTGGCCCTCGATGAGCCCGCTGATCTGGTTGAACGGCGTGCCGCCCCACAGATCAACGAGGAAGAGCACCTGCTCCTGGTCTTCGAAGGAAGCGATTGATTCCTCGACCTTGGCACGGAAGTCGTCGGGGCCCATGCTCGGCTCGAGCGAGACCACGGCAACAGACGGCTGATCGCCAAAGACCATCGAGCCCGTCTGCTTGATTCCAGCTGCCAAGTCCCCGTGGCTAGCAAGAACAATACTTACCATCACATAACCTCCTTTTTGTCTACGTATTTCCTACACGACATGTAAAGGAGTATAGCTGTTTGGTTTGTGGAATTATAGCTAAATCCGCAAAAGGTTGGATTATTTGTTTAAACGTCTAGGTTTGTTACAAGTTGATTACGTTACTGCTTTTTGACTCATTACACGACAAGGCGTCGCTCATCAAGCCATGCATTTTACAGATACAAGCAGGCTGTTCATTAATATCGATTTTAGGCAAGCGCGAATGCGCTTGTACTGCCGCTATTTTGTTTAAACAGACATGGCTTGACTATTTTCGTGACTTATGGTCTATGAAACCACTCAAAATAGTTGCGGTGGAATAGTTCTTGTTTAAGAGCCAGAAGGCTGAATTTAGGAACTATTTCACCGCAACTTATAGGGAATCCTAGGCGATGTGGAGGGGGTTGGCGGCGTCGACGGCGTCGGGGACGTCGGAGAGGCCGTCAGGAGCAGCGTCTGCCGGGTCCTCGTCGGGGGTCTCGATCTGTTTGATCATGACCTCTTGGCCCTGCAGCAGGTATGTCTCGCCGCTACCGCAATGGGGACAGGTCTTGCCGTGCTCGACCGTCGCGTAGTCGCGGCCGCACGCCTCGCAATGTGTCACGGCCTCGACGGGCTCCACGATAAGCTCCGCGCCCTGCGCGATAGGCTTTTTATCTGCTGCCCAGCGCCAAGCGTCGAGTAGCAAGTCGGGAACGACGCCCGAGACCTCGCCCAGCAGCAGCGTGACGCTCGAAACGCGACGCACGCCATTGGCGCGCGCCACGTTCTCGACATCGCGAATGATGTGATAGACGATCCCCAATTCATGCACTTTTTCTTCCGCCGTTCCCGTTATGGCTACTTACTTGCGACCGAGCTTAATCTTGATGGCGCGCTTGAGCGCGTACTTGCCGAGGCTTGGGAGCTTTTGCTCGTATTTGACCATCGTGGAGCACTCGGGGCGGTCGCGATCCAGATGGATGGCGTCGAACGCGCACTTGGTGGTGCACAGGCCGCAGCCGATGCACTTGTTGGGGTCGACGATCGAGGCACCGCAACCCAGGCAACGGGCGGTCTCGGCGCGCACCTGCTCTTCGGTAAAGGTCTCGACGTACTCGCTAAACGGCGCAGCCTTCTCGCGCTCGCGGTCCACGTGGGCAACCTCGCGGCTCGCGTTGTCGTAGCTCTCGAGCACAACGTCGTCGCGGTCGAGCGCGGTGTAGCGGCGCTGATTGCGGCCGATGGTGAGCGTGGAGCCCGGCTGCACAAAGCGATGGATGGACACCGCGGCCTCGTGGCCGGCGGCGATAGCGTCGATGGCAAAGCTGGGGCCAGTGTAGACGTCACCACCCACAAAGATGTCGGGTTCGGCGGTCTGGTAAGTCTGGGGATCGGCAAGGGCGCCCTGGCCGCGGCCGAGCTCCACCTTGGAGCCAGCCAGCAGGTCGCCCCACACAATGGACTGGCCAATCGACATGACGACACGGTCGGCATCGACACGGCGCAGATCGTTCTCGTCGTACTCGGGCGCAAAACGGCCCTCGTCGTCAAAGACACGCGTGCAGCGCTTGAAGGTGATACCGCACACACGACCGGCCTCGTCCAGGTGAATCTCCTTGGGGCCCCAGCCGCAGCTGATGTGAGCGCCGTCCTCAACGGCCTCGCGACGTTCTTCCTCGCTGGCGGGCATCTGGACCTCGCTCTCCAGGCAGAACATCTCAACGTGCCCAGAGCCCAGACGGCAGGCGTTGCGGGCAACGTCGATGGCCACGTTGCCGCCGCCCACCACAATGGTGCGGCCGGACAGGGTATCGATCTTGCCGCTGTTAACCTCGCGAAGGAAGTCGACGGCCACGGTCACGTCCACGGCATCCTCGCCCGGAATACCGGCAAGGCGGCCGCCCTGGCAGCCGATGGCCACGTAAAAGGCCTTAAAGCCCTGCGCGCGCAGCTCGTCGAGCGTCACATCACGACCGACCTCCACGCCATAGCGGAACTCGGCACCCATCAGGCGAATGATCTCGACCTCGGCCTCAATGACGTCCTTCTGCAGCTTAAAGCTGGGAATGCCGTAGGTGAGCATGCCGCCCGGGCGCTCGTTTTTCTCGAAGACGACGGGCTTGTAGCCCTTCTCGGCCAGATAGAAAGCGCAGGACAGGCCGGCCGGACCGGCACCGATGATGGCGATCTTCTGATCAAAGCCGCCAGCGCGCGTCGGCGTCACCACGGGCGGGACGTAGCGGGTCGCGGCATCCAGATCGCGCTGGGCGATGAACTTCTTGACCTCGTCGATGGCCACGGCGGCGTCCACACGGCCGCGGGTGCAGGCGTCCTCGCAGCGGCGGTTGCACACACGGCCGCAGATAGCGGGCAGCGGGTTCTCGCGCTTAATGAGTGCCAGCGCCTCGTCATAGCGACCCTGAGCCGCGAGCTTCAAATAGCCCTGAACGGCAACGTGCGCGGGGCAGGCCGTCTTGCAGGGAGCGGTGCCGGACTCATGCGTCTCGATGCGGTTGTCGTTGCGGTAGTTGGGCGACCACTTGGTGTGGTCCCACTTGGTGGCATCGGGCAGCTCCTGGCGCGGATACTCGGGCACCTGTCCGCCGGCCTTTTTGCTGCAGAGCTTCTGGCCCAGCTTGGCGGCGCCGGCCGGACACACCTCGACGCAGCGACCGCAGGCCACGCACTTGTCCTTCTCGACCTTAGCGACATAGGCCGAGCGCGACAGGTTGGGCGTGTTGAACAGCTGCGAGGTGCGCAGGGCGTAGCACACGTTGACGTTGCAGTTGCAGATGGCGAAGATCTTGTTCTCGCCGTCGATATTAGTGATCTGGTGCACAAAGCCGTTGTCCTCGGCCTGGCGCAAGATGTCGTAAACCTCGTCGCGGGTCACGTAATGGCCACGATCGGTCTCAACCACGTAGTCGGCCATATCGCCCACGGCGATGCACCAATCGGCCGGGTCGTCGGCGCAGCCCTCACCCATCACGCGACGGCTCGCGCGGCAGCTGCAGGTGCTGGCGGCATATTTGCCATCGTATTTGTCGAGCCAATGCTCGATATGCTCGATCGGCACCGAGGTGCTCGCGGCGTCGATGGCCTTCTCGACCGGAATGACGTGCATGCCGATGCCGGCGCCTCCGGGCGGCACCATCGGCGTGGCCTTGGACAGCGGTCCCTTGGACGCCTGCTCAAAGAACTTGGCATAGACCGGGTGCTCCTCGAGCTGGCTCACGCGCATGTTGAGGAACTCGGCAGAACCCGGCACCAGCATGGGCAACACCCATTGCTTGGCGCGCTCGGGGTTTTCCCAGTTGTACTCGAGCAGACCCGTGTAGCTCATGTCGTCGAGCATCTTCTCGATATCGGCTTCGGGCATGCCGGTGAGCTTGACCATCTCGGGCAGCGTATAGGGACGGCGCATCTTCATCTTGCAGAGCACTTCGGCCTGCTCGTCGGTTGCGGCCTCGGCAAACGACCAGTACTCGTAGCCCAGCAGCTCGTCGCGATGCAGCAGACGGTTGGTGCAGTGCTCGCACAGCTTGACGATGGCCTCGCGCGGATGCTCCGGCAGCGGCGGCACGAACTCCGAACCGATGTCGGGCTCGGTGTAACTAATCCCCGGTCCGTTGAGAATCATGGTTGTCCCTTCTCTTGCCGCAGCCCGGCGGGACCGCAGCGCCCCTCTTTTTTTGCAGGCCGGACATGCCCCCATGCCGTTCACCCGCCATTGTTGACATTGTGTCAAAAATAGTATTGACGAACCGTCAACAATATTCAAGACTGTTAGGCGAACGGTCAGGCAAAAGAGGATGAAAGGCGGCAAAACATGGGCAATAACACAGCAGGTACCTCTGTGGTCGATGCCGTCCCCGCATCCGATAGCGCGGCAAAGCGCCTGACGGGCGACGAACGCCGTCGCGAGATCCTCGATGCCGTGCGCACCGTAAGCTCCGAGCTGGGCGTGTCCCACCTATCGGTATCGGCCGTGACCAAGCGAGCCGGCTGCACGCGTTCATTGTTCTACCACTACTTCGCCGACATGGACGCCGCCGTCACCGCTGTTATGGACGAGGCGATCGACGACTTTATCTCCGAACTCGAGCGGTGGAACGCCGACCGCACCGTCGGTGATATCGAGGGCGCGCTCGACACCGTCGCCCCGCTCTTTAAGCGCCTGGTCGCCAGCGGCCACGAGCTGCCGAGCACGCTTACCTCGAGCAGCGGCGCGCTCTACGGCGGCTTTTTGCACAACGTGGTCCAGCGCGTGGCGCAGTATATCTGCGACACCACCGTAGTGGATTTTATCGCCCATCATGAGCTACGCATCGACCATGTCTACGAGACGTTCTACACCCTCATCATGGGCCTTTTGATGTATATCCGCACGCACCCCGATGTGCCCGACGAAACGGTCAAGGAAATCATCGCCTCGACACTCCACATCGAGGGCTATACCGCCAAGTATCCGGAGCGCAAGCCCCAGAACTGACGACATTTGGCCAAACTGCCCGCGATCAGAAGAGGGGCCGCGGGCGTGTGAAAGGAGAGCAGCATGCTGTTCGATGTTTGGGGTAGCGATACCCTTATCCACTGGGCCGGCTGGGCCATGGTCTTTATTGGCCTGATCGTGCTCAACGAAGTCGGCCGCCGCACCAAGCTGGGCGCGGCAATCATCTTTGGCGTGGCTCCGCTGGCCATGACCATCTACTGCGTCGCCATCGCCGTGGGCGTTTCGCAAGGCGCCGAGTGGGCGCTCACCAACCCCACCCATGTGTACCAGAACAGCTGGTTCCACTACGCCAAGGTATACGCGGCGCTCGCCGGTTGCTGGGGCTTCATTGCCATTAAGTACCAGTGGGGAAAGATCGGCAAGGCGCATTGGTTCCGCGCATGGCCGTTTGTGATCGTCGCCATCAACATCATGATCGCCGTCGTATCCGACTTTGAGAGCGCCTATCACTTCTTTGTCCTGGGCGAGTCCACCTGGGTCACCTCCGAAGGTGCTACGCAGCTGGCCGGCTGGAACAACGTGTTCAACGGCATCGCCGGTCTCATCAACATCTTCTGCATGACCGGTTGGTGGAGCGTCTACGCCTCCGAGGATCAGACCGATATGCTGTGGCCCGACATGACCTGGGTCTACATCATCGCCTACGATATCTGGAACTTCTGCTACACCTACAACTGCCTGCCCACCCACTCCTGGTTCTGCGGCTTTGCGCTGCTGCTGGCGCCCACCGTCGCCGCCTTTATCTGGAACAAGGGCGGCTGGATCCAGAACCGCGCCTTTACGCTGGCTATTTGGTGCATGTTTGCCCAGGTATTCCCCTACTTCCAGGAGGAGTCCATCTTTGTGACCCACTCCACGCTCGACCCCGGCGCCGCTACCGCGGTCTCGATCGCCGCACTGGTCGCCAACGTCGCCGCGATCATCTACATCGCCTACCGCGCCAAGAAGCTCGGCCGCAATCCCTACAAGCAGGATGTCTTTGAGGGCACCAGCGATTGGGAGAAGGCTACCGCTCGCCGCGCCAAGGTGGATTACGCACACGCCGAGTAACGCGCCCGGCGCAGACATCGCTTGAGCACGAAGCAGCATAGCCGGCTCCGCGCAACTCAACGCATTGTAGAGCCCCCGGAATGTGATTCGTTCGCGTTCCGGGGGCCTTTTGCCGCCGCGAGGATGCGGCCGAACGATGCGCTCAGGTTAAATCGGATCTTATATTTCGCACGCGCTTTATATGGCTCCATTTTTGGGTACAGTGTTGTCCCGATATTGAGCTTGGGGGATGTATGAATGATGAGACGATGGGCCAAGAGGATGCGGCCCAAGATGCAGAAGCTTGCGCTGAGGCCTTGGAGAGCTTAGACCGGATTTCACTCGATGAGATTGCGTTTGACGATTCGGGCGTTGATGTGCAGGATGAGCCGGAAACCGAGGCGCAATCCGATAATCAGGATGCAGGCGACGTTGAGCCTGCCGAGGATGAGGCAGATCACGAAGGCACCGAAAGCGAGGCCGGCAACCAGCCCGAATCCGACACGGGCGAGGAAACCGTCTTGCTCGACAGCTTGCCGGCCGAGGATTCGCTGACTCGCGAGCTTCCTGGCCTGGGTTCCGCACCAGCCGTGGACGAGACCATCGCCATGGGCGATATACCCCTGCCGTCCGTTCCCTCGGCACGCGAGGCCGAGGTCCGCCATCGCAAGATGTCGCCCAAGCGCCGCAATCTGATGGTCGCCGGTGTCGTGGCCGTCGCGCTCGTCGCCGGCGGTGCAGGCTATGCTGCCTGGAACGGATATCAGCAAGAGCAGGCTGCCGCTGTCGCCGCCAATGCCCACACGATGATGTCGGTGCAGATTGGCATGCATGCCGCGGGCCTCGACTGTTCCACTGGCTCCAAGATTCCCGTACAGGTGAGCGGTCAGGATTCTGACGGCTCCTCCGTGAGCGAAACGCTCTATGTTGACGAGCACGGCCGCGGCATCAAACTGCTGCCCGGCGATTACACGCTCTCCATCGCTGCCTCCCCCATCGCGGCCGACGGCACCATCTATACCGTCCCGACCACCAAGACGCAGGTCACCGTTAAGAGCGATGGACAGGATTTAAGTGCCCAGGCCACCTTTAAGCTCAAGGTGCCTTCGGCCGACACGGTGACTGACGACCAGATCGATGCCGCCGCCAAGTATGCCGAGGAGGGCGGTGCGAGCTCCGCCGCGGCTGCCAAAGTGCTCCAGCAGGCAGCAACCGCGCGGCGCGACGCCGCCGTCAATGCCGTAAGCGCAAGCGAGGCTCAGTCCGCCCGCGATGCCGACGCTCGGCACAAGGCGACGAACCTGTATCAGCTCGATATTCCGGTTGAGTGGTATGGCAAGGTCGCAACCTGGCAGAACGGCAACACGCTGTGCATTTATCTGGACGGCGACACCAACACACCGCTCGTGACGCTTGTCGCGGTGCGCGAGGGCGAGAGCTTTACGCCCGATGAAGGCGATACGGTTTTGGGTGCGGCCAATCTAGGCAACGGTTATACCGTCTACGCCAGCGGCCCCGTCTATCCGTACGTGGTGCCCCAGACCATCAACGGGCGGACGCAGAATCCCGTGTCGACCTACCCCATGGATACGGCCATTGAGCTTGTCGAGCTTACGACCGGCAACCGCTATACGTATAGCCAGATCAAGAACGACCTGGTGGGTAAAGACGGCAAGGCCGATGGTGCCACTAAGCTCGAAACCGACTACCTCGCCCAGATTCTCCTGCCGAGTATCAAAGCCCAGGACTAGCCGGCCCGAAGACAGCCGCCCAACGCAGTTGCGGTGAAATAGGGATTGTTTTTGCTGGTCAAACCGCAAAACAGTCCCTATTTCACCGCAACTTATTGGTGGCACTTAGCGCCACGGATCGGCTTCGAACATCGGCTCGCGCTCGGGGCGTCGGTCGCTGTAGGGGTCGTAACCGTCATCGTCCTCGTTCTCGGCACGGATATAGGGGTCGCGCGGCTTGGGCGCCGGTTTGGGAGAAGCCTTCGGTGCGACCGGCACGGCGGGCGCTGCCTCAGCCGCCGGTGCGTGCGTCTTGATCTCGTCTTTCATCTGCATAGCTCCTTGCATCGCATCCGTTCAACATCATCTATTGTCGCACGAAAAAGGGCGGCGGACCCAATTGGATCCGCCGCCCTTGGCGTTTAGAGACGACTGGCAGATTTTAAGGCATGTCCCAAAAATCTACTCGGCGTCGGGGACCTCGTAGGTGGCCGCCGGCGTGTTGTCGCACACGACGGTAAAGCCGCCGTCCTTGTCGACATCGACCGTCACCTGATCGCCCTCGCGCACCGTGCCGTCGATGATAGCGGCAGCAATGGCATCCACGACCTCGCGCTGGACCAGGCGCTTGAGCGGACGGGCGCCGAACACGGGGTCCAGGCCACCCACGGCAAGCATCTGCTTGGCCGCCGGGGTGATGGCAAGCGTCATGCGCTCCTTGGCCAGACGCGCGCGGACGTCGGCGAGCTGGATGTCGACGATCTTCTCGATCTGCGCCATGCCGAGCGGATGGAACACCACGATATCGTCGATACGGTTGAGGAACTCGGGGCGGAAGGTCTGAGCCATGGCGACGTCGACCTGATGGCGCATCTCCTCCTCGTCCTTGCCGGAAAGCTCGGCGATGGCCTTGGAGCCCACGTTAGACGTCATGATGATAATCGTGTTCTTGAAGGACACCTGGCGACCCTGACCGTCGGTCAGGCGGCCGTCGTCAAGCACCTGCAGCAGCACGTTAAAGACATCCGGATGGGCCTTCTCCATCTCGTCGAGCAAGATCACGGAGTACGGACGACGGCGCACGGCCTCGGTGAGCTGGCCGCCCTCGTCGTAGCCCACGTATCCCGGAGGCGCACCGATCAGACGCTGGACGCTGAACTTCTCCATGTACTCGGACATGTCGATACGCACGAGCGCGCGCTCGTCATCGAACAGGCACTCGGCAAGCGCCTTGGCGAGCTCGGTCTTGCCCACGCCGGTGGGGCCCAGGAAGAAGAAGCTGCCGATGGGCTTGTCCGGATCGGAGAGACCCGCACGGCTGCGGCGCACGGCCGCGGCAACGGCGGAGACGGCCTCGTCCTGACCGATGACGCGCTTATGCAGCTCACCCTCCAAGCCCTTCAGCTTGTCGAGCTCGCCCTGCATCATCTTGGACACGGGCACGCCGGTCCAGGCACTCACGACCTCGGCGATCTCATCGGAGGTCACCTGCTCGTTGAGGCCTTCGCCGTCCTGCTGCTTTTGCGCCTCGAGCGCAGCCTCGGAATCCTGAATCTGCTGCTGCAGACCCGGAATCACGGAGTAGCGCAGCTCGGACGCACGGCCCAGGTCGCCGTTGCGCGTCGCGCGCTCCTCTTCGCTTCTGGCCTCGTCGAGCTGACCCTTAAGCTCCTGCACGTGGTCGATGGCGTTCTTCTGGTTGAGCCAGCCGGCCTTTTGCACGTTGAGCTTTTCTTGGACCTCGGCAATCTCCTGGCGCAGGGCCTCCAGACGCTCCTTGGAGGCGTCGTCGGTCTCCTTCATGAGCGCCTGCTCTTCGATCTGCAGCTGGGTGAGCTGACGCGTGGTGGCGTCAATCTCGACCGGCATGCTGTCGAGCTCCATGCGCAGGCGACTTGCCGCCTCGTCGACCAGGTCGATGGCCTTGTCGGGCAGGAAGCGGTCGGCAATATAGCGATCGGATAGATCGGCGGCGGCCACGAGCGCGCTATCGGTGATGTGCACGCCATGGAAGATCTCGTACTTCTCCTTGAGGCCACGAAGGATCGAGATGGTGTCCTCGACGGTGGGCTCGCTCACCATAACGGTCTGGAAACGACGAGCGAGCGCCGCGTCCTTCTCGATGTACTTGCGGTACTCGTCGAGCGTGGTCGCGCCGATCGCGTGCAGGTCGCCACGGGCGAGCGCCGGCTTGAGGATGTTGCCGGCGTCCATGGAGCCCTCGGTGGCACCCGCGCCCACGATGGTGTGGAGCTCATCGATGAACAGGATGACCTTGCCTTCGGACTTTTGGACTTCCTTGAGTACAGCCTTCAAGCGGTCCTCGAACTCGCCGCGGTACTTGGCGCCGGCGACCAGCGCGCTCATGTCGAGCTCGATAAGGTCGCGGTCGCGCAGGGTGCTCGGTACGTCGCCGGCCACGATTCGCTGGGCGATACCTTCGACGATGGCTGTCTTGCCTACGCCCGGCTCGCCAATGAGCACGGGATTGTTCTTGGTGCGGCGGGACAGGACCTGGATGGTACGGCGAATCTCGTCGGTACGACCGATGACCGGGTCGAGCTTGCCGGCACGGGCGAGGTCGCAGATGTTGCGACCGTACTGCTCCAAGGCCTCAAACTGGGTTTTGTCTTCGGCAGACGTCACGCGGTCATCGCCGCGCAGCTCCTCGTAGACCTGCTCGATGCGCTCCTTGGTGACGCCGGCATCGCGCAGCACGCGGCCCGCCTCGCCCTTGTCCTCGGCAAGTGCCATCAGCAGATGCTCGGTCACCACAAAGCTGTCGCCCATCTTGGTGGCCTTCTTCTCGGCCTTCTCGATGACGCGGACGAGCTCGTTGGACAGGCCCATCTGCTGACCCTCGCCCGAAACCTTGGGCGCATGGTCGATGGCATCCTGCGTGGAGCGTGCGAGCTGAGCCGGGTCGGCACCGATGCGCTCGATAATCACGGAGATATTGCGCTCACCGGCACCGAGCAGGGCAGACAGCAGGTGAATCGGCTCCACCGCGCCGGCCTGCGCGTCGGCAGCCGTGCTCATGGCGGTCTGCAGTGCCTCGCGCGACGTCATTGCTAGCTTATCGATTCTCATGGAATCACCTCTCTTGGGGCGGCCGCCCTACGGGGCGGCTTCACGTTGTTCGAGAAGTAATGTTGCCAGCTTTGTGCGATCTTATACACAAATCTAAGTCTCTATATATAAGATTTTCTGAGTGATTGATGGATAGGGTACTGAGATGTCAGCCCGCCGCTGCCCGGGCGCACTACCATCTCGATCTGTAACATCTAGCAGCCATTTTTGATCCTAGATGTTACAGATCGAGATGAAATGCTCAGCAACGCCCGTTTATCTCAATCTGTAACAACTACTCGGCAAATAGGGCTCTATCTGTTACAGATCGAGACGAACAGAAGACACCTGAATCGAAAATCTCAATCTGTAACACCAAGCCCACTTTTAGCGGCCAAGATGTTACAAATCGAGACAAACCAAGAACTACTACAAAGGGGACGGGTACCTTTGTGGTGGTCGCGGTCTCTACTCCTTCGCCGAACCCGTACTTCCCGATTCGCCGCTCCAGGGCATCTCGTCTTCGAGCAGCCATGTACGGGCAGACCCACTATCGCGTGCAGTCTGCGGGTCAGGCAAGCAGGTCTGTTTATAGGCATCTTGGATACACTGGCCCATAAAATCGTTGAGCTCGGTCTGGTCGCCCTCCATGACATAAGCGACATCGCCGTCCATGATGTAGATGCCCGGACCCTCATTGCCCTCGTAGCCCGGATCGTACGAGACATCACATAACTTTGCGCCCTTCGCAGTGTCCAGCTCGATGGAAGAGTGGCATCCGCCAACCATGTCGTTCGCTTTTGCCCGATAGGACGCATATCCATACCAACGCTTAAATGTTTTGCCCTTGAGTAGCTCGAACGCCCTATCGATCAGGCTTGTATCCGTGGTATAGCGCATGGCCCCAAGCTGAATACACGGATAATTGCTAATACCCAGCACAGCCGGCTGCTCATCAAAATCAACGGTAATGGTCTCGGGCTTGTCGTCGCCGGTAAGAAGTTCGACAGATTGAGCCACAGGCTTGACCAACGGCTCCGTCACCGCAGCAGGTAGAAATGCCATACCGACAGCGCCCGCGCCAACCACAGCGATCGCAAGCGCCAAGACAATCAATCCAATACGGGCAGAACGGCTCACGGCAAAACACCCCACAATGCAAACCTTCGCCACCTGCACTAATGATATCGCCAGCTAACACTATTACCAAAAGAAGCCGCGCGCTCCTCACCACCACAAAGGGGACAGGCACCTTTGTGGTGGTTTTCAACGCTAACGGTCGACCATCTCGCGCCATGAGATTAAACTTGAATTGTTCTCTGAACATATCCATTTCTGCCTATCCTCAACAGATCTTTGTCTCGAGGAGCGCATATGAAGCCGTCTCATTCCACCGGTCGCAACGTCATCGCCATTCTCGCCATACCCATCGTGATGCTCGTCCTTATCGTCATCACGCCCTTTTCTTTTGGTATCGCCTCGCCCTTCGATCTTTGCGGGATGATCGACGCCGGCTCGCGTGCCACCTCGCTCTCCTTTGTCTGCCGTGGCGTGTTCTACGAATATGCAATTCCCACCGGAAGTTGGCAGTCCAAGTTACCGTTGCTCGGCAAGGTCGACGGATGCTCCCCCTATTTCTGCCTTGAACCTCAGGCGCTAAACTATCTGATCGACGACCAGCCACTCGACTCCATCACCCTCGCCTACGACTACGCACCAAACACCGATGAGCGCCACATGAACCAAGTCCTCGACAAGATGCTTGGACAGTGCGGGCTCACCGAGGAGGCCGGTCGAACCATCTATAGCAACCAGCAATTAAAGCGAACAGAACTCCGCCGTGTCGGAAAAATCAAAGGGCGAAACGGGGCTGCCTACTGGCAGGCCTGGGCGACACGCGACAAGAGCGAATTCGGGCACAGCACCTATACGGTCACTGTCTACACCAAAGATGGAATCAAGAACGATGTTGACGATTTCGCGTCATCCAAACTCGGCATCCCCAAAACAACCAAACCCGCCGGCCCAGATGAAATTCTGTAGAGACGCTCATTAGAATGTCGTTCAACGAGCACGGCAACATCGAGCTCGCCCCCCACCACCACGAAAGGGACAGGCCCCTTTGTGGTGGTTTCGGCTCCGATGTTCCACTGTCTCGATCTGTAACATCTAGCGGCCCTTTTCGATCCTAGATGTTACAGATTGAGATGAAATGATCGGCGGCGATCGTTTGTCTCAATCTGTAACAACCGCTCGTCAAATAGGGGCCCAGATGTTACAGGTCGAGACAAACGGAACCACCGCAAAGGCGCCTACCCCCTCATGGTGGTTTTCGACAAAAGAAGCCGCCCCGATAACAGAGGCGGCATCAAGCAAGTCTATTTATTAGCGTCCCTCAAGACCCAACGAGAACGCAGAAATGTAGCCCGGGGCTTACCCTTTCCCGAACGCGACCCTCGCGAAGCGCGTGAGCGGGCGGGAAAGGGTAAGCCCCGGGCGGACAATTAAGTGCGTTACTCGGCAGCTGCCTTGAACTTGTTGTAGTTGATCAGGCAGCCAGCCTTGACGATGGCACGCTCCTCTGCCGTCATATCGGCAATGTAGAGCTCAATCTGCTCGACCGCACCATCGGCGCGCACCACGTAGGCGGCGATGCCCTTCAGGTCGCCATCGAGCGCGGCGCGGATACCCGGCACAAAGACGTAGTCGCCCACCTCAAAGCTGGGCTCGGCCTCCATCTGGAAGGGCACCATGCCCCAGTTCATCACGTTGGAGCGATAGCGCTTGGTGGCGTACTCGTGGACGATGTTTGCCAGACCGCCAATTACGCGCTGGCAGCTCGCAGCCTGCTCGCGGGCAGAACCGTCGCCCGGCTTCTTGGCATAAATCATGGAACCAAACTCGGTGGCCTTGGCATCGGCAGCGACACCCGCGCCGGCCAGTGCCTCAAAAACACCGGCAAGCTCGGCATCGAGCGCCGCCAGGTCGCCCGCGGCCTCGCCGGCCACGCGACGCTTCTCCACGGCGTCGACTTCCTTGGAGCGGCCCACGTAGGCCGGGTCACGGCGGCTGAGCGTAAACTCGGCCAGGCCCAGCGGATTGGAGCGGAAGGAGCTCGTCTCACCCGAGGGAATGAGCTCGTCAGTCGTGGTGACCGGGTCCATGATCTTGGAGCACACCTTGAGCAGGATATCGTCGCCGAGCGGCTCCATCGCGGGCCACGGCTTGATATTGGGGCCTTCGACCAACTCGTCGGCAGGCTCGGCCTTGCCAAAGCCCCAGTACACGCGCTTTTTGTACGGCGCGTCGTCAAAGGTGTACTCGCAGGCCTCGTCCCAAGTCTCCTCGGGCAGGTCGGTCGCCGGCGTCAGAACGCCGCCGTTGGCCGCCGTCGCCGCAATGGAGCGGGCGTCCATCAGGGCCACGGCGCTCAGCTGGCCATTACCCGGCTTGGAACCCTCGCGATTGGGGAAGTTGCGCGTAGTGTGGCGGATCGAAAGGCCGTTGTTGGCAGGCGTGTCGCCGGCGCCAAAGCACGGGCCGCAGAATGCCGTGCGCACGATCGCGCCGGCCTCCATAAGGTCGTAGATATAGCCGCGGCGTGTAAGCTCGAGTGCCACGGGCTGGCTCGTGGGATAGACCGACAGCGAGAACTCGCCGCAGCCGGTGTTGGCGCCCTTGAGCACGCGGGCGGCCTGGACCACGGAGTCGTAGTTGCCGCCCGAGCAGCCGGCGATAACGCCCTGCTGCACGTGCAGCTTTCCGTCGACGATCTTATCGAGCAGGCTAAAGTGCGTCTTGCCTTCGCCGATCTTGGCAGCCTCGAGCTCCACCTCGTGAAGGATGTCCTCGAGGTTCTCGTTGAGCTCGTCGATCTCAAAGCCGTTGGAAGGATGGAATGGCAGCGCGATCATGGGCTTGATGCTCGACAGATCGACCTCGACGCAGCCGTCGTAGTAGGCAACATCGGCGGGCTTGAGCTCGCGGTAGTCGTCGCCGCGGCCGTGCATGGTCAAAAACGCGTGTGTGTCCTCGTCGGTGGCCCAGATGCTCGACAGGCAGGTGGTCTCGGTGGTCATGACGTCGACGCCATTGCGGTAATCGGTCGTCATGCTCGCGATGCCCGGGCCCACAAACTCCATGACCTTGTTCTTGACGTAGCCCTTGGCAAAGACCGCCTTGATGATAGCGAGCGCCACATCGTGCGGGCCGACGCCGGGGCGCGGGGCGCCCGTGAGGTAGATTGCCACGACGCCGGGGTAGGCGACATCGTAGGTATCGCGCAGCAGCTGCTTGGCCAGCTCGCCGCCGCCCTCGCCCACGGCCATGGTGCCCAGGGCACCGTAGCGGGTGTGCGAGTCGGAGCCCAAGATCATCTTGCCGCAACCGGCGAAGTTCTCGCGCATAAAGGAGTGAATGACGGCGATGTGCGGCGGAACGAAGATGCCGCCGTACTTCTTAGCCGCGGAAAGGCCAAAGACGTGGTCGTCCTCGTTGATGGTGCCGCCCACGGCGCACAGCGAGTTATGGCAGTTGGTGAGCACGTAGGGCAGCGGGAACTGCTCCATACCCGAGGCACGAGCCGTTTGGATGATGCCGACAAAGGTGATGTCGTGGCTAGCCATGGCGTCGAAGCGAATCTTGAGCGCCTCGGGATCTCCGGACGTATTGTGTGCCTGGAGAATCGAATACGCGATGGTGCCGCGCTTGGCATCCTCGGGCGTCTGCGTAATACCGCGCTCGGCAGCCTCGGCCGCAGGCACAACCTCGCTGCCGCCGCGCAGGTAGATGCCGTCCTCGTACAGCTTGACCATACTGTCTCCCACTCTGCCCAAAAGATTTGGGCGCATAGCATACATTCGTTCAATATCGTGCCATAGAACGGTTGCGAGTGGGTTACGAATCTGCACGTTCACTTTATCTCAGTAAAGTAAAGGACGAGCACCTTGCATCACTCTTCTGACAAGGAGTGTCCCAAAGTGCCGGCACAAAAGGAACGTCCCCAACTGCCAAGTGCCGCAAGAATGTCCCCTTTGACCAGTCATTTAAGAACGTCCCCAATGACTACCGCATCCGGAGCAAGGCAACGCCGCAGGTAGAGGACGGACAGCGAGCGACGTCCAGAGCGAACAAGTTGGCATGGAAAAGGCAAGGCATAGACCTTCTGGTCATGCCTTGCCTTTTGAATGACAAATTGTCGCTCTGGGCGGCGCGCAACGTCGGCCCGTTACGCGGTTTGGTAAAACCGCGTAACTACAAATCCCCGCCGGCACCCAGCAGCTTGCGCATGACCTGTTCGGGGTTAACCGAGCCGTCGCGCGGGGCCAGGGCGGTGATCTTCTTCTGCATCTTGTACTCGTGCAGCTCGTCCTCGAGCTGGCGCACGCGGGCGCGGAGCTTTTCGTTCTCGCGCTCGCGCTCCTCGGCACGCTCCTTCATATCGAGGATGCGCACCACGCCGGCAAGGTTGATGCCCTCGTCGGTCAGCTGGTTGATGAGCTCCAGGCGCTCGATATCGGCACGCGAATACAGACGCGTGTTGCCGCCCGAGCGCTGGGGGTTCACCAGGCCCTTGGACTCGTAGACGCGCAGAGTCTGCGGATGCATGCCGGTCAACTCGGCCGCCACGCTGATCATGTACAGCGGTTTATTCCTATTGTCCTCGGCCATGCTACCTGACCCCTTTCCGTCTCGTTATCGTCCATCATAAGCCCGCGGGCGCGGGTGTGCGCCACGACCGCCCTAGTACGTCGCCTTGTAACGGTTGACCTTCTCGCGATAATCGCGCGTGTCGGCCTCGCGCAGCTTGGTCATAGCATCGCGCTCGTCATCGGACAGGTTCGTGGGGACCTGTACCTTGATTTCGACGAGCAGCGCGCCTGTGCGGCCACGGTGCTTAACGTCGGGCGCACCCATCTCCTTAAAGCGGAACTTCTTGCCCGTCTGGGTGCCAGCGGGCACCTTCAGACGAACCGTCGCGCCGCCGGGCGTGGGCACATCAACCGTGCAGCCGAGCGCCGCCTCGTAGACCGAGATCGGCACCTCCATGGTCACATCGGCACCCTTGCGCTTAAACAGCGGGTGCTCCTCCACATGCGTGGTCACGACCAGGTCGCCGCGCTCGCCGCCGGCAACGCCATACTCGCCGCGACGCTTGTAGCGTAGCTTGCCGCCGTCGACCGCGCCCGCGGGCACCGAGACCGTAATGGTCTGCTGCTCGCCTGTCGAGGGAATGCGATAGGTGACCTTGTGCGTCACGCCGCGAAACGCGTCCTCGGCCGTCACATCGACGGTCAGCGACAGGTCGCCGCCCTTGCGAGCACGGCTGCGACCCGCGCCGGCACCGGCAGCGCCCGCAGCCCCGGCAAAGCCCGAGCCCCAATCGCTGCCCCAGGCGCCGTTGCCGCTAAAGATGCTGTCGAAGATGTCGCCCCAGCCGCTGGCACCCGCGCCGGCACCGTAGCCGCCGCCATACGCGCCGCCCGCGCCCGGCATGCCGCCAAACATGAGCATCTGGTCGTACTCTTTGCGCTTCTTCTCGTCCGAAAGCGTCTCGTAGGCCTCGCTGATCTCCTTGAACTTGGCCTCGTCGCCGCCGGCATCGGGGTGATATTTTTGCGCGAGCTTGCGAAACGCGCTCTTGATCTCTTTGTCGGAGGCGCTCTTGGATACGCCCAGGATGTCATAGAAGGTTTTGCCTGCAGCCATCGTAGCTCCTCTCCTGTTTCATCCGCCGCCCAGCGGGCGGCGGCTCATGCTTTCATATGGCACTAGGCCAGAAAGGGCCCCGGGTGTTGCCCCGGGGCCCTTCTCAATTACTCCTCGGTGCTCTCGGCCGTATCGGCCGCAGCATCCTCGGGCGCCGCTTCGGGCTCCGGTGCGGGGCGTTTCTCGCCGCCGTAGGTCACCGTCACCATCGCGGAACGCAGGATGCGATCCGCCATGCGGTAGCCCTTCTGGTACACGTCGTTGACGGTCTCATCGTACTGCGACGCGTCCTCGACGCGACCCACAGCCTGGTGCTCGAGCGGATCGAACGCCTCGCCCTTGGGGTCGATGGGCTCAACGCCCTCATGCGCAAACACGTCGAGCAGCTTGGCATGTACCGCGTCAACGCCATCGACGAACTGCTTAAAGTCGTCAGAAAGCTCTTGGCTGCGGGCATGGTCGATCGCGCGCTCGATATCGTCGATCACCGGCAACAGCGCGGTGACAAGCTTCTCGGTCGCGCGCTCGCGCTCGGCGATGCGCTCGTTGGCGGTGCGGCGACGGAAGTTCTCCCAGTCGGCCTGCAGACGGGCGGTGCGCTCGGTGGCGTCCTTTGCCTTGTCCTCGGCGGCCTTCTGAGCCTCTGCCGCAGCATCGAGCTCATTGCGCACGTCGGCAAGCTCTTTCTGAGCCTGCTCGAACTTGAGCTTAAAATCGTTGTCGGCGGCTTCTTCACCGGCGCGGATAGCGGCTTCCACCATCTCGTCCTCGGTCATCGTCGCCTCCTTGTTGGAATCCTCTACCTGGTTCTCGGCAGCCTCGGCGGCCGGGGCCTCGTTGGCCTCGGTAACGTCTGCGGCCTCTACGGGAATCTTCACGTCCTTCTCCTCAGAGTCAACGGGGGCGGCGCCAGCGGCGGCCGCCTCCGTGCGAGCTTTACGGGCGGACATGATTATTTGTCCTCGTCGTCCACAACCTCGTAGTCGGCGTCGACGACGTCATCGTCGGCAGGCTGGGCGCCGGCGGCACCGTCGGTCTGCTGCTGAGCGTCGGCGTAGACAACCTGGGCCAGCTCGTAGGCCACGGACTGCAGGGACTCGCCGGCGGCCTTGATGGCCTCGACGTCAGAGCCCTCGAGCGCCTTCTTGGCGTCGGCGATAGCGGCCTCGGCCTTGGACTTCACGTCGGCGGAAACCTTGTCGCCCAGCTCGTTGAGGGTCTGCTCGGTGGAGTAGCACAGGCTGTCGGTCTGGTTGCGGACCTCGACCTCTTCCTTCTGCTTCTTGTCCTCCTCGGCATGAGCCTCGGCGTCCTTGACCATACGATCGACTTCGTCGTCGGACAGAGCGGTGGAGCCGGAAATGGTGATCTGCTGCTCCTTGCCGGTGCCCTTGTCCTTAGCGGAGACCTTGACGATGCCGTTGGCGTCGATGTCGAAAGTGACCTCGATCTGCGGCACGCCGCGGCGGGCAGCCGGAATGCCGGTCAGCTGGAACTTACCGAGCGACTTGTTGTCGCGGGCAAGCTCGCGCTCGCCCTGGAGCACGTTGATCTCGACGCTGGTCTGGTTGTCGGCAGCGGTGGAGTAGACCTCGGTCTTGGAGGTCGGGATCGTGGTGTTGCGGTCGATCATCTTGGTCATGATGCCGCCCATGGTCTCGACGCCCAGCGACAGCGGGGTAACGTCGAGCAGCAGGATGCCCTCGACGTCGCCGGTGAGCACGCCGCCCTGGACGGCAGCGCCGTCGGCAACGACCTCGTCGGGGTTCACGGACATGTTGGGCTGCTTGCCGGTCATAGTCTTGACGAGCTCCTGGACGGCGGGCATACGGGTGGAGCCGCCGACGAGGATGACCTCGGTCAGATCGGAGAGCTTAAGCTTGGCGTCGCGCAGGGCGTTGGTGACAGGCTGCTTGCAGCGCTCGAGCAGGTCGCGGGTGATCTTCTCGAACTCGGCGCGGGTCAGCGTGTAGTTGAGGTGCAGCGGGCCGGACTGGTTCATGGTAATGAACGGCAGGTTGATGGTGGTCTGCTGGGCGGCGGAGAGCTCCTTCTTGGCGTTCTCGGCGGCCTCCTTCAGACGCTGCAGGGCCATGGGGTCCTGACGCAGGTCGACACCGTTCTCCTGCTGGAACTTATCGGCCATCCAATCGATGACGCGCTGATCCCAGTCGTCGCCGCCCAGGTGGTTGTCGCCCGAGGTGGACAGAACCTCAAACACGCCGTCGGCGAGGTCGAGGATGGAGACATCGAAGGTGCCGCCGCCCAGATCGAAGACCAGGATGCGCTGGTCGGTGCCCTGCTTGTCCAGGCCATAGGCAAGAGCAGCAGCGGTCGGCTCGTTGACGATACGCTTGACGTTGAGGCCGGCGATCTTACCGGCGTCCTTGGTGGCCTGACGCTGGGCGTCGTTGAAGTAGGCCGGGACGGTGATGACGGCGTCGGTAACGGTCTCGCCCAGATACTTCTCGGCGTCAGCCTTCATCTTCGCGAGCGTCATGGCGCTCACCTGCTCGGCGGTGTAATCCTTGCCCTCGATATCGACGACGGCACGGCCACCCTGGCCCTCCTTGACCTCATACGGCACGGTCTTGATCTCGGAGGTGCACTCGGAGTACTTGCGGCCCATGAAGCGCTTGATGGAGAACACGGTGTTCTTGGGGTTGGTGACAGCCTGGTTCTTAGCGGCCTTACCCACGACGCGGTCGCCGTCGGCACGGAAGCCCACGACGGACGGGGTGGTGCGGTCGCCCTCGGCGTTCACGATAATGGTCGGAGAACCGCCCTCGAGAACGGCCATAGCGGAGTTAGTAGTACCAAGGTCGATACCAAGAATCTTGCCCATTAGAAATTCCCTCTCTCTTGTGCGTTTGCACCGACTCGGCGGTCTGCCGAGCGGTGTTTCGGCTTGTCTTTCAGGATGTAGTGTATCCCCTTATGGGCCGGAATATACAAAATCTAAGTCAATTCATATAAGATTTCTTATTGCTGAGAGTTTAGGTTCTTAAATGTGCAGGTAGATGCGCTGATTGAGTTCTCGGCAAATCTATCGAGATCTATGTAGAGATGGCTGAGGTTTGCGTCCAGGGGTGCCTGGGGGCCGTCTTGCGGAAAGCTCATCCCGGTTTGAGCGTGAATTCCGGGTCGCAGTTTCCGTCTGAAGGCTCAACCGGAAACCGTATCCCGTTTTGAGAGCTGATACCGGCTCGCATTTTCCGCTAGCGGGCCTAACCGGAAACTGCAACCCGTTTTTCGACAAAATAATGGGATGCGGTTTCCGCAAGCACGCTCAATCGCCCTATATTTCAAGTCACCTTTAGCTAACATTTACGCAGCTCAACGGCCCCACCTGCGTGTTTTTTAGTAAACCTTGGCATACTCGGCGAACGGTATGAAGATGCCGGTCAGAGGGTATTGCAAACGGTCGCTCCCGTGGTATGTTTTTGCCCGAATCAAACCGGCGCGCATCGCCTGTAGCGTCGGTCAACAGAGAGGAAACTACCATGGCTCATCCCGTAATTGATGCCGACGAGTGCATCGCTTGTGGCGTTTGCGTCGACTCCTGCCCCGCTGGCGTTCTGGAGCTCCAGGACGTCGCTACCGTCGCTGACGAGGACTCCTGCGTCGCCTGTGGCGCTTGCCAGGACGCTTGCCCCGCCGGCGCGATCACCGAGATCGTCGAGGAGTAACAACTCCCCCACTTGCACACTCAAAAGTACACCGTGCACAAAAAAGGAGGCTTCCGCATCGCCGCGGAGGCCTCCTTTTGCATTCGTCGTTACTAGGACAGGTCGTCTTCGTAGGGCATTAGGTCCGCCAAGTAGCCTTTCTCCTTGAGCATAGCCTCGATCTCATCGAGGGTTTGCTCGTCCTCCGCCGCGATGCGATGGAAGTGATAGCCGCTCGTCACCGTCAGCAGCGGAAAGCTCTTGCCGCTCTCGATATCGTGCAGGTAGCGCTCAACATCGCGACGATTGCGGATGTCCAGGTCGGCCGTGATCTTGCCGTACACACGATGGTTGACGATCACGTTAAGCACGGCGCCACCCGCGTCGACGATACTCGTAAGTTCGTCGCCCGCCTGCTCCACGCTGTGGCGCACCTTAACAAGACGCGTGGGCACGGCGGGGCTGCTGGGGGCCTCCTGCAGCACATAACCACGGTTGGTCGCCACGACATCGTGCCCATCGGCACGCAGCAGGGCAATATCCTGAACCACGATCTGACGGCTCACGCCAACCTCGCGGGCAAGTGCGCTGCCCGAAACGGGCTCCTTGGCCACCTCGAGCACGTCCATGATGGCACGGCGACGCTCGCGGGCGTTCATTATTTACCGTCCAGCAGACGCAGGTGCTTAAGCGAGAGGTCGAGAATCGGCGCAGAGTGCGTCAACGCCCCCGAGCTAATGTAGTCGACGCCCAGATCAGCCAGGGCGCGGATATTGCTGGCATCCACATTGCCCGAGCACTCGGTCTTGGCGCGGCCGGCGATAAGCTCAATCGCGGCAGCCATGTCGTCGTGGGTCATGTTGTCGAACATGATGATATCGGCGCCGGCCTCCACAGCCTCGCGCACCATGTCCAGGTTCTCACACTCGATCTCGACCGTCGTGGTAAACGATGCATGGGCGCGCGCCATCTCGATCGCACGCGTCACGCCACCGGCGGCGTCGATGTGGTTGTCCTTGAGCATGACAGCCGTCGACAGGTTATAGCGGTGGTTGCTGCCACCGCCGATCTCGACTGCCGCCTTTTCAAACACACGCATGCCCGGTGTGGTCTTGCGCGTGTCGACAAGCACGGTCTTGGTGCCCTCGAGCGCAGCCGCCATCCGATGCGTGTAAGTAGCGATGCCGCTCATGCGCTGCAGGTAGTTGAGCGCCACGCGCTCGCCCGAAAGCAACACGCGCGCGTCGCCGCGCACCTGACCCACATGGTCGCCGGCGTGCACCTCGTCGCCATCCGAGACATCGAACAACACGGAGCTCTGCGGATCCAGCAGCTCAAAGGTGCGGGAGAACACGTCTAGGCCGGCGATGATGCCATCGGCTTTGGCGATAAGCTCCACCGTGGCGGGGCGCGCCGTGGGGCACACGCTCGCCGTGCTCACGTCCTCAAACGTAATGTCCTCGCGCAGAGCCTGCAGAATCAGATCATCGACGACGAGCTTCATGGTAATGGGATTCATGGTCTACTCCTCCACGGCCTGCGTGCCGGCGGCACGGGCCAAATCATCGATTGCAAGGGTGTCGGCGCTCAAGGCGCGGTGACGCCCGTCGAGCGCGGGCTCGCCCGCCTGCTCCACGGCCAGCGACTCGCCGGTACGCATGTACCACGCGGCGCGACGACCCCAGACCAGCGCCTCGAGCAGGCTGTTTGATGCAAGGCGATTCTTGCCGTGAACGCCGTTGCAGGCCGTCTCGCCCGCGGCGTAGAGCTCGGGCATCGAGGTGTGGCCGTCCTTGTCGACCCACACGCCGCCCATAAAGTAGTGCTGCGTCGGCGTAACGGGAATGGGCTCGTCCAAGATGTCGCGGCCGTCCTCCAGGCAGCGCGCGCGAATGTTGGCAAAGTGCCCGGTCACCACGTCGCGCTCGACGGGGGCAAAGCTCAGCCACTCGTGCTCGGTGCCGTCCTGCTTCATCTGCTCGCGGATGGCGGCGGCGACAACGTCGCGCGGCTGCAACTCGTCGGTAAAACGCTCGCCGGCGCCGTTGAGCAAAATCGCGCCCTCGCCGCGGCAGCTCTCGCTGATCAGGAACGTGCGACCCGGCTGCGGCGAGAACAGACCCGTGGGATGGATCTGCACGTAGTCCAGGTGCTCCATCTTAATGCCATGCTCCTGAGCGATGTAGCAGGCGTCGCCCGTGAGCTGCGGGTAGTTGGTCGAGTGGTCGTACACGCCGCCAATGCCACCCGTCGCCCACAGCGTGTGGCGGGCATGGATCTTAAACGGCTTACCGGCATGCACGCCCTCAACGGCATTTGCCAGCTCGTCGGCGGGGCGAACCGAGTTGTCCTCGTCCACGGCTACGGCGACGACGCCGGTGCACACCGTGGCGCCATCGCGCTCGGCGGTCAGGATGTCGGTCATGGCCGCGTGCTCCAAAATCTGCACGTTGTCCAGCTTGCGAACGGCCTGGAGCAGCTTGGTCGTGATCTCCTTGCCCGTAATGTCGGCATGGAAGGCAATGCGCGGACGGCTGTGCGCGCCCTCGCGGGTAAAATTGAGGCTGCCGTCGGCCTTGCGCTCAAAATCCACGCCCATCGCTAGCAGGTCGTTGATGACCGAGCGGCTCGAGCGAATCATGATGTCGACGCTCTCGCGGCGGTTCTCGTAGTGGCCGGCGTGCATGGTGTCCTCAAAGAAGGCATCGTAGTCCGAGCCTTCGGGCAGCACGCAAATGCCGCCCTGCGCGAGCATCGAATCGCACTCATCGACCGCGCCCTTGGAGAGCATGATCACGCGCGTGCTCGTCGGCAGATTGAGGGCCGCGTACAGACCCGCCACGCCGCAGCCGGCAATGACGACGTCGCACTCCATATCGGGGTATTGCTTGGTTTCCACAGGAATCCTCTCCCTTGAATGTGACATAAGGGACCGTCCCTCATGCAACATTGTTCTAGCGTGCTGCGTACTCGAGCATACGGTCGAGCGTGAGCTTGGCCTGGTCTGCTGCCTCGTCCGAGACGCCGATCTGCACCTCGCCCTCGCCCGTCTCCAGGCAGCGCACGAGCTTTTCGAGCGTGATGAGATCCATGTTGACGCAGGTGGGCTGTACCGCGGGGAAGTAGAACTTCTTGCCGGTGCCCTGGCAGCGGCGCTCGAGCTCGTAGAGCACGCCGCGGACCGTCACGATGATGAACTCGCTCGCGTCGGACTCCTCGGCATACTTGATGATGCCGGCGGTGGAGCCGATGTAGTCGGCCTCGGCCAGGACGTCGGCCTTGCACTCAGGATGCGCCAGCACGAGCGCGTCGGGGTGGGCCTCCGTCGCGTCGACGATCTGCTCGACGGTGATGATGTGATGGCGCGGGCAGTAGCCGTTGTTGAGGATGACGTGCTTTTGCGGCACCTGCTCGGCTACGAAGCGACCGAGGTTTTGGTCGGGAATGAACAGGATATGCTGCTGCGGCAGCTCGGACACGATCTTGACGGCGTTGGAGCTGGTGACGCACACGTCGCTCCAGCTCTTGATCTCGACCGTGGAGTTGACGTAGCAGACGACAGCCAGGTCGTCGCCGTACTCGGCGCGCGCCGCGTCGACCGTCTCGCGCTTGACCATGTGCGCCATGGGACAGTCCGCGCCCGGCTCGGGCAGCAGCACGGTCTTAGTGGGATTGAGCAGCTTGGCGCTCTCGCCCATAAACTCCACGCCGCACAGCACGATGGTCTGCTGCGGCAGACTCTTGGCGAGCTTGGCCAGGTAGAAGCTGTCGCCGACGTAATCAGCCACGGCCTGCACCTCGGGCGCCACGTAATAGTGCGCCAGGATTACCGCGTCACGTTGGGTTTTTAGTTGCTGAATGGCCTCGACGAGCTCTGCGGGCACCAGTGCCGCGCGCTCCGTTGCCGTCGTTGCCGATGCTAGGCCGGCCGCGATATCGCGTGCAAGCTCCGACGCATCCATGTTCGCGCTCTGTGCCATCAAGGCCCCTCTCTTTTGGCGAATCTTGGGGCTTTAGTATGACACCTAGGTTTACAGCTGACAAGACAGCTGTAAACCTAGGTGTAAAGTTGAAATAAAGATTCAATCATGTGGCAGGTCCATATTCGAACTGGCAAGCTGAGGATAGCTGAGCTCTCGATGGCGCAGGAGGCATCTTTCGCCACCGCAATACCGCTTGGCGCGAGTTGCACGCCGTGGGGCGCAAACGGTCCGCACCCCCGCAAGCGGCGCGTACCCGATGTGGCAAAATCGAACTACTTAAGGGGGCCGAATGCTCAAGATTATTGCCTGCGACGATGATGTCGCTTTTCTAGATAGACTGCACCGGATGATCGACCGTTGGTCGACCGAGACGGGCACGGCGGTCGATGTTGCGCTCGTCACGCGCGGCGAGGACCTGCTGGCCCGCCATGCCGCATCGCGCGCCGACATCATCTTGCTCGATATGATCATGCCGCTCGTCAACGGCATGGACACCGCACGCGAACTGCGCCAGGCCGACACCGCCGTGCGCCTGGTGTTCCTCACCTCGTCGCCCGAGTTCGCGCTGGAATCCTACGAGGTCCGCGCCTTCGACTATCTGCTCAAGCCCGTGACTTACGAACGCCTGGCGCAGTTACTCGACGAGCTTTCGAGCATGCGCCCGGCGGCAACCGACGAGCTCGTGATCAAAACTTCCTTTGGCTACCACGCCCTGCGCCTGTCCGACATCGAATATGCCGAGGCGCGCAACAAGCACGTGGTCTTCCACCTGCGCGACGGACGCGATATCGAGGCACTCGAGTCGTTCCGCAGCGTCGAGGACCGCTTGGAGCAAAACGCAGTCTTCTTTAAATGCCACCGCAGCTACCAGGTCAACCTGCGCAATATCGATCACTTTGACCGCACGGACATCGTCATGCGCTCGGGCGCGTGCATCCCGCTTTCGCGCAGTTGCAAGCAGGGATTCCAAGACGCCTACTTTGCGGTGCGCTTTGAGGGTGGGAGACACTGATGGTCTCCTCGGTCGAAATGGTCCTTTAGGCAATCCACCACGCCACGACGCTGCTCTTTGGCGTCTTTGCCTCGGCGGCGCTGTGCGGTGTCGAGATCAACCGGCGTCATGCGCTTGAACTGGTGTTGGTCGGCATCGTGACCGGCGCTGCCTTTTCGATCGCCAA
Source organism: Collinsella aerofaciens (assembly GCA_048503295.1). GTDB lineage: Bacteria > Actinomycetota > Coriobacteriia > Coriobacteriales > Coriobacteriaceae > Collinsella > Collinsella aerofaciens_CI. The sequence goes on along the minus strand of DBFRVO010000027.1, from coordinate 37,287 downwards.
TGTCGTTGGCGGCGAACTATTTGCCCGACAGGTTTATCCACTTGCCGTGCACCTGCCGCTTATCGTCTACCTGTGTGCGCGCTACCGCCTGAGCCCGCTGCTTGCCGCGCTCGGCATTACGAGTGCTTATCTGAGCTGCCAGTTCAGCAATTGGATGGGCATCGCCGCCTTTGCCGCAACCGATTCGCAGATCGCGTACTATCTGGCGCGCATCGCGACCACACTCGCCGTCTTTGCCGTCCTGTTGCATTGGGCCGGCGACATCGGTCCACGCTTGGCGATTAAAAGCACCACCGAGCTGGGCATCCTTTTAATCCTGCCGCTCGTCTATTACGTCTTTGACTATGCCACCAACGTCTACACCACGCTGTTCCACTCGGGCTCGGTGGTAACGGTTGAGTTTTTGGCATTTGCGCTCTGTGCCTTCTATCTTATGTTTCTTGCCGTTTACCTGCGCGAATACGAAGAAAAGGAAACCGCCGAGCGAGAGCGCTGGATGCTCGAAACCCGCGACAGCGCCGCCATCGAAGAGCTCGAGGCTTGGCGTCAATCTGGGCGCGAGCTGTCGATTCTTCGCCACGATATGCGCCACTTCCTACGCGGCCTGGCCGCTTTAATTGAGGAGGGCCACACCGACGAGGCGCTCAAACGCATCGATGAACTCTGCGAAGCCGGCGATCGCACCGCCGTACGCCGCTTCTGCGCCAACGAGACCGTAAACATCGCGCTTTCGTCATTTAACTCGGATATCAATAGAAACGGCATTACCGCCAACCTGCGCGCCGCCGTACCCGAAACCATCCACGTAGGTGACGCCGACCTGTTTAGCGTGCTCTCAAATGCCTTGGAAAACGCTATCACCGCCGCGAGCGCCGCGCCCCAGGGAAAGCGATTCGTCGACTTTGACCTGCGATTAGAGGACGGCCAGCTGCTGCTGTTAGTTTCCAACACGTTTGACCGCGCGCCGCGCATGGTCGACGGCATGCCCGTGACCCGGCATGCGGGCCACGGCTTTGGCACCAAGAGCATCAAACTTGCCGTGGAGCGCATGAACGGCAACTGTCAGTTCCGCATTAACGGCGATCGGTTTGAGCTGCGCGCTGTGATGTAGAAGTGCGGCGCCGATCTCGCGGCGTGTCTTGCCCGCCAGGCAATCGCTCACCGGCGCCAATCCGCTACAGCGGAGCGGCCGCCGGGGTCAGCTGCTTGATGTAGGCCCACATGCGCTGCTTGGCCGCTTTGTCGGTCAGCGCCGCCTCAAAGCCATCGAGCGCGAGCACGCGGCGGCCCTGCACATGGGCGACCAGGCCGGGCTTGAGCATGGCGGTGTCGAAGTCATCGATCGCCACGAGCATATCGGCGTAGGTCTCGCGCATGGCGTCAGCCGCGTTGTTGTCGAGCAGCAGCACCGCCTCGGGGTCCAAAGCCTCAAGCGCCTCACGGAACAGCTCGCACGGCAGAGTCTCGCCCACCGCGACCGTCCCATCACCCACGCCGGCGACGCTTGCCAGCACGCAAAAATCCTCGGGAGCGTAGCCGATGGCCCCAAGCGCCTTGCGCAACGCCGCGCCATCCGGGCCGGCGGCAAGCTCGCCACCCGAACGCTCGGCCTCGTCCAGATCGCCTTTGACCAGCACGATCGGCGAGCACGCGTTGCCCGCGATACGCACGCCACGACCCGCGAGCGATGCGAGCTCCTGCTCGGTCGCCTGGGCGATGGCTTCTTTTTTCTGGCTTTGTGACGTGGGCATGCGCTCTCCAATCGTTTGCGTGCCCACCATTATATAAAAGAGCCGCCCGCGAGTGGTTGCTTTGCGGGCGGCTGGGTATAAGCACGGTCGTACTGAGTTTTACGCGGCCGAGCCGCGTCGCATTATGGAGGTCACCATGGCTGACATTAATCAGATTACCCCCGAGAACTTCGATTCCATCGTTAACGACAGCCTGCCCGTGCTGGTCGATTTTTGGGCACCGTGGTGCGGGCCCTGTCGATCCCTCTCGCCCATCGTTGACGAGGTTGCCGATGAGCTGGCGGGCAAGCTTGCCGTTGCCAAATGCAACGTCGACGACAACCAGGACCTGGCCATGAAGTATGGCGTCATGAGCATCCCCACGCTGATTGTGTTTAAGAACGGCGAGGAGATTGACCGCTCGGTTGGCGCTCTGCCCAAGGCGAGACTGCAGGCGCTGCTGGAGAAGCATCTGTAATACGCTTGTTACATGTTGCCGTCTGCCTGCCGTCCATGAGCGCTTTTACGCCGCTCGCCGGACTTCTGAATGCACCGAGTGCAACCACGGATAGTATGGTAGTCACAAACAGCCCCCAGTGAACGGGTGCGGGTCGCACAGACTCGTACCCGTTTTCTTATGCAGCTGCGCGCAGAGCGGGCGTAGTAAAATCTGAACCACTGAACTGCCCCATACAAAAGGAGATTTCCCATGCATGATGTTGGAATGAACATGAGCCAGCTTGCCATGAGCGTCAAGCAGGTCGACGACACCATCGAGCTCGCTCACGAGTGGAGCCATCAGCTGCTGCATGCGACCGAGAATTTTGACATGGAGCGCATCGGCGCCAAGCTCGAGGCCGCCATGGCCGCGCTCCACGAGGCGCATGACGCGCTCGAGGGCTACGAGGAAGCCATCGAGGCCGACCACAACTCCGTCGGCTCCGTGAAGCTGGTGTAAGGTGGCCGAACACGAGCACTGCTGCGAGTACGAGCACGAGCATCCGCACGGGGCGGACGGTGACGCGGGCTGCCACTGTAGTGGCTCCGGCTCCGAGCTGGTCCGTTTTTCGGTTACCGCACCCGACGACCTGCTGCGCCGTTTTGACGAGCAGATCGCGCGCCGCGGCGACGTGGCCAACCGCTCCGAGGCCGTGCGCGATTTGATTCGCGCCTCGATCGCCAAAGAGCAGATGCGCACGCCCGATGAGCACGTTATCGGGTCGCTCACCATGATCTACGACCATCACACCGGCGATCTGACGCGCCGCCTGGACGAGGTGCAGCACGACTACACCGACGAGATCGTATCGACGATGCACGTGCATTTGGATCACCACAACTGCTTGGAAATCCTGGCACTCAAGGGTCGCGGCGAGCGCGTCTACGAACTAGCCGACCGCCTGCTGGGCCTGCGCGGCGTTAAGCACGGCGAGCTCACGTGCGCCGCCACCAAGCAGAGCCTGGGGCTGTAGCGGGATTTCCCGCAGCGCACCTGCCAAATAGGGACAGGTTTGTTTTGGCAGGTTTAGAAGTTTTACCTACCAAAATAAACCTGTCCCTTTTTGGTCGGTTTTGATGAGGGGTGTCGCATGCGGCATGCGCATATTCATGTGACGGGCATTGTGCAGGGCGTTGGCATGCGACCGTTTGTGTATCGCGAGGCCATGGCACATGGCATTTGTGGATGGGTGCTCAATGCGGGCGACGGCGTGCATATCGAGGCGCACGCTTTGGCCGATGCGCTCGATGCTTTTGTTGCCGCGCTTTCTGAGCATGCGCCTGCGGCAGCTCGCGTTGAGCGAGTCGATATTGCGGATTTGGAGCCTGGCGGCTGGAGCGCTGCCGATGAGCAGGGCTTTCACATTGTGGCGTCGCAGGACCAGACCGCGCACACGACGCTCGTCTCGCCCGATATCGCCACCTGTGACGATTGCCTGCGCGAGTTGTTCGATCCCGCCGACCGACGCTATCACTACCCCTTTATCAACTGCACTAACTGCGGCCCACGCTTTACCATCATCCGATCGCTGCCTTATGACCGAGCGGCCACGTCGATGGATTGTTTTCCCATGTGTCCCAAGTGCGCTGCGGAGTATGTCGACCCACTCGACCGGCGTTTTCACGCGCAGCCCGATGCCTGCTTTGATTGCGGGCCGCATATTACGTGGCGTGAGGCTGTGAACGGCGATGCGTGCGGGAATTCGTCCGCAACACCGGCCGTCGGCACCACACGCGAGGCCAGCGACGCCATCATCGAGCGCTGTGTTGAGCTGCTGGCCAGCGGTGGCGTCGTCGCCATCAAGGGCCTGGGCGGATTCCATCTAGCCTGTGATGCTGCCAACGAGCAGGCGGTGGCCGAGTTGCGCCATCGCAAACGCCGCAGTAACAAACCACTTGCCGTCATGGTGCGCAGTCTTGCCGATGCCGGGCGCCTGTGCCATATCGACGACGCTGAGCGCGAGCTTCTCGCTGGCAGTATCCGCCCCATCGTGCTGCTGCGCCGGCGCACTGTTAGCGAGGACAACGACGGTTCCCCCGACATCCTCGCCCTCGCGCCATCTGTCGCGCACGACCTGCCCGAGCTCGGCGTCATGCTCCCCTATACGCCGCTTCAACATCTGTTGCTTGCCGCGGCAGAAGTCTGCGGTATGCACGCGCTCGTCATGACCAGCGGAAACCTGAGCGAAGAACCCATCGAGACCGACGACGACCTTGCCTGGGAACACCTCGTTGCCGCCGGCATCGCCGACGCGTTGCTCGGTAACGACCGCGCGATTCTCTCGCGCTATGACGATTCCGTGGTGCGCGTGGTCGACGGCGCCGTTATGCCCGTGCGCCGCGCTCGGGGATATGCACCCCAGCCGCTGCCGTTGCCGGCGCTCGACGGCGCTCCGTCCTGCGTGCTCGCCTGCGGGCCACAACAAAAGGCCACGATTGCGCTCACACGTGAAGGGACGAACGGCGAGGCGCCCTGTTTTGTGTCGCAGCATATCGGCGATGTTGAAAACGGCGGGACCTTCGATGCCTGGAACGCCGCGCGCACGCGCTTGGAAGATCTCTTTGATTTGGCGCCCGCCGCCTTGGCCTGCGATGTACACCCCAGCTATCTATCGGGCCAGTGGGCGCGCGAGCAGGCGCGAAAATGCAATCTGCCGCTCGTCGAGGTGCAGCACCATCATGCGCATATCGCGAGCGTAATGGCCGAGGCCATCGCCGCGGGCCAGCTTACAACCGACGCGCGCGTCCTTGGCATCGCCTTTGACGGCACCGGCGCCGGCACCGATGGGACCATTTGGGGCGGCGAGTTTCTTGTTGCCAGCCTTGGCGGCTTTGAACGCGCCGCGCATTTGCGCACCTGGGCGCTCCCCGGCGGGGCGGCCTCCGTGCGCGACGCCCGCCGCAACGCCTTTGCCCTGCTCAGTGAGCTCGGTCTGCTCGAGCACCCAGGTGCCGCTCGGCTTTTGGACAGCCTCGACGAGCAAACGCGCAGCGTGACAGCCACCATGATCGAGCGCGGCATCAACAGCCCGCGTACCAGCAGCATGGGGCGTCTCTTTGATGCCGCGGCAGCAATTCTGGGCATCTGCGACAAGGCAACCTACGAGGGCGAACCCGCCATCGAGCTTGAGGCTGCCGCCTGGCGCGCGCTCGACAACGAAATCGCCCATTTTCCCGACAACAACGCCGGCTATTTCGCATCTGGCCCATCGTGGCTGGACGGCCCCTATGTTCTGGACCAGAAAGCACTCTTTGAGGCACTTTTGGGAGGAATTGAAGCCGGAGCGCCCGCCGACAGGCTCGCACTCGATTTCCATGTCTCCGTCGCGCGCTCCTCGGCGCGCATCGCCAGCGATATCTGCGTGCACGAGGGCATCGACACCGTCGCGCTCTCGGGCGGCGTCTTCATGAACCGACTTCTGCTTCAGCTCCTCGCCCGCGAGCTCAAAAGCGCAGGCCTTACTGTCCTTGTCCCCCACACCGTACCCGTCAATGACGGCTGCATCGCCTACGGTCAGGCGGCAGTCGCAAGCGCTCGTCTTGCGCAGGTTGCATCGCAGTAGGCTGTTCGGCCAGCCCGCAAGCCGCCGTCTCACAGGTGTAGCGCGTTTGCCCGCAGCGCCCGCGAGCGCTACCATCAACTGATGGATTATTGAGCGCCCGTCCAGCGCAAAGCGTATAAAAGGGGAACAATATGTGCCTTGCCGTTCCCGGTAAAGTAGTCAAACGCGACGACGACCTCAAGGCCACCGTCGACATGATGGGCATCGAGCGCCCCGTGTCGCTGCGACTCGTGCCGACGGCGCAGGTTGGCGACTATATTCTCGTACACGCCGGCTTTGGCATCCAGATTGTCGACGAGCAGGAAGCACAGGAAACGCTCGAGCTTGTTAATGCCATGTCCGAGCTGGTCGAAGAAGACCAGCTGACCACCAACCCGGCGGAGGCTTACTAGTGGCGCCCGAGCAGCCGGCGCGCTCCGGTATCGATTTCTCGGCATTCCGCGATCCCAAGCTGGCTCGCGAGCTCATCGAGCGCATTCATGAGCTTGTCGGCGACCGCACCATCAACCTTATGGAAGTCTGCGGCACGCATACCGTGAGCATCGGGCGCTATGGCTTTCGCTCCATTATGCCGGCCGGGCTCAAGCTGCTGAGCGGCCCGGGCTGCCCCGTCTGCGTCACCGCCAACCGCGACATCGACCACGCAATCGCGCTCGCCAACATAGACGGCGCCATCATCACCACCTTTGGCGACATGATGCGCGTGCCCGGATCGTCCACCTCGCTCGCTGCACAAAAGGCGGCAGGGCGTGACATTCGCATTGTGTACTCCCCGCTCGATGCACTCGACATTGCCGAGCAAAACCCCGATCGCCCGGTTATTTTTATGGGCGTGGGCTTTGAGACCACAACGCCCACCATCGCCGCCGCCATCTTGGAGGCCGAAGCGCGCGGGCTTTTGAACTTCTCGGTCTATTGCGCCCACAAGACCACGCCGCCGGCGTTGCGCGCCATCGCTAACGATCCCGAGACCGCCATCGACGGCTTTATCCTGCCGGGACACGTCGCCACCATCACGGGCTTGGCGCCCTTTAGCTTTTTGGTCGACGAATTCAATACCCCGGGCGTGGTCACGGGATTTGAACCGGTCGATATCCTGCAGGGCATCTGCATGCTGGTCCAGATGGTTGTCGAGGACAGGCCGGCGATTGACAACGCCTACCGCCGTGGCGTCAACGCAGACGGCAACCCCGTGGCACGCCAGCTGGTCGAGCAGGTGTTTGAGCCATGCGACACCACGTGGCGCGGGCTGGGGCCGATTGCCAACTCGGGCCTTTCCATCCGCCCCGAGTTCTCGCGCTTTGATGCCCGCGTTCGCTTTGACGTGCCCGTTGAGCCGACGGTTGAGCCGCGCGGATGCCGCTGCGGCGACGTGCTGCGCGGAGCCATTACGCCGAGCAGCTGCCCGCTCTTTGGCCGCACCTGCACGCCCGAGCACCCCGTCGGCCCGTGCATGGTGAGTTCCGAAGGCAGCTGCGCGGCGTACTACCGTTACCGAGTCTAGCCCGAACGCCCCCGCGCACTGACACCTCCCACGATTGGAGTTTTGGATATGTCCCATAGCATCACCGATAGCACCGTCCTGTTGGGCCACGGCTCCGGCGGACAGATGATGAAGCGCATCATCGATGAGGTCTTTTTAGATGCCTTTGGTTCGCCCGAGCTGCTCGAAGGCAACGATGCCGGCGTCGCCGCGCTGCCCGCGAGCGGGCGCATCGCCATGTCGACCGACAGCTTTGTAGTCTCGCCGCAGTTCTTCCCCGGTGGCAACATCGGCCGCCTCGCCGTGTGCGGAACCGTTAACGATGTCGCGACCTCGGGCGCCAACGTGCGCTACCTGTCGTGCGGCTTTATCCTTGAAGAGGGCTATCCCATGGATAAGCTCCGCCAGATTGTGCAGACGATGGCCGAGACGGCGCACGAGGCGGGCGTGTCCATAATCACGGGCGACACCAAGGTGGTCGAGCGCGGCGGGGCCGACGGCGTCTATATCAATACCGCCGGCGTGGGCGAGGTACCCGCGGGCGTGGCGCTCAGCGGCGCAGACTGCCAGCCCGACGATGTCATCCTGGTCTCGGGTACACTGGGCGACCACGGTATCGCCATCATGAGCCAACGCGAGGGCCTGGCGTTTTCGAGCACCATCGAAAGCGATGCCGCGCCGCTCAACCACCTGATTGCCGACGTTTTGGCCGCAGCGCCCGGCACGCGTTGCTTTCGCGACCCCACGCGCGGTGGCCTGGCGTCCACACTCAACGAGTTTGCCCAGGCCAGCGGTGTTGCCATGGAGGTCGACGAAGATGCCGTGCCCGTGCGTCCCGACGTGCAGGCCGCCTGCGAAATGCTCGGCTACGATGTACTGCAGGTGGCAAACGAGGGCAAGATGGTTGCCGTCGTGCCTGCCGAGCAAGCCGATGCCGCGCTGGCCGCCATGCGCGCCGCCCGCTACGGCGAGAATGCCGCCGTCATCGGTCGCGTGCTGCCACTTGCCGAGGGCACCCGCCCCGCCGTGCGCGTACGTACCGGCTGGGGCTCGACCCGCATCCTCGACATGCTCGTAGGAGAGCAGCTGCCGAGAATTTGCTAACGACAAAGGCTCAGGGCTATTAAAGATATTCAGATTCCAAACATGCCCGGCACGCATGCCCAGTATCATGGGGTGCGTTTTGAAACCCAATGACGGGAGCTTTCATGGCAGCAGCTTTTTCCCATGTGATTTTTGATCTGGACGGCACCATCCTCAACACGCTCGAGGACCTGGCGACCGCCGGCAACCATACCTGCGAGACGCACGGCTGGCCTACGTTTGCCGTCGACGAGTACCGCTACAAGGTGGGAAACGGCATGCTCAAGCTGGTTGAGCGCTTTATGCCCGCCGAGTATGCGGGCGACGGCCGCATGTTTGAGCAGACGCTTGCCGAGTTTAGGGCTTACTACGGCGAGCACAAGGAGGACCACACCGCCCCCTATGCCGGCACGATCGAGATGCTCGACCGCTTGCGCGCCGCGGGTGTGCAACTTGCCGTGCTCACTAACAAGGACCACGTCTCGGCGGCTCCGCTTATCGAGAAGTATTTTGGTTCCGAGCGCTTTGCGCTGGTGCAGGGCCACGTCGATGCGTTTCCGCCCAAGCCCGAGGCGCCTGTTACACTGCATGTGATGAAAGAGCTAGGCGCCGATCCGTCGACCACGCTCTATGTGGGCGATTCCAATGTCGATATCCTGACCGGTCACAACGCCGGCCTTAAGAGTGCGGGCGTCAGCTGGGGCTTCCGCGGCCGCGCAGAGCTGGAAGCCGCCGGCGCCGACTACGTGGTGGACACCCAGGACGAGCTCGCAGCGCTGATCCTGGGCGAGTAACGAGCGACACTGCTTAACGCAGCTGCGACAATTCTTCCGCGCAGAAAGCGCATCCCGTTTTGGAGCTCCGGAATGGGATGCGCTTTCCGTTTGAGGCACATCAGGGAAACCGCATCCCGTTTCAGAGCAATATTCCGGGTCGCACTTTCCGCAACCCACCCCATCCGGAAAATGCGACCCACTATTCGGCCAAAAACCGGGTCGCGGTTTCCCAAGCACTCGATGCAACGCTGGCACAAGGAATGTCCCCAACTGCCGGCAGAAAAGGAACGTCCCCAAGTGCCGCCTTCGGCAGCGATGGCAACGCCACAGGTACAAGCGCCACTTTAAGCCAGCCAAGGGAACACCGTTGTTTTGGCAACGACAGCGAAAGCCCGCCAGAGCGAGCAAGGTGCCTTGAAACGAGGCGGCATTGACCTTCTGGTCATGCCGCCGAAGTTGAAAGGCAGATTGCCGCTCTGGCGGGCTTGCAGCGTCGAGCAGTTGCGGCGTTTGGTAAAACGCCGCAACGAACTAGCTCAGCATTGCATCCATCATCTCGGAGTTGACGGAGTCGTCGGCAGACCACTCGCCGTCGTCGTTGCAGGTGTACTTGAAGATAACCGTGGTCTTCCTGGGCTCGGTGGCCTTGGTCACATCGACCATAACCTGACCGGCCATCTTGTACAGCTCGTCATCGGAAGGAACCGTATCAAGCGCGGCGACCTTCTCCTGATACTGGGTGGAGAAGTCCTCGACGATCTTGTTCATAGACTTGCAGGTGATAGAGACCTCGGCGGTCGCGACACCCTTGTCCTCGTCGACCGTCACGTCGCCGATCTTGTAGTCAAAGCCCTCGAGATAGGTCTTGGCATACTCCTTGGGATCGATACCCAGCTGCTCGAACTCGTCGCCCGAAGCCTCCTCCAGACCAGAAAGGAAGTCGTCGCCACCGTTCTTGACCTCGTCAAACTGCGTCGTAAGATCCTCGGTGATGAGTTCCTCAACCGAAGGACCTCCACAGCCGGAAAGCACGACCACACATGCAACCAAGACGGCCATGAGGGGCGCAAGCAGCAGCTTCTTTTTCATGTTGTTCCTCCCAATGAGCGGCACTGCGCTTCCCAGACGCGGCGCACGTTGTAATAAGTAAGCCCATACTATCCACTTATGAACACCCTCGGCAACGCGAAGGCGCGGTCGGTTCGTTTTAGCGTCCGAACGGTTTGCAAGCCCACCCAACGTGCAATAAAACGCTTTCCCGCGGTGCAATAAAAAAGGTGGCCGGAAAACCCGACCACCCTCGCACAGCCTTTGGATGCCGCAGTTTACTTGCGGACGACCTTGACGATGGCGTCACCGGCGGCGACGGCGGACTCTGCCTCAACGGTGAGCTCGACATCGGCAAACTCGGCGGTGTTGGACACGGCCACGACGACGCAGTCCTTGTAACCGGCAGCGGCGATCTTGGCGCGGTCGATCTTGAGTATGGGCTGGCCAGCCTTCACAACGTCGTCGGCCTTGACGAAGCCCTCGAAGCCATCGCCGTTCATGTTGACGGTATCGACGCCAACGTGCACCAGAACCTCGATGCCGCTATCGGACTGCAGGCCCACGGCGTGACCCATGGTGACGGTCACCTTACCGTCGCAGGGAGCGTAGACCAGATCGTCCTCGGGCCACACGGCACAGCCCTTGCCCAGAACCTCGCCACCAAAGACGGGATCGGGCACGTCGGCCATCTTGATGACCTTGCCCTTGACGGGCGAGCACAGCACGTCGGCGCCGGCAGAAGCAGAGATGGAGGCCGGAGCAGCGGCAGCCGCGGGCTCAGCCTTCTTCTTGAACATATCAAACAGACCCATACGTTTTCTCCTCTTGATTAAGCGCAACGTTGTGCGCATGCCTACGGTAATTATAGTGCCAAATGGTTCAAATGCTAAGGTGGGGACTCGAATCGCAAGCCCTTCCCGGTAGTGCTCGTGGGATGAGCATCTCCTTTGCATCGCGGTTCGATAAGCCGAGTATCGCCCACGCGCGGGACGGGCAGAAGCGGGCACGCCAAACCCGATACTTCTTTTCGCAGCGGCACCCCGCCGCCACCCCGCTCCTGGCACCTCCTGATACCTACCGAAACGTGCCAAAATAAACCCGTCCCTTTTTGGTAGGTTTGGCGAGTGTGGATTTTCGGACGCTTAACTAACGAGCGTGGATAATCTCCCACTTTGACTTTGAGGCCGTCACCGAGCCAAAAACGGGAGATTATCCACGTTCATTTTGGATGACCCCCCCCCTGTACCAAGCCGAGCTCCATGGTCAAGTAATAACGACTTCTCATCATTAGATTGTTTACATCAATTCTAATAACTATTTAATCCTTAAACTCGTTATTAGAATTGATATGATTGGCCTAATAACGAGTTTCCGACACTAAAGATATGGAGGGCGCGATGCAAATCGAGGAGAACGGCCAGGGAACGCTCCGCAATAATCTATCGGGGAAATTGGCTTACTATTCGTTTTTTCCAACGCCCTTGCAATCATTGAGGCAGCTAAACCTCACCGAGGAAACCTATCGCACGCTTTCCGCATGCTCACGAAAGCTTGGAGAGCTTGAAGGCATGCTCTACTTTGTTCCCAACGCCGATATGTATCTGACAATGTACGTGCGCAAAGAAGCACTCCTTTCTTCGCAAATTGAGGGAACCCAGTGCACGTTTGACGACCTACTTAGTCCATCGCAAACACAACTCCATCATAAAGATGTCGCAGACGTCGTGAATTACGTCCGTGCTGTCGACCGCGGCGTAGAACTGCTCAAAAAGATGCCCTTGTGCACGAGACTTCTTAGGCAAGTTCATGCGGTCCTGCTGGACGGAGTGCGCGGAACGGAGAAGAATCCAGGCGAGCTGCGCTCCTCACAAAACTGGATTGGCCCCTCAGGCTGCACCATTGCAACCGCATCGTTTGTCCCTCCAAACATTGAAGATTTGAGTAACACGCTCCAGGACCTCGAACGCTTTATCAATGAGCCTCAAGTCGAAATGGATCCGATTGTGCGGGCGGCGCTCGTCCATTACCAATTTGAAACTGCCCATCCATTCCTAGACGGAAACGGTCGCCTGGGCAGGCTTCTCATTACACTTATGCTCATCAATGATGGCGTTCTTCATTCTTGCTTGTTCTATCCATCGTTCCAGTTCAAGAAAAATCGAAGCGAGTACTACCGGCAACTCACATCCGTAAGGGAGAGAGGCACTTACGAGGAATGGATAGAGTTTTTCTGCAACAGTCTTCTCGAAAGTGCGAAGGACTCGGTAGGGTCTTTAAAAAACCTTGTTGACCTCCATAACCGTTCCACAGCAACCATTACCGAAAATCTCGGAAGGACTGCTGCAAACGGGCAAAGGCTGTTGGGCATTCTTGAAGAGCACCCCATCGTCGACACCGCATTCATCGCTGCCCAACTCGATATCGGCAGGAGTACCGCGAGCGCGCTCGTCAAATCATTTGAAGAATTGGGTATCCTCCGTCCGCTCGACGAGTCAAGACAGAGATACCGGCAGTACGGGTATGAAGAGTATCTTTCGATTCTCAGGGAAGACGCCGAGCCGATTAGATAGGCATCGCAACCCAGGCAAATTAAAGCGAGCGTGGATAATCTCCCACTTTGAGCCTGCACACAGGCCAAAAACGGGAGATTATCCACGCTCATTCCTGAGTAGTCATTTATGAACGTCCCCAATGACTAGTCCGGCAACGCCGATGTTTCGGCAACGACAGCGAGCGAGCCGCATTCGGAGCAAGACGACGCCGCAGGTAGAGAACGGACAGCGAGCGGGTCGCATTTGAGACAAGGTGACGTGAAACGAAAGGGCGCTGACCTTCTGGTCGCGCCCTTGAAGTTGAACGTCAGATTGTCCAAATGCGGCCCGCACAGCGTCGACCGGTCCGCCGTTCGGCAGAACGGCGGAACCTACTTGACTCCGTACTGCTCGTAGTAGGCGTCGATGGCGGTCTTGAGCTCGTCGTCGATGACAACCTTGCCGTCGATCTCGTGGTTGTAGAGGGTCTCGACGACCTCAGCCATGGAGACGATGCTCGCGACGGGGAAACCGTACTTGGCCTCGATCTCCTTCTGCGCGGTGGTCACACCGCCCTTGCCGACCTCCATGCGGTTGAGGGACACGATCAGGCCCTTGATCTCGACATCGGCAGCAGCCTTGACCTTGGGATAGGTCTCGTCGATGGACTTGCCGCTGGTGGTAACGTCCTCGACCATGACCACACGGTCGCCGTCCTTGGGCTCATAACCCAGCAGGTTGCCCTTATCGGCACCGTGGTCCTTGGCCTCCTTGCGGTCGCAGCAGTACTTGACCTCCTTGCCGTACAGCTCGTGGTAGGCAATTGCGGTCACGACGGCCAGCGGAATACCCTTGTAGGCCGGTCCAAACAGCACATCAAAGTCGTCGCCAAAGTTATCGTGGATGGCCTGGGCGTAATACTCGCCCAGCTTCTTGAGCTGATAGCCCGTCACGTAAGCGCCGGCGTTCATAAAGAACGGGGACTGACGGCCGCTCTTGAGCGTAAAGCTGCCGAACTTAAGGACGTCGGACTCGACCATAAACTTGATGAACTCTTGCTTGTAAGCCTCCATGCGGGCTCCTCTCGTAATCGCGTACGTGCCTTCCAGTTTAGCGCAGGCGAAGCGTCGATGCGGGCGCGCTTTGGGGCCACGGCATTCTGTAAAGGCTTTGTCAGGGGGAATGGTTTTCCGAACAATGGGGTTGACATGTCAAACCCCCTCATCAAGAATACGGGCGGATTAAAAAGGGGTACGAGATACCCAAAGCGCGCTGCGCTCAGCCTTTAGGAGGTGTGCCATGGAAGGCAGTCCTAGTCGAAAAACCTGCATGTCGCCCTCGGCACGCCGCGAGGACTCCGCACACGCATAAACGCCACCGGCAGATCGCCAAAACCACCGCAAAGGCGCGCTGCACCCTTTGTGGGCTCAAGAGCTTGACGTGAGCGACATCTAGGTTTTTGAAGCAAATACGACACGTACGCTAACTCCCCTCAACAAGGAGGACCCTATGCTGATGCTCAAAACCGTCACGGTACTCGAAGCCATCTCCAAGCGCCGCCGCACGGCGCGCCCTGCCGCTCATACCGGCCTGTCCAAGAACACCATATTCGCCGCCACCCATAGTGCCGAGGACGCCCTCGTACTGCTTGACGCCACGGCAAACGGCCTCACCGTCGAGCAGGCAACTGAGCGCCTGAACGCCGTCGGCCCCAACACCATCGAGGCAACGACCAAAACGCTCGCCCGCCGCATCGCCGACGCGTTCATCGATCCCTTCGCCGGCATCCTCGCCGCGCTCGCACTGGTCTCGCTCTACATCGACGTGCTCGCCGCACCCGAGCCGCAGCGCGACCCCTCCACGGTCATCGTCATCGGCATCATGCTGCTGGTATCGGGCGGCATGAAGTTTATCCAGGAAGCCCGCAGCGGCAATGCGGCCGAGGCCCTCAAGGACCTGGTCTCCAACACTTGCACCGCCCTGCGCGACGGCGAGCGCATCGAGATCCCCTTCGACGAGCTCGTCCCCGGCGATGTAATCCGTCTCTCTGCCGGCGATATGGTGCCGGCAGATGCCCGCATCATCACCGCGCGCGACCTGTTTGTGATCGAGTCCGCACTCACCGGCGAGAGCGAGGCCGTCGAGAAGACCACCGCCGTCACCGTCGTCGAGGGCGCCGACGGCTCCGCACTGCCACTCTCTGCCTGCAAGAACATCGTCTTTACCGGCACCTCCGTGCAAAACGGCGCCGCCATGGCGCTTGTCGTTGCCACCGGCTCGGACACCTACCTGGGCGGCATCGCCAAGATGCTCAACGGGCGCGGCGAAAAGAGCGCGTTTGACCGCGGCGTCTCGAGCGTCTCCATGCTGCTGGTGCGCCTGATGCTCGTTATGGCGCCGGCCGTCTTTGCCATCAACGCCGCCACCAAGGGCAACGTCATCGACGCGCTGCTGTTCGCCACGAGCGTGGCCGTGGGCATCACGCCGCAGATGCTTCCCGTCATCGTGACCACGAGCCTGTCGCAGGGCGCCAAGGACCTCGCCCGTCGCCAGGTTATCGTCAAGGAGCTGCCGGCGATTCAAAACCTCGGAGCGATGGACGTCCTGTGCTGCGACAAGACCGGCACCCTCACCGAAGACCGCATCGTGCTCGAGCGCTACCTCAACACCGATGGCAACGAGGACGCGCGCGTGCTGCGCCATGCGTTTTTGAACAGCTTCTTCCAGACCGGCCTCAAAAATCTTATCGACCTGGCCGTAATCGACCGTGCCGATGTGACACCCTCGACCGTCGCACCCGATTCCATGCTGGGCCAGAGCCTGCGCGACCGCTACACCAAGGTCGACGAGGTTCCCTTCGATTTCTCGCGCCGTCGCCTGAGCGTAGTTGTCGCCGACGCCCAAGGCAAAACCCAGATGCTTACCAAGGGCGCCGCCGAGGAAATGCTCGAGATCTGCTCCTTTGTCGAGATCGATGGCATCGCTCAGCCGCTCACCGACGAGAAGCTCGCCCAGATTCGCAAGCAGATCGCCGGACTTAACGCCGAGGGCCTACGCGTAATTGCCGTGGCGCAGAAGACCAATCCGCGCTGCGTGGGCGAGTTTGGCATCGCCGACGAGTGCGACATGGTGCTGATGGGCTTTTTGGCCTTCCTCGATCCGCCCAAAGCAAGTGCCGCGGGCGCCGTCGCCACCCTCGAGGCCAAGGGCGTGGCGGTCAAGGTCCTAACCGGCGACAACGACCGCGTCGCCGCCACCGTCTGCGAGCAGATTGGTATCGATGCGAGCAACGTCTTGCTCGGCTCCGAGATCGATGCGCTCGATGACGCCGAACTTGCCGAGCGCGCCGAGAAAACCCACCTCTTCGCCAAGCTCTCGCCGCTGCAGAAGGCGCGCCTGGTACGTGTCATGCGCGAGATGCTCGGCCACACCGTGGGCTTTATGGGCGACGGCATCAACGACGCCGCCGCCATGCGTGCGAGCGATTGCGGCATCTCGGTCGATTCGGCCGTCGATATTGCCAAGGAATCCGCCGATATCATCTTGCTTCAGAAGGACCTGGGCGTGCTCGAGCGCGGCATCATCGAAGGCCGCCGCACTTACGGCAACCTGCTCAAGTACCTCAAGACCACGGTGAGCTCCAACTTTGGCAATGTGCTGTCCGTGACCGTCGCGAGCCTGTTCTTGCCGTTTTTGCCCATGAGCGCCCTGCAGCTGGTACTGCTATCGCTGGTCTACGAGATCGTGTGCATCGCACTGCCGTGGGACACCGTCGATGACGCCTGGACTGCCCGCCCGCGTGCCTGGGACGCCGCGTCCATCAAGGGCTTTATGCTCGAGCTGGGCCCCGTGAGCTCGCTGTTTGACATCGTGACCTTCGCCGCGCTCTTCTTTGTCGTGTGCCCCGCCGCCGTGGACGCAAGCTGGTCCGAGCTTGCCGCCGCGGGCGACGTCGCGGGTATGGCGACCTTTGCTGCGCTCTTCCAGAGCGGCTGGTTTGTCGAGTCCATGTGGTCGCAGACACTCGTGGTCCACATGTTGCGCTCCCCGCATCTGCCGAGCCCGCGCGACCACGCCGCGCCCGCATTGTGCGTTCTTACCGTGCTGGGCCTGGCGCTCGTCACCTGGCTGCCGGCAAGCCCCATCGCCGATGCGCTCGGCCTCATGCCGCTGCCCACGAGCTTTTTTGGGCTGCTCATTGGCATCGTTACCGCCTATATCGCGCTCACCCAGCTGGCGAAGCGCCGCTACATTGCCCGCCACGGCGAGCTGCTGTAGCAAGTAGACGGAAAACACCCTGCCAGCTGCCGTTGCCACTACCACAGCTGCCAACGCCGCTGCCGTTGCCTCTGCCGCCGCCGCAGTCTATCCCCCCAGCAGTTGCGGTGAAATAGTTCCTGTTTAAAGCCCCGTGACTTTTATTTAGGGACTATTCCACCGCAACTTATTGGGAGATTAGCTAGTCCTTGGGCGTCCAGGACCAGAAGAAGTTGATGAGGGCCACGCGCGAGGCGGTACCGGCCTTTTTGTTGATCGAAGAAATGTGGCGATAGAGCGTGGAGCGCGAAAGGAAGAGCGTTGTGGCGATGTCCTGAACGCTCTGGTCCGAAACGACCAAGACCTCAAGAATATCGCGCTCGCGCTCTGTAAGCCCAAAGGTGGCGACGAAAGCATCGAGGCGTTCATCGGACGTGAGCTCCGCTGCCTCCACGGGCTCGGGGTCGGAGCATGTGGGCGCAAGATCCCCACCAAGATCGTCGGTGGCAAGCGGCAGGCCATCCTGCATCACGGCATCATCGGCTCGTTGCCCCAACTGCCCCAGCAGCGTAATCGCAATGCCCACAAATATCACGAGCGCCGCACCGACCGCAGCCAGCACGTTTTGACTCAAAATAATCGCCACTGCCGGCGCCGCCACGAGCATCGAGCACACGTTGTTGACGACGCGGCCCATGCACGGCCAAAAATATGACCAGCGCGCATAGAGCGAGATGGCGGCGAGTTTTGTGGTAAAGAACACCACAAAGAAGCCCGAGCCCAGATAAAAGATGATCGTGGCAGCAAGCTCGTTGCCGCCATTGCCGTCGATGATGAGCACAAAGAACGAAAGCGTAGACAACATGGCGGCGCATGTCATGCCGATATTCATATACGAACGGCCGCGCAGGTCAAATAGGACGCCGGCGGCCAACGAGCTCACGACAAGCAGCAGGCGCGGCCAGTCACCCAAATCAACGGCTCCGGTAGCATGCAGGGTCGTGAGGCCCGCGTTGAGAGCGGCGAATACGCTGGAAAGATACGCCGTCGCCACGGTCAGGCGAACTACGGCGCGACGGAATGCCGCCTTTGCCTCGGGATCGTCATGCCACTTGGCGCCATATTCCAGAGCATCTACCGAAAGCCCGGCAGCACTGGGTTCAAAGTTGGGATCGGACTCGTCGCGCAGCTTGGCGCGTCGGGCACCGTGGAGCAACGCCACCTGCGCGATCGCACAGACGACCAGAACAGCCTGCTGAGGAATGCCGACAGGCACCACCATGTGGTTGAGAACCTGCACCAGAACGCCCATGGCGTAAGAAAGTGCGGCGGCGCGCGCCAAGCAGGGCGTTCGCGCAAAGCGCCTCGCAAAATTTGCATGAGCAGTCGATCCGCAGTAGCCCAGCGCGCAGCACGCCACCAAACCGCCGGTAATTACCACCTCAACCTGAACCGCCATAATCAACAGCAGCAATGCCGCCACCAGCAAAACGCCCGTGACGTCACTCGTCGCGTCAATGGCATGGGGACGGCGATAGTACAGAATGGGACGCACAAAAAAGCCAATCACGCTCGCGCCGATGACAAGGCTCTCATAAATAACGACCTCGTTCGGAGACACGAACTCGGCCATGCGCACATCAAAAAGATACTCGCACGCCAAAAACGTGAAGAAGAACAGCACCAGGCATATAATCTCCCGAATGCCCCGACGCAAATAAGCGGTTGTGTCTCCCATGCCCCTCATGGTTAACCCCCAGCCTCTCAATTGTCTGGAAATCTATTTTAATAAAGAACCAGTCTCAATATCGAAGCCAGGCTTGAAATGCTGCAAATTTGACCCCAGCCGTTCACGTCACACCGCGGTTTTGAGCCTCATGGACCAGAAGGGGCACGCGCGGCCTCTAGCTCGGCCAGGAGTGTCCCCAACTACCACTCATTTAAGTACGTCCCCAATGAGTGCAATGACTACCCGCAGCAAGGAGTGTCCCTATGTGTCGGATGAAAAATGGGCCATGTGTCCCAGTTGTGGAGACTCCTTGAGCCGTCTGGGTATCGCGAAGGATCGCGCACTCCCCCATCATCAAAAGTGACACACGCTACCAGTTGATGGGAGGCAGCCATGGGCTTCTTTGACAAGATGTTCGAGAAGAAAGAGTGCGCGATTTGCGGTACCGAGCTGGGACTTCTAGGTAAGACAAAAATCAATGAAGGCTACCTGTGCAAAGAGTGCACCGGCAAGCTCTCCCCCTACTTTCACGGCTATCGCTCCAGCACCGCGGACGATATCCGTGAGCAACTCGCCTACCGCGAGGCCAACGCCGAGCGCCTGTCTTCGTTCAACCCCACGCGCACGCTTTCTGCCGGGCGCACCAATATTATGCTCGATGAGGACGCGGGCCTGCTAATCATCACTTCGCAGAGCCGCTGGCGCGACGCCAATCCCGACATCATCGAGTTCTCGCAGGTACTCGGCTGCGATATGGATATCGACGAGCATCGCACCGAGATCTATCGCGAGACCAAGGACGGCGAGCGCGAGAGCTACAACCCGCCGCGCTACGACCTGGATTACGACTTTAATCTGACCATCCACGTCAACACGCCGTACTTCACCGAGATCAACCTGCGCGTGAACGACTCCACCATCGATCAGCGCGGCTCCATCGAATATCGCGAGGCCAAGCGCCAGGCAACCGAAGTCCGCGATGCGCTGGTGCAGCTGCGCCAGGAGACGCGCGACAGCGTCGTGGCCGCCAAGGCCCCCAAGACCGCGGTCACCTGCCCCTTCTGCGGAGCCACCACCATTCCCGATGCCAGCGGGCGCTGCGAATACTGCGGCGGCGCCATCGGCGCATAGTCTCCGGCACGGAAAGGACCGATCATGGCCTTCGAGAGCGTTAACTATCAGTGCCCTGCCTGCGGTGGCCCCTTGCATTTTGCAAGCGCCGAGCAAAAGCTCGTCTGCGACTACTGTGACTCGCGCTTTGAAGTCGAAGAAGTCGAGGCCCTCTATCGCGAGCGCCAGGACAAGGCCGACGCCAAAGCCGATGCGGCAGCCGCAACGCCCAAGCCCGTCGCCGACGACGCGGTGCAGGAGCTCGCCCAAAACGCCGGCTACATCTGCTCGTCATGCGGCGCCGAGCTCGTGTCCGACGGCACCGTCGCCGTCACCACCTGCCCGTACTGCGGCAACTCCGCCGTGGCGCCCGGCCAGCTCTCGGGCGACTTCTCGCCCGACCTAGTGATTCCGTTTAAGCTCGGGCGCGATGACGTCACGGCCGCACTCAAGGAACACTACAAGGGCAAGATCTTGCTGCCCAAGAGCTTTGTCACCGGCAATCACATCGACGAGGTCCAAGGTGTCTACGTGCCGTTTTGGCTCTACGGCGCCCGCGTTGACGGCGAAGTGTACTTTGACGCGACCAACGAGACCGTGACCGAGGAATCCGACCGCACCGTCACGACCACCGACCACTACGATGCCTATCGCAAGGGCAATATCTCGTTTAAGCGCGTGCCCGTCGACGGATCGTCCAAGATGCCCGACGGCCACATGGATGCCATCGAGCCGTTTGACTACGACGCGCTGCGCCCGTTCTCGGTCGCATATATGCCCGGCTACATCGCCAACCGTTACGACGAGGACTACGAGACCTGCAAGGCGCGCGCCGAACGCCGTATGGAAGAAAGCACAATCTCGGCCCTGCGCGAGACCGTCGTCGACGAATACGACGACGCCACGGTCGAAAGCAAGCAGCTCGACTACACCTGGGAAGACAGCGACTACGCCCTGTTCCCCGTCTGGATGCTCTCCACCTCGTGGAACGGCAAGAGCTACCTGTTTGCCATGAACGGCCAGACCGGCCGCTTGGTCGGCGAGCTCCCCTGCTCCAAGCCCAAGCTCGCCATCGCCTCGGTGCTGTTCTTCGTGATCGGATTTATCCTCTCCCAGATTCTCTTTATGGGGGAATACGCCTTCGATCCGGATTACCTCACCTTTGATATCGAGGGCATCCTCATCAACGTCATCGCGCCGCTGATCATCGTGATTATCGGAGACGTGCTACTGGTAGGCCAGCTCAAGACGGCCAACGAGGCCACCCACGCCGACGAGTACTGCGGCGAGCTCGACCTGACCGAGAAGCACGACACCTTCAGCCACACCGAGACCACCGTTGTCATGAAAGACGACAAGGACGACTAAGCAATCCAACCAATACCACCCGGCCTTTGACGAGAAAGGAAGATCACCATGGGACTCTTGAAAGCTGGATTGGGAGCTGCCGGCGGCGTCATGGCCGACCAGTGGAAGGAATTTATCTATTGCGAATCGATGCCCGCTGATGTCTTGGCCTGCAAGGGCAGCAAGCGCACCGGCGGCCGCAGCTCCAACACGCGCGGCGAGGACAACGTCATCTCCAACGGCTCGGTCATCGCCGTCAACGACGGCCAGGGCATGCTCGTGGTGCAAAACGGCAAGATCATCGAAGTCGCGCTGGAGCCCGGTGAGTTCGTCTTCGATATCGGCAGCGAGCCGAGCGTCTTTAGCGGCAACCTGGGCGATTCCATCAAGGAGACCTTCGCCAATATCGGCAGCCGCTTTACTTTTGGCGGCGACGCGGGCAAGGACCAGCGTGTCTACTTCATCAACACCAAGGAGATCATCGGCAACAAGTACGGCACCGCCTCGCCCGTGCCCTTCCGCGTGGTCGATAACAACATTGGCCTGGACGTCGACATCTCCGTGCGCTGCAACGGCGAGTATTCGTACCGCATCACCAACCCGCTGCTGTTCTACACCAACGTATGCGGCAACGTGACCGATAGCTACACGCGCGACAAGATCGACAGCCAGCTTAAGTCCGAGCTGCTCACCGCCCTGCAGCCCGCCTTTGCCAAGATCTCGGAGATGGGCATCCGCTACAGCGCCATCCCCGGCCACACCACCGAGCTCGCCCGCGCGCTCAACGAGGTCCTCTCTGCCGACTGGCGTGACCTGCGCGGCGTCGAGATCGTGAGCTTTGGCGTCAACTCCATCGCCGCCTCGCAAGAAGACGAGCAGATGATCAAGGATCTGCAGAAGGCCGCGGTCATGCGCGATCCCACCATGGCAGCCGCCAACATTGCCAGCGCCCAGAGCGACGCAATGCGCGCGGCAGCCGCCAACCCCAACGGCGCGATGGCAGGCTTTATGGGCATGGGCATGGCAGGCGGCATGGGCGGCATGAACGCCAGCCAGCTGTTCGCCGCCGGCCAGGCACAGCAGCAGGCCGCCCCACAGCCGGCTCCGGCACCCGCCCCGGCTCCTGCCGCCGCACCTGCAGCCGGCACGTGGACTTGCAGCTGCGGCGCCACCAACACCGGCAAGTTCTGCTCCGAGTGCGGCAGCCCCGCGCCCGCGCCCGCACCGGCCAAGTGGTTCTGCCCCAACTGCGGCAGCGAAAACGGCGGCAAGTTCTGCAGCAACTGCGGAACGCCCAGGCCCTAGCGCCCCTAACTGGTAATGAGCGGGGGATCCGCCACCCCCGCATTTGCTTCTATGGGTTTCGTTCGATGAAGGAGGACACCATGAAGACAACGTTCAAAAAGTCCGTACTCGCATTTCTGACATGCGTCCTGGCGCTCGCCTTTGCCCTGACGGGCTGCAGCGGCGGCGGCAAAGACCCCAAGGCCAACTTCGTCGGCAGCTGGGAACTCTCGGGTGGAACCTTGGACGGCGAAGAGCTCACCGATGAGTACATGAAGATGCTCGAGGATTGGGGTGTCCACTGCGTCTTGATTCTCGATGAGGACGGTACAGGCGCCCTCGACCTGTTCCTTGAAGTCGTCGACCTTAAATGGGAGGCAAAGGACGGCACCACCGTAACCATCACCGCCGAAGACGAGTCGCATGACATGAAGCTCAAGGACGGCAAACTCATCCTCGAAGAAGATGACGGCAATCTTGTCTTTACCAAGTCCGACAAGGACCTGTCCGGTACGGTGAAGAAGGATCGCGAGGCGGCCGAGAAGGAAGAGGAAATCGATGAGGCCGTCGAAGACGACGATGTCCAGAGCGTCGAAATCTCCCCCGCCGTCACTGTCGCCGATGACGATCTGTGCACCATCACCATCACCGAAAAGTTCAAGGATGACTGGGGCGACATCGGCTTTGTCGTCAACATCACCAACAAGAGCGACAAGGACCTGACCTTCTACGCTCCCTCCGGCAAGACCAACGTCAACGGCACCATGAAGGAACCCTGGTTCTCGGCTCACCTGATGCCCGGCACCAACGCCACCGAAGAATTCACCTTCTCGAAAGGCACGCTCGATAGCCTTGACGACCTAGTCAACACGACCATCGGCATCGACGCCTACCTGACCGATTCCTACGAGGACGTCGCCTCCTACAGCGCAACCATCGCGTAACGGCACGTAACATCAGCCGCGGATTGGCGGACACATCCGCGCACATGCCAGGCGGGACCGCAGGAAATGATCCTGCGGCCCCGCCGCTTTATGCCGACAGCACTGCCCATACAAGCAGGTCGCCCGCCGTTTTTAGATGCAAAACGGCGGGCGACCTATCTTCGGCGTTGGAGCACGGGCGGCACACCGACTACGGGCGCTCCATGTTGGGGACGATGCTGCCTTCGGTCACCGCATGCACGGCCAGGCGCATGATGTTGTCGTAGCCGGTCTTGTTGAGAATCTCCGAGATGCGGCGTTTGATGGTGCCCTCGCTCATAAACAGCTCGGCCGCGATCTCGCGGCGGCTCTTGCCCTCGCAGGCAAGGCGCAAAATCGACAGCTCGACATCGTCGAGGGTCGCCGTGCCCGAAAAAATGCTCTCGGGCGGCTTGGGAAACGTGCAATAGCCCGCCAGCGTGGAGCGCATCACGGCGAACAGCTCGTCGATACCGACGTTCTTGTACACAAAGCTGTCGACGCCCGCCTCGCGGGCCTGATCGACAAAGGTGATCTCGGGCATGCCGGTCATGATAATGATGCGACACTCGGGCAGTTGCTCCTTGATGCGCGCCGCCGCCACGATGCCGTTTGAATCGTGTTCGGTGCACACGTCCATCAGTATCATGTCCGGGCGCTCCTTGAGCGCGACACCCAAGGCCTCGGAAGCATCGGCAATGGCGGAAACAACGGTCATATCGGGCTGGTCGCCAACGGAGCGCGCCAGGCTCTCGCGCAAGATAGCTTGGTCTTCGACGATAAGGACGCGAATCATGAGTTTCTCCTTTGAGCTGTGGCGCTGGCGTTGAGCGGGATGGACACCGCAAGCGTAAAGGACGGGGCGGCATGGATTTCCAGGCAGCCGCCCAGATCTTGCGCGACATGCCTCATACCTGGAATACCCGTTCCCTCGCGATACGATACGGGTGCAGGCGCGCCGTCGTTAGAAACGGTCATCCGCGCAACAGCGCTGCCTTCCGACGTCTCCCGCCACAGGCGCACATGGACCCGATGGGCCTGTGCATGCTTGGTGGCATTGGTCGAGGCTTCGCGGATAATCTGCAGAAAGGCTGCGGCGACACGCGCGTCCTCAGGCAGCTCGCCCTCCACATCGATCTGCACACTCACCAGGCCAAAGGCATGGACGATATCGCCCAGTTGCTCTGTCGGTTCGGTGTCGCCCCCACTGCGCAGATCGGCAGCGATTGAGCGCAGCAGCGGGTCGATCTGCTCGAGTGACTCGTCATCCAGGCGCCCCTCCTCCAGATAACGATGGAGGATGGACAGGCGCTGCCCGATCACGTCGTGCACGCGAGCGCGCATACGCAGATAGGCCGCATTGTCAGCAACTTTTTTGACTTCTTCGATCTGGGCTTGGAGCTCTTGGCCCGCAAGCTCAAGCAGGTGGTTGGCTTGCGCCAGGCGATCATGAGCATGCGCATACTCTGTTACATCCAGGCCGATAATGCGCTCAAAGAGGCGGCCCGAAACCATAACGTCATCGTGCACAAACAAGCGAATCTCGGCGGGAGAAACCTCGACCACCGCCCGCGCCTCACCAAAGCGGTCCAGATTAATCCGCACACGGTTCTGGCTGCTTTCGGGCATTTGCATGCTGAGTTTGCGCAGGTCGTTCCATGTGCCGCTCATATCGCCTAGGTCGGTGGGCATATGAAGTTCCACCAGGTTTCTGCGCATGCAGCGGTTCATGAGCAGCGGACGGCCCCTCGGGTCCAGATACAGGATGCCCACGGGAATCACGTTGATGGTCTCGATCGTCGAGAACGCGGTGATATCCTCCTGGCGGTTACGGACGTCCATCAAGAGCGCCGCGATGGAACGGAACAGGAAGAACGCTCCCTCTGCGATAAGGACAACGGTCCACGCCGAGCCCATGGCAAAAACCACCGGCGGTGTAACGGCGACAACAAGCAGCAGCTCGACCAGCATGACGGGGCGACGATAGCGCACCATAAGCACCACGCCATAGGCAAAGATTGCGGCATTGAGCCACAGCACTCCGCCCATTGCCCTGGCACAAACGTCAAGCGGCGCCACCAGATACGAGCCAGACGACGCGAACAAGATAAGCGCCGAAACAACCAGGTGAACCACGAGGCTCGCCTCGTAGGCGCAAATCACCTTACGGTTATAGGACGAGCGGCGCGATGAGATGAGCGGGACGTGGATCGTCTGCAGACACGCAGCCAGGGCAAAGACAACATCGAGCGCAACGATTTGGGGAAGGATGAGCGAAATCTGCATCGTCACTCACCCGCCCTCGGCATCAACACGATCATACGCAACTGGCCGGGTTCGCCCTCAAGGCGGTATGCCACGTTGCGCCTTTGCAGAGCGCTTTCGAGCTCTTGCGCAGCGGGCGTCTGCGAAAGATCTGCATCATCGTTGGAAAAAAGCGTGGCGCGCAGCTCGACACTGCATCGGTCATGGTCGCCCAAGTGATACATAAGCGCCGGATGGTCGGTGGTGTAGGCAAAAAACGCAAAGTCATACACGCAGTCGTACAGGGCGCTTACCGTACTGGCGTGCATCGGGCGCCGTATGGCGATAATCGAGGCGCAATCGATATCGATGGTGCGCAGGTCGCTTGCGAGCTCGTTGGCAATGAGCTGAATGCGGTCGCGATCAAAACCGCTCTCCCCGTGCTGTGCCAACGTGAGCGACCCCTTGCGCTTGCAATAGGCGACGAGCATCTTGGCGCGCTGCAGCATGCGGTAGCGCTCGTGCGAAGACGCTTCGTCGGTCAACGGCGGCAGCGAGCTCAGCAGGTCGTACATCCCTTCGAGCGCGCGGGCAAGCGCTTGATCCACGTCTTGGACCAGCAGGGTCTCGGCCTCTTGATCTGCCAAATGCGTCTTAAGGTCGTAGTCGGCGGCGAGCAGCTCGTTTTGACGCTGCAACTCCATGCGACGATGTGCCAGTTCACGGTTAAGCTCGTTGAGCTCC
Organism: Collinsella aerofaciens; assembly: GCA_048503295.1. Classification (GTDB taxonomy): domain Bacteria; phylum Actinomycetota; class Coriobacteriia; order Coriobacteriales; family Coriobacteriaceae; genus Collinsella; species Collinsella aerofaciens_CI. The sequence goes on along the minus strand of DBFRVO010000027.1, from coordinate 10,896 downwards.
GACACGTCTTGGGCAAGCAGGGCCGATCCGCCCAGCAGTGGGAAGGCACGGTACATTACATCGGGATCGGACGCCACGGCAAAGGCATGGGCGCGGCCGTGCTCCTGGACCCGCAACTCCTCGCGCACGCCCACCGGCATTGGCTTTGACACTGGCGTGGCATAGACTTCCTGCAGGTCGCGCGTTAGAACTTTGAGGTCAAGCGGCAAGGTGTCAAAGATGCCGGCAATGTCGTGATATGACGGAATGACACCGCAATCGAGACAGATTTCCATCGCCACCACGCACAGAACGCAGTAGACGAGCGAAAAGTTGAGCTTCCATGCCCAGGGCACGCGCAACGCATACGAGATGGCAAAGAATGCGCCACCCAGCAGTACGAGCGCCGCCGTACCCGAGAAACGCTGGATGCGAAAGAACGAGGACCGACCAACCAGGATAAAAAAGGCCACGAAGTTAAAGGCCGTCCACGCTAAGACGGCGAAATAACCCCAGCCGTACGTGTAATCGTTGCTCCAGGTGTCGCTTGTACGGTCAAAGCGGAAGACCTGCTGGTGAAAATCGTTGGTGAGCACAAATCCGATAAGCAGGATGGCCACAATCCACAGCGCAACGCAGTAGCGGCGATCCAGGCGGTGTTGCTCCAGGCCCGCAAGGCGCAGGCCACACAACTGGTAGAGCAGCGGAATGAGCGTCATGGGCACGTAGTACAGGTACCACAGCACGGTGGCATAGAACGGCGTGAACGACTTGTACTTGAGAATGACTTCGATCATCCACAGGGTGCAGATGGTGGCGATGGCAACAAGGCGGCGGCGCAACACATAGTCCAAACAGCGCAGATAGACCGATACGCCCCAAATTGAAAATACTATTGCGGCGACAAGCAGCGGGAGAGAGCTCGAATGGACGAGCGCATCCACGACCTCTTCGGACACCTCGCTATGGGCGGGCACGGCGTTGGAAAGTTTGGGGTCGAAGGCGAACAGCGACGGCAAGACCACCAAAAGCATGAGGAACAGCGCGGTGATGACACCGGCGATAGCAAAGACGCGGTGGCGGTACACCTGATGTGTTATGCCAACAAGGAATCGCGGCATGGCGAAGAGCCTGCCGCCCCTGGGATCCGCCACGGGAGCGGATCGGGCGGCCGCGTGGCCGATATGTCGCTCGCGGGTACCCATAGTGCTTTTAGTGTACCGACAGATGGGTCGAAAAAGCGGGCCGCATGTCCCAAAATCCGCAGACGGCAAGGCGCCCGGCGAGCATTAACCACTCGCCGGGCGCCTTGGTTAGGAGACTCTGAAGTTAAGTGTCTCAGCTTCCTTAGGACAGGTCCTCACCATTAGAAGCGATAACCTTCTTGTACCAGTCGAAGCTCTTCTTCTTGGAGCGCTTGAGGGTACCGTTGCCGGCGTCGTCGCGATCCACATAGATAAAGCCGTAGCGCTTGGACATCTCGCCCGTGCCAGCCGAGACCAGATCGATCGGACCCCAGGTGGTGTAGCCCAGCAGGTCAACGCCGTCCTCGGTCACCGCATCGCGCATCGCGGCGATATGCTGACGCAGGTAGTCGATACGGTAGTCATCGTTGATGGAGCCATCCTCCTCGACAACATCCTTGGCGCCCAGACCGTTCTCAACCACAAACAGCGGCTTCTGATAACGGTCGTACAGGTCGTTGAGGGTGATGCGGAAGCCCAGCGGATCGATGGCCCAGCCCCACTGGCTCTCCTGCAGGTAGGGGTTCTTGGCGCCGGCGAAGGCGTTGCCCTGGGTGCGCTCGACATCGGGGTTATCGGCACCGGCGGAGCAGCGGGTGCTGTAGTAGCTAAAGCTGATGAAGTCGACGGTGTTGGCGGCCAGGATCTCGCGGTCCTCGTCGGTCATGCCCACATCGATGCCCAGACGCTGGAGCTTCTTGACGGCATAGGCCGGGTAGTAGCCACGGCTCTGAACGTCGACGAAGAAGTAATTGTCCTGATTGTCGAGTTGCGCCTGGCGCACATCGCCCGGACGGCAGCTGTAGGGGTAGTAGCTACCTGCGGCGAGCATGCAGCCGATCTTGACCTCAGGGTCGATCTCGTGAACGATTTTGGTTGCCCAAGCGCTGGCAACGAGCTCGTTGTGGGCGGCCAGGTACTCGACGGCCTCCTTGTCCTCGCCCTCCTCAAAGACCAGGCCGGCACCCATAAACGGCAGGTGCAGAATCATATTGATCTCGTTGAAGGTGAGCCAGTACTTCACCAGGCCCTTGTAGCGGGTGAAGATCGTGGTCGCGAGGTTCTTGTAGAAGTCGATGAGCTTGCGGTTGCGCCAGCCGCCGTACTCCTTGATGAGGTGAATCGGGCAGTCGAAGTGCGTGATGGTCACGAGCGGCTCGATGCCGTGCGCCTGACACTCGCGGAATACGTCCTCGTAGAAGGCCAGGCCAGCCTCGTTGGGCTCGGTCTCGTCGCCGTTGGGGAAGATGCGGGTCCACGCCAGGCTCATACGGAAGGTCTTAAAGCCCATCTCGGCAAAGAGAGCGATGTCCTCCTTGTAGTGGTGGTAGAAATCGATGCCGGTCTGCGCGGGATAGTAATAGCCGTCCTCGAAGTCGAGCATCTTGCGCTGGCCGGAGACCACCGCATAGCGCTCGGGGCCGTGCGGAGCCACGTCCACGTTGGCCAGGCCGCGGCCGTCCACGTCGTAGGCGCCCTCGCACTGGTTGGCAGCCGTTGCGCCGCCCCACAGGAAGTCATTACGGAAAGCCATGCATCAATCCTTTCGCACGCTGTTTGTCGTGGTTTCAGTATCCCTACAAACAACGCGTCGCTCAACGGCAACGACGTAGGCCGATACTTCTTTTCGCACGCAGGTGCTCGACAGCCGCCCCGTCTGACACTTTTTGATACCCGCCTGCCAATCACCACAAAGGGGACAGGCACCTTTGTGGCGGTTGGGGGCGGTTTGTCTCGATCTGTAACAGGTAGGCAGCCAAAACCGGGCCTGATGTTACAGATCGAGATTGTTCGGTCAGCTTCTGCAGTTTGTCTAAATCTGTAACAGGTAGAGACGATTTAGCCCGCTAGATGTTACAGATCGAGACAGAAGATTCTAGTCGCAGGTGATGCCGAGGTTTTGCCGACGAGGCCTACGTAACCGCCTTCGCTCAGCAATTCATTTGACTGAATAGGAAAGAAAGGAAAAAATAGGAAAAAAAGGAAAGGAGACTTATGACTGAAACCATCTTCTCCCCCTCATTTGGAAATCGCCCGTCCTATCTGGTGGGTCGCGGGAACGTGATTTCGACATTCATCTCCGGTCTTGAGCAGGAGCCGGGCAATCGAGACCGAGCCATGCTCATGCTCGGCCAGCGAGGCAGCGGCAAGACGGTTCTTCTGTGGGAACTTGCCGACCGCGCACGCAAGCTCGGTTTTGTTGTCGCCACACCCACCGTAGCCTCCGAAGATATGCTTGAGCGCATTGTTGAAAAAATCCAAGAAGCAGGCGAGCCTTATGTCAGCAAGCGTCATCTCCCCAAACTTTCTGGCGGTAGCTTGAGCGTCTTCGGCTTCTCAGCCGGTCTCGAGTTCACACGCGATGTGCAGGAGACCAAGAGTTTCCAGTTCAAACTCACGCAGCTGGCGCGCAAGCTGACCGAGCAGGGGCACGGCATCCTCATCCTTATCGATGAGCTCCAAGCTAATTCACCTGAGATTAGACAGCTCGTCACCGCCTATCAAGAGCTGGTCGGTGAGGGACTCAACGTCGCGCTTGTTATGGCAGGTCTCCCGGGAGCCGTCTGTGCAACGCTCAATGACCGCGTGCTGACATTTCTCAACCGCGCTCGCAAGGTCACGCTCGAACCGCTTTCAGTCGGAGATGTCGATGCCTATTATCAGCGGGCTTTCGAAGAGCTCGACCTTGATATTCCAGGCGATCTTCGCCTCCGTGCCGCTCGCGCAACCCAAGGCTCGCCCTATATGCTGCAGCTCATCGGCTATAACATCGGCAATCGCTGCAAGACAGGAGAACACGTAACGCCAGAGCAAGTCGACGGAGCTATCGAAGCGTCAAAAGCCGATTTCGAAAACGATGTTTGTGAAACGACGCTCGCCGCGCTATCGGACCAAGACGTCGCGTTTCTCGACGCAATGACTGATGACGAAGACGCCGTTTCGCGCATTTCCGATGTAGCGAAACGTATGTCAGTCACACCCGACTATGCGCAAAAGTATCGCCGGCGCCTCATCGACGCCGGCGTAATCGAACAGGCGCGCCGCGGTTACGTGCGTTTCGCCGTTCCATATATGGCTGACTATCTGCGCAGCCAACTCTAGGCAGCCACCACAAAGGGGACAGGCACCTTTGTGGCGGCTTGGGCCCGGTTTGGCTCGATCTGTAACAGGTAGGCCGTCGAAACCGAGCCTGGTGTTACAGATCGAGATTGTTCGGTCTGTCCCCTGCAGTTTGTCTAAATCTGTAACAGGTAGAGACGATTTAGCCCGCTAGATGTTACAGATCGAGACAGAAGATTCTAGTCGCAGGCGATATCGAGGTTTTTGCCGATGAGGCCTACGTAGCCGCCCTCGGCAGCCTTGGGGCTGTCAGCATGGCAGAGAACCCACTTGTCGGCCTTCCAGTAGCAGTAGCTGTCACCGGCGGTAGGCATGTCGGTTGCGGCCTCGGGGCGCGGGCCGTTGGTGCCGGCGGGAAGCGCCACCATCACCTGGAAGCCACCGTCGTCGACCATGCACGGCGTGTAGTGGAGCGTGGTGTTGAAGACCTCGACAACCTTGCCCGCCGGCACGCAGAACGCCTTGACGCACGCGGTATCGAGCTTGCCGTCCTCGATCTCCCAGCGATGCGCCACGAGCAGGATAAAGTCGCGCGCGCCCAGGTTGAACTCACTCGCGCGGTGGTACTCCAGGCAGTTGAGACGCGTGTTGTGGCCGTTGCACCAGCCGAGCTGGAAGGGACGGCCACCAAACATGAGAAAGCCCAGTTTATCGGCATCCTTGACGCCCTCGAGCTCCGGCGCACTTGCAACGTACTTGCTGCCCTCGGGGATGGGCGTGGCAGAGAGCGCCTCGAGCACGGGCGACGTGAGCTCAGACGGAACGTCATCCCAAACGTTGCCATAGGATTTGAACTCGGGATCGTTGACAGAGTAGATATGCATGTTCACTCCTGTTCGTAAATGTGACTATACGAACATTCTAGAACAAACATGAGCGATTTTGAACGCTCACCCCGACCAATCAACAAAAAGGCGCCCCCGCATAAGCGAAGGCGCCCAATGCGCGCGTTTTGGACGACAAAGCCCTTACGCCTGCTGATAGTGCAGATGCTTCTCGTCGATATCGGCCAGGTCGCGGTCGAGGTAGCGGCGCGCAAGCCAGTTGGCCATGGGGAGGTTCTGGTCCAGGTAGTTACCGCATTCCTCGGGAGCGGCACCGGGGACATCGCCCTCGAAGCCGGCGACAAACTCAAACAGCTCGCGGACGAGCGGCAAGACCTTCTCGCTCGTCAGCTCGCCAAAGACAACCAGGTAAAAGCCCGTGCGGCAGCCCATGGGGCCAAAGTAGACAATGCGGCTCGACCACTCGGCATGATTGCGAAGGAACGTCGCGCCCAGGTGCTCGATGGTGTGGCACTCGGCCGTGTTCATGACCGGCTCCTTATTGGGCGTGGTCAGGCGCAGGTCAAAGGTGGTAACGGCGGCGCCGGTCGCCGGATCGCGGTCGATGCGGCTCACGTACACGCCGGGCTCAAGCAGCAGATGGTCAACGGAAAAGCTCGCGATGCGCTCCATGGCAGATCCTCTCGATAGTCAAATTGGGACGGGGCTCTTTTAGCTGGTTCGAATGGTCACACCAATCATACCAGTCAAAAAAGCCCCGTCCCAAAAAGACAACTTAGCCAAGGACACGGGCCATACGCGTCTTGAACTCGGACAGGAAGCGCGGAGCATCCACGGTCAGTGCCACAAGCGCGCTCTTGTCCGGATCGGACAGGCGACGCTCATCGCAGATGGTGCGACCGCGGTACTCGCCCAGCAGATCAACACGCAGGTTGCAGCCGAGCGCACCTACGAGCGTGGGGTCGACCGCCACGGCAACGGCCAGCGGATCGTGCAGCGCACAACCACCCAGGTAGGGTGCGTTCATCTCGTACGAGCCAATGTAGTGCTCGACCATGCTCGCAAATGCGCAGCCCGCCATGGTGCCCGAGCCCGTCCAGCCGGCAATGTCGCGGCGTGTGAGCACCACGCGATGCGTCACGTCCAGACCCACCATGGTGAGCTTACGGCCCGAGCGCAGCACCGCGTCGGCTGCCTCGGGGTCGCTCGCCATGTTGGCCTCGGCGCCCGCGCTCACGTTACCGGGCACGGTAAGGGCGCCGCCCATCACGACCACGCGGCCGATGGACATCATCGCCGCCGCATCGCGCTCCAGGGCGAGCGCCAGGTTGGAGAGCGGGCCAGTCGCTACGTAGACCAGATCGGGACCATAGGTGCGCGCGGCATCGATCAGATAATCGACCGCAGCGTTGCCGTCGGCCGAGGTCGCCCCCACCGGCTCGTAGGGCGACGCGGGCACGCTCGCGCCGCCGATGCCGTTCTTGCCGTGAATGAGCGCGGTGGACGCCGGCGGCGTATAGGGCTCAGTCGCCTGCAGAGGACGGTCGGCACCCAGGTACACCGGAACCTCGGGGCGACCCAGCAGATCGAGCACCGCCAGGCAGTTGTGCGCCGATTGCTCGACGCGCACGTTGCCAAAGCACGTGGTGATGCCCACGAGCTCCACCTCGGGGCTCGCGATGGCATAGGCCAGCGCCATCGCATCGTCCACACCCATATCCAGATCAAGGATCAGCTTCTTGATTGCCATTGTTCTACTCCGCTTCTCCGTCTTTATCGTTTAACCAAACCAATGTTCAACTTCGGCGCGCGTGGGAATCGATTGCTGAGCGCCCAGGCGCGACACCGTCACTGCCGAGGCGCGAGCGCCCGCGGCCATGCACTCAAAGAGCGGCAAGCCCTCTAGGCGAGCCGCCACCAACGCGCCGATAAACGTATCGCCGGCGGCCGTGGTATCGACTACCGCACTCGAAAGTGCCGGCATGCGCAGCAGCTCACCGCCATCGCCGAGCGTAACCGAGCCGGCACCGCCCAGCGTGATGACCGCGGCGCCGGCGCCCTTGTCGAGCAGCGCATTGAGCGCGGCGACGCAACTCACATCATCCGTGGGCAGAATGCCCGTCAGCACCTGGCACTCGGTCTCGTTGGGGCAGACCAGGTCGACCGCGGACCAGGCCTCCGCAGGCACATCGCAGGCAGGCGCCGGATTAAAGACTGTATAGAACCCGAGCTCGTGAGCGCAAACAAGCGCCTCGGCCGTCGCTACAAGGTCGCATTCACCCTGGGCGATAAAGACGCTTCCGGCAGCCGGGGCAATCTTGCTGGCGTCACTATCGAGTTCATCGGCCACCAGACGCCTCAGCGCGCGGGCAACGTCCTCGCCCGCAAGCGCATGGTTGGCGCCCGGCGACAGCACGATGCGGTTGTCTCCCTCGCAGCGAATGATGGTCGCCGTTCCCGTCTCCACATCATCGCGATGCACTACAAAGTCACAGTCCACGCCGGCGTCTTGGAGCCCCGCCACGAGCGACGCGCCGAACGCGTCGCGACCGACCGCGCCGATCATGTGCGTGCAAGCGCCCATACGCGCGGCAGCTACGGCCTGATTGTCGCCCTTGCCGCCGGCGTTGGTGATAAACCCGCTGCCGCCGACGGTCTCGCCCGCACGCGGTATGCGCTCGCACGCCACCGAAAGGTCCATGTTCATGCTGCCGAACACCGCAACGATGCCGCGATCTGCCATGGAAACCTCCTCATCTGCGGGCCTTATGCCCACCGCAGCCGTCGATCGTGCACTCTCGCACCCCCTATAACTTTAGTTCACTTTGATGTGGACGCGCGCTTGAGCTTGCGCCAGCAGCAAGCATTCACAGGAGCAGGCAGCTACAATGAAGGCGTGCTGATTATTCTCGTCATTGGATGATGTTTTATGGAACAACTCTCGCAATCGGGCTCGCGCGGTCGACGCCGCACGGGCAACGAGCCGGCGCCGCACGAACGCGTGAAGGGCGAACGCCGTGCCAACGAACCGCGACGCACCGTGAGCCCCCATCGTGCTTCTGCCAACAACGCGGGCCGCGCCAACACTCCCGCCGAGGAGCAGACGCCTGCTCGCCCTAAGTCCCGCTACATCCCTGCCCTTGACGGCCTGCGCACGCTTGCCGTCGTCGCGGTGGTGCTCTATCACCTCAACCTCACGTGGGCGCAGGGCGGTCTGCTCGGCGTCACGATCTTCTTTGTGCTTTCGGGCTATCTGATCACGCGCTTGCTGCTCAACGAAGTCGCTAAGACCGGACGCATCGACCTCAAGAGCTTCTGGATTCGCCGCATCCGTCGCCTGGTCCCCGCCGTGGTAACGGTAGTGTTTGTAACCTGCGCGCTGTGCACTATCTTTAACCACGTGATGCTCACCAAGATGCGCCCCGACATCCTGCCGTCGCTGCTGTTCTTCAACAACTGGTGGCAGATTGCCCAAAACGTCTCGTACTTCAATGCTCTGGGCGACCCCTCGCCGCTCACGCACTTTTGGTCGCTTGCCATCGAGGAACAGTTCTACCTGATTTGGCCGCCACTGCTGTTTGCCATGGTATCCATGCATGTGAGCAAGCCCAACACGCGCCGCGTGGTTCTGGGCCTTGCCGTGGTATCTGCCCTAGCCATGATGGTGCTTTACAACCCTGCCGCCGACCCCAGCCGCGTGTACTACGGCACCGACACCCGCGTGTTCTCGCTGCTGCTGGGTGCCTGGATGGCCTTTATCCCCGATCGCGACCTGGCGCCGGTGCGTCTCGCTCATCGTTTGGGGCTCAATCGCCTGGCTGGCGCCGCCAAGCACGGCAAGAACGCCGAGGGCAAACCTGGCGAGAAGGCCGACGAAGCAGCCGAGACCGCCCCGGCACAGCCGAGCGCCCTCGTGCGTTTTTGGTCCTCGCCCGCATCCATCGATGTGTTGGGCGTCGTGGGTCTGGTTGGCCTTGCCGCCATGGTCGCGCTCACCAACGGCTACACCGCCTTCCAGTATCGCGGAGGCACGCTGCTGTGCTCGATCCTCACGCTCATGGTCATCGCGGCCTGCGTGCAGCCCCAGGGAATGGTTGCCCGCGCGCTATCCGCCGAGCCACTCGTGTGGGTTGGCAAGCGCTCCTACAGCATCTACCTGTGGCACTATCCGCTGCTGCTCCTCATGAACCCGGTTGCCAACATCAACGATACGCCGTGGTGGCAGTACATTTTGCAGGTGTTGTTGGTGGTCGCCGTGGCAGAGTGCTGCTATCGCTTTATCGAGACTCCGTTTAGGAAGGGCGCCTTTGGGCGCACCGTCGCCGAATTCCGCGATGGCACCACCACGCCCGCCAACTGGGCACGCACGCACATCCCTGTCTGCGCAGCCTGCGCTGTCGTGTTGGTCGTTGCACTGGGCGGCCTGATCTTTGTGCCCGAGACGTCTGCGCTGAGCGGCGAGGGCGCCGAAGTTCTGAACAAGGAAGCCAAGAACACCGCGCCCACCGACCAGCAGGCGGCCGACGACACCGACAAGGACAACGACGGCTTCCCCGATGGCTCCTACGATCTGCTTATGATCGGCGACTCCGTGTCGCTGCGTGCCGTAGACACCTTTGACGGCGTGTTCCCGCACAGCCATATCGATGCCGAAAAGGGCCGCCAGTTTGATGCGGGGCGCGCGACATTTGAGGGCTATATCCAGCAGAACCTTGCCGGCAAGATCGTGGTCTTTGCCCTGGGCACCAACGGCTTGGTAACCGACGACCAGATCGACGCCATCATGGCCGATGCAGGAGATAAGCGTATTGTGGTGTTTGTGAACACGCACAGCCCGCAGCCGTGGGTTGGCTCTACCAACCAGGCCATCGCCAACGCCGCTACGCGCTACAAGAACGTGCGCGTTATCGATTGGTACGGATACAGTGCCAACCGCAACGACCTGTTCGATGGCGATGGCACGCACCTATCGACCACTGGCGTGACTGAGTACCTCAACTTGATCCACGATGCCGTCAAGAAGGACCTGCCCGTACACCCCGAGGATCACGTCAACGATCCGCAGCCGGCAGCCGTCAAGTCTGCCACCGACGCACTCGTCAATGCGCTCGCTCTCAAGCCGCACAAGCTGGGCACCGACAAGTAACCTGCAGCGCAAACTTCCCACATCCGGAGGGGGTGTCTGCCACGGCAGACACCCCCTCCGGCAGTTAGGGACACTCCTGGCGCAGCCAATGAAGACCCCTACGGATGAATTCCAGGCCGCTCCGTCGCTCCAGACATCGTTTCCGCGCCTCGTGCCTGCCCCAAACAATCAAAACAAGCCCTTTTCGCCGCACCCTCAAAGGTCTGTGGGCAAAAAAGGGCAAATATGAGTACTGTTACCATTTTAGTAGCAGGCAAAACCACCCAAAATGACGTCCGAGCGAACCCTACAACCCCCTAAGACAGCCAACCTGACTGGTTTAAGGCGTATTGGAGCCAATTTTAATGAACATACTATAGGTTATGTTTATTATCTTCTTGAATGTAAATGCTATTCACTTAGCAACAGTACTCATATTTGGCATTTATTGCCCACTGCCATATAACTAACACCCTATAGCAGACAAAAACAGGCCGTAGCCGGTAGCGCGCAGAGATGTGGTGTAAGAGGCGGGGCATGCCCCGCCTCCGCCCTTTCTTGAAAGGGAGGGGACACCGCCTAGAATTCGTCGTTGGAGTAATGAAGGTGACGAAAGGAAGGAAAGGCGATGCCCCAAGAAGAG
>DBFRVO010000026.1:0-10809 GCA_048503295.1 Collinsella aerofaciens | reverse complement strand
CCGGAAGCTAAGCCCCATCGCGCCGAGAGTACTGCGGGGTCAGCCCGTGGGAGGCCAGGGCGCCGCTGACCGGTGGACGGCACCGAGCCGTCAGCGAAACTGAAGAAGGGGGAGGCCTCGCGGCCTCCCCCTTTTTGCGTTTACCGGGCATAAATGACTCATTTACGCCAGACGATTTAATTCTTTTTGGTATTGAGCTTTTATTTAAAGAAAATAAAACGAATAACAAGGGCGACTGCTATGGCTGCAATGATCAAAAGCAGGATTGTCAGTCGATGCTGCTTGCGTCGTTTACTTGATGAAACGAAGATTGATTTTCCCTGTTTTGGCGTTTCGAGATAGCGAGCCGAATGCGTCAAGGTTTGCTTTGGTCGAGGACCTCTTTGTTGATGAGCGGCGGATGCTTTCATCGGCTCATCACTAGCTGCGCTGTTTTTAGATAATGGTGCGTCTTTCAGATATACAGGGTCTCCCGAGGCGACGTCCATATGTTTACGTCCCGTTTGGGCATCCTCGAGCGTTTGATATCGATTTCTCGTCACATACTCGGGCTCCGGATCATTAATGGGCTCTTGCGAGATGTGGGGGCGATGGAACCGTGGCGGCTGCGTGGAAGTATCTTCCCCCTGCGTCGGCATAAACATATTGTTCTGGTTTTGGTCGTCCATGATGCCCTTTAGCTCGTTACCAACAACGTGTACGCGCTCATTGTAAGCCCCTTGTTATTTGTAGCTGGGGACATACTCGGTATTTAAGCTCTGGTTCAAAGAACCTTAACCTTCCTAAAACCTGAGTCATACGCACTTAGATATGCTTATAGTACTGGACTCAAAAAACTTTATAGTCGATGTATATATGAGCACTGGGTGGGCATATATAAGAGCGTCAAAAGAAGTCCCAGTCACCTGGAAGATGACTCGGCAGTCCTATAAAGGAGTGGTAAACATGGCAAGCATGGTTCCTTATCGTTCGGTTTTTGGCGTTCGTCCCTCTGCAAGCTCGCTGTTCGATCTGTTTGATGATATGAGCGACCTAGCGAACAGCTCGATTGCCTCTAAGGCGTTCCCCGTTGACGTTGAGGATAAGGGCGATGGCTATGAGGTCAAGGCTTATCTGACCGGCGTCGCCAAGGACGATATCGATGTCGAGCTTAACGAGGGCCGTCTGTCCATTAGCGTGAATGTCGAGGAAGACGAGGAGAACGAGGGCAAGAACTTCCTGCAGAAGGAGTTCAGCTCGTACAGCGCGACGCGTGGCGTGTATCTTAAGGACGCTTCGAGCGAGGGCCTCTCGGCTAAGTACGCTGACGGCATCCTGACCGTTACGGTTCCCAAGATCGTCGAGAAGAAGAACGTTACGAAGATCTCCATCGAATAACTTCGTTGGTGTTCTTCGCTATTAAAAGACAACAAAAGGGGCTGGGAAGCGATTCCCGGCCCCTTTTGCTGTTTAGGACAGTCTATTGAATGGTTGCTGGCCGATACTGGCTTGCGGGGCGTATCGAGAGTTTTCGCGATCCTTGGAGAAGGGTGGCGGAGCTGCCGAGCTCGTCATCCAGGGTTGCGGCCAGAGCTTTGGCATAGCTTTTGACGGTAAGGCTCGGACGATTGTTATCTTGGCTGATATGCATGGCAATGAGCTGTTCGGTGCGATCGGTAACAAGTTCGCGCGCGGCTTCGGCGGCTTGGCCATTGGAGAGGTGTCCCCTTGCAGACAGGATGCGCTCCTGAAGAAAGCGGGGATATTCTCCCTCGCGCAGCATGGTCGCATCGTGGTTGCTTTCGAGCGCGAGGACTCGACAATCTTTGAGGGTGTTCATGGCTTGGCTCGATAGCTCTCCGGTGTCGGTGGCAAAGCCGATGGAATCATCGAGAGCATTGAATCGATAGCCGACTGGATTGATGACATCGTGTGATGTTGAGTAGGTTTGCACGTGGATGCCGGCAATGGAAAGGGTGTCACCGGGATCGAATTCCTCGACAGGCAGATGCGAAAGATTTTCTTTGTTCGAAAGAGTGCCCCTGCTGGCAAAGAGGGGGCCGTGCCAGTGCTTGCACCAGATATCGAGGCCCTTGATGTGATCGCTATGCTCATGAGTAATGAGAAGAGCCGAGACGTTGTCAGCCGAGAGCCCCAGTTCTGCCATGCGCTTTAATGTCTCGCGGCGAGACAGTCCGTCATCGACCATAATGAGCCCCTGCGGGCCCTCGATGAGCGCGCAGTTGCCTTTAGAGCCACTGCCGAGGATATGAAGGTGCAGACGAGACATAAGATTCCAAAGGATACAATGGGTGCGGACGAATAGAGGAGGAAGCAAATGCCTACGGTATCTCAGCATTATGGACACCATGCCGTGCCTGGGGCAGTCGATGAGACCCGGACGAGACAGCAGGCTGCTCCTGTCGTGCTCATGGTATCAGGCGGCGCGGACTCGACGGCACTGCTTCTTATGGCGTGCACATCAAAGCTGGATATCCAAGACGGACGCGGTGTTGCCCCCATCGCGCGCGAGCGACTGCACGTGCTGCATGTGAACCATCATCTGCGCGGCAAGGCGTCCGATGGCGACGAGGCCTTTGTGCGTGAGCTCTGCGCACAATATGGTCTACCGCTGTGTGTTGAGCATGCCTATTTTGATGATGAATCGGGCAATATCGAGGCGGCTGCCCGCGAGGTGCGCTATGCCGCGGCGCGAAGGTATGTTCGCGAGCTCTGCGCCCAGACGGGGGCACCGCGAACGGCGGCTCGTATCTGCACCGCGCACACGTCTTCGGATCGCGCGGAAACGTTTTTGATGAACGCGATTAAGGGTTCGGGGCCCGCTGGTCTATCGAGCATTCCTCGCCGGAGGAATATCGTGGTGCGTCCCTTGCTCGACCTAACTCATGGCGAGCTCGTGGGCTATCTACAGGTACATGGTCAGCCGTGGCGTGAAGACGAGAGCAATGAGGATATCTCGTATCTGCGAAACTACGTGCGCCATCGGGTAATGCCGGTGGTGGCACAGCGTAATGCGAGCGTGTGCAAGACGATTGGCGCCGCCTGTGAGATCTTGGGTGATGAAGATGCGTTTCTATCCCAGCTGTCGGCACGGGCGTTTCGAAGCTGTTTGCGCAAAGAGGCAGCGGGCGCGCTGGTGCTCGATGCCAGGCGCCTTGCTGCGGCCGAGGTGGTAATCGCGCGGCGCATCGTGCGACTGGCGATCAAACGCATCGATCCGGATGCTCGTCCCGAGATGCGACATGTGGAGCGAGTCCTTTCCTGCGTTGCCGAGGGTGCCGGCTCGGTCACGCTTCCGGCGGGGATTGACGCACGCATTGAGTTTGGCATGCTGGCGTTTAAGGCGCCGGTGGCTCGCGAGGGCCTGGTCGCGGACTGGGTTACCGTGCCCGGTCGTTTGCCGTTGGGCGGGGGACGTATGCTGGTCGCAGAGTCGATGGTCGTTGAGCCGGGATGCGACATCGTGCGCCGCGCCCGTGAGCTCGCGGCTGCCGGGGAAGCGACAGCTTTGGTAGACGCGGCTGCCCTGGGTTTTGCCGACAGCGATAGTGAGCGGATCCTGGCGGGCTCGCGTGGCGAGATCCCTGCCGAGGCGCGATTGGCGCGCCTGTGGGTGGACGGTCCCGCACCGGGAGACGTGATGTGCCCGTTAGGGATGAGTGGCCGAAGCAAGAAAGTATCCGACTTGCTAGGTGAGGCTCGCATTCCCGTTTCCGAGCGCGCCGGCGTGCCCATGGTGAGGACGGCCCCGGGGGGTGCCGTGGTGTGGGTCGCCGGAGTTCGCGCGGACGAGCGTTTTAAGTGCACGGCCGCAACGCGCGTGGCATATCTGCTTCGTGTGGTCGATGCGGAATAGCGTCCCACGCCAGCTATTCTGTGCGACGTTGACGGTATTCCCGCGCTGATGGCGTACGGGCTGGAAAATATTCCCCGTGCGCTGCTAGAATGTGAAGTTCGCGTCCATACGGCGGTGTGTGGGCGATAAGCACAAGAAAGGGTTGTCATGGCTTCTCAACATCCGGATATCGAGAAGGTTCTGTTTACGCAGGAGGATATCGACGGTATCGTCTCTCGCCTGGGCGAGGAGATTACGCGCGACTACGCGGGTAAGGATCTGGTGCTGATCGCGGTCCTACGCGGCGCCGTGGTCTTTATGGGCGACCTGATGCGCAAGATCGAGCTGCCGACCAACATCGATTTCATGGCTGTTTCGAGCTATGGCGACGGTGTGAAGTCCTCGGGTATCGTGCGTATCATTAAGGACCTGGATATCGACATCCGCGGTCGCGACGTGCTGATCGTCGAGGACATTCTGGACTCGGGCCTGACGCTCAAGTATCTGATGAAGAACCTCGAGAGCCGCAAGCCCGCTTCTCTGGAGGTCGCCGCCTTCCTGTGGAAGGACGTTGAGGACCGCGTCTCGGCCATCACGCCCAAGTATGTTGGAACCCATTGCCCCGATGCCTTTGTGGTGGGCTACGGCCTCGACTATGCCGAGCGCTATCGTAACCTTCCGTATCTGGGCATTTTGAAACCGGAGGTTTATTCGTAAGATGCCCGACGACCATAACGATAACAATTCCCAGACTCCCCGGGAGCCTAAGATCCCGGGGATGCCCGGAGGCAAGAAGCCCACGCGTACGGGCTGGCTGTATTTTATTTTGGCTTGCGCGCTTCTGGGCTACGCCTTCTTTAACATGGGCTCCGGCTTTGCCAATTCCAGCAATACCGTTAAGCTCGCGACGAGCGAGATGGTGAGCGCCATCAAGCAGGATCGCGTCGAAGATCTGACCTATACGGTTCAAGACGGAAGCGTGACGGGTCATTACTGGAAGACGAAGAAGGACAAGGGCGATACGAGCGAGCTCAAGAGCTTCTCCTCGACCTATGTCGGCTCCGATTCGCTTGCCGAGCTCATGGCGGAGCACCCCGATACCAAGTACATCGTCAACACCAACGATCCCGATTTTTGGGGTGACTTGGCGATGAGTGTGCTTCCGACGATCGCCCTTATCGCCATCATGTTCTACTTTATGCGCCAGATGATGGGCGCCAACAACAGGAACATGCAGTTTGGCAAGACCAACGCCAAGACCAACGAGGCCACACGCCCCAAGGTCAAGTTTGAAGACGTTGCCGGCGTGGACGAGGCAGTCGAGGAGCTCGAGGAGATCCGTGACTTTTTGAGCGATCCGGATCGCTATCGCAAGCTGGGCGCCAAGATCCCGCGTGGCGTGTTGCTGGTTGGCCCTCCGGGCACCGGTAAAACGCTGCTGGCCAAGGCCGTTGCCGGCGAGGCGGGCGTGCCGTTCTTTAGCATCTCGGGTTCCGACTTTGTCGAGATGTTCGTAGGTGTCGGCGCCAGCCGTGTGCGTGACCTCTTTAAGGAGACCAAGTCCCAGGCCCCGTCGATCATCTTCATCGATGAGATCGATGCCGTGGGACGTCAGCGCGGAGCCGGCTTGGGCGGCGGCCACGACGAGCGCGAGCAGACGCTCAACCAGCTGCTGGTCGAGATGGACGGTTTTGAGGAGAGCGAGTCGGTCATCCTGATCGCCGCCACCAACCGCCCCGACATTCTGGATCCGGCGCTGCTGCGTCCCGGCCGTTTTGACCGTCAGGTTACGGTCGACCGTCCGGACGTGAAAGGCCGCGAGCAGATTTTGCGCGTGCATGCCGAGAACAAGCCGATGGACGAGGACGTTAAGTTTGAGAAGCTCGCCCAGATGACCGTTGGCTTTACTGGTGCCGATTTAGCGAACCTGCTCAACGAGTCTGCGCTGCTGGCCGCTCGCCGTCATCGTTCCGTGATCTCGATGGACGAGGTCGAGGAATCGATGGAGCGCGTGATTGCCGGACCGCAGCGCAAGGGTCGCGTGATGACCGAGGCCGAGCGCACCACGATTGCCTACCACGAGAGCGGTCACGCCCTGGTGGGCCACATCCTGGAGCACTCCGATCCGGTCCACAAGATCTCGATCGTCAGCCGCGGCCAGGCGCTGGGCTACACGCTGCAGCTTCCGCAGGAGGACCACTTCCTCAAGACCAAGAACGAGATGCTCGACGAGCTTGCCGTGTTCTTGGGCGGTCGCGTTGCCGAGGAGCTCATGTGCGATGATATTACGTCGGGCGCGAGCAACGATCTGGAGCGCGCAACCAAGATGGCGCGCGAGATGGTCACGCGCCTGGGCATGAGCGAGGAGCTGGGCACGCAAGTGTTTGGCGAGGCGCAACATCAGGTGTTCCTTGGTCGCGATTACGCCGATCACCAGGATTACTCCGAGGAGACGGCGCGCCGCATTGATATCGAGGTTCAGCGCATCATGCGCGAGGCCCATCGTCGTGCTGTCGAGATCTTGGATGCCCGTCGCGATCAGCTCGATCTGATGGCGAAGGTGCTGCTTGAGCGCGAGACTGTCGAGGGCGATGCCGTGAATGCCCTGCTCGATAACGAGTGGGACGCCTACCTTGAGCGCGAGGGCGATATCCTGGCGGCCAAGGAGGAGCGCAATGCCAAGGCGGCCGGCATGCCGACCAAGAAGCGCGTGCCTCGCATGAGCGAGGAGGAGCTGGCGGCTGATGCCGCGGCCTTTGCGCAGGCGGCCATGCAGGAGGATGCCGAAGCCGCATCCGATGATGCTGACGATGACCATGCCGTCGTCGGTGCCGACACCGACAAATAGTCTTTGTGGCAAAAGCCTCCGCGGGGAAACCTGCGGAGGTTTTTTCTTTTGAGCGATATGGGGCCGTCTGTTGATTGGGGACAGACTTAAATGAGCGTTTTCACGCATTTAAGTCTGTCCCCAATCAACATTGCTGCGGCACTTTGCTCGGCTAAAGCGTACAATAGCGCCTATGCGAAAGGGGAACAGATGATCAACGAAACTATGTATGCTCGCGGCGCGGAAAGCTCCATCATCCGTGAGATTTTTAGCTATGGCCTTGAGCGCAAGGCGCAGATCGGTGCGGAAAACGTATTCGATTTTTCGCTGGGCAATCCGAGCGTTCCGGCGCCCGCTGCTGTGGCTGAGTCGATTAAGAAGGCCCTGGAGCTGCCGAGCGACCAGCTGCACGGCTACACGCCCGCACCGGGCCTGCCGCAATGTCGTGCCGCTGTGGCCGAATCGCTCAACCGCCGCTTTGGCACGAGCTATGAGGGCAAAGACGTATTTATGACGGTGGGTGCCGCGGCTTCGCTCACCTGCACGCTCAACGCCGTTACGAACCCGGGCGACGAGGTTATTGTTATCGCCCCGTACTTTCCGGAGTATCGCGTTTGGATTGAGAAGGCCGGCTGTACGTGTGTTGAGGCGCTCGCCGATGAAGATACGTTCCAGCTGAGCGTGGACAACGTGCTCAAGGCGATCAGCGATAAGACGGCGGCCGTCATCATTGACTCTCCCAACAATCCGACCGGTGCCGTATATACATGCGACACGCTGACGCGACTGGCCAATGTTCTGCGCGAGGCCAACGCTCAGCGCGATCCCGAGAATCCGATTATGCTCATCTCGGATGAGCCGTACCGCGAGATTGTGTACGGTGCCGAGGTGCCTTGGGTGCCCTCGATCTACGAGAACACCGTGGTGTGCTACTCGTATTCTAAGTCGCTATCGCTACCTGGCGAGCGCGTGGGGTGGATCTTGGTTCCCAACACCAATCCGCAGGCTGCCCGTCTGATGCCGGCTGTTGCGGGTGCTGCCCGTACGCTAGGTTTTGTATGCGCACCGGCACTCTTCCAGCGCGTAATCATCGATTGCATCGATGAGCCGAGCGATGTCGAGGCCTATGCGCGCAACCGCACCGCGCTTACCGACGCACTAGCGGAGTACGGCTACACCTATGTTGAGCCGGATGGTGCATTCTACCTGTGGGTGAAGGCGCTGGAACCCGATGCGAATGCGTTTTGCGAGCGTGCAAAGAAGTATGAGTTGCTTGCGGTTCCCTCGGACAGCTTTGGTATGCCGGGTTGGTTCCGCCTGGGCTATTGCGTGAGTTACGAAACGATTATCAATTCGCTACCCGCTTGGAAACAGTTGGCGGACGAGTATCGTTAAAAGTAAAGCGCTCTGCCTACAATGTTTTACGTGAAACGGGGTTTGGTGTTAAGCCAGACCCCGTTGTCATGGACGTTGTGTCTTTGGGATGGAGTGGTTTTACGACTATCGAAGGCTATGCGTACAATGAATATAAGCGACGGCCGTGCCAGATAAGGAGACCTGATGCCCTACCTGCTTTCTTGTGACATTCATACCCATACGATATTCTCTGCGCATGCATATTCGACCATTGAGGAGAATGTGTACTGGGCGGCAGAGCGTGGCCTGCAGGTGCTCGGATCTGCCGACCATCTGAGCTCTATGGTTACGGCTTGCCCCAATGACCTGCGCAGTTACCAATTCTTTATCAACCAGGATATCTGGCCGCGCATTTGGAGCGGCGTGCTGGTGCTGCGTGGTGCCGAGGCCGATATCGTTTCGCTGGACGGAAGCCTGTTTGGCGAGGACACTCCTGTCACGCTCGATATTGCCGGTGATTCGTACAGCCGTCAGCATTCGCTGTTCGATTTGGTTACGCGAAATTTGGATTATTTGGTTGCGAGCGTGCATAATCCGCAGATTGCTGAAGGCGCGACGCTGGCCCAGACGACCGAGATGTATATCAATGCCCTGGAGCACCCCAAGGTGTTCATGCTGGGTCACACGGGGCGTTCGGGCGTGCCGTTCGATATCGACGAGGTGCTGTTGGCAGCTAAGGCCAAGCACAAGATTATCGAGATCAACAACCATAGTCTTGAACACGGTGTCGACACTGAGCATTGGGCCGTATGCCGCAAGATCGCCGAACGCTGCGCCGAGCTGGGCGTGGGCATTGGCGTGTCAACCGATGCCCACATTGGCATGGCCATTGGCAAGCTCGATCACGCGCGCAAGATGCTCGACGAGATTCACTTCCCGCTAGATTTGATCGTGACGCGCGACCGCGAGACGCTGCTGCGCGAGATGGCGGCAGCCGGCGTGTGCGATCTGCGCAATGGGATGTAGCGGAGTTTATAAACCAAGCGAAGGGGGCGGCCCAGGCGGGTCGCCCCCTTTCTTGTCCCAAAAATCTACTGAGGTCGGTTAGCGGCGTTCGAGGACCGCTACGGTTTCGGTGTGGTCGGTGTGAGGGAACATGTCGACGGGCGTGATCTTGAGCAGGCAATAGCCTCCGTCGAGGAGCTGATGCAGGTCGCGCTCTTGAGTTACGGGGTTGCAGCTGATATAGGTGATGCGGCGCGGCTTAAGCGCGCAGGCAGCTTCGAGGAACTCGGGGGTAGAGCCGGCGCGCGGCGGATCGATGGAAAGGACATCGACCCGCTCGTTGTTATCGGCGGCATCCAGGATGCAATCGGTGGCGTCGTCGGCCATAAACCAGGCGCTGCGGGTGAGGCCGTTGAGCTCGGCATTGCGACGTGCGTCGGCAATGCCCGCCGGGTTGCGCTCCACGCCGAGCAGCATAATGCCGATGCCCTTTTTCTGGGCATCTTTAACTGCGCAAAGACCGATGGTACCGCTGCCACAGTAGGCATCCATGAGCACATCGCCCTGGTGCAAATCCATGCCGTCGATAGCGAGCTGATAGAGCAGCTCGGTCTGTTGCGGGTTGGTCTGGTAGAACGCGGTGGGGGAGATATCGAACTCGCAGCCGAGTAGCTGGTCGCGCATGCATTCGGCGCCATACACGATGCGGGTTTCCTCGCCGAGGATGGCGTTGCCGGGGCGTCCGTTGATGTTTTGGGCGACGGTGACGATGCGCGGATCGAGTGCGGCGACAGCCTCAAAGAACTCCTGCGCATGCGGCAAGTCGCGCTGAGCGGTCACGAGCGTGACCATGACCTGGTCGGTACGCCAACCGCAGCGGACGACGGCATAGCGAAGCAAACCAAGATGCTTGTCCTCATTAAAGGCGGGAATATGCAGCCGCTCAGCTTCGCGTGCGATGCCGTTGAGAATCTGACGGGCGCCCGGTGCCTCGACGGGGCATTCGGGTACGGCAACGATCTTGTGCGTGCCGCGCTCAAAGAAACCGCAACGGACAGCGCCCTCCTTACCGGGAGCAAAGGGAGTGGCGGCCTTATGGCGAAAACCGCGCGGCGCAGGATATTTGCCCGGGTCGCCCAGGGTGACTCCCATACCGCGAATAGGATCTACAGCAATGTCTTCACGCTCACAAAGCGAAGCAAAAAGCTCCTCCATAGCAGCCTGCTTGGCGGCGAGCTGCTTCTTATAAGGACGATTGAGCGCTGTACACCCACCGCAAGCTTTCATGATGGAACAAGGAGACTTGGGATCAACGGCCTTGCGCGCAGGCGGAGCCGGATTCTTATACGGGCGCTTGGAGCGAGTCTGAGATGCCTTATCCTCGTTCCGACGAGAGCCGGGACGCTTGGCCTTAGCCTTGCCCTTAGCCGATTTGCTTTTTGCAGCTTTAGAAGACTTGGATTTCGTAGAAGATTTCTCCTCCTTCGACCCCTCAACCGCCTCCACCAAAGCACGACGAGCCCTACGCTCCGCACGAGATTCTGCCATCAATAACTCCACTAATTCATGAATTAAAGCTGCAAGTATTGTACCGTGCCAAGCCAGCAGACGATATGCAAGCGGTTTAATCGTGTTAGCGATAAGCCCAACGACGGTTGCCCGCCGCGTGAGGGGTGTGGGGGTTAAGTTTATCGCGAGTTCCGCACGAACAGGAGGCCACTTAATGTGGCCTCCGTCGTGAGCAGGACTGTAGAGCAGGAAACTTAACCCCCACACCCCTCACGCG
>DBFRVO010000025.1:0-24450 GCA_048503295.1 Collinsella aerofaciens | reverse complement strand
CGGCAGCACCCAACGGGCCCTCTCGGGGCAGGGACGTTCGGCCGTGCGCGGGCGCCCGGTCGGCGGCCCGTTCTGGGCGCGCCTCAATCGTAGCCCGAGACGGTCCCGGGCTGACAATTTCGACTGTAATGGACGTTCTTGAATGACTAGTCGTTTAAGAACGTCCCCAACGACTAGTCATTTAAGAACGCCCCCAATGACTAAGCTCTTGACAAGCGCGGAGACGCCGCTGGTTGAGCATAAGTCAGCGAAAACGCCCCTAAGCGAGCAAGGTGACGTGAAAGAGGAGGGAAGCGTACTTCGGTACGCGACCGACGATTGAACGTCAGATTGCCGCTTAGGGGCGTTTGCAGCGTCGATCGGTCCGCCGTTCGTTAGAACGGCGGAACCAACCCTACATCACCATAACGTAGCGTGATCCCACGTAGTACTGCTTACCCATCAGAACCGGCTCGCCATTGGGACCGGTAAAGCTGGCACGCAGGTTGAGCAGCGGATCGTGCGGAGCAATGCCCAACTCGGCCGCCTGCTCGGCATTGGCACGAACGGCCTCGGCCGTGCGGTAGCCAACTGAGACAATCGGCGTTCCGCCAACACGCTCGACCTCGGCAAAAATCGACTTGTCCTCAAGATCGGCCGTCAACAGCTCACGGTAGGCGTCAAACGGCACAAAGATGTTCTCCTCAAAGATGGGCTCGCCGTCGGCCGTACGCACGCGCTTGATGTGCAACAGCAGCGCGTCCTTCTGCAGGCCAAAGAACTCCATCTCGTTTTGACGTGCAGGCACAATCTGGCGATCGACCACATGTGCGCCGGCCTTCATGCCATTGTCGGCACACAGCGCGTTAAACGTCTGCAGCGTCGAGGCGTGGAACTGACGATTGATGTGCGGCGTGGAGACAAAGGTGCCGCGGCCCTGCTGCTTAACCAGGTAACCATCGGAGCACAGCTCCTCGACAGCGCGGCGCACCGTAATACGGCTCACTTCGTACTGCTCGGCAAGCTCAAGCTCGGACGGAATACGCTCCTTGGGCGCATAAACACCTTTCTCGATCGCATCCTTGATTTCGTCGTAAATCTGCTGGTAAAGCGGTGCATTTTTGGGCGCAGGCATATCTAATCACTCTTATCGAAATATTGAAATAACTAATACGTATATAACGTCTAGTTTCATGTTACCTCATATTGATAAAACGATACACCCTCCCTACCAAAAAGCGACAGCTTCATTTTGGTAGGTTTTATCTGGGCAAACGAGAGCCTCCCGAAAGCAGCGAGGCTTTCGGGAGGCTCAAGCGGACAGGATTGCACCAGGCCGGCAAAATGCCAAAACCCTACCTGCCGTCGTCCTGCTGCAGGCTGTCCTGCTCGCTGA
This sequence comes from Collinsella aerofaciens, assembly GCA_048503295.1. Classification (GTDB taxonomy): domain Bacteria; phylum Actinomycetota; class Coriobacteriia; order Coriobacteriales; family Coriobacteriaceae; genus Collinsella; species Collinsella aerofaciens_CI. Next base: position 23,075 of record DBFRVO010000025.1, on the reverse strand, counting down.
GGCGCGCCTGTCTGCTGGCCATGCGCGCGGGCTTGTCGGGATCGGGAACGGCCGTGGGCATGGGCTCGTCGACATGGCCGCCCCACCAGCCGCCCACAAAGTTGAGCGTGTGGAACACATTGATCACGGCGCCGGGATCAATGTCGCACACCAGCTTGATAATGTCCTGGCTCTCGTAGGTCGATACAACGGCGTGCAGCAGGTACATCTTCTCGCGGCTGTATCCGCCAATGACCTCGGCACAGCTAATGCCATGCTGAAAATGGTCAACATAGGCGGTCATGACCTCGTCTGCCTTACGCGTCGTGATCTGCAGCGTCACACGGTCGTAGCGACGATAGAAGCTGTCGATGGTCTTGGTCGAAATAAACTGGAACACGATGGAGTACGCCGCCTTGTCCCAGCCAAACATAAAACCAAAGATCGCCAAGATAAAGCAGTTGAAACCAAAGATGACGCCCCAGATAGTCTTGCCCGTGTGGTTGGAGACCCACAGCGCGATAAAGTCGGTGCCGCCGGTGGATGCGCCGGACTTAAGCGCGATGGCAGCGCCCAGACCCGAGACCACGCCGCCAAAAATGATGAGCATGATCTTGTCGCCCAAAAACGGAGCGAAGTGAAAGACGTTGAGAAACAGCGATGAGAGCACGACCTGCATCATCGAGAAGATGACGAAGCGCTTGCTAATGCCGCTCCAGCATAGGAGCGCCACGGGGATGTTGAGTGCGAGCATGCCGAGCGAGATGTCGATATGAACGCCGCCCAGCGAGGTAACGCGATCGAGCAGGACCGCGACGCCGGTGAGACCGCTCGGGAGCAGGTCGGCGGGCTGAATGAACGCCTGGATCAGAAACGTTTGAAGAATGGCGGATATGGTGACCGCCACAGCGGTAATGGCGCGGCGGACGATGGTGAGGCGGCCGAGCACGAGCACGCGGTCCGTGAGCTGATCGATGGCGTTCGCCACGTAGGCTCCTTTCGAAGGTAGATCTAATTGTGAGGCATGCCCGCGATTGTAGCATGGAGCGTACGGGGGCGCTTCAATTCACCCTCCCTCGACAACCAAAGCGGGACCAGCAACCCCCACGACCAAAGGCCCAAATTACAAGTGAGTAGACTTATTACGATCTGCCGAGCACACCCAAAACCGCCACCCCTGTGACCTGCGGTTTTACAAAGGAAGATATGCATTGTGCTCGGCCTGCGCCAAAAAGTCTACTCACTTAGCCCGAATCGAAGCCAAACGGATCAAAATAGATGACAAATTAAGCCAATCCGCCGCAAAAAACGTTTGAACCCGTGCTTCTCGCGGCGGATTGACACTACAAAGCGGTCAAAATGTCGGTCAGATTATCGATAACGGTATCGGCTCGCGACTGGTCCAGGTTGACGCCCTCGTGCGGACGCAGTGCCAGGACGCGGGCGCCGGAGCGTTTGCCGGCCTCGATCCCCAAAGGCGAATCCTCGATAACCAGACACTCGGCAGGCTCCACCCCCAGCGCCTCCATGGCACGCAGGTAGATCTCCGGATCGGGCTTAAACGCGCTGCACTCGTGGCCGCTGATGGTGTAATCCAGCAGATCGGCAATGCCAGCGATCTCCACTAGCTCATCAATCAGCTCGCGATAGGACGAGCTCGCGATGGCGCACTTCACGCCGCGCTCGTGCAGCTTGCGCATCACCGGCTCCGTCTGCTCGTTGAGCAGCTCGGCATACGGAACGGGGTGGACCGGGCTGTAGACTTGCTTGTACTCCACGCGCAGACGCTCGCGCAGCTCAACATCGTCGGGCACCAGCGCCTCCCAAATGGCAGGCTCGTTAGACCCCGAAAGATCGGGGATCTCGTCAAAGTGGAAGCCCTTCTCCTCCATAAACGCCACGCGACGACGGTTGTAGAACCACTCGGTATCGACCAGCACGCCGTCCATATCAAACAGCACTGCCTTGATCATACGCATCTCCTCCCACCTGCCAAAAAGGGACAGGTTTATTTTGGTAGGTTTTATCTGGGATTTGCGACGCGACAGACACGCCCTCCCCAGAGCAAAAAAGGGGACGGGGCGCAAACCCCATCCCCTTTCAATCAACCCGTAAGGTCTACTTACTTGTGATTAGTAGGAAAGCTTCCACATGTAGCGACGCATGGTCAGCGGGTGCTGACGGGCCTCGGCGATCTGGTTGCCGTACTCGCGCATAACGGCGAGGTGCAGCAGCGGGTTGAAGTAGGTGACAACGCTCGCGGGCACGGCGTCGGCCAGGCCGTAGTCCTTGGAGTCGATCAGAGCGACCTTGGCGCCCATGCGCTCGAGGAAGGTGAGGGCGCGGGCGTCCATCGGACGGGTGGCGCCATCGGACATGAGGAAGACGTAGGGCTTACCCTCGGTGGAAACCTCGAACGGGCCATGGAAGTACTCGCCGGTGTTGTAGGCAGCGGCGTCGATCCACTGCATCTCGGTGAACAGGAAGGCGGCGTTAGAGTAAGCCATCTTCTCGGAGGCACCGGAAGCCATGAAGTAGATCATCTTGTCGTCCTTGAAGTCCTCGGCGAACTTCTTGGCGAGCTTCTTGCAGTGCTGAGCGGCGTTCTCGCAGAGCTCGAAGACGTTGGTGAGGCCGGTGATCATGTCCTCGTAGTGGTCATAGCCCTCGGTCTGCTGAAGGATCTCGAGAGCAAGAGCGATGGCATAGCCGGGCTTCTCGCACTTGGCAGCGTAGTTGGCGTGGAAGCCGTGAACGATAACGTGGTCGGCGTCGACGGTCAGAGCGGAGCCAGCCTTGTTGGTGAGGGAGACGACCGGGCAGTTGTGCTTCTTGGCGGTCTTGTTGGCCTCGACGGTCTCGGGCGTGGAGCCACCGAGGGAGCAGGTGATCACGAAGGTGTGCTCGTTGACCCAGGAAGGCGTGTCGTAGTTGAACTCGTTAGCGGTGAAGATCTGAACGTTCAGCTTGTCCGTGTTGTTGGCCAGGAAGTACTTGGCGGGGTAAAGGTCGGACATGGAGGCACCGCAGCCGACGAAAGCGACGCTGTGGATCTCGTGGTTGGACAGGACATCAGCGACGATCTGCTTAGGGAGGTTAAGGTCGATCTCGTACATCTGACACATTCCTTTCGATTTTTGCGGCGCCACATTGCCGGGCGCTCGCAGGGTTACCGTGGTTTGGACCGAGTCGCCGGCCCGTTAAGGATGCGACAAAGGGACTGTCCCATTGTCGCATTTTAGGGATGGAAGCCTGCCTGGGGTATGGGATGCCAGGCAGGCCCCCGGGGGAAAGCGGTTAGACGCTTGGTCGCGACTAGGCCAGGATGCCGGCCGCGGAGAGGGCGATGCCGCCCACGATGGCGATCACGAGAAGCCAACCGGTGTTGACGTTCTTCTTGATGAGCCAGTACATAAGGCCGGTGAGGCCAAGGGAAATCATCTGGGGCATCATGCCGTCCAGGATGTCCTGGATAACGACGGTGCCCTCAGCGAACTGCAGCGGGGTGGTGGCGCCGATCAGCGTAGCGATCATGCCGCCCACGGACATAAGACCCACGATGCCGCAGACATACATGAGCTTCTCCATGAGGTCGCCGCCCTGAAGCTTGCTCAGGTACTCGTGGCCGCCCTGATAGCCCATCTTGGCTGCGAACCAAGTGATCAGCACGGCGGGGACGATGGAGATGAGCATGGCCAGGATCGGGCCCATGATGGAGCCCTGCTGAGCCAGCTGAACGCCCAAGCCAAAGGCGATAACGCGGATGGTGCCCTGGAAGAAGGAGTCACCGATGCCGGAAAGCGGGCCCATAAGAGAGGTCTTGACCGCGTTAATCGAATCGGGGTTGAAGTTCTCGGGATCCTTGGCGTACTCCTCCTCCATGGAGGCGGCGAGGCCCAGGATGAAAGCGCTCGTCTGCGGGGTGCAGTTGTAGAACGCCATGTGACGGTGGTAAGCCTCTTTCTTAGCAGCGAGCTGCTTGGGGTCGGACTCATCCGGATAGAGGCGATCGAGCGTGGGAACCATGCCGTAGAGGAAGCCCATGTTCATCTGACGCTCGTAGTTCCAAGAGGCCTGGATGGCCCAGGAGCGCCAGAAGAACTGGCTGACCTTCTTGTTCAGGGACACGTCCTTGGTTGCGGTTGCCATAGTGTGTTCCTCCTTAGTCTTCGTCGTCTTCGAGCGGATCGTAGTCGGAATCGACACCGGCGGCTGCATGGGAACCGTTGAACTTGAAGCCCATGAAGACGACAGCCAGGCACACACCGATCAGAGCGACCGCGATGACGGACAGGTTGAGGTAAGCGGCGAGCAGGAAACCGATGAACAGGAACGGAGTCATACCCTTCTTGATCATCATGGTGAGCAGCAGGGCCAAGCCGTAGGCGGTCATGATCTTGGTCGAAACGTTAAGACCAGTGGACAGCCACTCGGGAACCATGTTGACGATGGCCTGAACCAGGTCGGTGCCAACAAAGACGGCGAGGAAGATCGGCAGGAAGTACATGATGGCGTACAGACCGGAGCCGGCGCAGATGTGCATACGGTAGGCGGTCTTGAACTTTCCGTTATCGATCGCGCTATCTGCCACATGGGTGAGGGCGGCGATGATGGAACGGAACACGATGCCGAGGAGCTGACCCAGGACGGCGACCGGGATGGCGATCGTCATGGCGGTCTCGGCGGAAGCATCGGTCAGGCACGCAAAGGCAGCGGCCACGATGCCGCCCAGGACCATATCGGGCGGAACGGCGGCGCCGACCTGCACCAGGCCCATGGACACGAGCTCGACGGCGGCACCGACGGCAAGGCCGGTGGGCACATCGCCCAACAGCAGACCGACGAGCGTAGCGCCAACGAGGGGCTGCTCGAAGTTAAGACGACCGAGCAGGCGGGAGTCCCACATGCAGAACACGCCGACGAGGCCGACGAGCACCGCACTGATGAACGTATTCATACCCTTCTCCTTTCAGTCAGGCAAAAGCCTGGTTGATTACAGCTTGGCGTCGATGTCGACGCTCTGATACGTAGGGGTCTGCTGGACGTAGAGCTTGATGCCCATGTCGAGCAGCTGGTTGACGTCGGCCTTCTGGGTGGCGTCGAAGAAGACGGAGCTGTCCTTGCCGCCAATCTGATCGGCACCGTCGTGGTTGGCGGTGGCGCCCAGGTTGATAGCGTCGAGCTTGTAGCCCTGGCAGAACTGCAGCATCTCGGCAGTGTTGCCAAAGACGAACATGACGCGCTCGCCGAGGGTGTTGAGCTTGTCCATCTTGGCGAGGGCACGCTCGACGGTGAAGACGTTCAGGCGCACGCCCTGGGGCTTGGCCAGCTTAAGAGCGCCCTTCTTGATGTCATCGTTGGCGGCAGCGTTGTCGACGACGATGATGCGCTCGGCCTGAACCTTGGTGGTCCAGGTAAAGACGACCTGGCCGTGCAGCAGACGGTAGTCAAGACGTGCGAGGACGATCTTGGCGGGACCGGAGCTGTGACGGGACGCCTTGGCCTTCTTGGCGGGAGCCGCGGCGGCCTCGACCGGTGCGTTGGGGTTGGTCAGACCGGTGCGGGCCTCGTTGATGAGGGCCGCGAGCTCGGCACCCTTGACGGGGACGGGGCTCATAGCGAGCGTGAGCGCCAGCGGGATGTTGAAACCGCTGACAACCGTAAACTTCGTGCCGTTCTTGGAAAGCTCGACCATGTTGTTGTTGACCGAGCTGCCGAGCATATCGGTCAGCACATAGACGGTGTCGTCCGCGTTGAACGTGGCGATCATAGCCTCAACCTTATTGGTGATGGGCTCCTTGTCGTCACGAGCAAGCGACACGACGTGGACGTTCGACACGTCGCCGAGAACCATCTCGAGCGTGTCTTTGGCGCCTGCGGCCAGGCCGCCATGAGATGCGAGAATGATCTGATTCATCTTGCCTCCTCCTTTTCGTTATCGTCATTATAACGTCTTATACGTTGCTTATATTGCTAATTAGTATAAAGACCGTTCGCGGGTGAAAATCGACCGTTGACGGGTTTAACGTAATCGAAACGTTGGGTCTGGGCAGGCCGACGCTGGCTGGATAACCCCAGGTCAGACCCTGCGCGCAATCCCCTATCGCACAAAGTACCAGGGGCTTTCCTGCACAGTGGGCTCCAGCGCGATGCCGGTGCGCTCGCGGAACAGATCCATGTCCTGCGATTTCTCCGTCCACCACGCGTTGGGCTTAAAGGTCATGCTCTCAATGACATGGCCGACAAACACACTGTTGCGCAGCTTGGAGAAGTCGGTGTTCATAATCAGGATGGACGCGAGCACCAGCACAATGCCCAGGACCTTGATCGCGCCGGCGGGCTCGGCGTAGACACCAATGCCCAGCAGTACGGTGACGACCGTCTCGAATGACATTACGACGGGAACTTTCGATGTCTCGAGCCCCATGGACAGACCCTGCATATATAAGATGTAAGCCACGGCTGTGGGGATGAGCCCAAAGCCAAGGAACAGCAGCAGCAGCTGTGGCGACATTGCCGCGGCGACATCCGGCCACGGAGCCGCGATAGCCGCCATAACCGCACCGCCAAAAACAAAGCCCCAAAACGTGACAGCCAGCGGGTGGACCGTCTTGGTTGCTATCCGGCTAAACACCGCGAGCGACGCACCACAAAGGCCTGCAATCACGCCCGACGTGACGCCCCAAACCGAAAAATGGAAACCGGAAAGGTCACCATTGGTCACTGCAAGCACGCAGCCAACGATGTTAAAGACAATGGCAACAAGCTTGTTGGGGGTCACGTCCTCGCGATAAAGCACGCGGCCGAGCATGACGCCAAACACCGGCGAGGTATAGAGCAGCACCGAGGCCGTGGACATGCCGACCTCGCCCATGCACTCGTAATAGCAGGTGTTGGCGGCGGCCAGACCGACGATACCGACAAGCGCACAGGGGACGAGCTCTTTGGGGCTTGCTTTGAACAGGGCCAGCGGACCCTGGGCCACGGTAGACCCCTCACCCGGACGGCAGCCCATAAACATCAGGACCGGCGCCAAGATAAGCGCTCCGACCAACAAGCGAAAGGCAGCCATGCTCTGGGACGAAACGCCCATGGCCGAGATGCCGTTTACAAAGATTCCGATGCTGCCCCACATAAGCGCGGCGATCAGCACCAGCACATAGCCCAGATTGCTTTTCTTCAACGCAGCCTCCTCGGTGTTGTTTCCAATATGTTTAGTACTACGTTATAGTCGTTATATACATTTTTCAAGACACAAATCGCCGAACGGAAAAATCTGCTTCCCCATATACTCATTGGGGACGTTCTTAAATGACTAGCCATTTAAGAACGTCCCCAACGACTAGGACTGTCCCCAAGTGCCGGCAGAAAAGGAACGTCCCCAAGTGCCACATCTGGACCAAGGCGACGCCGATGCTTTGGCAACGTCAGCGAAAACCCACCTGAGCGAGCAAGGTGCCTTGAAGCGAAGCGGCATTGACCTTCTGGTCATGCCGCTGAAGCTGAAAGGCAGATTGCCGCTCAGGTGGGTTTGCAGCGTCGAGCCGTTACGCGGTTTGGTAAAACCGCGTAACTAATACTCGAGCTTCCACATGTAGCGGCGCGTCATGTAGTCCTTGTGGGTGACGGCAGAGAGTGCACGCATGTAGACGTTGTTGAGGATCGGGGCAAAGATCAGGTGGTTGAAGTACTCGCTCACGCTGTCCTTGATGTCGTTGAGGCCGAGCTCCTTGGCGTCGAGCTGATAGACGCGCTCGCCACCGTACTGGTTGACAAAGCGGATGCCGCGCTCGTCGTTGCAGCGGCTGCGGCCGACGCTGATGAGCTGGAACAGCGAGGTGCGCTTGTCCAGGATCTCGAAGGGGCCGTGGAAGAAGTCGCAGGTGTTGATGGTGCAAGAGTCGATCTGCAGCATCTCCTGCACGTTGCAGATGCTAAAGACGTAGGCGGCACCAAAGAGCGGACCCTGGGCCATCACGTTGATGCAGGGCTTGTCGGCGTTCTGCTCGGCCCACTTGGCAGCGAGCGGACGGGTGTAGTCGACGGCCTTGCGATAGATGGGGTCGACCAAGTCGAACGCGGCCATAGCGGTCTCGTACTCGGCATAGCCCTCGGTCTGCTGCGTGAGCTCCATAGCGATCATGGTCACGACGGCGGAGTTGGTACGGCCCATGCAGGACTCGTCGACGGCCAGGCTGTCGTACTGGATCTTGTAGTCGCAGACCTCGGTGAGGCCGGACTCGTCAACATAGATGGCGATGGTGCTGGCGCCGTGGTCCTTGGCGACCTGGGCGGCGACGATGGTCTCCTTGGTGCCGCGCATAGACACGACGACGGCCAGGGTGTTCTCGTTGACGTAGGCCGGGGTGGCGTGCACGAACTCGTTGCTGGTGTAGCTGGAGCTCACGACCTGCGTGGCCTCGTGCTCCATAAAGTACTGGGCAGGATAGTTGCCACCGTTGGATCCGCCAGCGCCAATCCACACGACGCGCTTGATGCCGCCCTTGTCTGCCTTGTCAGCCAAAACCTGGGAGACGACGTCCTTAACCTGTTCCTGAGTAGTCATCGTGCATCAGCCTTTCTTCTCGTTTGATGCTCTCGATGGCATACAAGTTACATACATGTTTTGGTTATGTCGACTAGTTGTATGCTATATTTGTCTTAGAAATTTTGCTGATGCGGTTTTCGATAACTAGCTACCAGCGGTTTTATTGTTGTATTGAATACATGCTTGATTAGACTCGCATACAAGTTAGATACAGGTTGATTGCATGAACGCTTCGTCTAATAAGAAACTGGCCCAATACGAGCGCTTGGCGAGCATGCTGCGTGACCGCATCGCCGCCGGCATCTACGCACGCGGAGACAAGCTGCCGTCCGAGATGGAACTCATGGACGAATCGGGGCTTTCGCGCAGCACTGTGCGCCACGCGCTTAAGGTGTTAGTTGACGAGGGCCTGGTGCGCACCGAGCGCGGGCGCGGCGCCTTTGTGGCCGACACACCGGCGCTCCACGAGAACAACCTGGTGTTTTCGAGCTATACCAAGCAGGTCGAAGGCCAGGGAATGAAGCCCACCACACGCACCGTGGACTCGGGCTTTGCCAAGGCGGCCGGCAGCATAGCCAAGTTCTTTGATGCCGCCGTGGGCAGCAAGCTCGTCAAACTTGTCCGTCTGCGTTATCTGGACGATGCGCCACTGTGCCTGGAGACCACCTATCTACCACCGAGCTTTGAGACACTCATCGACCGCGATATCAACGGTTCGCTCTACGCCACGCTGCGCCAGGAATTCCATCGCGCGCCGGCACAGGGACATAAGACCTTTGAGGTGTGCTATGCCTCGCAAAACGAGGCGTTTTTGCTCAACGTTGAGCGCGGGCAGGCGCTGATCCTGATCACTGACTACGTCTACGACACCGACGGCCGCCCTCTCCACGTCTCCAAGCGCATCCAGCGCACCGACCGCGCCAAATACACCGAGCCCATCGGCTAACCTGCTAAAACCACCGCAAAGGGGACAGGCACCTTTGTGGTGGTTTTAGGCGAGGAGGTCGGGGAACCAAGTTGGTTTGGGTTGGTTGGGTGTGCGCTCGGCCAGGACCAGCTCCATCCAGCACATATCGTACCAGCGGCCGAACTTTTGGGCGCAGCGGTCGAAGGTGCCCACCAGGCGATATCCCATATGGGCATGGAAATCCTGGCTATTGTGCGTCAGGTACTCGTCGTCCTTATCGTGCGGCACGGCGATGAGGGCGCACATGTTGGTGATGCCCATCGCGATCAGGCATTGCTTGAGCGCATCGTGCAGCTTGCGGCCCAGCCCGCCGTGGCGTACATCGCGCGCCAGGTAGATCGACGTCTCGACCGACCAGTCGTACGCCTCGCGGCTGTTAAGCGGACTCACGTAGGCATAGCCTACCGGACGCCCGTCCAACTCCATCACCAAATACGGATAGCGCTTGAGCGTACGCTCGATGCGCCCGGCGAACTCCTCAACGCTCGGCACCTCGTATTCGCAGGTAATCGCCGTCTGACGCACATACGGCTCATAGATGGCAAGCAACGCCGGTGCGTCTTCGGGCGTCGCCAGGCGGATCGTCGGCTCGGACATCTCGGTCATACAACCCTTCTCCCTCAAAAACAAAGGCCGCCTTGCGCCAAACCCAGCGCAAGGCGGCCCCTCGTCATTACATCAGGCTACAGAACCGCCGCCAACGCGTCGATGTCCTCCTGCGTCGTGGCCCAGCTGGTGCAAAAACGCACCACCGTGTGGGTCTCGTCGTACTTTTCCCAGTACTCGATCGCCGCATGCTCGCGAATGCGGGCCATATCCTCGTTGGGCAGAATCACAAACTGCTGGTTTGTGGGCGTCTCCAAGAAGAACTGGTAGCCGTGCTCGTGCAGCACGCGACGAAGCGCCTGCGCGGCTTCGATCGCCTGGCGACCAATCTCAAAATACAGGCCATCGGTAAAAAGAGCCTCAAACTGCACGCCCGTCAGGCGGCCCTTGGCAAGCAGTGCGCCATGCTGCTTAATACGCGGAATGGGATGCGCCGGGGCGTGCATGCCGCAAAACACCACGGCCTCGCCGCAAAGCGCGCCGCACTTGGTGCCGCCGATGTAGAACACGTCACACAGCTGCGCCAGCTCGGGCAGGGTAATGTCGCACTCATCGGCCGCCAGCGCATAGGCCAGGCGGGCGCCATCCACAAACAGCGGAATCTGGCGCTTCTGGCACACCGCGTGAATCGCCGCAAGCTCGGCCTTGGAGTACAGCGTGCCGTACTCGGTCGATAGGCTCACGTACACGGCGCCTGGGAACACCGTGTGCTCGTAGCTCTCGTTTTCGTAGAACACCTGGATATAGTTCTCGAGGTCCTCGGCGTGCATCTTGCCCTCGTAGCCGGGGATGGTGAGCACCTTGTGGCCGCCAAACTCGATGGCGCCCGCCTCGTGGCAAGCGACGTGGCCAGTCTCAGCAGCAACGACGCCCTCGTACGGCGCGAGCAGCATGTCGATCACCGTCGCGTTGGCCTGCGTGCCGCCCACCAGAAAAAACACGTCGGCATCGGGGGCCTGGCAGGCCTCGCGGACAAGTTGCTTGGCACGCTCGGTATGCGCATCGGTACCGTAGCCAGGCTGCGGCTCCATGTTGGTATCGACGAGCGCCTGCAGCACTGCCGGATGTGCGCCGTGGGAATAGTCGTTGTTAAACGCGAGCATGGCAATCCTCTCTTACCGGGTATCGGCCAGATGATTCAAACGGAGCTATTGTACGCCGTTGGGATAGGCAATGCGCGCGGCAAGGCACTCAAGTGCCAGTACCAGGGCAAAGCCGCAGCTCACGTCACTCAAAAAGTGCGCCCCGATCACGATACGGCCAAAGGCGACGAGCGCCGCGACCACAACCGCCGTCCAAAAGACCACGCGGCGGCGCGACGGTTTTTCCTTAAAGGCCGCCGCGGGAAGCCCGGCGAGCATAAGGCCGATCGCCGCATGCGCCGTGTGTCCGCTCGCAAACGACTTGAACCCGTCCTTGATCACGCCGGCGGCGATATAGGTCCACTTGTCGGGATTGCCGATCACCCACCACGGCTGAAAATTGAGCCCCGGCGTGACCTCGATCACGCGCATGCGCGGGCGCGACCACAACGGCTTAACAATGACGTTGAGGATGATGGCCTGAGCGGTCCACACGGCCAGTACCATCAACGCCCAGCGCGTAAGCTCGTCGGGGTCGGTGTCGCGCGTGAGGCGATAGACGATAAGGTTGGCAGCGATGACCAGCACAAACGTCAGCACCAACTGAACCGCGATGAGCTTGCCGCCGACGCGCAGGGACGAAACGATCTCGTAGCCGGTCAGGCCAACGTTGACGAGGATGCCCAGCACGGCGAGCCACTTGCTCGTCTTGGAATCGGGTCGTGCCGAGCGCACGAGCATAACGCCCGCGACACTCGCCGTCAGCTCGAACGGCAGCTCGCCGGCCGCCTCGATAAAGCGGCCGTACATGCTGCCGATGTTGAACAGCGCGCTCGAGATCTGATAATCGAAGAAACTGCCCACGCCCAGACAAAGGCACAGGACAACCGCGATAATGGCGACATCTTTCTTATAGATGTATCCGAACATGCTTTCCTTTCGATGGGGTCAAAATCAACCTGCGAGGCGGCGGGGCAAAGAGCAGCTGATAGCTCCGTCCCGCCACGCCCCTACTTGTTAGTCGTCGTCGCTGGCACCCAGCTGCTGCAGCAGCATGAGCGCGGCCGCCACCGGGCCGGTGCCGTCGCTGGCGTCGAGGCCGCGGCCCAGGCCGCTGCCCGCGCCGGCGCCCGCCTTGTAGGGCACCGACAGCTTGCGACTCTTGGGGAAGTTTACCGCGCCATAGCGGGTCTTTAGTTCAAAGGCCACCTTCTTGGGCACGTCGACGCCCAAAAACGTGATGCGGCCGCCACTGAGCGTGACGCTCTCGAGCCCCAGGCGCTCGCCGCGAATGCGGATGCGCGCGCGATTGAACAGGTTGAGTCCCGCCAACGGCAGCTCGCCATGCGCGGCCTCGGTCTCCTCCTGCACCCCGTCGACACTCTCCAGGTCCTCAGCCGCAGCGAGCTTGCGGTACACGAGCACGCGCTGGTCCACCGCCGGCAGGTACTCCTCGGACAAGAAGTAGTCGGCCGGCAGGTTAATGCCCACGCTCGCCGCCTCCACGCCGGCGTCGTCATCGCCGCGCGCCTCGGCCACTGCCTGACCCAGCATCTGCGTAAACAGATCAAAGCCCACGCTCGACAGGTTGCCGTGCTGCTCGGCGCCCATGAGCGAGCCGGCACCACGGATCTCCAGGTCGCGCATGGCGATGCGCATGCCGCTGCCCAGGTCTTGGAACTCAGAAAGCGCGGTCAGGCGCGCCGTTGCTTCCTCGGTGAGCGGCAGCTCGCCCGGGAACATAAAGTACGCGTAGGCCTGCGTGGCAGAGCGGCCCACACGGCCCTTGAGCTGGTAGAGCTGCGCCAGGCCCAAACGCTGCGAGTCCTCGATGATGAGCGTGTTGGCCGTTGCGTTGTCGATACCGCTCTCCACGATGGTCGTAGCGATAAGCACGTCAATCTTCTTGGTCGCGAACTCGATCATCACGTCCTCGACCTCGCGCGGGCTCATCTTGCCGTGTGCCACACCCACGCGCGCTTCGGGCGCGGCCTCGTGCACGCGCGCCACGGCATCGTCGATGGTCTTGACGCGGTTGGACACGTAATACACCTGACCGCCGCGGCCCACCTCCAGGCGAATCGCCGCACTTACCACGTCGGGGTCGTACTCCCCCACGTGCACGATCACGGGACGACGCCCGGTCGGCGGTGTGGTGATCAGGCTCATGTCGCGCACGCCGCTCGTGGCCATCTGCATGGTTCGCGGAATAGGCGTTGCCGAGAGCGTGAGCACGTCGATTTGCTCGCGCAGGTTTTTGAGCTGCTCCTTGTGCTGCACGCCAAAGCGCTGCTCTTCGTCGATGATCACCAGGCCCAGGTTCTTGGGGTTCACATCGGCCGAAAGCAGACGGTGCGTGCCAATGAGCACATCAATCGTGCCCTCGGCAAACGCCTTGAGCGCGCGCTTTTGCTGTGCCGGCGTGCGGAAGCGGCTGAGTACCTCGACCTCAAGGCCAAACGGGGCAAAGCGTTCAAAGAATGTCTCGTAGTGCTGCTGGGCCAGAATGGTCGTGGGGCAGAGCACCATGACCTGGCGGCCGGAGTCCACGCACTTAAAGGCCGCGCGCAGGGCGACCTCGGTCTTGCCGAAACCCACGTCGCCGCACAGCAGGCGGTCCATGGGCTTGGGCGCCTCCATGTCGGCCTTGATGTCGGCGATAGCCTCCAGCTGGTCACGCGTCTCGTCGTAGGGGAAACTCTCCTCCATCTCGATCTGCTCGGGCGTATCGGGCGGACAGGCGATACCGGTAATCGACGAGCGGCGCGTATACAGGTCGACCAGGTCAAACGCCAGCTTTTTGGCATTCTTGCGCGCCTTGTTGGTAGCCCGCGTCCAGTCGGCGGTGTTGAGCCTGGTCAAGCGCGGTTTATCGCCGTCGGGACCAACATAGCGCGTAATGCGGTCAACCTGCTCCAGCGGCACGTAGAGCTTGTCGCCATCGGCGTATTCCAGCAAAAAGTAGTCGCGTTCCTTGCCGCCCACTTCCTGGCGCGCGATCTCGCTAAAGAGCGCGATGCCGTGGGTAGCGTGCACCACGTAGTCTCCCGGCTTAAACGGGAAGGTGATCTGCGTAATGTCAACCTTGCGGCGGCTGCGCGCGCGGTTGGCATCCATACGGGCGTTGAGGTCGGCGATCGAGAACACGGCCAAATTGGCGTCGGGCACCACCACGCCCTGCGGCAGGGCGGCGTCCACAAAGGTCACGCGCCCGCGCGAGATGGTGGGCACGGCGGCGCCGGCGGCAGCCTGCGCGGCGCCTGCCTCGAGCGAGCGGGCGTTGAGCGCATCTGCCTTGCGCTCGCGAATGGAAGCATGGGCCTCCTGGCGTGCGGCACGGTCGGCGGAATCCGCCGCTGCCACGCGCACGCGCTCGCCGATAACGCCGGCATTTTCGGGCGCCGCGGTCAGCGATTCCTCAAAGGTAATGCCCTCGTCACCAAAGGTGAGCTCCATCGACTCGCGCGCACCGCGGTCGGGGATGGCAAACACGCAGGCATAGCGCTTGCCCACGACTTCCTGGATGCGCGTCATAAAGCGATTGTCCGAGCCCGCAATGGCCGGCTGCTCAATCTTGAGCTCTGCCGTCACCGCACCGCCGGCACGGATGAGGCTCACATAGTTCAGGCGTTGCTGGGAACCAAAGTCGAGTTGCTGGGCACGCACGTACAGGCCGTCCAGACGGTCGACCCCCGCCTCGCCGGCACGTGCCTCGATATCCTCGTAGGCGCGCAGGCAATCGTCGAACAGCGAGCGCGGCTCGGACAGCACCACGAGCGCCTTGCCGCTCACGTGCGACAGCGGACTCACGGTCTGGCCGTACATCACCGGCAAAAAGCGGTCGAGCTCGGGCGTGACGATGCGCGCATCCACCATCTCGAGCAGCGCCGCCAACTTGCTGTCGTCCTGGCTGGCGCGATAGAGCGCCACATGCATGTTGTGGACGGCCTCGTCGGTAAGCGCCAGCTCGCGACAGGGGAAGATCTCGATGCTGTCCTCGTTGCCGATGGTCTGGCCCGTTGAACTCACCATGCGGCGGATGCGGTCGATCTCGTCGCCAAAGAACTCAATGCGCACGGGCGCCTTTTCCTGTGCGGGGAACACCTCGACGGTGTCGCCGTGCACACGGAACAGGCCGGGCGCGTCGGCGGCGCCGGCATTGGTGTAGCCCATGCCCACCAGGCGCTGCGGCACCTCGTCAAAAGGAATCTCCTCGCCCACCGCAAAAGTAGTGGACTCCCAGTAGCGGCTCTCGACCGGCGGCACGCAACGCAGCAGCGCACGGGCCGAGGCAACCATGATGCAGTTGTCCCCACGCACGATGCGCCCCAATGCCTCGCAGCGCTGCGCCACCACGGCGTCGTCGGGCGCCTGCTCGCGCCACGGATAGTCCTTGCGCTCGGGAAAGCGGCACACGTGCGCCAGACCCACATAGGCGGCAAGGCTGCGCGCGGCGCGATCAGCCGCATCCTCGCCGCTCACAATGTAGACCGTCGGGCGCGGGCGGCGCGCAAACTGGGCGGCCGCCATAAGCGTGCGGCCCGACTGCGACACGGCCAGCGTCACGTCCTCGCCGGCATCGAGTCCGGCCTCGACGGTCTGCAGCGTCTCGGCAGTGTAGAGCTGCGCGGCTATACGGTGAATGAGCATGCTGTTCCTCCGGCATCGCAACGCCAAAAGCCCGCCGGGGCAAGCTCGGCGGGTCGTACGTCAAAAATCATTGCCTGTCATGGTAGCGCATGGAGAGGACTCCTGCTCAAGCGTACGCCCAGCCCCGCAACAAAAACGCCAGACGAAGATGCGTTCCGCCCTACCCCGCTACGCGCACGCTGGGGCACAAATCTGCCAGCGGACACTCGTCACACTTGGGTTTGCGGGCGTCGCAGATCTCGCGACCGAAGGTGATCCACTGATGGTTGACCGACTCCCAATACTCGTGCGGCAAAATCTTGAGCAGATCCTGCTCGGTCTTGAGCGGCTCCTTGGCATGTGTCTTGGGACTCAGCATCAGGCGGTACGCAATGCGGTTGACGTGCGTGTCGACCGCGATGCCCTCGACAATGCCAAACCCCACGTTGAGCACGATGTTCGCCGTTTTGCGCCCCACACCCGGCAGCTTGACGAGCTCCTTCATGTCGGCCGGCACCTCGCCGCCGTAATCGGCAACGATCATCTGCGCGGCCTCCACGGCGTGCTTGGCCTTGCTCTTATAAAAGCCGAGCGACTTAATGGTATCGGCCACATCGGCCACGCTCGCCCCTGCCATGGCCTCGGGCGTGGGCCACTGGGCAAACAGCCGCGGCGTCACCTTGTTGACCTGTGCATCGGTCGTTTGCGCCGAGAGCAGCACCGCAATCAGCAGGCGGAAGGGATTCTCGTGGTCCAAAAAGCACTCGACCGGGCCATAGCGACGGTTGAGGCGCTCACACACCTCGATGGCGCGCTCGCGCTTGGCGGCATTGGTCTCGCGTGGCATAACGACTCCTCGGCTCAACGGCACAATAAACTTATGGGCACAATTGTCCCACGTCCGAGACGCTTACGCCTCCAAGAATGCGCCGGTCTGACGGCTCCACAGGCTCGCGTACTCGCCACCCGCCTCGACAAGCTGCGCATGCGTGCCGTCCTCGACAATCTCGCCATCGGCCAGCACCACAATGCGGTCGAGCGCCGCCACGGTGGACAGGCGATGTGCCACCACAATGGAGGTGCGGCCGCGCATCAGGTTCTCGAGCGCCTCCTGCACCAGCGCCTCGGACTCGCTGTCCAAGGCAGACGTCGCCTCGTCGAGCACTAGAATCGGCGCGTCGGTTAGGATGGCGCGGGCGATAGCCACGCGCTGACGCTGGCCGCCCGAGAGCTTGACGCCGCGCTCACCCACCATGGTGTCAAAGCCACGGGGCAAGCGGTCGATAAACTCGGTCGCATTAGCCAAGCGAGCCGCCTCGCGGATCTGCTCGTCGGTGGCGTCGGGGCGTCCGTAGGCGATATTCTCGCGAATGGAGCGATGGAACAGCAGCGCCTCCTGCGGCACGTAGGCAACCTGGCGGCGCAGGCTCTGCTGCGTGCAGCGCGAGACGTCCTGGCCGTCCACGAGCACGCGACCGCCCTGAACATCGTCTAGGCGCAGCAGCAATTTGGTGAGCGTCGTCTTACCCGAGCCCGATTTGCCCACCAGGCCCACGCGCTGGCCCGCCGCCACATGAAGCGTCAGGTCATCGAACACGGTCTCGCCCGCCGCAGCGTCACGGTACGCAAAGCTCAGGTGCTCAAAATCAATCGCGCCCTCGGTCACTTTGAGCTCAGGGGCGTCCGGGTCGTCTGCCACCAAACATGGCTCGTCCAGCACGCGCGTCATCTCGGCCGCATCGCCCAAAGCGCGGTTGATGCGCTGCTTCATGGAACTCACGTAGTTCAGGCGCATGGTGAGGTTATAGGTATAGGTAAAGATCATGACGAGCGAGCCGGCCGAGGTGCCAAACCACGCGTTGCCGCCCGCCACGAACACACTCACCACGGCCATGGTGATGACGATAAGACCCGAGGTCGTAAAGTTGCGCTGCATCATGGCGTGCATCGAGGCCGTCTCGGCATCGCGCGCGGCACGATCGGCGGCGTCGAACAGATCGCGTTCAAAGTCCTCGCGCCCGCAGGTCTTGACGGCCAAGATGTTCGTGACCGCGTCGGAGAGCACGCCCGAGAGCTTGTTCTGCGCGGCGGACGTCGCGGCCGAAAGCGGCATGATGCGCTTGTACATAAGCCAGACAAACGCGATGTAGACGACCATGATGCACACCAGGATCACGGTAAACGTCGGCACCACCGGGGCGAGTGCGGCCACGGTGCAGATGACCGAGGTAATGGTGGGGACGAGCGAATACACCGTCACGTCGACCAGACCCGTGTAGCCGCTCATAAAACGACTCGTCTGGCTCACGAGCGATCCGCCAAAGCGGCTGGTATGGAATGTCATGGATTGGTTGGAGAGCGTGTCGAAGCATAGACGCGCCAGGTGATAGTTGCCTGCAATCTCGAGCTTGTAGACGGTGTAGTCCTGTAGCTTGGAGAGGATCTGACCCACCAGGTTAACGAGTACGAGCGCCAGGATATAGGGGCCGAAGACCTCAAACACCTGGTCACCCGCCACGGGACCGGCTTGAACGCGGTCGACAATGAGGGCCATCACATAGGTATTGGCAAACGTCAGCAAAAAGATGTAGCCCGCCGACGAGAACACCGAGAGAAAGACAATCAGCGGCTGCGTGCGTGTGACACCCCAAAACCGCTGCAGCGTGCGGCGCACGGTGGAGCGTTTCAGCGGACTGGTGTTTCTCTGAGACATGGGCTTCCTTTCGCGTCTGATAGGGCGAAACGCCATTGTTGCACACTAAAGCGCACTTCAGGCAAGCGCGATGTGAAAGGCAGCGGGGTGCCCGCGTTTGCGCCGGTGCCCCGCTGCCTTGTTGCAATTAGTCCTCGTCTTCTTGGTCTGTGGAAAGGCCCGCGGGCGTGAGTCCCAAAATCTCATCGACTTGGTCGGCGTCTTCCAGTGCGTCGATGTCCTTGAGCTTGCGCTCCATTACGTTGGTGCGCGTGGTAATGATGCCCTCGACCGTTTTGCCCGCGGTCTCGATCTGCTGCTGGGCGCGGCGCAGCGCCTTTTGATAGCGCGGCAGCTCGGCCTTGACGGCGGAGAGCACGCGCAGTACGTCGTCGGTACGTTTTTGCAGCCTAAACGTCTGGTAGCTCATCTGCAGGCTGTTGAGAATGGCGGCCATAGTGCTGGGACCGGCAACGTTGACATGATAGTCGCGGCCCAGGGTTTCGATGAGCCCGGGTCGGCTGACGACCTCGGCGTACAGCCCCTCAAACGGCACGAACATGATGCCAAAGTTGGTCGTTGCCGGCACACTCAGGTACTTTTCGCAGATGTCCTTTGCCTCGCGTTTCACCATCATATCGAGCGTCTTGCGCGCTGCGGCAACGGCCTCCGCATCGCCCGACTCCTGGGCGTCGAGCAGATGCTCGTACGCGTCGCCCGGGAATTTGGAGTCGATCGGCAGCAGCACGGGATCGCCCTCGTCTACCGGCAGCTTGACGGCAAACTCAACGCGCTCCGAGGCGCCGGGCCTGGTGGCAACGTTTTCCAGATACTGGTCGGGTGTGAGGATGTCCGTCAGGATCGCACCCAGCTGTACCTCGCCCAAAATGCCGCGCGCTTTTACATTGCCCAGCACACGCTTGAGGTCGCCTACGCCGGTGGCGATAGATTGCATATCGCCCAGGCCCTTGTACACGGCCTCGAGCTGGTCGCTCACCTGCTTAAACGATGCCGAAAGTCGGTCGTTGAGCGTGCGAGAGAGCTTCTCGTCCACCGTCGCGCGCATCTGATCGAGCTGCACGTTGTTGTCTTCGCGGATGGCACCCAGCTGAGCATCGACCGTCTCGCGCACCTTGTCCAGGCGATGCTCGATGCCCTCGCGATTGGCGCCGAGCTGTTGGGCGGTCTCGCGGCGCAGATCATCCATCCGGTCACCGGCTTGCGAGAACTCGCGCGCGATGGTCAGGTAACGTTGCTGCTCTACGGCCGCATCGGTCGTCTGCTGCTGCGCGATGGCATTGGCCGTGCGACGGGTTTCGGCCAGCGCGACGTTCAGGGCATCGAGCGCTTTGTTAGCCTGCTCGAGTGCTGCCAGCGTTTCCGCGCTACTGTCGCCACGCTCCCGCAACTCGGCACGCAGGCTCTTGAGTTGGAGGGCGCAAGCCACAGCAACCCCCACCGCCACCAAGGCGATCACAACAAGCACAATATCAATAGCAGACATAAACTCCGCCCAACAAACCCAATCGAGCACCAATCAAAACCGCGATCAATCTTACCCCGCCATACGCACCGGGCGCCCGGTCCCTTCTTGGGCGCCCCTCTCCTCCGCATATTCCATAATGCGGCGCGCCGTCTCCCTGCTCACCTTTGAGTCATCACCGGCTAAATATGCGTACACGTTTCCCTTATTCAGATTCAAATCGCGGCAGAGACCGTAGCGCGTTACGCCCGATTCCTCTAGCGCTCCCAACGTTCTTTTTCGCATCAGGGCGTTGATCCTTCTGTCCGCCACTGGCTTTTCCTTCACCGCTCTATACGCACGCCAAACGTTGGCATAACGATTAGGAAGTTTATCCTCGGCGCATAGAGATGCCAGGCTACCCGTTTGGGCGTACAAGGACAAAACGCCTCGGTAACCCTCTTCCATCCACGAACCCTCGGATAAGCCCAGAACGTATTCGGCTTTACCCTGTGCCAAAGCGAGCAAAAACAGGGGCTCCGCCACGCGCGGCGCAACCGTCGTCGCTTGCTTAACCAGTTTTCTAAAACTGAGCGACTGCTGTCCGGATAGCTCTCGGCAATAGCCTTTTAAGAATCCCTCAAAGGTCAGATTCAACCGAGCACCTCCTTTTTGTATTGCCTGTATGCACAGACCATCTCTTGATAACTCCGCTCCGAAGGCGACGACGCCAGTGCTTCTCCCTCGTCGAATATAAGCCGTTCGAGCAGCCCCCAATCAAGTCGGTCGACGAATGCCTGACTATGAAGATCGATGATGTCGTTCGGACGGAAGGCATAGAGCTTCATTACCGCCAGATCCTCCAAGGATGGCGTAAAGTACCTGATAAAACGCGCCCCAATATCCAAGGGGATCAAACGATCTTCGTAATTGAATGGCATCTGATTACAATATGCCACCGCCATACCATTCACCTCGGGGTATCGAGCTATGATCTCGCGGAGGCACCTGTCCGCCTCAAACACATCGATGTCATGTGTAACCGAACGATTCGTCACATCGTTTAGCATGAAGGCGCTTCCTCCCACCAATACAACGCTCGGCCTGTCGTCTCTTGGACCTATTTCCAGCTCTGCCTCTTCGTCAATGCCCAACAGAGTCTGCTCTAAATCCTGCTTATACATAACAAATCATATTATTATTCAACTTCAATAATACTATTCAGTCGCACGACAGGACCAACAGGATGCAAGAATTCCGCTCGTGGCGATAATCCCTACACCCTAGAAGTCCTAATGTTACAAACGCTAGCTCTCCCAGCCGGTGCGGATGGTTGTTATGACGTCGCCTAGGCGCTGGCCCAGGGCCGCTAGATGTTGGAGCACCTCGTTGGGCGATGCGCCGTTGAGGATGCACGTGAGGGCATACGACGCCAGAAAGATGACCGCAAGCCCCAGCGGGATGAGCACGATCATCGCCAATGTGCGCAGGCGCTGGCCCACGCGGCGACGACGCGCACGACGCTTGTCGAACGCGAGCTCCTGCGCATATGAATCTTGCTGTACGGAATAGGCCTCTGGTGCCGATTCGCCCGCAGGCGAAACCACAGGCGTGGCATTTTGCGCAGGGGGCTGGGCTGCCGCCCCCTGCATTTGCATCTCCATGAGTCGTTGCTGCTGACGCAGCATGCGCTCAGCTTGTTGCTGCGGAGTCTCAAGAAACAGATCCATGCTGGCCTCCAAAATCGGAGCATTCGACGCTTACGACCAGCATCCCGCACCGCCATGACCGCGACAACGCAATCGCCGGCAATAGCCACAAAGTTTCTTTTGCTCAAAAGCTGTCGAAAAGCTCAACAACTCCCCTACCAGCACTTTCTCTGAGCTTTTTTCGTCAGCAATCTTTTGGCCTTCCACCCTTACGCCAACTGACCAAAATCCAACCAAAAGCTTGACGGAAATTGTGAAGACAGGGACCCCATACAAAAACGTGCCGCCCCAAAAGGGGCGGCACGCTAACTTCTTATCAGTTTTTCAGTAGCAAGCACGCGACGACCCGAAGCCGGAGCACAGGGTAGGGAAACACCTTTACCTCGCGCGACCTGCGCAGCCGTGAGCGAGAGGGAAAGGTGTTTCCCCGCCCCGTGCTCCGCAGTCGGTGGAGGCAGCTTTAGATGCCCGCGAGACCTCGGGTGGCGGTGGCGCACATAAACGCCAAGGCTAGAATCACGAGCGAGCCCGCGATGTCTGCCAGCACGCCCATTGCACGGCGTTCAAACAACCAGCTCTCAAAGTGCGGGGCGACGTTGCGCCAAACACGCCACAGCAAGATGCCCATACCGATGACGCCCGGGATATTGAGCAGTAGGATCTCGGAGCACAAAAGACCGATCAGGTTACCGGCGGCAAAGCCCGCATCACCCTCGCAGTATTTGCGGTAGACCATATACAGCATGTACGCCACAAACGGCTGCAAGCACGCAGAAATAAACGAGACCACCATCGAGGGGTCCTGCGAAAAGACCTCGGTGAGTTTATCGACACTCGTGGCGTCCTTCGAAGCCAAGAATAAACCGATAACCACAAGGGGCACCACGCCCAAAATTACCTCGACCAGAGTAAACAACTTGGCAGTCAAATCCTCACTAGCCGAATTCAAATGAGGCGCCCACTCAGGATGAGCATGCGCGCCGACTTTCTTGTCCTTCTCGGCACGATCGGCCTTTTTACCCTCGGCAACCCGACGACCAGGATCCTTGCGAGTTCCCGCCGCAGCAACCCGAGCCCGAGACTTCTTGCCCATAAAATACACCCCATCAGGTAGTAGATAAACTAAAAGTCGCCACCCAGTGTACCCCCTAAACAACGGCGCCGCCCCAACCCGGAGCAAGCCCCGTCAACCAAATAACCGAACCATCAACCAAATGGCCGCAACCCAATCCCTATACAAAACGTGCCGCCCAAAAGGGGCGGCACACAAACTTCTAATCAGCTTTTCTGTAGCGAGCACGCGACGACCCAAAGCGGGCCGGGAGGGCGGGATTACCTTCCCTCAACGCGACCCTGCGGAGCCGTGAGCGGGGAGGGAAGGTAATCCCGCCCTCCCGGCCC
>DBFRVO010000024.1:0-66827 GCA_048503295.1 Collinsella aerofaciens | reverse complement strand
GGTAAGGTTCTTCGCGTTGCTTCGAATTAAGCCACATGCTCCGCTGCTTGTGCGGGCCCCCGTCAATTCCTTTGAGTTTTAGCCTTGCGGCCGTACTCCCCAGGCGGGACGCTTAATGCGTTGGCTGCGGCACGGGGGGATCGTCCCCCCACACCTAGCGTCCATCGTTTACGGCTGGGACTACCAGGGTATCTAATCCTGTTCGCTCCCCCAGCTTTCGCGCCTCAGCGTCGGTCTCGGCCCAGAGGGCCGCCTTCGCCACCGGTGTTCCACCCGATATCTGCGCATTCCACCGCTACACC
This sequence comes from Collinsella aerofaciens, assembly GCA_048503295.1. Classification (GTDB taxonomy): domain Bacteria; phylum Actinomycetota; class Coriobacteriia; order Coriobacteriales; family Coriobacteriaceae; genus Collinsella; species Collinsella aerofaciens_CI. The sequence continues at coordinate 66,525 of DBFRVO010000024.1, read as the reverse complement.
GGGTGTTCCACCCTCCCCTACCGGACCCAAGCCGCGGAGGTTCCGGGGGCTTCGGGGGGTTGAGCCCCCCGCTTCGACCCCCGGCCTGCCGGGCCGCCTACGCGCGCTTTACGCCCAATGAATCCGGATAACGCTCGCCCCCTACGTATTACCGCGGCTGCTGGCACGTAGTTAGCCGGGGCTTCTTCTGCAGGTACAGTCTTGACTCTTCCCTGCTGAAAGCGGTTTACGACCCGAAGGCCTCCGTCCCGCACGCGGCGTCGCTGCGTCAGGGTTCCCCCCATTGCGCAAGATTCCCCACTGCTGCCTCCCGTAGGAGTCTGGGCCGTGTCTCAGTCCCAATCTGGCCGGTCGGTCTCTCAACCCGGCTACCCGTTGTCGGCACGGTGGGCCGTCACCCCGCCGTCTACCTGATGGGCCGCGGAGCCATCCCCTCCCGTCGGGGCTTTAGCCCGGGCGCCATGCGGCGCCCGGGGGTATCCGGTATTACCCGTCCTTTCGGGCGGCTATCCCGGGGGAGGGGGCAGGTTCTCCACGTGTTACTCAGCCGTTCGCCACTCGCTTCTATCCGAAGATAGGTGCCGTTCGACTTGCATGTGTTAGGCGCGCCGCCAGCGTTCATCCTGAGCCAGGATCGAACTCTCCGTCCAAAATATATGGGCTTCGAGCCCGTCCGGTCCTCACAACTGTTACGCTGATCGGTTCCGTTCGATTCATATGGTTCTAGTATAGGAAAAGGAATTTCTCGGGGCCGCCTCTCGGCGGCCTTGCGAAAAACAAATCCAAGTTAGACCATTTCAAATGGTTCGATGTCTGCCCGGATGCGACACTCAATGTGTCCATCCTCGCAGTATCCGGTTCTCAAGGTGCACGCCTGCGCGGCTGATCCGGTTCCACCGGGCCGCGCGGCAAGGAGATATATTGCCAGACCGCGAAGCCCTGTGGGACGTCAATTCCACTCTTCACAAGTCCTACACAATATATTGCTTCCTATATAAGTCATAGAAAGGCTGGTGCAGAAATACTGCACGTATCAGATGATGACCCTTTGGTTCAGGAATATATAGAGATCGGTCACCTGTAAGTGTTTATCTACCCGCGCTTTTAGCAATGTAAACCGCGCTTCAGATAAAAAGAGGGAGCGCCGCGCACAACGCGACACTCCCCTAGCGATTCAAGAGAATCTATTAGGCCTCGAGAGCCTTCTTGGCGATGGTAGCCAGCTCGTTGAAGGACTCGATGTCCTCGTAAGCCATCTGAGCCAGGACCTTGCGGTCGAGCTCGATGCCGGCAACCTTCAGGCCGTGCATGAACTGAGAGTAAGAGATGTCGTTCAGGCGAGCAGCAGCGTTGATACGGGTGATCCAGAGAGAACGAATCTCGCGCTTCTTGTTGCGACGATCACGATACTGATACTGCAGGGAGTGCTGGACCTGCTCTTTTGCATGCTTGTAAGTACGCGAAGCGGCACCGTAGTAACCCTTCGCACGGTGCATAACGGTACGGCGCTTCTTCTTGGCGGCAACAGCGCGCTTAATACGTGCCATGTTCTATCAACTCCTAGACGGTAAAACGAAAAACGGGAACTCGAACTTAGGCGAGACGCGACTTGATGACCTTGCGGTCGGCAGCGGCGATCTCGGTCTCCTGACGGAAGCCACGCTTACGCTTGGTGGACTTCTTGCTCAGGATGTGGCTCTTGAAAGCCTTGGCGCGCATAAGCTTGCCGGTACCAGTCTTGCGGAAACGCTTCTTGGTGCCGCTGTGGGACTTCATCTTAGGCATGAAATACTCCTTAATCGGTTACAGAACACTAGTTACTTGGTATCGCTTGCCGCTTTATCCTCATCGAAGGCGCCCTTAATCGGGGCGAGCAGCATAAGCATGTTACGGCCTTCCATCTTAGGCTTGGACTCGACCGTAGCGTAAGGCTTGAGATCCTCGGCGAGACGCTCGAGAACGTTAAGGCCCTGCTCCGGGTGAGCCATCTCACGGCCGCGGAACATGATGGTGATCTTAACGCGTGCGCCCTTCTTGAGGAAACGCAGAACGTGGCCCTTCTTGGTCTCGTAGTCGCCAACGTCGATCTTGGGTCGGAACTTCATTTCCTTGACCTCGACCTTGGACTGGTTCTTACGAGCAGCCTTGGCCTTCATGGCCTGCTGGTACTTGAACTTACCGTAGTCCATGACCTTGCAGACCGGCGGCTCCGCGTTGGGAGCGATCTCGACCAGGTCGAGACCCTGATCGTCGGCGACGCGCTGGGCATCGCGGATGGCGAACAGGCCGAGCTGAGAGCCATCGACGCCAATCAAACGGCACGAAGATGCAGTGATCTCGTCGTTGATGCGGGTGTCATCAGACTTAGCTATTTTCCCTACCTCCATTCATAAAAAAATAACCCGGCGCTTCTCAGCAACTAGGTCGTACACATAGGCTTCCTCGATTTGAGGAAGGGAATCTAAGTTGTATGACCAGTCAGCTGCTCATTGGCGCCAAAAGGTGGGAACCCTCGGGTTCCTCTTTAGGGCATTGCGGGAACAACGCCTTGCGAATAATAACACGTACAGCGCGTTATCACATTACGTACACGAAAAAGGGGCCTTGACCCCCTTGAACGCTCGCTTGCATGTATGGTGCCCGAGGCGAGACTCGAAGGGCCTTCGCTTCGCGAAGCCCCGGGCTTCGGACGCGCGGCGCCCTCGCCACGCTCCGCTACAAACAGGCCGCAGGCCTGTTTGCATAACGCTTCGCGCGCTCACGCGAGTTCGGCACGAAAAAGGGGGCCGCAACCCCCTTGAACGCTCACTTGCATGTATGGTGCCCGAGGCGAGACTCGAACTCGCACGTTGTTGCCAACGGTGGATTTTGAGTCCACTGCGTCTGCCAATTCCGCCACTCGGGCACGTAATGCGTGAGTTAGTTTATCACAGCTTTCTACCGATTAGTCCGAAAATGGAACTTCGAACATTTCGATGAGTTCGACCGAACGGAGCATCTCGCGCTGGCGGCACCCGCGTCCGTTAACCAAGACTTCGCCCATCTGATTGTCATAGGGATCCTCACGCATGCCATCGAAAGCGGGCACAAACTCGGCCTGGAATCGATCGTTGGCCACCATACGCCACGGGTCGAGATTGCCAAAGTAGTGACGACGACGCCACTCCTCCCCCATCCTGCGCGCCGAGGAGCCAAACGATACGTCGGCGTTAAGCCAACCGGTCTGTGGCGTATAGAACTCAGCCCAATCGTGCGGCCCCACCGAATCGGGCGCAACATACAGGCCGCTCTGCCAACGGGCGGGCACACCCGCGATGCGGCACATGGTGATAAACGTAAGTGCCATAACGCCACAATCACCGCGGAGCAAGTGTGCACAGTCATCGGCAATAGATCCCAAAAGCAGGTACGGTGGCTGATAGCGATAGTCGATATGCTGTGTCAGATAATCATAGATAGCACGAGCGCGATCGAGCGGATCCTCGAGCCCGTCAATAACACGCTCCGTCAGCTGTCGCAGGTACGGCGTAAACGCAATGTGCGGACGGTCCTCGGAAGTCTCCTCGGGCAGAGGCGCGTCCATACAGGGATGCGATGGGAGCGCGCCACCATAGATATCGCAATAGGCGGCATCGATGTGATAGCGATAGGTCACCGAGAATGAGCGATCGGTCGAGGAGACCCACGAGGCAGTGCGCGCCGAGGCGTTTGCGGGAGCAACGACCCCCTCCGGCGTCATATCAAGCATCTCGACCTGAGACTGCTGGCGGCAGGCGGCGGCAATGGGAAGCCACGCGCGAACGGTCTCCCCCTCCAAAGCACCGGGGACAGACACGCATGCCTTAAGCGTAATGGTGCGAGACAGCCCGCCCTGCGACTCCATCTCCTCGAGCATCTGGTTGCGCAGCGCAATTCCATCCGCAGAATCGGGACGCAGACCCGGAACCTCCTTGGGATACACGCGCAAAGAATCAAGGAAGTTATCGAGAACGAACAGCTGACCATCGATAAAGCGCCAGTCAATACGTTTGCGATCGATCAGGTCGTCAAACTGCTCTTCGGTAAACTCAGGCCACTCCTCGCGGATCATCTCGATAGCCCGATCACGCGACACCGAAAAATAAAGCGGCGTCTCGATCATGCGATACCGCTCGGCGCGAACGCAGGCAGCCAGCGAAGGCTCAGGGTTCTGCTCCAAAAGGCGATCGCAGGCGGCAACAGCCTGCGTCAAATACCCGGCATCCTTAAGACGAAGAATCTCGGGCGGCAGTCCAATATCGAGATGGCGAAAGTCATCGCAGCAAACATCAACAGAGCAACCAACAGGACCCTCGTCAATAACCTTCCCATCCGAAGGCAGCACATCAATAACAGCCATACCAAACTCCAAGTCATTAGAACTCTCGAAGCCCATTGTAGCGAGATAAAAAAGAAAGCCCCAACAAAGGGGCTTTCAATACCGATAAACGGTACCTATAAAAATGAAGTCAGCCCAGTAACCCTGTAGCGAGTTAACGAAGGAGGCCCCGTTCACCCGGAGCTTTTCCCATTGCGTGACTTCTGGCAAAGCCAGTAGCCCTCTTAATTCAGACTCGTAACCCTGCGGCGGTAAACGAAGGAAGCCCCGTCCCCCGGAACTGTTTCCTTGGCGCGACTTCTAGCGAAGCCAGGTGAGCGCAAAGGAAACAGTGTAGGGAGACGGGGCTTCCGGCGGGAAGTTTAGCGACGCTTACGCCTTGTTGACGGAGCCAAACTCCTCCATGAGCTCCTTGGTGCGAGCAACGATGTTGTCGCGACCAGGCTTGAGGAGCTTGCGGGGGTCAAAGCCCTTGCCCTGCTGATCCTTGCCAGCCTCGATGTACTCGCGGACGCCCTTGGCGAAGACGAGCTGCAGGTCGGTGTTGACGTTGATCTTGGAGATGCCCAGGGAAATGGCCTTCTTGATCTGATCCTCGGGGATGCCGGTGCCACCGTGCAGGACGAGGGGCAGGTCACCGGTCTGGGCCTTGATCTCGCCCAGGCGCTCGAAGGAAAGGCCAGCCCAGTCGGCGGGGTACACGCCGTGGATGTTGCCGATGCCGCAGGCGAGGAAGTCGACGCCCAGGTCAGCGATCTGCTTGCACTCAGCAGGATCAGCGAGCTCGCCGCTGGAGGTCACGCCGTCCTCGGTGCCGCCGATGCCGCCGACCTCGGCCTCGATGGACATGCCCTTGGAGTGGGCAAGCTCAACGAGCTCCTTGGTGCGGTCAAGGTTAAGCTGGAAGGTCTCCTCGTGAGAACCGTCATACATGATGGACGTGAAGCCGGCCTCGATGCACTTGAAGCAGTCCTCGTAAGAACCGTGATCGAGGTGAAGGGCGACGGGAACGGTAACGCCCGTGGCCTCGACGGCAGCCTTGACCATGTCGGCGCAGACCTTGAAACCGCCCATCCACTTAGCGGCACCAGCGGTGCACTGAAGGATCAGCGGAGACTTGGCCTCCTCGGCGGCCTGGAGAATAGCCAGGGTCCACTCGAGGTTGTTGGTGTTGAAGGCACCGAGACCGTACTTGCCGGCCTCGGCCTTCTTGAGCATGTCTGCTGCGTTGACGAGCATAAAAGAAACCTCCTGTAAGGTTGCTCCGATAACGCCTGTGATTTTACCACGGCGTATCCGAGCATAAACGTTCGTTTGTTCACGAATATCGTCCAAACAGACTTTTTTTGACCGTTTGCCCTACGGAATCGACCCGTTGGGGAAAATATCTTGACGTTTGGACGCTTCTCATGCTTCAGAAGCTGACTGCAAAGCTACATCTGCATGAAAGGGTTCTGCATAAGCTCGCGTGCCACAGTGGTCGAATCGCCATGGCCGGTTAGGCAAACGGTATCGGGCGGGAGAAGCCGGGCGAGCTTGGAGAGCGAGCGCAGAATCGCCGCCTCGTCACCGCCGGAAAGATCGGTACGACCGTGGCTGCCCGGGAAAAGCGTGTCGCCCACAAAGGCGATGTTCCCCTGCTCGGTCGCGGCGAACAGGACGATGCCGCCCGGCGTATGCCCCGGCGCCTCGATCACCTGCAGGCAGACGTCGCCCACCTCGATTGTATCGCCCTCGGCAAGCAAACGCGTCGGCTCACCCGGATCGGGCGTCTCGATACCCCACATGGCGCGCTGCTCCTCGATATTTGCGCGAGGTACCGTCACGTCCTTAGCGCACAACTCATATAGTGCGCTGTCGCCAACGACAGCTCGAACCCCGGCAACCCCGCCAACATGGTCGGCATGACCGTGCGTGCAGACAGAGCCGAGTACGCGCACCTCGGGATGCGCGGTGCGGATATGCTCCACAAGACGCTCGCCCTCCCACGCCGGATCGACGATTAAGCACTCGTCATTCGAAATCACGGCGTAGCTGTTGGTCTGAATCGGGCCGTTGACGAGCGCCTCAATCGAAGCCGCGCCTCGGGGTGTCAGGTCCAAAGTCATATCGTCCACGCGCATACCCTCCTTCTAAAATACGCTCGAGGCACCAAACGATGCCTCGAACGTAACCAATATCTATGATGCTGAGAGGCTCTCGCACCTACACACGGCGCTTGAGTTGCGCTCCGCCCTCGCCGGGCATAAGACGGCGAGCGTCGTAGACCGAATCGACACTGCTGATGGAAGCCAGCAACGGATCCAGGCCGCTCGCATCCGAAATTTCGACCATAAAGCGCAGGGTTGCAATACCCTCGCGGTTGGTCGACGTGGCGGCAGAAAGGATATTGCCGCCCGCATCGCCAATGGCAATGGTGACATCCTTGAGCAGGCCCATGCGGTCCAGGCACTCGACCACGATCTCGACCTGGAAGAGGGTATCGGCAGCGCCGTCCCACTCCACATCAATCATGCGCTCGGGATGTTCCATAAGACCCTTGACGTTAGGGCAGTTGGCGCGATGCACCGAAACGCCACGACCGCGCGTGATGAAGCCGACGATGTCGTCGCCCGTCACGGGGTTGCAGCAATGAGCCAGACGGACCAGCAGGCCGCTGTTGCTCTCGCCCTTGACGATAATGCCGTTACTGGCGCTCTTGCCGCGCTTTTGCGGCTTGCGGTTGGAGCCGCGAGCGGGCTGTTTCACGACCTCGGCGATAGCCTCGGCCTTGGTGAGCTGTTCCTCGGGCTTGGGGTCCAAGATTTGCTCGACCTTATTGCCCACAGCGCGCGGGGCAACCTTGCCGGCGCCGACGGCGGCAAACAGGTCCTCGAGCTGCTTGAAGTTAAACTGCTCCGCCACGGCGTTGAGTGCACGCGTCGAACGCGGCGTAGAAATGCCATAGCCACGCTTACGCAGGTCCTTGGCCAGCATATCGCGACCAGCAGCAGCGTCGTCGTCCTTGGTCGCAGCGGCAAAATAGCGGCGGATCTTGGACTTAGCCGAAGGCGTCTTGACGATCTTGAGCCAATCGCGCGACGGCTTAGAACTCTTGTTGGTCAGAATCTCGACACGGTCACCCGTCTTGATTTCGTGCGTGAGCGGCGCCACCACACCGTTAATCTTGGCGCCGACGCAGTGGTTACCGACCTCGGTATGAACGGCGTAGGCAAAGTCGAGCGGTGTAGAGCCGGCACGAAGCGCCATGACCTCGCCCTTGGGCGTAAAGACAAAAATTTCCTGGTCGAACAAGTCGACCTTCAGTGAGTGCAGGTATTCCTTGGCATCGGTAATCTCGTCAGACGCCGCCCAGTCGAGTGAGTGCTTAAGCCAGTTGATCTGGTCGTCCAGACGCTGCGCATCGTTGGTCTTAGAGGCAGACGATCCACCCGACTTCTTATATAGCCAGTGGGCGGCAATGCCGTACTCGGCCTGCTCATGCATCTCGTAGGTTCGAATCTGAATCTCGAGCGGACGAGCCGTGGGGCCGATGACCGTCGTGTGGAGCGACTGGTAGTTATTGACCTTGGGCATGGCGATATAGTCTTTAAAGCGACCGGGCATGGGGTGCCACAGCGTATGCACCGCGCCGAGCGTGGAGTAGCAATCGCGCACCGAATGCGTGATGACACGCAGTGCCACCAGGTCGTAGATCTCGGAGAATTCCTTGCCCTTGCGCTTCATCTTTTGGTAGATGGACCAATAGTGCTTGGAACGGCCGTTAATCTGGAAGTCCTCCAGGCCAATGCGGTTGAGTTCGTCGGTGAGTGTCTTGATGGTCTCGGCCAGATAGCGCTCACGGACCTCGCGCGACTCCGCCACCATGCGCGCGATGCGCTGGTAGGCGTCGGGTTCAAGGTAGAAGAAGGACAGGTCCTCGAGCTCCCATTTAATGGAGCTCATGCCCAGACGGTCGGCCAGGGGCGCATACACGTCCATGGTCTCGCGAGCCTTAAACAGGCGACGATCCTCGCGCAGGGCTGCCAGCGTTCGCATGTTGTGCAGACGGTCGGCAAGTTTAACGATGATGACGCGAATGTCCTTGGACATGGCAAGGAACATCTTGCGCAGCGTGAGCGCCTGCTTCTCGTCCATGCTGTCGACTTCGATGTTGGTGAGCTTGGTCACGCCATCGACGAGCTCGGCCACCGTATCGCCAAACAGGCCGGAAACATCGGCGAGCGAGGTCTCGGTATCCTCGACGGTATCGTGCAGCAGCGCAGCGCACACCACATCGCAGTCCATCTTGAGATCGGCCAAAATGATGGCAACCTCGACGGGATGGTTAATGTACATCTCGCCCGAGCGGCGCTTTTGGTTGCAGTGCTTCTCGGCGGCAAAGCAGTAGGCTTGCTCCACCTTAGAAAAGTCGTCCTCATTCATATATTTGAGGCACAGGCGCTCCAGCTTGTCGTAGCTGTCCGCCATAATCTCGGGCGGCAGCTCATCGGCATGCTTATAGTGCTCCATCTCCGAAAACGGCTGGAGGGTGGAATCATGGGCGGTACGGGCTGCGGCATCCATCGAGGTCCCCTTCCCCTAGGCCCGCGGTACGATCGGGCGGTTAACTTTGGCTAGCATATCAGAAGCGCACGAATCGAGCGCCCAGCTCCGGAAAGCCGAGAACTCCATGCGCGAGCGCAAGCCCTCCAAATAGCGAATTGACCTGCTCAATTGCACGCGGCCGGGGTTTTCGGCCATCGCGATGCGACGGGTGTCGTCAAACCCCGAAACGCGACAAAAACCAAGCTCTTCGAAGATTCCCAAGCCGCTTTCCACCGAGCGCTCGTCGACCGGCGTGCGAGCATCGATGGCAAGGCACATCTGCGCGATGTCGATATCGCTCGCGCTAAAGAAATCGTCCCCGGTCTTGCCGCGGTTGGAGCGCCACATGGTCTGCAGCGCGCGATAGAGCGTGACGAGCTCGTCGCGCTCGGGCGCATAGCAGTCGAGTAGGCGCTCGTTAATACGGGCGTCACGCGACGAATAGAGTAGATGGATCACGGCGGGTTGGCCATCGCGACCGGCGCGGCCGCTCATCTGGTTAAACTCAATCGCGCCAAACGGCATGTGGTAGAGCACGACATGACGGATATCGGGCAGGTTGACGCCCTCACCGAAGGCCGAGGTTGAAACGATGCAGCTGAGACTTCCGTCTCTAAAGGCTTCCTCAACACGGCGGCGATCGGAGCGCGCAAGCCCGGCGTTATAGAACGCGATCTGGGTCGCACAGTCGGGCACGCGTTTGCGCAACGTCTTGGCAAGCGCCACGGACTGGTCGCGTGAGTTCACATAGATAACGGTCTTCTCCCCCGTCGCCACGATCGACACCAGGCGATTTTCGCGGCTCGCAAGGTCTCGGTCATCCTCGAGCTGCAAGTTCTCGCGCACCGTCTCGTCAACCACCGTGCGGGTAATCGGTAGCACGCGGGCGAGCTCGGCCACAACCGGAGCCGTTGCGGTGGCAGTCGCGGCCATGACAACGGGGTTGCCCAGGGCCTTGAGAATATCGGGCATGTCGAGGTATGCGCTCCGGTCACCGCCCTTGGCAAGGCCGGCATGGTGTGCCTCATCGATAACGACAAAGCCGATACGTCCAGAACGCGCAAAGCGATCGCGATGGATGGAAAGGAACTCAGGCGTCGTGAGAACGATGCCGGTGCGACCCGAAGCCAGGCCGGCAAACACGTCATCGCGCGCGGCTTCCACGGTCTCGCCGGTCAGCACGCCTACGCCAATGCCGAGCGCGGCCATCGTCGACGAGAGGTGATAGGCCTGGTCGGCAACGAGCGCGCGCAGCGGATAGACAAAGATACTCGCACGCCCGCGAAGAACCGCCTCGCGCGCGGCATGCACATGGAAGATAAGAGACTTGCCGCGCCCCGTTCCCATAACGGCCAGAACACTTTGGTGATCGGCCAGGGCATCGAGCGCCTCGACCTGCGCGCGGTGCGGCTGGTTCGATCCGATAAAGCTGTGAATGAGTGAGCGCGTGAGCTCGGTATAGGAAAGCTGGGCAAGCGTCTCGCGTTTACGCGACTCCAGGCGCAGTCCAGAATCCGCCGGTTGTACGCCGCGGCGAAGCTCACATGCCGGGTCGTCAACGCTGGGCGCCGTGGTATCGCGGACCAAGACATCCTTAATCATGAGCTTTGGCTTTACGCGACCTTGCCAATGCTCGGCAACGGCCTCGAACACCAAGTCGACAGCGCTGTCGCAATTGATAAGCCTATCGATCTGCGGCACACGAAACATGATGGCCGGCACGCTCGCGGCGCCATCCGTCGCCACGAAGCGCATATGCTCGCCGGTCTTGCCCACCACGGCGCGATCGCACATCGTCACGCCCTCGGCAGCCAGCAGCGGCACCTTATTACCCTGGCCAAACGGCTCAAGGCGGGAAATCTGCTCGATGGTCTCGATATTCAATTCGGAAAGGTCAACCGTGGCGGCAACCTCGTCGGTGTCCTCAAAGTCCTCGGCGGGAAGCTCGGACAACACGGCGGAAAGGCGACGACGAAACTCATCGAGCTTAGACGCCTCGATGGTCACGCCCACCGCACCGGCATGTCCGCCGCGGCGAATCAGCAGGTCGGAGCAGCGCTCGACGGCTTCGAACAGGTTGACCTTGCCCACCGAGCGACCCGAGCCACGTGCTATACCGTCCTCGATAGAGAAGAGCAACGCCGGCACGTGATATCGGTTGGTAAGGCGGCTCGCCACGATGCCTTTAACGCCCTCGTGCCAGCCCTCGCCACCCACGACGATTGCGCGACCGCCATCATAGGTCTCCTCGACCTTTGCCATGGCATCACGCGTGAGCTCCGCCTCAATCTCGCGACGCTGACGGTTGATCTCCTCGAGCTCGGCCGCCAGTGCACTTGCCTCGATAGGATCGCGGGCAAGCAGCAGGTCGAGCGCCAGCTTGGGATCGGCCATGCGGCCGGCGGCGTTTAAGCGGGGAATGAGCGAGAACGATAGACCGTCCGCCGTAATGGTAGAAAGGTCGGCCTTGGCGAGCGCTGCAAGCGCAATGTAGCCGGGACGAGCCGTCACGCGCATCTGTTGGATGCCCTCGGCGACCAACGCGCGGTTCTCGGCCGTCAATGGCATCATGTCAGACACGGTGCCCAGCGCCGCAACCTCAATCAGCGAACGCCAATACGACGGCTTACCCAGACGCTCGCCCAAAACCTGCACCAGCTTGAGCGCCACACCGGCACCGGCAAGTTCGCGTGAGGGGCCCTCATCCTCGAGTTTGGGATCGGTCAAGGGCACGCCCTGCGGCACCTGATCGGACGGCTCGTGATGGTCCGTGACCACCAAATCGATTCCCAAGCTCTCCAGATAGGAAACCTCTTCCTTGGCAGCGATACCGTTATCGACGGTCACGATCAGGTTGGGTTGAGCGAGCTCGTTGACGCGGTCGAGCGCCGCACGCGACAGGCCGTAGCCCTCGTCAAAGCGGTGCGGAATAAACGGCGTGACGTTGGCGCCAAACGAACGCAACGCCTCGGTCAACAGACAAGTCGACGTAATGCCGTCGACGTCAAAATCGCCAAAGACGGCGATGCGCTCGTGGCTGCGAATAGCACGCTCAACGCGGTCGGCGACGACCGCCATGCCCGGAATAACGAGTGGGTCCGCCCAGTCGCGATCGAGCGAAGGCGTCAAAAAAAGCTGGCCTTCCTCGATGGATGTAATGCCGTGCGCAACCATAATGCGCGCCACCAGCCCGGGTATGCCCAGACCAGCCGAAAGCTCCTTTTCGAGCTCGGGCTTTTGCTGAGCGACCGCCCAGCGATGCGTCGTCTTAAGCGATGACATAGGCGCCCACCCCCGATAGGGGCAGGTCGCCGCGATACCTCTCACGGTTCATAGCGATGAGTCCTCTGTGTATACCCGCTTCGGCAGGCAGATCTGTTGAACAGATTTATTATACCGTGCAGCGCGGACGCAAATCGCCGCAGCACACCGCGGTTTCGGTAAACGATGTCGGTAATAGCCTCGAAATAATCGGGCGTTTCAGCCGCACGGACGCATGCGAGCGTCTAGCATATCCATTCAAACGGATTCACGGGCATAGGGAGTCACAAGAGCATATGAAGCAATGGGTTGGACTGGGCAAGTTTCTCGCGGGGTACATGCAGATCATCGTTCCGATTTGCGTGGCGCTCGGCGTGCTCTTTCCTCAGCAGATCGGCGTTCTCAAGCCCATCGTTCCCACCTTGTTTGCCTTTATGACGTTTCAGGGTGCACTCAGTAACACCTTTCACCAGGTGGCCGAGGTGTTCCGCCGTCCCCTTCATCTGATTTTGGCGCTATTTGTCTCGCCCGTGCTCATCCCCATCGCGGCATATGTCATGGGCTCACTGTTCTTTGGCTCCAACCCCAACCTTGTCTGCGGCATCGTGATCGAGTACAGCGTACCCGTGGCAGTCACTGCCTTTATGTGGATCAGCATGTTCGGCGGCAACGGCCCGCTCGCACTCACCATCATCCTGACGTCCTCGGTTATATCGCCCGTGACGATTCCGCTCACGCTCAAGCTCCTGCTGGGTGCCACCGTCGCAATCGATGTTCCGAGCATGATGCAGAACATGGCCTTTATGATTGCCATCCCCGCCATCCTTGGCATCGTAATCAACGAACTTACGCGCGGCTGGGGACACGAGAAGCTCTCCCCCGCGCTCTCGCCCGCCTGCAAATTTATGATGATGGGCGTCATCGCGTCCAACTCCACCGCCATGAGCGAGTACGTGCTGCACATGAACGCGGTGCGCCTGGAAGTCGCCCTCTTTATTTTGGTCTTCGCCATCAGCGGTTTTGTCGTGGGCATTCTGGTCGCCCGCGCGTTGCACCTGCCGTATAGCGAGACGACCACCATGTGCTTTACCTGCGGCATGCGCAATATCTCTTCGGGCGCCGTCATCGCCACGCAATACTTTCCGGGCGAAGTTGTGTTTCCCGTCATGTGTGGAACGTTGTTTCAGCAGGTGCTCGCCTCGCTTATCGGACACTTCTTTGAGCGTCTGACCGGCGAGGAGCGCGCCGCCCAGCGCAAGCGGGTCGAGGCCGGCCGCGATGCAATGGCGCGCTAAACCGTCCGCAGTGTGCGGGCGCTCACTTTACGATGTGAGCGCCTCCAGATGTGCGCGGAATCGCTCCGCATCGACATCGAGCGTGGTCTCAGCATTGACCTGAGCCAGCCGATACCCGACAAAGTAGGGTGAAACCACCCAGCGCGGAAGCGCCTTGGCAATGGTCCGGCCGTCCATGTGGTAGAAGAACAAGTTGTACGACTCTGCGCGACCACCATGGTGCTCGTTCAGGATATAGCGCAGAGCTACCTGAATCGCATCGGCGAAGAGGTCCGTCTCGGCTTGGTCTCGCGCGCCATCGCTGGCGGCGATTCCCTGCGGGGCTGAAACATTGACCTCAAAGAACCCCATAATCGGTTCGGTTGAGATGTTGACCGCAACCCTTCCCCTCTGCCAAACATCGATGCCTTCAAAGTTGGCTGAGGTCAGCGCCGCATAGCCGTCCTCCTGTTCCAGGCCCACAATCTGCATGTGTGGATGGACGAGGCTGCCGCCCGAAAGTGGGCCTTTGTTCTTGTACATGAGCACACTGCGGTACTGTTGGGAATCGATCATCTGCTGCCAACAGCCCAGGGCAAACCGCATCACATGATGCAGCTCATCCGGTTCATAGGTCACCAGGTCGGCGTCGTGATTGGCAGACTCGATCAATACGGTCTGACGTGTGGCCCGCAAGGTCTTGAACTTATTCTCGAGCCAGATACAGTCACCATCGCGCTGGATGATGTTGGCAAGTCCCTCCGTGTCGCAAAAGGGGCACGCGGTGCCAGGGCGACGATTATCGTCGGGCTTACCGCTCGCCTGCTGAACGTCAAATACCAGCGCCACGGGTTATACCTCCAGCGGCACGATCTTGGTGCCATGGAGCTCGGAGACGCCTAGCGCCGCCGCGACCGCGTCGCGATTTGCCGTAGTGATGCCGCCGCCGGGAAGGATGGTCAAACGATCGCCCGCATACTCGATTAAACGAGCCAGGTAATCGAAATTATCCTCGATCGACGTACCGGCAGCGCCGCCATGCGTGAGGATGCGCGTAACGCCGCAGTCGGCAAGTGTATCAATCGCATCGAGCTGAGCCTCGGGCGAGAGCTGGTCAAATGACATGTGGAAGGTGATGTCGATGGGATCACGCTTACATTCCTCGGTCGCGCAGCCCGCAGCCATCACGAGGGCGCCAAGCGTAAGTTCGTCGAGCGCCCATCCGCCAGCGCAGGGTTTGCAGCAGCCAAAGACCAAGCCGTCAACGCCCGCACTCACGGCAAGGCCCAAGTCCATCTCCATCATGCGCAGCTCATCCTGGTTGTAGTGAAAGTCGCCGCCACGCGGACGGATCATGCACATCACCCGTGCATCGTGTTCGTGGGCATAGTTGGTCGTAGCGCTGATAACGCCGGCCGAGGGCGTGGTACCACCGACGGCAAGGTTATCGCACAGCTCGATGCGCCTTGCACCGGCCTCGATAGCCGCCGGCACCCGCTCAAAGTTCTCGGCACAAAACTCGTACAGCATAGATAGACCCCCAAAGACAGCAGATGTTTTCCGACGGGCATTGTCACACATCCCCATGAAGTTGCGGTGGAATAGGGACTGTTTTGGCGTCTAGCGCCCCCATTTAGTCCCTATTTCACCGCAACTTAAAAGGGGGCGCTGACCGGGTTGGTCAGCGCCCCCTTTGTTGAATGGATTAACCGCCCAGATAGGCCTTGCGGACGTTATCGTCGTGCAGCAGCTCTTGACCGGTGCCGGTCATGGTGATCTTGCCGGTCTCGAGCACGTAGCCGCGCGTGGCGATGGAAAGCGCCATCTGCGCGTTTTGCTCGACCAGGAGTACCGTGGTGCCGGCCTTGTGCAGGTCCTCGACAATCTGGAAGATCTGTTCGATCAGAATCGGTGCCAGACCCATGGAAGGTTCGTCGAGCATAAGCAGTTTGGGGTTACTCATAAGGGCGCGCCCCATAACGAGCATCTGCTGCTCGCCGCCTGAAAGGGTGCCGGCAACCTGGCGACGACGTTCCTTCAGACGCGGGAACTGCTCGTAGACGCGCTCCAGGCCCGGAGCCACCGTGGACTTGGGCTGTGTATAGGCACCCATCTCCAGGTTCTCCTCGACCGTCATCTGCAAAAAGGCGCGACGACCCTCGGGAACCTGAGCCAGGCCCTTACCAACCAGCTTATCAGCGGGCGTATGGGTAATGTCCTCGCCCATAAACTTGATGGAACCGGTCTTGGAACGCAGCAGGCCCGAGACGGTCTTGAGCGTCGTGGACTTACCGGCGCCGTTGGCACCGATCAAGGCCACGATCTCACCCTCGTTAACGTTAAAGGAGATGTCCTTGATGGCGTGGATGGCGCCGTACCAGACGTTGATGTTGTAGACGGAAAGCATCGGCTCTGCCATTTAGTTCTCCCCCTTATCCTGCTTGCCCAGATATGCCTCGATAACGGCGTCGTTGTTCTGGATTTCCTCTGCCGTGCCCTTGGCGATGACCTTACCAAAGTTGAGCACGCAGATGCCCTCGCAGATGTTCATAACGAGCGACATATCATGCTCGATAAGCATGATGGCAATGCCAAAAGTGTCGCGAATCTTGACGATGTTCTCCATGAGCTCCGCAGTCTCGGATGGATTCATGCCGGCGGCAGGCTCGTCAAGCAGCAGTAGCTTGGGGTTGGTGGCAAGCGCGCGGACGATCTCCAGACGACGCTGGGCGCCGTAAGGCAGCGAGCCAGCCTGCTCGTTTGCCAGGTGCTCCATATCAAAAATGGACAGCAGCTCCATGGCGCGCTCGTGAGCAGCCTTCTCGTGCTTCCAATACGTCGGCAGGCGCAGCACACCCTCAAAGCCGGAGTAGCGCTCCTGGTTGTGCAGGCCGACCTTTACGTTGTCCTCCACCGTCATGGTGTTAAACAGGCGGATGTTCTGGAAGGTACGGGCGATACCCATGCGGTTGACCTGGTAGACCGACTTGCCCGAAGTGTCCTCGCCGTCGAGCAGGATGGTGCCGTGCGTGGGCTGATACACCTTGGTGAG
Source organism: Collinsella aerofaciens (assembly GCA_048503295.1). Classification (GTDB taxonomy): domain Bacteria; phylum Actinomycetota; class Coriobacteriia; order Coriobacteriales; family Coriobacteriaceae; genus Collinsella; species Collinsella aerofaciens_CI. The sequence goes on along the minus strand of DBFRVO010000024.1, from coordinate 49,994 downwards.
CAGGTTGAAGACCGTGGTCTTACCGGCACCGTTGGGACCAATCAGACCGGCGATCTCAGTCTTGCCGATGGTCAGGCTAAAGTCGTCGACTGCCTTAAGGCCACCAAACTCAATGCCCAGGTGGATGCACTCGAGTGCCGGGCGCTCGCCCAGGTCGCGGTCGGGAACGATGGCGCCAGAAGGATACGGGACCATCTTGCCCTTGTTGAACTCAAATTTACTGGGCATCGGCTGCCACCTCCTTCTTGGGAGCAAAGCGGTCCTTGACACGGCCGAAGAACGCCTTGAGCTGCGGGTTATTGGTAAAGATCATGACCAGGATCAGCACGATAGCGTAGATGAGCATGCGGTAGTCCGAGAACTGGCGGAGCAGCTCGGGAAGCACCGTGAGCAACACCGCCGCGATAACGGAGCCGCGCATGTTGCCCAGACCGCCCAGGACCACGAACACCAGAATAAGGATGGACGTGTTGAAGTCGAACTTAGTGGCGGAAAGCTGCGAGAAGTTACCGCCGAACAGGGCTCCGGCAGCACCGGCGAGGGCAGCGGAAACCACAAAGGCGATCATGCGGTACTGAGTGACGGAGATGCCCACGGACTCGGCTGCAATCTTGTTATCGCGCACGGCCATGATGGCACGGCCGGTACGGCTGCGAACCAGGTTGAGCACGATCACGAGTGCGACCATGACCAGGATGGCACCGGCGAGGAAGGTCGAGTACGTCGACACGCCCGAGGCGCCCTGGGCGCCCTTGATGATGGCGGTGCCGTCCTCGAGCAGGTGCAGGTCGTCGATCGTGGAGTTACCCGTGATGTTAAAGATCACATGCAGGCCGCGGGAGTCGACGCCCACGATAAGGCAGGTGACGATCTCTTTGATGATCTCGCCAAAAGCCAGGGTCACGATGGCCAGATAGTCGCCGCTCAGGCGCAGGACCGGGATACCGATCAGGAAGCCCAGGATGGCGGCGGCGATGGCACCGACCACGATGCTGATGATAAGGCGCACCGGATCGGAGGGGACGGTGCTCTCGAGCGCGACGGCGGTGACGATTCCCGTGTAGGCACCGACACTCATAAAGCCCGCATGGCCCAGCGACAGGTCGCCCGCGATGCCGACGACGAGGTTGAGGGAAATGGCCATGACGATATAGGCCGTGATGGGAACCAGCTGACCGGCAATCATGCGCGGGATCATGTGGTTCGACTGCATGAAGAACACGATGGCGAATGCCACGATGCACATGGCGTACGTGACAAAGTCGTGACGCGTCTGCTTGTCTTTAAGAAACTTCATAACGCTCACCTACACCTTCTCGGGGACGTACTTGCCCAAGAGGCCGGCAGGCTTGACGAGCAGGACGATGATCAGAACACCAAAGACGATGGAGTTGGCAAGGCTCGTGGAAATATAAGCCTGCGCCATCGCCTCGATGATGCCGATGAGAATACCACCGACAAAGGCGCCGGGGATGGAGCCGATGCCACCGAAGACGGCGGCGTCGAAGGCCTTGATGCCAGGCATGGCGCCCGTGGTGGGCTGCAACACCGGCGAGTAGGAGCACAGGAGCACGCCGGCGATGGCGGCAAGGGCGGAGCCGATGGCGAACGTCATCGAGATGGTGCGGTTGACGTTGATGCCCATGAGCTGAGCGGCGGCCTTGTCCTCGGACACGGCGCGCATGGCCTTGCCCATCTTGGTCTTACCTGTAAAGAACATCAGGCCGGCCATGATAACCAGGCAGGCGACGATGGTGACGAGCGAGACAGCGCTTACATTGAACTTGGCCAAGAACTCCGGCACCTGGAAGGTGACGAGCGAAGTGAAGTTCTTGGGCGTGGCGCCCCACAGAAGCTGCGCGGCGTTCTGCAGGAAGTAAGACACGCCGATAGCCGTGATCAGAACGGCCAGCGGGCCTGCTTGGCGCAGCGGCTTATAGGCCAGACCCTCGATGAGAACACCGAGAACGGTACAGACCACACAAGAGAGAACTACAGATGCCCAGCCCGGGAGGCCGAGATACGACGTGGCGCAGAACGAGACATAGGCACCGACCATGATGACATCGCCGTGAGCAAAGTTGAGCATCTTGGCGATACCGTAGACCATGGTGTAGCCCAACGCGATGATGGCATAGACGCTGCCCATGGACAGGCCGTTGACCAGGTATTGGATAAAGACCGTCATGTTCCACATCCCCCTTTCGAATAGGTTTCCAGTTAATGTATGAAACAGGGACGTTACACTGTCCCTAGATACCAAGCAAGCAGGGAAGGCCAAAACCTCCCCTGCTTGGGATCAAAACCGCTCTATGTAAGGCGGCCAATTAGGCCTGTACGTACTTGCCGTCGGTGATGACGTACGCCGTGGGCTCCTTCTGGACCTGGCCCTTATCGTTCCAGGTGAGCTTGCCGGTCAGACCGTCAACGGTAATCTTGAGCATAGCCTTGGACAGCTTCTCGGCGACCTCGGTCGGATCGGCGTCGACACCAAGACCGGCCTCCTTGACGGCCTCGGCCACCGCGTGCACGCCGTCGTAGGCGTCGGCGGCAAACTGGTCGGGGGTATCGCCGTACTTATCCTTGTAAGCGTTGACGAAGTCGGCGTTCTTCTCGTCGTCGGCGGAGAACGGGGTCATGAGCAGCAGACCCTCAGCAAGAGAGGTATCGAAGCCCTCAACGCCCAGGATGCCGTCCATACCGTCGCAGCCCATCATCTTGACGTCGTAGCCCATGTCCTTGGCGTTCTTGAGCAGGACGGACGCCGGCGTGTAGTAGATCGGCGCAAAGATCATGGTGGCGCCGGCCTGCTTGGCCTTGGTCAGCTGGTTGGTAAAGCTCGTGGCGGAGTCGTCCTTAAAGGTCTCCTCGTCAACAACCTCGAGCTTGGACTCAGCGGCCTGGGCCTTAAAGGAATCTGCGATGCCCGAAGAATAGGCGTCGCCGGAGTTATAGAACAGCACGAACTTCTCGTCCGCATACTTCTGCGCCAGGAACTTGGCAGCGTTGACACCCTGGTTGGGGTCGGTGAAGCAAACCTGGAAGACGCAATCCTTGCCGTCGGTGACGTCCTCGGAGGACGCGGACGGGGTGATCATGAACGTCTTGGGGTCGTTACCGCACTCGGCGGCAACGGCAACCGACGCACCCGTGGTGGTCGGGCCGACGAGGGCCTGCATGCCCCAGTCGAGCAGGGTGTTGAAGGCGTTGACGGCCTTCTCGCCATCGGCCTGGTCATCCTCGGCTTTGCTGGCAAGCGGCAACTCCTTGGTCGAGAAATCCTTGCAGCCAAGCTCGACACCTTGGGTAACGGACTTGCCGTAGGACGCGTTGGCGCCGGTCAGCGGGCCGATGGTACCGATCTTAAACGAAGCGTCGCTCGAAGCGGAACCGCTGTCGCCGCCGTTGGAGGAGCAACCAGCTAGAATGGACATCGCCCCCAGACCTGCTGCGCTCGCGATAACGCTCCTGCGATTCATAACAGGGTTCAATGACTTACCGGTGAGGCTCGACATGCGGCTCTCCTCTCAAATCTCGTCGGGTTTCGGTTACCCGACAGGCCATCCTTCGCCGTGTTCGGCGTTCGCAAAATACTAGACGCTTTAGTTAAGGAAAGTGGCGATTATTTCAACTTTTCTTTGGATTTGTTCATTTATCCATAATTCTGCGTATTTCTATTACTTTATGCAGTAATGCCACTTTATTGTGTGAAAGTAATGTTTCCGTTCTGTTACAGGCGTCCCTGCCCTGAATAAAACGGCCTCACCGGCCGCGCTTTATGCGCACTTAGGCGGCGATGTACTTGCCGTCCTGGATCACATAGGCTGTCCATGCCGTCGACACCCATTAGTGTCATGTCGTAGCTCATGTCCTTGGCGTTCTTGAGCAAAACGGACGCTGGGGTGTAATAGATCGGGGCAAAAATAAGCGTGGCTCCGACAAGGAAACTCCTGCGGTTAAGTACGTTGTTGATGCTAAACATGGTGTCCCCCTTTTCGCTGGCCGCGGTGCGGCCGTCTTGCGGTATAGGGCAAACCTTATGGTGCAAACGTTGACAGTTTGTTACGGAAGTTCGTTTGTAGCGAGCATGTTTCCAATGTTTCCGCAGCGTTTCGGGGGTGCCGTTTTGTGCGGCTCCTGTTGCCTGGCGAGCACGCGCCCTCGGTTCACGCTAGAATGCACTCAACCTTTAAGCGGTTAATCCATCCATAAGATGCACGAAGGAGCTATCTATGAGCGAACCCCTGCGCACCGTGAACGTCGGTCTGATCGGTCTGGGAACCGTCGGCGGCGGCGTGGCCCGCCTGATCAAGAGCCACCACGATGAGTACCTGGCAGCCTACGGCATCGACCTTAAGCTGACCCGCGCCTGCGCGCTTGCTTGGGAGCAGGCCGAGGCGGCAGGCATTGAGCGCGAGGCCTTTACGAGTGACTGGCACGACGTCGTCACCGACCCCGCCGTCGACATCGTCGTCGAGCTGATCGGCGGCGAGCATCCCGCAACCGAGATCTTCACCACTGCCTTCGAGAACGGCAAGCACGTCGTCTCTGCCAACAAGGCCCTGCTGGGCCGTCACGTCGAGACGCTTGCCGAGAAGGCGCGCGCGTGCGGCGTACAGATTAAGTGCGAGGCCAGTTGCGGCGGCGGCATCCCCATTGTGAGCACGCTTGAGCACGACCTGGTGGGCAACAAGATCCTGACCATCGCTGGCATTCTCAACGGCACCACCAACTACATCCTGTCGCGCATGGACGCCGAGGGCGCCGATTACGCTGACGTGCTTGCCGACGCCCAGGCAAAGGGCTATGCCGAGGCCGACCCGTCCGCCGACGTCGACGGCTTCGATGCGGCCAGCAAGACGGCGATCCTCGCCTCCATCGGCTTTGGCACCCGCGTGACCACCGATGACGTATACCAGCAGGGCATCCGTACCATCGGTGCCGAGGACATCGCCCAGGCCCGCGAGCTCGGCTACACCATCAAGCTGCTGGGCATCGCACGCAACACCGACGCCGGCGTCGACGTCCGCGTGCATCCCACGCTGATCCCCGCCGACCACATGCTTGCCAAGGTCAACGGCGCCATGAACGCCGTCTACGTGGTAGGCGACGCCGTGGGCGAGACCATGTTCTACGGTGCCGGCGCAGGCTCCTTCCCCACCGCGAGCGCCGTCGTGGGCGATATCCTGTCGCTCTCCGAGCAGATCAGCCGCGGCGTGGCTCCGCTGCCCGAGATTGAGCCCTATGGTCACAACCTCGCCTTTAAGCCCATGGACGAGCTCCAGACCAAGTACTATGTGCGCCTGAAGGTCGCCGACCGCGTGGGCGCCCTGTCCGAGACGGTCGACATCTTTGCCAAGCACAACATCTCGATCTCGCTCATCAACCAGGTCGAGGACGGCAAGTCGGGCGTCAGCGATGCCTGCTCGGTCATCTTCCTGACGCACCGCGCGCTCGAGAAGGACGTCCAGGCTGCCGCCGCCGAGCTTGCCAGCGTCGACTGCGTGGCCGAGGTCGCCAACGTCCTGCGCATCGAGGACGTCGAGGCCTGGACCGATGGCGTCATGGCCAACTAGCCCGATTCTCGGCAAATCAAATAACGCATGAAGGGCTCCCGTCCGATTGGATGGGAGCCCCTTTTAGTTACATCTTTTGCACGAAGTGGTCGACTAACGTTTGGACAACTTGACCGTTCGTCAACAACCGTAGATACCGTTTGCCGATATGCGACGGCAGCTGGATTTTGCCGCCGCTATGCTGTGCCGTGTATGTCCGCCCGCGATGAGAGGAAGCACTATGTTGCTCGAGGGCAAGAAAGCAATCATCACCGGAGGCACGCGCGGCATCGGCTATGCGATCGCCTGTCGTTTTATCGAGGAAGGCGCTGCCGTCACCGTCTTTGGCTCGCGCCAGGAGACTGCCGACGCGGCCGTTGAGAAGCTGGCGGCCGCCTATCCCGACGCCAAGGTCTGGGGCCGCTTCTGCGACCTCACCTCACTCGAGGCCGTGACCGAGGCTTTTACCCAGGCTGCAACCGACATGGGCGGCCTGGATACGGTCGTCAACAATGCCGGCATCTCCCAGCGCTCGCCCCTTTTGGACTACACGGCCGAGGAGTTCGCCAAAGTCATGGACCTCAACGTCGTCGCCGTCTTTAACGGCCACCAGGCGGCCGCCAAGATTATGACCGAGGCCGGCCACGGCGGCACCATCACTACCACGAGCTCGATGGTCGCCAAATACGGTCAGCCCTCCGGCGTCGGCTACCCCACGTCCAAGTTTGCCGTCAACGGCATGGTCCAGTCGCTCTCGCGCGAGCTCGCCCCCATGGGTATTCGCGTCAATGCCGTCGCACCAGGCGTAACCAAAACCGATATGGTCGCCAACCTGCCCGAAGAGGTCATCAAGCCCATCATCGCCACTATTCCGCTCGGCCGCATGGGCGAGCCCGAGGACGTCGCCAACGCCTTCGTTTTCCTAGCGAGCGACATGTCATCCTATGTCACGGGTGCCGTGCTCCCCGTCGACGGAGCCGCCCGCTCCTAAGGGGCCACAAGCCTCTGCTCCTAGCCTCAACATGGCTCGACCAAAAAGGCGCGCTGCCTGCATCAACTGCAAGCAGCGCGCCTTCTTCCGTTTGAAAGGGAAGCTGCGTCCCGGTATTTCAGCTCAGAACGGGACGTAGCTTCCCTCAGGACCATACTTCGGAAACTGCATCCCGTTTTGAACGTCGATTTTGGGATACCGTTTCCGCAACGAGCCTCTCGCGGAAACTGCATCCCACTCTGAGTGTCCATTCCGGGACGCGGTTTCCCCAAGGCCTTTGTTTCGGAAAGCGCATCCCATTTTGAACCTTCAGACTGGGACGCGCTTTCCGACAGGGGTCCAAAGCGGAAACTACATCCCGCTCTGAGCGTCCATTCTGGGATGTGGCTTCCCGATGGGGGCCGATGCGGACACTGCGTCCCGTTTCGGGTCTTTAAAGTGGTCCCCGCCTTCCCCTAGGGAAGCATCTCGTTATTTACCGTCGTCGTCCTCGGCTTCTTCTCTTGCATAGAGCTCCAGCATGCGGCGGCGGTATTCGCGCACGGCGAGCTTGGCGCGCTCCAGGCGGCGACGCTCGCGCGGAGTCAACTCGGATGGGTCAACCTCATCACCATAGGTCTTATCGGCAAGAAGATGCGCCGCGTCCACGATGCGGGCATCGATGTGGCCGCTCGCCGCCTCGGCGGAAAGACGCTCGGCAATCGTATCGAGCGTAGGCAGGCCCTCGAATACGCGACCATGGCCATGCGAAGTCAGCAGCTCATGCTCGCGCGCGAGCAAGCTCGCTAGGTCGTGGTGGGCGCGCAGGATGTCGAGCGCATCGGATGGATGCTCGGCAACCTCTGCCACGGCGGCGACCGGCGCAGCATCCACCACGCGGTAGAAGAGCTGCGCGAGCAGCGGCATCAAGAACACTGTGATGGCACCGGCGGCAACCATGACCGACGCAATATCTTGCGACAGCGCGCCCGCGTTGACGGCAACACTCGTCACGGCAACGATGATCGGCAGGGCCGTGGTGCAGTACAGGGCCACGGTAATGCGACCATACGCCGACACATCGCGCGTCGCAGGACAAATGCTCATAGAGATGAGAATGGGCACGGCGCGAATGATCAGCAACGCCACGATAAAGCCTGCGAGCAGCCCGGGGCGCGACGCCACGGCCGTCAGGTCGATCTTTGCGCCCGATACAGTAAAGAACACCGGAATCAAAAAGCCGTAGGCCAGGCCGTCGAGCTTGGTCTCGAGCGTATGGTTGCCCTCGGGGATGATGTAGCGCAAGACAAAGCCGGCGGCAAAAGAACCCAACACGATGTCGAGATCAAAGACGGCCGAGAACGCCACGAGTGTGACCAGGATGAGCACCGTCAGGCGCACGAAGGTCTGCGACGTGGTATCGGCGCGTTCCTCGACAAACGCAAAGAAGCGGCTGCCGACGCGCTTGGAGCGGCTCGGGACCACGGCCAGCAACACGCACACGGCCGCAAACAAGCCCAAGATCAACAACGTCTGAATTCCCGTGCGGGCAGACAGCAGCACCGACATGGCGAGCACGGGACCGAGCTCGCCCCAAGTGCCATACGCGAGAATCGAGTCGCCCACGCGCGTTCCGGCAAGTGAACGCTCGCGCATAATGGGCACGAGCGTGCCGAGCGCCGTAGAAGTGAGGGCAAGCGTCACGGCGATACCGTCGAAATGACTGACCGAGAACCACGGGGTAAAGCGCACGGCAAGCCAGGCGATACCAAACGTGACGACCCACGTCGCCAAGCCGTAGCGCCCCTCGACGCCCGTGATGCTCTTGGGGTCGATCTCAAAGCCGGCAAGCAGGAACAAGAAGGCCAGACCGAGCTCGGACACAAGCGAGACCTCAGCATCTACATGGATGACGCCGAGCATATGGGGTCCCAGCACCGCGCCGAGCACGAGCAAAAAGACCGTCTCGGGAACGGGTTTTCCAGGAATCGCCGAGGCGATGAAGGGGCTTGCAAAGGCCACGAGTGCGACGATGGCGAGCGAAACGAATGCCATGTGATGCCTTTCTCTTGTTTGCGCTTCACTGTAGCACCCTCGCCGTCCTCAACGCGCCGCGAGCTGTCGTATCATTGTGAGGTTTACAAACATGTGGCTCAAGGCGACCGCGAGGCTTGCCCCGTAAATCGACCGCTGCCGCATACCGTACCGTACGCCCAACCGATCAGGAAGGCAGGAACCAATGGTCTCTCGTATCTACGTGGAGAAGAAACCCGGGTTCGACGTCGAGGCTCAGCAGCTCAAGGGCGAGCTGACCGAAATTCTCGGCATCAAGGGCATCGAGGCCCTGAGGATCATCAACCGCTACGACGTCGAGGGCATCGACGAGGAGCTTTTCCGCTCCTGCGTGCCGACCGTCTTTAGCGAGCCCCAGGTCGATGTGACCTACGACGAGCTCCCCGCAAGCGATGGCGCCGTCTTTGCCGTCGAATTCCTGCCTGGCCAGTTTGACCAGCGCGCCGACTCCGCCAGCGAGTGCGTGCAGCTCATCAGCCAGGGCGAGCGCCCCGCCGTGCGCTCCGCCAAGGTCTATATGATCTCGGGCGCTCTGGACGAGGCCGCCATCGATGCCATCAAGCACTACGTGGTGAACCCCGTCGAGGCGCGCATCGCCTCGCTCGACCTGCCCGAGACGCTGTACATGGAGACCCCCGAGCCCCAGCCCGTCGAGGTGCTCGACGGTTTCCGCGAGCTCGACAAGGCCGGCCTTGCCGCCCTTATTTCCGAGCGCGGCCTTGCCATGGACGAGGCGGACATCGCCTTCTGCCAGCAGTACTTCCGCGATGAGGACCGCGACCCCACCATCACCGAAATCCGCGTGATCGACACCTATTGGTCCGACCACTGCCGCCACACCACCTTCGGCACCGTCCTGGATGACGTGACGATCGACGACGCCGTGGTGCAGCAGGCCTTCGACCGCTACATGGAGATGCGCCACGAACTCGGCCGCGACGCCAAACCCGTCTGCCTCATGGACATGGGCACCATCGGCGCCAAGTACCTTAAGAAGACCGGCGTCATGACCGATGTCGACGAGTCCGAGGAGATCAACGCCTGCACCGTCAAGGTGAAGGTCGATGTCGATGGCGAGGACCAGGACTGGCTGTTCCTCTTTAAGAACGAGACCCATAACCACCCGACCGAGATCGAGCCCTTCGGCGGTGCCGCCACCTGCGTGGGCGGCGCCATCCGCGACCCGCTCTCGGGCCGCAGCTATGTGTATCAGGCCATGCGCGTCACCGGCGCCGGCGACCCCACCGTCCCGGTTTCCGAGACACTCGAGGGCAAGCTGCCGCAGCGCAAGCTCGTGACCACTGCCGCCGCCGGCTACTCCAGCTACGGCAACCAGATCGGCCTTGCCACCGGTCAGGTCAACGAACTCTATCACCCCGGTTACGTGGCCAAGCGCATGGAAGTTGGCGCCGTCGTGGGCGCTACCCCGGCAAACCACGTTCGTCGCGAGTGCCCCGCCCCCACCGACAAGATCATCCTGCTGGGCGGCCGCACTGGCCGTGATGGCATCGGTGGCGCCACCGGCTCTTCCAAGACCCAGAACACCGAGTCCATCGAGACCTCGGGTGCCGAGGTCCAGAAGGGCAACGCCCCGGTCGAGCGCAAGCTGCAGCGCCTGTTCCGCCGCGGCGATGCCTGCCGTCTGATCAAGCGCTGCAACGACTTTGGCGCCGGCGGTGTCTCGGTCGCCGTGGGCGAGCTTGCCGACGGCCTGTATGTCGACCTTGATACCGTGACCAAGAAGTACGACGGCCTGGACGGCACCGAGCTCGCTATCTCCGAGTCCCAGGAGCGCATGGCCTGCGCCGTCGCCGACGGTGACGTCGAGGAGTTCATGGGCTACGCCGCCGAGGAGAACCTCGAGGCGACCGTTATCGCCGAGGTTACCGCCGAGCCGCGCATGCGCATGGCATGGAACGGCGTCGCCATCGTCGATCTGTCCCGCGAGTTCCTCAACTCCAACGGTGCGCCCAAGCACCAGGTCGCCCACGTCTGTGCCCGCAGCGTGTGGCAGCCCAGCTGGGCCGGCACCACGCTTGCCGAGCGCATGACCTCGCTCGTCACCGACCTCAACGTCGCTTCCAACAAGGGCCTTTCCGAGCGCTTCGACTCCACCATCGGCGCCGCGACCGTACTCATGCCCTTTGGCGGCAAGACGCAGCTCACCCCCAGCTCGGCCATGGTCGCCAAGTTCCCCGTGGACGGCGAGACCACCACGGCGAGTGCCATGGCATGGGGCTTCAACCCCTATCTGATGGAGGCCGACCAGTTTGCGGGCGCCTACCTGTCCGTGGTCGAGTCCATCGCCAAGCTCGTTGCCGCCGGCTTTGAGCACAAACGTGCCTACCTCTCCTTCCAGGAGTACTTCGAGCGTCTGCGCACCGAGGCCGAGCGCTGGGGCAAGCCCATGGCTGCCGTCCTGGGTGCCCTCATGGCCCAGGTCGACCTGGGTGCCGGCGCCATCGGCGGCAAGGACTCCATGAGCGGTTCGTTTGAGGACGAGGCCGGCGAGCTCAACGTTCCGCCGACCCTGATCAGCTTCGCCGTCGCCGTGGGCAAGGCCGCCCGCGCCGTCTCGCCCGAGTTCAAGGGCCTCACGCACCGCGTCGTCCGCATCGCCCCCGCCACCTATGGCGAGGACTACCGTCCCGACGCCCAGCAGCTGCTCGCCGCGTTTGACGCCGTCGAGGCGCTCACTGCTACCGGCAACGCCCTGGCCATCTCCACGCCCGGCTACGGCTGCGGCGCCGAGAGCCTCTTTAAGATGTGCGTCGGTAACCAAATCGGCATCGAGCTTGCCGAGGATGTAGACGTGGAGAGCCTCTTCACCCCGCTCTACGGCAGCTTTGTCGTCGAGCTCGCCGAGGATGCCGAGCTGCCCGAGGTCGCCGACGGCGTTGTCGTCGAGCCCCTGGGCACCACCGTCGAGGGCTATGTCATCGACACCGGCTCCGAAGTCATCGAGCTCACCGAGCTCCAGGAGGCCTGGGAGAGCGGCATCGAGGGCGTCTTCGCCTACCGCAGCGCTGGCGAGACCCCCGAGGTCGAGACCATCGACTTCCGCGCCAAGGATATCCACGTGTACGGCGGCGCCAAGATCGCCCGCCCGCGCGTGATCATCCCCGTGTTCCCCGGCAACAACTGCGAGTACGACAGCGCCCGCGCCTTCCGTGCCGCCGGTGCCGAGGCCGACACCTTCGTGATCAACAACCTCACGCCCGAGGCCGTCGCCGAGAGCACCCACGAGCTTGCCCGCCGCATCCGTGCAAGCCAGATCGTCATGATCCCCGGCGGCTTTTCGGGCGGCGACGAGCCCGACGGCTCCGCCAAGTTCATCACGGCGTTCTTCCGCGCTCCCGAGGTCACCGAGGCAGTCCGCGACCTGCTCAAGGCCCGCGACGGCCTGATGTTGGGCATCTGCAACGGCTTCCAGGCCCTAGTCAAGCTTGGTCTGGTGCCCTACGGCGACATCGTCGACGCCACGCCCGATGCGCCCACGCTGACGTTCAACACCATCGGTCGCCACCAGAGCCGTCTGGTGCGCACCCGTATCTCGTCCAACCTGTCCCCCTGGCTGTCGCAGTGCAGCCTGGACGACCCCTACACCGTCGCCATCAGCCACGGCGAGGGCCGCTTTGTCGCCAACGACGAAGTGCTCGCCCAGCTGATCGCCAACGGCCAGGTCGCCACACAGTACGTGGGCGAGGACGGCAAGCCCAGCATGGATCTCTCCGTCAACCCCAACGGCTCCGCACTCGCCATCGAGGGCATCACGAGCCCCGACGGCCGCGTCCTGGGCAAGATGGGCCATGCCGAGCGTCGCGGCGACAACCTGTACCGCAACGTGCCCGAGCATGTCCCCGGCGATAAGTTCATGCCGATCTTTGAGAGCGGCGTGGCCTACTTCGCTTAAACCTTTCCCATCGGTTACAATCCCTTCGGGTAACAACACCCGCCACCGACACATCCGGTGGCGGGTTCTTTTTTGCTTCGCGCATGTAGGGAGGACATCATGGAAAGCCGCAAGCCGTATCTCGCCACCCTGCCCGGACTCATCCTGGGCTGTCTTGTTTGCTGTGCACTCTGGGGATCGGCCTTTCCCTGCATCAAGATCGGCTACGCACTCTTTGGTATCCCAGCGCACGATAGCGCTTCGCAGCTGCTCTTTGCAGGTTTACGCTTTACGCTTGCCGGCGCCCTGGTTATCGTTGGGATGAGCGCGGCTCAGCGCCGTCCACTCGTTCCGCAGGCTCGCGACATCAAGCCCATCTTTGTCTTGTCGCTCTTCCAGACTATCGGGCAGTACTTCTTTTTCTACCTGGGACTCTCGCGCGCCAGCGCCATGTCGAGTTCCATCATCGAGGCCAGCGCCAACTTCCTCGCAATCCTCTTTGCCGCCCTGGCGTTTCGCACCGAGAAGCTCGATACGGCCAAAGTGCTCGGCTGCGTACTGGGCTTTGCCGGTGTCGCGCTCGTCAACCTTTCGGGCGCGGATGGCACCTTTGGCTTTACGCTCGACGGCGAGGGATTTATCTTGGCCTCCACTGTTGCGGGCGCCCTGTCGACCTGCCTCATTGGCATCTTCTCGCGCGAGCATGACGGCGTCTTGCTCGCCGGCTGGCAGTTTTTAGTCGGTGGCGTGGTCCTTACCGCCATCGGGTTTTTGATGGGCGGCACGTTGTCCCCCACCGAAATCGCCCCCGCCATCGCGCTCATCATCTACATGGCGCTTATCTCCGCGGTCGCTTACTCGCTGTGGTCCCGCCTGCTCGCCGTCAACCCCGTCAGCCGCGTGTCGGTCTTTGGCTTTATGAACCCGGTCTTTGGCGTGCTGTTGAGCGCACTGCTGCTCGGCGAGGGCGCTGGCACGAGCCCCGTTACCGTCATCGTTGCCCTGTTGTTGGTCTGCGGCGGCATCATCATCGTCAACAAACCCAAAAAAGCCTAGCAAGCTCGCCTTTTTAGGGAGGGCGTTCGCACACTTTAGCTTAATGGAATACATCGATGAGCTGAGGGCCGCCACGCACGCAAGCGTGCGACCCTTTTCCTAGCGTATCTGGACGCCGGCCTTCTTTTTCTCGGCCTTGACGCGGTAGAGCTCCGCGTCGGCAGCGCGAAGCAAGTCTTGCCAGGTATCGACGCCGTCACCGACCCGTGCGTAGCCGATGGACATCCGCAACAGATACGGCACCTCGGCGCGCGCGAGCTCGTCGTTGATTGCCGCGCACAGACGTATGATGTCCTGTTCCGCCGCTGCCTTTTGGAGCACCACGAACTCATCGCCACCATAACGCGCGATAAAGCCACCAGACGCCGAGCAGACCTCTTTGAGCGCAGCGGATATTACCTGAAGAGCATGGTCACCCTCCACATGTCCATAGCGATCGTTAATCTGCTTAAAGCCGTCAGCGTCCATCATAAGCAGATATACATCTTCGGCCTGATCCACATTTGAGAAGAGCGACAGCATATAGGTCTCAAAACGGTTGCGATTGTTGAGGCCAGTCAACGGGTCGGTCGAGATGAGCTGCTCCTGGCAGATGATATAGAGCAGCAACATGCTAATCATTATGCCGACACAAAGGCCAGGCACCGAGTATACGATCTGAAAGGTACCGCCCACCAGAGCGGGAACCGCAAAAAAGGCGAGGGTGCGATAAATGGCCTTCTTTTGCAGGCTTTCGACTTTTCGAGCCTGAATAAAGGCATGCAAGGACGTATATATGACGTAGCAGTAGCTAACGATAGGCTGAATCATATAAAGCGCTCCGCGACGATATACGCCCCGCGCATCGATATAGAACATAGCGTGCGTCCAGTAGCTGGTAAATGCCAGAACGACCACCAATGCGGTTGGCAACGTTAAAAGTACCACCCTATAGGGCGTGGTCAGGAGCCGTGAGCCCTGCATCGTCTCGGAATAGAAAAACCAAATGAGGCACGCGATGGCGAACAGCGAAAACGAAACCGCGTTGGAAATCCAGTTGGCCGTGATGCCTACAGGAGTGCTCACGCCGTCCGAGAGCGTCCAGATCATATCGAAGAAAATGTAGGCAGCAGACGTGTAGCCCAGCATGCTAAACAAAAGCTGCTGGGTGCTCGAGAACAGGGAGCGACGGCTTCGTACGGCAAGTCCGATAAGAATAATCATGCACAGCAGGAATATCTCGATCTTGAGTGCCTTTACCACTAGACGCCCTCCCTTCAATATCCAAGTGGCCAGAATCGCCCAATTCGAATCTGGGCAACAAACACCCCCTACTCCGCAGGGGTAAGGGGAATAATAGCAGAGCGCCCGAACGTCACTGCAAGACAGCTCTCGTTCGGGCGCTCAAACGGCGCGAGTTGCACGCCGGAATCATTGATGGATATCGATTGCTACTCGCCATCGATGTCGGTCGCGACAGCCTCTTCGATGGCCTCGACACCGGCAGGCGACAGGTCTTCCTTGCTCTGGCAGAACTTCTTATCGACCCAGCCGGTCAGAATCGGGGCCATGATTGCCGTGATGATGACGGCGGTGGCGATCTGCGCATACGCGGTGGGCGCAAGCTCGGCATAGCGCGGAGCGACCTCGGCGAGGGCGACCGGCGTGGTCATGGCCGTGCCGGCAATGGTGGAACATGCCACAGCCGCCTTACCGTTGCCGCCACACAGGCGCTCGAAGGCAAAGGTAATGGGACCGACGATAAAGAGCGTGATGAGGCCCAGCAGGATGCCCGAAATGCCACCGGCGATGAAGCTCGAAAGGCTCATGGACGCACCGAGCTGAAAACCAATTACAGCGATCGCGGGATTGGCGCCGGGAACCAGCAGGTTCTTGATAAACGGGAACAGGTTGCCCAGGACCATGCCGATAACAAGCGGCAGGATGGATCCGATGATGGTGCCGACGGGGATGTTGGCGAGACCCGAAACACCAAGGATGATCATCGTAACGGCGGGGCCGGCCGTAAAGAACAGGATACCGACAGCGCCCTGCTCGGACTCATCGCCGAACTCGCCCATGATGCCCGTATAGAGCGCCATGTTGCAAAACGTAATGCCGCCGATGATGGAAACCGAGCTCAGGCCTAAAAAGTTATCGTTAAAGAAGTACGCGACGCCCAGACCCAGCGCGGCTGCCACTACAAGCTTAGGAATCAGCACGACGATGCCGGTCTTGATGGCGCCCGGCGTGGACTTAAAGCTGATGCCGGCGCCCACAAACAGCAGAATCGCGGCGACGATGGTATTGGAGCCACCGCGGCAGGCAGCCGTAAAGAAGCCGCCGATCTCAAAAACCTGCGGGCAGAAGGTGTTGAGCAAAAGACCGACGATCATCGGATAGATCATGATGTCGCCCGGAATGCGCGGGACCTTGAATTTCTTTTGCTCGTTGGCGGTTGCTTCCTGTGCCATGAAACCCCCATTTCCGCTGACGGGGTACAAAAGCCCACGTCACGCTTTGCTACAGTAAAGTTTGACCATGGTACCAGAAGAAATAGACCAGCTCGGTGAAAAATCCGACAAGTTGGGATGGAACGAGATTCGGCGCCCGCGACGCCACCCCTATATAAGGCTCAAGACGATATAGAGCACGATGCCCGAGACGCAGCACCACAGCATCGATTTTGTCTTGACCGCCACGACCACGACGCCGGCGGCCGCAATCCAGGGAACCAAGGCAGGCCAGAGTCCCGCGTCGAACGCGCCGGGGCTCACCAAGTCGTTGGCGACCAGCGCGGCAAAGGCAGCGGGCGGGATATAGCCCAGGGCCTCGGTAATGCGGGGCGACAGGGTCCGCCCTCGCAAGGCGAACGCCGGCGTGATGCGAAAGAACGCGATAGCAGCCCACGACGACAGCCACAGAACCAAGAACTCGTTAACGGGCATCGCGGGCACCTTTTCCGTCAAATACAGCATCGCACGCCAGCGCAATGGTAATGCCGACCACGACGCTTGCCGGCACGGCAATATTCACGAGGCCCAAGAACTTGCATACGGCGACGGACACCGCGCCCGAAACCGCCGCGACAACGTTGCCGCGCGACAGCCGCTGCGAAAAGAGCAGGCAGATAAAGAGCGAGGTGCAGACAAAGGCTGCAACGGCGGTGGGAACATCGACAACGGCGCCGACGATGGCGCCCATCGTACACGAAACGCCCCATGTTGCGATGAGGATCACGTTGAGCACGAAGGACTCGAGCGGGCCCCAATCCTCCCCCTCAATCAGCTTGGCAAGCGAGATGCCATATGCCTCCTCGGTAAGTGTCGCGGCAACAGCCAGCGTCTGACGCTTCGAGGCACCCCTCAGATGCGGCGCGATCGATGCCGAGTAAAGCGCAAAACGCGAGGAGATGGCAGCAACGCTCGCGATAATCGAAGGTGCCGGTACGCCCGCCAGCCAAAGATTGCAGATCATAAACTGCCCGCTGCCCGTCACAAACGTGCTGCTCAGAGCAAAGACCATCCAGGGCTCCATTCCCGTCTGCCCCATGATCATTCCGCACGGCGCGCCTATTGCAACATATGTAAGCATCACCGGCCAGACGGTTCTAACGATTTTGAGCACCATACGCTTCTCATCCTGACAAGGTCTCCAAGCCGCATGTAGCGATACGGCAGAATCATCATCCGACAGCAACCGAGTTCACCTACAATTGCCACCGGATCGAAAGACACAACTTTTTAGGAAGTCATTATGACAGCTATCGATCGAGACCGGGCGCGCGCGGCCTTCAAAAGCTACACCGATGCCTACGACGCCACCAACCCACGCATCGCGCTCAAAATCGAGCATACGTACCACGTTGCCGAGGCATGCGATGCCGTGGCGCGCGAGCAGGGCTGGTCGTCAGAAGATATTGACCTGGCATGGCTTTGCGGCCTGCTACACGATATGGGCCGCTTTGAGCAGCTGCGACGCTGGGACACCTTTAAGGACGCCGAGAGCATGAGCCATGCGGCGCTGGGCATCGAGGTCCTCTTTGGCGAGAATCCCACCGATGCACCCGCCGTAACGAGCATTCGCGACTTTATCGATGACCCGGCAGAAGATGAGCTCATCCGAGCGAGCATTGCCTATCACAGCGATTTCCGTCTACCCGCGCAGCTCGACGAGCGCACGCGGAGCTTCTGCGATATCGTGCGCGATGGCGACAAGATCGACATTATGCGCGCCATCGCCGACAGCACTGTCGACACTATCCTCAAGGTGGACGAGAAGACGTTTCTCGGCAGCCGTTTCTCGTCGCCGACACTTGCCGCCTTTGACGAGCACCGCTGCGTCGCACGCGATGAACGCGACGAGCCCGCAGACTACCTGGTGGGACTCATCTGCTTTATGTTTGAGCTCGTCTATCCAGCGAGCCGCGCGCTGGCGCGCGAGCAGGGCGATATCTACCGCCTGCTCGACGCGCCTTTTGGCATCACGCGGCCCTTTACCGACCCCGCCACGCAGGCAACTTGGAGCCGCCTTAAGGACGAGATGCGCGACTGGCTGGCGCGCGCCTAGCGCTCAAGCTGAGCCAGCAGCTCCTCGACGACCTCGACGGCATCGCCGACAACCTTGTACTGGGCAGTACCAAAAATGGGGGCATCCGGGTCCTCGTTGATGGCGATAATGCACTCAGCCCCACCGATGCCGGCAAGATGCTGGATGGCGCCCGAAACACCGATACTCACGAGAAGCTTGGGCGAAACCGATACGCCCGTCTGGCCAATCTGATGGCGATACTCCAACCAGCCGGCCTCCACGACAGGTCGCGTGCAGCCAAGCTCGGCTCCCAGAGCCTCGGCGAGCCTTCGCATCAGCGGCAGATTTTTCTTGGAACCAATGCCGCGACCCACCACGACCAGGCGCTCGGCATCGGCGATCGAAGCCTGTTGTCCCCACTCCTCGGCGGGAATCGAGATCTCGACACGAGCCTTAGCATCATCCGCAAGTGATATCTGGGTGATCGTGCCGGAGCGGCCGTAGTCAAAGTCGGGCGCCATAAAGATACCGGAGCGCACCGTTGCCATCTGCGGACGGTGGTTGGGGCAAATGATGGTGGCCATCAAGTTGCCGCCAAACGCCGGGCGCGTCTGCTGCAGTAGGCCCGTCTCCGCATCCATCGAAAGCACGGTGCAGTCGGCCGTAAGACCCGTCTGCAAACGCACGGCAACGCCGGGTGCCAGCTCGCGGCCAAACGCAGTCGCGCCGTACAGAATTGCCTCGGGTTTGCGTTCGGCTACCAAATCGCAGATCAAGTGGGCGTAGACCTCCGCATCGTTTTGGCGCAGACGCTCGTCGCGACAGGCCAGGACTTCGTCGGCGCCCGCGCAAACCAGATGTTCCAGGTCCCCGAGCGAGCCCTCGGGACTCATGCCGACCAGTGCCACCAGACGGCAGCCGCGAGCATCGGCAAGCTCGCGCCCCTTGCCCATGAGCTCGTAGGCCACGGGAGCCACGGCGTCGTGCTCGTCAGTCTGCACGAAGACCCAAATGTTTCGATATGCATCAAGGTCCACCGCACCAGCGGCCTCGTCACGCTCGATCGAGATAGCGTTGACGGGGCAGGCGTCGACACATCCGCCGCATAGGATGCAGCCGTCGGTTACGCGGGCGCAACGGTTGGGCCGCTCGCCTTCCACTACGATGCCGCCCGAGGCACAGGCGCGAACGCAGCGACCGCAGCCGATACAGGCTTCGCTATCGATAATCAGTCCGCTCATCTATGCCATCCCCTCGATAATCTTGGCAAGTTTTACCGCCTGCTCGGACGCCGTTCCCTCAACGGCCTCGCACGTTTGGTCACGGTCGGGCACAAACGAGCGCACGACCTGTGTCGGCGACCCGGCAAGACCGCAACGCGCGGGGTCGGCGTTCACGTCGGCGGCACTGGCCACGCGCACGTCCGCCTCCTCCGCCGCGCGAATACCGGCAATACTCGGCATACGCAACTGGCCAATCTCCTTGGCAGTCGTCATCGCGCACGGCATCTCAAGATACACCGTCTCCTCGCCGGCATCGCATCCGTGAATGAGCGCCAGCGAGCCACAGGTCGTAAAGCCCGCGCTCTGCACGCAACTCACGTCGGTCACGCAGGGAATCTCAAAGGCACCGGCAAGCTCGGGACCAATCTGGGCCGTATCGCCATCCACCGCCATCTTGCCGCAGATGAGCAGGTCGAAGTCCTCGTCGAGCGCCTCGATGCCGCATTTGAGAGCATAGGTGGTCGCCAGGGTATCGG
Organism: Collinsella aerofaciens; assembly: GCA_048503295.1. GTDB lineage: Bacteria > Actinomycetota > Coriobacteriia > Coriobacteriales > Coriobacteriaceae > Collinsella > Collinsella aerofaciens_CI. The sequence continues at coordinate 30,180 of DBFRVO010000024.1, read as the reverse complement.
CACCTGCAAAGGCGCGATCGGTCAGCAGCAGCGCGTCGTCGGCGCCTCGGGCGATGCAGTCGCGCAGCAGCGACTCGGTCGCGGGGATGCCCATCGACACCACCGTCACGCGCACATCCATGCCAAAGCCGATAAAGTCGTCCTTCAGCGCCAGCGCGCATTCCAAAGCGCTCGCATCAAAGGGATTAATGACCGCCTGCTTGCCATCGCGCACGATGGTATTGGTCTTGGGGTCCATCTTGACCTCGGTGCTGCCCGGCACGGCCTTGACGCACACCACCATATGGAAATCGCTCATCTTCACGCGCCCCCTTTCTGGACGAGCTCATCCAAGAGCTTCTCCGAAAACAGGTTACCGCGACCCAGCTGCCCGGCAGGATCGAGCTGGAGCTTGAGCCGCGCCGACTCGACCATGGCCTCGTGACCGTACATCGTCTCCAAGAAGCCCGCCTTGATCTTGCCGACGCCGTGTTCTGCGGAGACGGCACCGCCCATGGCCGTGACCTCGGAAGCCCACTGGGCAAAGAGTTCTGCGCCGCGGCGATAATCCTGTGCATCGCGCGGCAGAATGTTCACATGCAGATGGTTGTTACCGATATGCCCCCAGGCGGCAGATTCAAGCCCACTTTCCGCCAGCGTGCGGCGATAGAGGGCGATAACATCGGCCAAGTGCGCGTTGGGCACCGACATGTCCGAACCCAGTTTGGTGATGGTGGGATCCATGCGGCGGCGCTCGTCGATGAGCATGTTGACGCTCTCGGGCACCGCATGGCGGAAGAATCGCTGACACTCGCGATCGACCTCGGTGCGCGCGACCCATGTCGCATCGTCACTGCCGCCCGCAAGCTCCAGTACCCACCCCAAGTGATACAGCTCCTCAGTCGCCTGGGCTTCGTCGTCGCAGTCGAGCTCCACGTAGACACAGACCTTGGCGTCTTTGTCGAGCGCAGGCAGCGAGGCAAACGCCGTCGACTGCTCGCGCTGGCGACGTAGAATATCCAGGGCGCCAGCATCGAAGTACTCGATGGCAGCCGCATGGGACAGGACGGGACGCACAGAATCGGTGAAGGATACGGCCTTGTCTTCGCTGTCGAAGAAGCAGCTCACGCCCCAAACGACCGCGGGTGCCACCTGCAGGGCAATCTCGAGTTCGGTGATGACACCGATTGTGCCACACGCACCGATAAACAGATCGATGGCATCCATATCGTCAGCAACGAAATAGCCCGAAGCATTTTTTGTCTTGGGCATGGTATAGCCGGGAAGATCGAGCTCGAGTGTACGGCCCGCTGCCGTCACGAGCGACAGGTGGCGGCCCTGGGCAAAAGCCTCGCCGCGCCGAAGCTCAAGCAAATCGCCATCAGCCAGCACGACGTGGAGTCCCGTGATATGTGGGCGCATGGGGCCGTGGGCGTAGCTGCGGGCACCGGAGGCGTTACATGCCGCCATGCCGCCCAGACAGGCAGACGCCTCGGTGGGATCGGTGGGAAAAAACTGCTCGGGAGCCTCTTGGAACTCCTCGTAGGCCTCAAGCGATGCCTGGTCCCAACCAGCGGTCGGCAGCACCTTCTTGCTCAGCTGCTTGCGCAGCTCCGAGAGCACAACGCCCGGCTCCACGCGCAGCAGAAATTGGCCTTGTTCATCGCGGCGAAGGCCCAAATAGCGATTCATACGGGAAGTATTGAGGATATGCCCGCCGTGGGGCACGGCGCCGGCGGCAAGGCCGGTTCGGGCGCCCTGAACCGTTACCGGGACACGCTCGGCATGGAGCTTTTCCAAAATGGCACGGACCTCGTTTTCCGTTGTCGGAAACGAGATGCTCGAGGCCTCGCCCGATGCGCGAGATTCATCGCGGCCATACTCTTCGAACTCGTCGGTGAAGGGTTTGATGGTTGCAGACACGCGAACTCCCCCTTTAGCTAACTACAGTGTTTGCAGGGAGATGTTACCGCATCGTTTCGTCGACGTGTTCGAGACCGTCTCCATAATTGGCGTTTTTTACGTTCGTGCAATTCGGCGAGCGGCTTGATTTCCTCGGCAGACGATGCTTTTGACACATATGGCCCCGCCGTCGCCGACCGCGCGATTGTCGCTCGAAAAAAGTTGGAGTATTTTTTGCCGCCTTTTACCTGCGGAGACGCCAATCCGTCAAGCATTTGGTCAGAAATTGGTCAAGTAGCGGCTGATAACGTCGGCGTCGACAGCCAAAACCGATAGAAGTTTTGGCCCAGAAGCAGGGAGGTTCCCATGGCATATTACTGGCCCCAGTACGGCATCGCCATCGAAGTCGACGACGATCCCCATCTCCTGCCTTTCGACGAAGAGGCATTCCCCGATACGACGGTCTACCACGTTACCACCGATGTGATCTGCGACCCCGAGTCGTTCTCGGCGCTCGCCCACCACATCGCGCATATCCACGACATCGAGCTCCCTCCCGACTTCAACGAGCTCGTCTACTCGCGCCGTCTGATGCTTCACATGCTCTTTGGAGCGGACCCGTCCACCTTTGCGCGCGTCTATACCGCCAAGGATGCCGCATGAGCGCGAAGAAGCCACCCCACTTTGCAGGCCTGGGTCGTCGCAAGAAGCTCATCGTTGCCTGCTTGGCCATCGTCTGTGCCCTTGTCGCCGTAGGACTATACGTTTGGCAGTCGCAGCCCGTACCCGAGGCGGGCGCTTCGGTTACGACGGCCGAGGGCAAAACGCGCCAGGAAATCCAAGATGAGCTCGACGCCATCGTCCGCGACAACATGATGACGATTTCGGTCGCGCCGGTCGCTCAGCTGCAGGAGGACGGCAAACTGCGCGTCAACGTGCAAAACGTCCAAGACAATAAATTTCCCCAGCGATTCCGCGTCATCCAAAACGACGAGACCATGTACGAATCCGGTGTGGTCGAGACCGGCAAGACAATCGAGACGTGCCCCGCCGGCGACATCAAAGAAGGCGAGGCGTACATCGAGATCCAGGCACTCGATGCAAAGACCCTCGACAGCCACGGCAATCCGACACGTGTCAAGGTACGGGTTGAGCAAACCGAGAACTAGCCTTCCGGCCGACACGGCACCGCATGCAATTCACCAGCATTCGTCCAATCATCGCGGGGACGGCCCGCGGCGAATAGAAAGGAACGACCATGGACATCACCAGGAACATGAACGGAGTCAGAGCGCTCGTCGTGGGCACAGGGCTCGCGCTCGCGCTCGCAATGGGCGCCGCCCCGACGCCAGCTATGGCAGCCGGGCGCGTTGGAACCACGAAGGTAATGGTCAGGACCGAGATCGACAACGTTGAGTTCAAAGTTCCGACGGTTATTCCCTTCGTCGCCAAGGCCGACGGCACGCTTCAGGGCCCCTCAGAAGACGCGACCACCATCGACAATCATTCGGCCTACGGCATCCATGTCACCAACATGAAGATCGACGCCATGAACACCTGGACCATTGCCGCCGACGCCAAGGCCGGAACCGCGCAGAACTCCATCGACTTTAAGGTCGGCCCCGACGGCGCGCTCCAGAACGCCAGCGCCGCCGCGCAAGGGACGGGCCTCGATCTTTCCAAGAATGCAGCCTTCGACATGGGCTACCAGGGCATTGCCGGCGGCACGGACAAAATCAAGCTCAAGACAAGCGGAAACGTCGCCCGCGTCACGCGCGACATCTTCCGCGTAACCGGCGAAGGCGATCAGGTTGCGACGATCACCTGGACGGTCGAGCCCGGTGCGCACACGGCATAAGGCCGTCGCCCTGGCCGCCGCCGTCAGCATCCTAGCGTTTGGGCCAGCCATGGCCTTTGCCCAGCAAGAACAGGCGCAGGCCGCCACGCAAGTGACGGTCGACCTCTCGGAGCTCGACCGCGGCGACCGCGAGGAACCGTTGGCGCAGACAGGCGACAGACGATGGCTCTTGGCAGCAGGCGCCACAGCAGCAGGCGCGGGAACCGCCGGCCTCGGTCTGCACATCAAACGCAGCCAGAAACAAAACACGGACAGGCCGCACTAAATTAGCTAAGGAGACCCCATGGCATCGAAGAACCTTTTGCCCGTCGTCGCACTCTGCGGCGCGCTCGCAACCGGAACGCCTGTCGCCGCTTGGGCGACTCCCGTCATGGCAGACTCCTTACCAGTAGCCCTAAGTTCCGCACCAAATCCGTCGAGCGCCATTGCGTGCGAGCGTTTTTCGATCGCACAGGCCGTGATCTCAACCTCGGGATGCCTTCGTCGTAATACGGACGGCTCGATAGTCGTGGATATCAAGCGTTCGAACAAGGCAAACGGCTCCCAGGCGGGGTGCGCCGTCTGCACGTGGCGCTCGGTTGTGCTCGATGCAGATGGCGATCCATGCAATTTAGAGCTGCGCATCGACATCGCTTCGGTCGATGACTCGGCGAACGGAGCGAAGGTCGCCTTCGACGGTGCGTTTTTCGAGAAAGGAGGCGGTATATGTCTGGGCTGCGCCGCCGCGAATGCAGACGATGCGCAGCCCACCCTCTCATTCACGGCATCGTTTCGGCTGACCAAAGCCGGTACCGATGTTATCGCGGCGGGAGAAGCGTCCCTGCTGTTCTACGCCGTCAGCACCAAAGACACAGACGCTCATTTCGAGAAGCCAGCCGGATCACTCAGCCTTACACGAGGGATAGAGGCAGGCCCTATTGAAATCGATGCCCACGCGCAAAGCAGGCAACGCATTCTTGCCGACCCGGCGCTTCTCGAAATGGAGTGGAACGGATCCGGAGCCATCGGAATTCTCCCCTCCGCGTTTGACGCCAAGACGCTCCCCCCAAACGACGAACCCATCAACGCAACCATACAAGAAGAGAGCGCGGACAAAGAAGCAGGTGCGGGCGACACGCCGTCGCCGACAAACAGCGTCCCAGCTTCTCTCGAAGCGCCGAATGAGCCCGCTGCCGATCCAAACGATCCCGAGCTCGCGGACAGTCTGGGGCTTGCTGATCCTCAAGAGATCGATGAAGGTAACTGCTGCGTGCTTGCCGCGCTCGACCACACAGAGGTCATCGACGCTGCGAACATCGAAGTTGCCGCCGCCAATCAGCCCGTCCGCAAGTCGGCTATCATCGCATTTCCTGAATCCATCGAAGTCGTCTTTTTGCCATCGGGCGAGGTCGTGGCCCCAACACTGCTCACCTTGTTGGGCGCCAAGAATACTCGAAACGAAATTAAAAAGGTCACAGTTGTCGACCCTGCAACCACCGCCAAGCTGCGTCTATACGCCGTTGCTCCAGACGGAGGCAAGACCTTGGAATTCGATGGCGACACACTCCTGGCCTGGCGACGTCTGGACATTATGCAAGACGTCTCGTATCAGATCGAACTCGAAGGGTTTGATCGTGCCCGCGATGCCAATATCATCGCCGCGGCTATTGAATCCCCACAGCGGCTTATGACACTGCGCTTTGAATACTATCCCTATGTCCCGACAACCACCTGAGGCTTAAATGCCGCGCATCATTCCTAATACCACTTATATAACGTATTAGATGAGTCGCGATGTACCTCGCATTTCGTTCTGCTACGATTGCCACGTTGGCATCAATACAGGAGGGCTCATGCCGGGCTTGGGAACAATCATCAACGTTGGGCTTTTAGTTGCGGGCGGTCTTTTGGGATTAGCGGGCGGCCGCTTCATTACACCGCGCATCCAAGACACGCTCATGAAAGCATCGGGGCTGTGCGTCCTGTTTATCGGCCTTGGCGGCACCATGCAAAAGATGCTCCTTATCGATGGGAAGGCGCTAGCGACCACCGGCACCACCATGCTCATCGTCTCGTTCGCCCTCGGCTCGCTCATCGGCGAGGCCATCAACTTGGAGGCCGCCATCGAGAACCTTGGCGAATGGCTCAAGCGCAAAACCGGCAGCGAGGGCGATAACGAGTTCACCAACGCTTTTGTCTCGACTTCACTCACCGTGTGTATCGGCGCCATGGCCATTGTGGGATCGATCCAGGACGGTCTGCTCGGTGACTGGTCAACGCTTGCCCTGAAAGGCGCATTGGACTGCATCATCGTCTGCACCATGACGGCGTCGCTTGGCCGCGGCTGCATTTTCTCCGCCCTGCCCGTCGCCGTGTTCCAGGGGACGATCACGCTGTTTGCCGGCGCACTCTCCCCCATCATGACTACGGCAGCCCTCGACAGCCTTTCGCTCGTAGGCTCCATGCTCATCTTCTGCGTCGGCGTCAACCTCATCCGTCCTCAGACCTTCCGCACGGCCAATATGCTCCCCTCCGTCGTCATCGCCGTCATCTACGCCCTCCTGTTCTAAATCTATCTACGCAGCAGTATCTCGAACACCTGTTTGATGCTGTGCTATGATATGAGGTCACCGAAGCTGCGTTAGGAGAGGAGAAGCGGTGGCCGACCAGGACATCAAGATGCTCATCGAGCGCATTATGGCCGAGGCCCGGACCCATCAGTCCGCCCGCTTCTCAAACGAAATCTACGCAGACGAGCCGATTCTCAAAACCGGCCGACAGATGCAGAATTTCCTCCCCGACCAATACCGCAAGATGCGCGAGATATCGCGCTGGCAGGATGACCCCAAGGGCGGCGCGGGCCGCTGGCTATCGGAGGCCGAGCTTTTCTACCGCCAAGGCTTGCTGATGGCCGACTTTGAGGACGACTGTCCCTACAACGGCACCTTTAAGTCGTACTTTCCCACCTACAATGCCATGAGCGACCGGCAGTTGCGCGGCTACTTTACCTGGCGTGCCCAAGTGCGCCGCGGAACCGTCGAGGAAACGTCTACATCCTTTGCCTTTCTGTATCTCTATGAGCTGATTTGCGGCATTGGCATAGATGATCCGCTCGAAGGTTTTAACAAGATCAAGGCCTTTTGGGATGTCTATCGCGCCTTCGAGCCCGGCATTGACCGGTTTGCGCGCGTGTGGCTGCAGGATTACGCCGTTTTCCACGGACTCGACCCCAAGCTACTTCGCGACTCTAAAACCGTCATGTTCGATAACGCCCTTATCGAGCTACGCCGCGCAGCGCGAGACCTTGTACCAGCACCGGCACCGTCCGGCCAGACCCCTAAGCGTCGCAAAACCTCCGAGCCCACGCTCCCCCTTCCGCCCGATGAGGTGCGCGAGGAGCGACTCATGGCCGCCATCAACGCCCTCTCCACGTACAACCTAAGTAACTCGCGGCTCGACCGCAGCCACCACCGCGATCTGCGCCACGTGGCGTGCGCCGTGTATGTCCGTATGGCGCGCTACTATGACACGCACCGAAAGACCGACATCGTGGCGAGCTTATTTGGGGAGGAGACGGCCATGCCCTACACCATGTTTGCCTCGGCCGTATTCTTTGCGCCCGAGCGCCACGAGGACTGCGAATATCGCCTGGACCCCATTCACATCTACCGCTGCCAAAACGGCTTTTGGGAATGCATGCGAATTCACGGCAGCAGGCAAAAAAGCAGCAAGCTTGGTGAGATGATGCGCGCCTGCGACCAACGCCTACGCCTGGCCCTAGACCCCACCCACCCCCTGAAGGAGGAGAAGGTCCCCAAATATCTGGCCAAGATCATCGATGACGAGATCATGGCATGGCTTTCGTGGGACGCCGCACACCAGCCCATCAAGATCGATATCGATTTGAGCCAGCTGGGGCACATTCGGAGCGCCGCCGCGCAAACGCGCGAAGCGCTTTTGATCGATGAGGAACGCGAGGACGACGCATCCGCAGAAGCCGAGGCAGCGGACTCAGGGCAACCGGAAGCCGAGCCCGTAACCGACGCGATTGTCGAACCGGTCGTGGCACCCATTCGGCAGGACTTGACCGACGAGCCGACCATATCCACCGAACAGTTTGGCGTCGTGGCACCGCTCCTCGCACCGACGCCAGCGGTCGTATCGACTGCACCCGCTGGCACCGCAACCGAACTCGCGCCCGCCGCAGATGCCTTCCTTCGCGCGCTGCTCGAGCAAAACGCAGCGCAAGCGACATTGGCGGTAGTGCAATCGGAGCAGAGCGAGGACATGCTCGTCGACAGCATCAACGAGGCGCTCTTTGACCTGGTGGGTGACACCGTTATCGAGTTTGGAGCGGCAGGACCGCAGATCATCGAGGATTACGAAGCAGACGTGAGAGGATACCTAGACCATGAGTGATACCGCATCCACAGCACCCCGCGTGCCCAAGCGCGTCGCTGCCGTCATTCTCAACTCGCTCAAGGGCGGCGTGGTCCCGCGCATCGGCCTTCCTTACATCACCGTAGGGCGCGAGGTCGAGATCCGCGCCCTGCTCACCGATCTGAGTCTCATCGCCGACGGTGGCGCGAGCTTCCGCTTTCTGGTCGGTCGTTACGGCGCCGGCAAGAGCTTTTTGCTCCAGACCATCCGCACGCACGCCATGGGCGAGGGATTCGTCGTCGCTGATGCCGACCTGTCGCCCGAGCGCCGCCTGCAGGGCGGTCAGGGACAGGGCCTTGCCACCTACCGCGAGCTCATCCGCAATATATCGACCAAGACGCGCCCCGAGGGCGGTGCGCTCAACCTTATTTTGGATCGCTGGGTCGCCTCGTGCGCCGACGTCGACGAGTCGGTCGTCAATGCCCAACTGGCCCCGCTCGAGAAGATGGTCCACGGCTTCGACTTCACCCGCATGCTCCGCCGCTATCGCATGGCCGTATCCGAGGGCGATGAAGAGGCTATGAGCCGCGTGACCAAATGGATTCGCGGCGAGTACCGCACCAAGAGCGAGGCACGCGCTGAGCTGGGCTCCTCGACCATCATCAGCGATGACGACTGGTACGACTACGTTAAGCTCATTGCACGCTTTTTGGTCTGCAGCGGATACAAGGGCATGCTGGTGCTCATCGACGAACTCGTGAATCTGTACAAGATTCCCAACGCGATCACGCGCCAATACAACTACGAGAAGATCCTGACTATGTACAACGACACGCTCCAGGGCAAGGCGCAGTACCTGGGCATGATCATGGGCGGCACGCCAACCTCCATCGAAGACCGCCGCCGCGGCGTGTTCTCCTACGAAGCTCTGCGCAGCCGACTCGCTCAGGGTCGCTTTGCGCGAGATGATCTCAAAGACATGCTCGCGCCCATCATCCGCCTGCAGCCGCTCACCTACGAGGAGCTGCTGGTGCTCATCGAAAAGCTCATGCAGATCCATGCCGGCTACTTTGGCTGGACGCCCACGCTTACCGAGAACGACTTGGTGAACTTTCTCAAGATTGAGTTTGGCCGCGTGGGAGCCGATACGCACCTGACGCCCCGTGAGGTCATTCGTGACTTTATCGAGCTGCTCGATATCCTGTGTCAGAACCCCGATGCAAATGTGGCCGAGTTGCTGCAAAGCGTCGGCGGCGACGCGCTGGCGCCGGCAGCCGCAACAGGCGACGCCGGCACCGCAGGCGGCGACCGCAACTTCGCCGAATTCACCATCTAACCTGCCAAAAAGGGACAGGTTTATTTTGGCTGGTTTTATCTGGGCAAACGTCGAGGCAGTAATGCAGCAAGCCACTGCCCACCGCGTTGAGAGATTCGTTTTTGAAAGGAGGCCCCGTGAACGCCTTTGACCGCTACGCCCCGTTTATCCAAGACTTCATCTACTCCCACGATTGGGAGAGTCTACGCTCCATCCAGGTTGCAGCAGCTGATGCCATCTTTAACACTCAGGACAATGTGCTCCTGACGGCATCCACGGCTTCCGGCAAAACCGAGGCAGCCTTCTTTCCCATCCTGACCGAGTTTTGGGAGAACCCGCCCGCGAGCGTTGGCGCCCTCTACATCGGCCCCCTCAAGGCACTCATCAATGATCAGTTCGTCCGCCTCAACGACCTGTGCGAAGAGGCCGATATCCCCGTCTGGCACTGGCATGGCGATGTTTCGCAGTCGCACAAGGCTAAGCTCATCAAAAAACCGAGCGGTATCTTGCAGATTACGCCCGAGTCGCTCGAGGCGCTCCTGATCCATAAGCACATGGCAATCCCTCGTATGTTCTGCGACCTGCGCTATGTGGTTATCGACGAGGTTCATTCGCTCATGCGCGGCGACCGCGGCGGTCAGACGCTCTGCCTTATCGAGCGCCTCTCGCGCATGGCGGGCGTGCAGCCCCGCCGCATCGGCCTTTCTGCCACCATCGGCGACCCCGAGCGCACGGGCGCCTTTCTCTCACAGGGAACAGGACGCGATTGCATCATCCCCCGCTTTGAGGAACCGCGCCGCGTGTGGCGCATCTCCATGGAGCACTTCTACAACTCGGGTCCCCAGGCGCAGCAGCGAGGATTCGAGAGCATGGGTCCTCAAGAGGCCGAAGTGCTTGCGTGCGAGCGTATTGAGCCGGCGGCGCCCGCGGCGCTGCCGGCTGGCGCCCAAGACGTGCGCCACAGCGGACAGCTTACACAGGAGGAACGCCGTCAACGTCGTGAGCGGGCACGGGGCAAGGCCGCTCCCAAAGACCGTCGCACTTCTTCGGCCCCCGAGGGCGAAGTCGATATCCCCCGGGCCGATGAGCAGGCGCTCCTCAACCCCACCGACACCGCGCCCGAAAACGCCGATCCCGGCATGGGCTATATCTTTGAACACACCCGCGGGCGCAAGTGCCTGGTCTTTGCCAACTCGCGCGAGGAGGCAGAGGCCGTGTGCTCCATGCTGCGCAGCTACTGCGAGAGCCGGCACGAGCCCGACCGTTTTCTCATCCACCATGGCAATCTTTCGGCATCGCTGCGCGAAACGGCCGAGGAACTCATGCGCGATGAGGAGCAGGCACAGACAACCGTCACCACCTCCACGCTGGAACTCGGTATCGATATCGGCCGTCTGGAGCGTGCGTTTCAGATCGACGCGCCGTTTACCGTCAGCTCCTTTTTGCAGCGAATGGGCCGCACGGGGCGCCGCGATCTTCCGCCCGAGATGTGGTTTGTCATGCGCGAGGAGGAACCCGAGCCGCGCACGATGATGCCCGAGACCATTCCGTGGAAGCTCCTGCAGGGCATCGCGCTCGTACAACTCTATCGCGAGGAAAAGTGGGTCGAGCCGCCCGAGCTCGATCGACTCCCCTACAGCCTGCTCTACCACCAGACTATGTCGACGCTTGCCAGCACCGGCGAACTCACGCCGGCAGAGCTTGCCCAGCGCGTGCTCACACTCAGCTATTTCCATCGCATCTCGGCCGATGACTATCGCGTGTTGCTGCGTCACCTCATTAAGATCGACCATATCCAAGTCACCGAGGGCGGCGGGCTCATCGTGGGTCTCGCGGGCGAGCGCATCATCAACAACTTTAAGTTCTACGCCGTGTTCCAGGAAAACGAGGAGTTCACCGTTCGCAGCGAATCGGCCGAGCTGGGCACGATTGTCAACCCGCCCCCGCCCGGTGAGCGCATTGCCATCGCCGGCCATTGCTGGATTGTCGAGGAAGTGGACTGGAAGCGTCACACCGTCTTTGCCACGCAGGTCAAGGGCCGGGTGCCGGCCTACTTTGGCGACTGCCCCGGCGACATCAATACACACGTACTCGAGCGTATGCGCAAGGCGCTCAACGAGCACGCGGCGTATCCGTACCTGATGGGTAACGCGCGGGCCCGTCTGGCGCAGGCTCGCCATACGGCCGAGATTTCGGGCGCGGGAACTAAGCCGCTCATCAACCTGGGTGGCGACACCTGGGTGCTCTTCCCCTGGTTGGGCAGCTACGCCTTTTTGGCGCTCGAGCGCATGCTCAAGATTAAATGCGCCGCTGAGTTGGGCCTTCGCGGACTCGACCCGTCACGCCCGTACTTTATGCAGTTTAAGATGAAGGCCGACGAGGAGACGTTCTTTGAAGTGCTCGCCGCCGAAGCCGAGAAAGACTTCGACCCCATCGACCTCGTCTATCCCGGCGAGGTGCCTTACTTTGATCGGTACGACGAATTCGTTCCAGAAGAGCTCGTGCGCAAAGGCTTTGCCGAAGGCGTGCTCGACATCGAAGACATGAAGCAGCGTGTCCGCAGCTGGCGCGACCACGCCTAAGACCAGTCTTTTTGGGACGGGGAGACCTATTTGTCGTGAAGAACGGTGCCGAGGAAGTCGGTGTCGAAGGGCACGGCTTCGGCAAAGGCGTAGTTGCCGTCGCTGGCGATGAGCAGGTAGTTCTCCTCGCCGCCGAACTCCGCATCGCCACATGGGACCACCCAGGCGTGGGCGAATACCTCGAGTGCCGTGGCAGCGCAATCGCGCAGGAACGTCACATCGCTCCCCTCGCTTGCGCTCACGATATTGGCAACGTAGACGCCACCGACATTTAGGCTGCCCCGCACCAAACGCAAGGCCTCAACCGTCGCCAGCTCGCGTACGGGCTCGGCACCGCCAAAGCAATCGCTCACGACCACGTCGTAGCGACGATGGCCCACACTCGTCACACCCAGATACGAGCGAGCCTCAGCAGTAATCACCCGCAAGCGGTCGCCCACCGTGCGCTCCAGCTCGTCCAGATAGAACCAACGGCGCGCCAGGCGCGTAATCTCTCCGTCATACTCGATGACGTCCATGCGCAAGCCCTCGTGCGACATCAGGGCGAATTTAGGATAGGCAAACCCGCCGCCGCCCAGCATAAGCATACGGTCGATGCCGTGACCATAAGCGTCGCGCATCGCATCCTCGGACTCAAACACGTCGTCAAACGCACGATAGTACGCAAAGACGGGCTCGGCCCAACGCTCACCGACATAGCTCGCGCTTTGGTAGACGCCGCCTTGCACCAACACGCGAATCTCATCGCCGCCCTCATCGTGCACGCGTTTCACACGCGCCAACCCATTGCGGGTTCGCGCAACCTGCAGACAGGCAGCGCGAACAGCGACGGCGGCCGCACCAAGCGCCGCGGCTCCCAGAGCAACGCCGGCAACGACGCCGGCAGAAACACTTGGCTTGTTCATCTAGAGCTCCTTTTGCAGATAGAGTCCATGGTCGTAAAAACCCAAATGGCGATAGTACTCGCGTGTGCCAATCGCGCTGATCACGTTGATGCGCGCATAGCCCGCGTCCCGAGCAATATGGCACGCACGCTCTACGAGCAAACGCCCCAATCCATGGTGCTGGGCTGCCTGGCCTTGATCTCCCACGCGCGCCGCCATGCCATACACGTGCACCTCGCGAATCATCGCCTCGTCCGGTGTCGTCGGCAACTCATCCGCATGCGCGGCAACAAAAGCACGATCGGGCAGAGACAGACGCAAAAAGCCCGCGATCTTGCCCTGCGGCGTCACCCACTGCAAAAAGCGCTCGTGCGTCACCGGCGTCTCGTACGCCACTTCCTCGTCAAGGGTCAGCTCATGCAAGTCGGCGCCCGCCGTGCTAATCTCGCGATAGCGAATCTCACGCACTGTCGCGCCTTCCCCACGAGCCGACAAGCGGTTTTCAACGAGCTGACGCAGGTTGGGCTTCTTGTTGCCCACCATGATGTCGTCGGAGCTAAAGTCGCGGATCATGCGACTGATGCGGCAGAACGCCGGCGTCACCACGATGTCGTCGGCCAACACATCGAGCAGCTCTTCCTCGGTATAGGGACGCCACTCGCCGCGCTCATAGCAGCCCACCAGACGCGAGCCCTCGATGAGCGCGCACGGGTAGACCTTGACCTCGTCGGGCATAAAGGCCCCTTCGGTCATAAAGCGCTCGTAGTCGCGCTTGTCCCCCTCGGGTGTGGCGCCCAATAAGTTGAGCATAAAATGCGCATGGATCTTAAAGCCAAAGAGGCGCGCAAGCGAAAACGCCTGCTCGATCTGAGCCACCGAAATGCGACGCTCGTTGATATCGAGCAAATGCTGGTCGAGGCTCTGGATGCCCATCTGAATCTTGGTGCAGCCCAGACGACGAATGAGCGTGAGCGCCTGTGGCGTCACGGCATCGGGGCGGGTCTCGATAACGAGCCCCACCACGCGATGCTTCGCCGTCTCGTTGATGCGCTGCTGACGCTCAAGCTCCTCCATCGTTTCCGTCTGCCACTCGGCAGCCTCGCCCCATGGCGTACCGGGGCCGTACAGACGACGCACTGCGCGGTTATAGCCACCAACGACAGCATCCACACGCCCCTGCTCGTCGGCAACGCCGCTCGCAAGCTCGGCCTCGTCGGTCGCAATGCCGGCAGCCCGATAGCGCTCGCGGCGCTCTGTTACCACCGGCGGCAGGGCATCGGCGGGAGCGTCATCGAGCAGGCGCCCTGCCTCGGCACGGCTGATGCCCGGACGCGCCAACATGGGGTTTGCCGCCACACCGGCGACGGCATCGTCATTGAGCGCACGGAAAAGCTCCGACATAAACCACGTCTGATACCCTTGCGGATAGTCGCTCCAGGTACCGCCGAGCACAATGAGCTCTATCTTGTCGGTCGCATGTCCCATCTGCGAAAGCGCGGTCAGACGAGCGCTCACCTGCAGATACGGGTCGAAGCAGTTTTGCTCCGCACGGGCGCACGCCGGCTCGGCGTGCAGATAGCTTTTGGGCATGCGCAGATCGTTGGGGCAAAACAGGCAATCGCCCGAGCATGGCCAGGGCTTGGTAATGACGGTAATGGTCGCCACGCCCGAGGCCGTTCGGCGCGGCTTCATACGCAGGACCTGCAGCAGTTGACGCTCCAGATCGGAATCGACATTCCACGCAGCCCACCGAACCGGCTCCTCACGTTTAACCCGCTGGTAGAACGGCAGCAGACGGCGCTTGGCCAAATCGCGTTTGTCGGCACCCTCACGGCGCGCCTCGGCATGTATCAGTTTGACGAGCGCTTTGTCGTCCACGGTCTCGCCGCGACGCAGAGCCTCGAGTATGTTCAAGATAATCTGTTCCATGTCCCCATTGTAAAGGCAAAGGCGCCGAAGCCCGTCACGGCTCCGGCGCCTCCATCAAAGAGCATGCCTATATGTACCGATCTCCGAAAACCGCATGTCACTCCGGATCAAACGACATGTCGCCCGAACCGACCTCAAAACGATACGTAGCAGACTTATCGCCGTTATCGAATTCAAGATTCAAAATGGTCTCGCCGTCGTAGCCAAGCGGAAGGAAATCGCTCTCAAAGTCGCCGCTGCCCAAGGTGAGGCTCGCCTTAAAGCCCGTCGAGTTCGGAACCGTCATCTCCACATCGCCCGAGCCCACACTCACGTCCATCGACTTCGCGGGGGCCTGGTAGAGCTCGAACGTCACATCGCCCGAACCGACCTCGGCATTCAGGGTATCGGTCACGGTGCCCGTAAACTCAACGTCTCCAGAGTCCAAAGTCAGGTTGAGGTCATGACACGCAATGCCCGCGACCGTCAGGTCACCCGATCCTACATTCGCTGTAATGCCCACCATGTTATCGGCAACTTCGCGCGGCAGTTCGACGGTAACCGTGCGGTCAATGGCGCGCTCGTCATCGCAATCGAACTGGCGAATCTTGAGCGTAGAGCCCTTGATTTCGGCCAGGTTCTGGGTTGCCGCATCGAAGGCAACGGTCCCCGTTGCCACGCGACCGCTTTCAATTACGCGCACTGGCCCGCTGGAGACGTGTTTGACCTCGACCGTGCCCGACGTCACGTCCAAGTCAAGCGATGTGAACGCGTCGGCATCAAAGGTTTCGCTCGAAAGCTGCTGAGGCTGAGCGGAATAGTTACCGCCATCCAAAAGATCGTCCTCGTCAACCGCATCGTCCATACCAGAGAAGCCGGATACAACATCGTCGAGATCCCACGGGCCATCAAAATGAATCAAAGTCCGCGAAATGCCAAAGACAAGCCCGATGATGAGCACAAACGCTCCGATGCCAACGCCCAAGCGTACCTTGGATTCATGCGAAAGCTTCATCATTCATCACTCTCTTTGGCAATCGGCTCAGCGGTAGTCGCGGTAGCCACGTCAGCATCAGATTCCGCAGAAGTATCCTTCCCCTGGGCCTTGACCGCCACCGACGCCGAACCAACCTGAATATCCCCGCGCGCCCAATCGCCATCGAGCGCACGCGCCACCCAGTGATAGATGGGAATCGTAAAGAAGATCAGTGCGGCAAAGGGGCCGGCACCAAACAGGAACATCAGCAAAATGAACAGCAGCCAGCACACGGCCCAATACGGGAACGACTGGAACGGGCCCTTCACCGGAGTCGAGCCAACCGCACCGCCACTCGTCGCCTGCGCCGTAGCGGCATTGGCGGCCTGTGCACTCCAGCTTGCCGCTTCCGCCGCCTTGGCGGCGGCATCACTCGCCTGCGTTGCCGCCTCGGTGGCACGTGCCGCCGCCTCATGGGTGCGTGCGCGCTCTGCCGCCTCGGCCTCGCGTTGGCGAGCGCGGTCCTCGTTCTCAAACTCGATATCGTCCTCAATCTCGTCGCTCGGATTGAGCAACTCGTCCAAGCTCACGCCATAGAGTTTGGCGAGCGAGATCAGGTTCTCGGTATCGGGTGAGCTCTCCGCGCGCTCCCATTTACTGACCGCCTGGCGCGACAGCCCCAGCTTTCGCGCCAGCCCTTCTTGGCTAAAGCCTTTGCTGCGGCGAAGGTCGGCGAGCCGCTGCGCAGTTTCTACATTCATGGTTCCTCCTATGTGATGCCAGCCGTGCCGCCGGACCGTTTTTGTTCTTAAGGCGCCTTGCACAGTTAAAAATCTATCCGCCACCGCCAAAAACATGCCACCTATTCTAGTGAGATTTTTGACAACCGGCGGTTGCGGGTGCATATGAGCTGCGGAAATGTGTCCAAACAAAGCAATGACCCGTAGCTTGGTTGTCCCCGTTGCGGCGTTAACGGTAGTATGGTCGTACTGTTAATTCCGCACCGCCAACGGAGGGAGTTCCGCGCCGTGAACCGCGATTTCGCCTCATCGCTCATCCAGCTCAACAACACGTTCTATCGCGAGCACTCCGCCTCCTTCTCCGATACGCGCCAGGCCCCGTGGCCCGGCTGGGTGCGCACCATGGACATCGCGCTCGGGCAGCTCGACGTCGCCACGATCGAGCATCCCGTCCGCGTCTTCGATCTTGCCTGCGGCAATATGCGATTCGAGAATTTTGCCGCCGGCGGCGCACTTGCCGCCAAGGGCGTCGACGGCGCAAACCCCTCGGCAGATGTCAGCTGCCCGTTTGAGTTCTATGGTGTCGACTCGTGCCAAGACCTGGCTATCGATGCACATGGCCACGCGCTTCGCATTCCCAACCTGCACTTCCAGGAACTCGACGTGCTCGACGCCCTCATGAAGCTCAACCCCGCCGAGACGCCCGACGTGCTTTTCGACGCCCCGCTCGCCGACATCTCGGTCTGCTTTGGCTTTATGCACCACGTGCCGTCGTGCGAGTACCGCGTACGCGTACTCGACGCCTTGGTGCGGCAGACGCGCCCGGGCGGCATCATCGCCATCAGCTTTTGGGAGTTTATGAACGACGAGCGCATGGCGCGCAAGGCCGTTCGAGCCGAAGCCCGCGCCGAGCTCACCCCGCCGTTTGAGGGTTACGATTCCGCACAGTTTGAAGCCGGCGACCACCTCATCGGCTGGCAAAACGACCGCCACGCCTACCGCTATTGCCATCACTTTGACGATCAGCAGATCACCGACCTGGTGCGCGGCGTCCGTACGTTCTACAAGAGCGGCGAGGTCCCCGTGCGCGAGCTTGAGCGCTTCCATGCCGACGGTCGTAGCGGCGAGCTCAACCGCTATGTGATTCTCAAGCGCCTGTAGGCACCGACGACTCGCCGCCGAGCCGCACCACATCTTTCGGGCAATCTATGCCCGCCCTTTTCAACCCATTGACGGAACGCGCGGCCATGCGTTTCGCATTTATGACCAAGGAGCCTCATGGGAGCCGTCCACGTTCGCACGCCTAAGAACTTTGTGCTCGAGGAGCGCCTGGAGCGCTGCGCCGATGCGATCGAGACGAACCCCGAGGCTTATGCCGGAGATTGGCGCGAGGCTTGCGCGCCAGCTGGCAGCAAGCCCTTCGAACACCTTCACCTGGATCTTGGCTGTGGCAAGGGAACCTATCTGGTCGAGCGCGCCCACCGCGAGCCCGACACCCTCTTTATCGGCATGGACCAGGAGCCCATCTGCATCGCCTATGCCGCGCAGAAAATCTGCGAACAGGGGCTATCCAACGCACTCGTCCTGCCCCGAGGCGCCGCATCGCTGCCACAGCTGTTTGCCGCAGGCGAGCTCGATGCCATCACCATTAACTTTCCCACGCCGCAGCCCAAGGCCAAGTACGCTAAAAAACGACTCGTCCATGTCGACCATCTGATGCTCTACCGCCCGCTCTTTTCAGCCGGCGCTACCGTCACGCTGCGCACCGATAGCAAGCCGTTGCGCGATTACGCCCTGGGACAGTTTGCCGCGGCCGGCTACGATACGCTTTGGGTAAGCGACGACGTCCGCCGCGACCATCCCGAGCACCCCGAGACCGAATATGAATGCCGCACGCGCGAGATGGGTGCCGCCGTCTATGGCATTTGCGCCACACCCGGCGCGCAGCCCAGCGATGAACAGCTCGCGGCGGGCCGCGCGCAGGAGCAAAGCCTTGCCTGCTACCTGCCCGAAAACCTCGATGCGCTCACCTATGTACCTCTGGGCATGGAAGAGGCCGTCGAGAACTTTAGAAACCGCGCCCGCAAAGGCAAGAAGCGCCTGCCGCAGGAGTCCTAGGGGCTTCTGATGGTCGCGGCGTCGGCAAACAAGTGAAAATAGGCGTCAGCGAACGACCCTCAAACCTAAGTGAGTAGACTTTTTTGCAATAGCCAAGCACAACCCGCATAACGAAAACTAAAACCGCAGGTAGAGCTCTTGCGCAAAAGCCATGTGCTCGCGATATTGCAAAAAGTCTACTCACTTAGCTGGCAACTGCACCAAACGGCTGGGCAGAACGCCCATTTCCTGCATTTTCTCGCGCGCTGGCACCCCGCGCCGCTGCTACGCCATAATAGTTGGCGGACAAACGGCGAGAGAAAGCAACCACATGGCACAGACCACGACAGATACTTCCGCCAGCACCGTTTCTGGCGCCGGCGCCGCCAGCTCGTTCTCGGGCGGCACGGGAACCGAAGCCGAATTCGGCTCGCTCGGCGCGCTCTCCCCCACCTGGTGGGAGCCCGAGGATGGTAGCGAGCCCGAACCATGGCTCACGCCCGATCAGGCCTTCGAACGCTTCTTTGAATGGACAAGCGACCGCGGTATTGAGCTGTGGGACCACCAGGAAGAGGCCCTCATGGATCTAGCCGCCGGTGACCATGTCATTTTGGGAACACCGACCGGATCGGGCAAGTCGCTTGTCGCGCTAGGCATGCTCTTTATGGGCATGGCACAGGGCAAGCGCTGTTATTACACGGCCCCCATCAAGGCTCTGGTCAGCGAAAAGTTTTTCGACCTTGTGCAGGTGCTCGGCCGCGATAACGTCGGCATGATCACCGGCGACACGCATATCAACACCAAGGCGCCCGTCATCTGCTGCACGGCAGAAATCCTTGCCAACGATGCACTGCGCGAGGGCGAGGGCGCCGACGTGGGCTGCGTCGCCATGGACGAGTTCCACTATTTTGCCGACCCCGACCGCGGCTGGGCCTGGCAGGTGCCACTGCTCACCCTGCCTCACACGCAATTCATGCTCATGAGCGCCACGCTCGGCGATGTCACTGCCATCGCCGCCTCACTCGAGGAACACACCGGCGCTACCTGCGACTTGGTCGTCGATGCCCCACGCCCCGTGCCGCTGAGCTACGACTACGTGACGACCTCCCTCGAGGGCACCGTCGAGCTCGCGATGCGCGGCGGAGAGGCCCCGCTCTATATCGTGCACTTTAGCCAGGATGCCGCCCTTGCGACGGCACAGTCGCTCGCCAACTTTGGCATTGCCAGCAAGGAGCAGCGCGAGGCCATCAAGGAGGCGGCCAAGGGCACGAGCTTCTCGACGGCCTTCGGCAAGATCCTCAAGCGTTTGCTTGGCTGCGGCGTCGGCGTGCACCACGCCGGTATGCTGCCGCGTTATCGTCTGCTGGTCGAGCGTTTGGCGCAGCAGGGCCTGCTGCCCGTCATCTGCGGCACCGATACGCTCGGCGTCGGCATCAACGTACCCATCCACACCGTGGTGCTCACCGCGCTCACCAAGTTCGATGGCTACAAGATGCGTCGTCTGCGCGCCCGCGAGTTCCACCAGATTGCCGGTCGCGCCGGCCGCTCGGGCTTTGATACCGAGGGCATGGTGATTGCCGAGGCACCCGAGCACGAGATCGAGAACGCCAAGCTCATGGCCAAGGCGGGCGACGACCCCAAGAAGCTCCGCAAGATTAAAAAGAAGAAGGCCCCCGAGGGCTTTGTCACCTGGAACAAGCAGACCTTTGAGCGCCTGATCGAGACGCAGCCCGAAACGCTCAAGCCGCGCCTGCGCATCACACACTCCATGGTGATTAGCGTGGTCGAGCAGGGCGGCGACGCCCGCGCCCGCATGCACGACCTCATCGAAACAAGCCTGCAGACCCCTGAGGAAAAGGCAAAGCTCGAGGTTCGTGCCGACGAGATCTTCGCCACGCTCATCGACTCCGGCGTCGTCGTGCGCACCGAGGTGCCGCCCGCACCCGACGCTCCAGCTGACGCCGCGCCGGACATCGACTATGCGCTAACGGTCGACCTGCCCGAGGATTTTGCGCTCGACCAGCCGCTCTCGCCGTTTTTGCTTGCCGCGCTGGAGCTGCTCGACCCCGAGAGTGAGACCTATACCATGGATCTGATCTCAATGGTCGAGGCTACGCTCGAGGATCCCAAGCAGGTGCTGCGCGCGCAGGAGCGCGCCGCGCGCGACCGCGCTATGGCCGAGATGAAAGCCGACGGCGTCGAATATGAGGAACGCTTGGAGCGCATCCAGGATGTCACCTACGAAAAGCCGCTCGAGGATTTGCTCGATGCCGCCTTCGACAAGTACTGCCAGGAAGTACCTTGGGCCAACGACTACCAGCTCTCGCCCAAGAGCGTCCTGCGCGACATGCTGGAGAGCGCGAGCGACTTTAAGGGCTATATCCAAAAGCTCGGCATCGCCCGCTCCGAGGGCATTCTGCTGCGCTACCTAGCCGAGGCCTACCGCTCCCTCGATCGCACCGTGCCCATTGAGAAGCGCGATGAGCGCTTGCGCGACATCATTTCGTGGCTCGGCTTTGTGGTACGCTCGGTCGACTCGAGCCTGGTGGACGAGTGGGAGAACGCCGGCAACCCGGCGGCCCTCGACGCCGCGCCGCCGCAGGGCATCGACGAGGTCGTTGCGGACCGTCGCGGCTGCACGCTGCTGGCGCGCAACGCACTCTTCCGCCGCGTGACCCTTGCCGCCCGCGAGCACGTTCGCGACCTGGGCGAACTCGACGAGGACTGGGGCATGAGCGAGGTCCGCTGGCAAAAGGCGCTCGATGCCTACCATGAGCAGCACGAGGAAATCCTCACCGACGGAGATGCCCGCAGCGCCGCGATGTTTACCATCGACGGGAGCGACGAGAAGACCGATCACGTGTGGCACGTGCACCAGATTTTTGCCGACGAGGATGGCGACCACGACTTTGGCATCATGGGCGATGTCGACCTGGATGCCACGCAAGACGGCGGCGAGGTCATCTTCAAAAACTACCGCGTCGGCTTTATCGAGGACCTGCTCGAGGACTAGCCGTACATACTGGAACGAAGCGGGGCCGTTGGCAGTATCGCCAGCGGCCCCGCTTTTGCACTATACGCTATCCCCTACTCGGCATCCTCGACCTCATACGAATCCGCCTCGGCGGGCTCATCGTTTGCCCCTGTCGCAGCCCCGCGCGCCTCGTCAAACGCCGCCTTCATGGTCTTGTTGCCCCAGGTGAGCTTGCGAATGGTAAGATCGTCGGCCTTCTTGTTGGCTAGACGTAAATTGTTCTCGGAGGACAGCAATGCCTCCTTGGTTTTCTGCAGATGGCTAATCGTCTTGTCAATCTCCTCGATCGCCGTCTGGAACTTACGGCTCGCAAGCTCATAGTTGCGGCCGAAGTCGTTCTTGAACTTCTCCATCTTGGCCTCGAAGTTCGTGACGTCGATGTTCTGCTGCTTGTACTCCGCCAGCTCCTGCTTATAGCGCAGCGAACCCATGGCGGCGTTGCGCAGCAGCGTGATCATGGGAATGAAGAACTGCGGGCGGATCACGTACATCTTCTCATAGCGGTAACTCACGTCGACTATCCCTGCGTTATAGAGCTCGCTTTCGGGCTCGAGCAGTGTGCAGAGCACCGCGTACTCACAGCCTTTCTGGCGACGATCGTGATCGAGTTTCTTAAAGAAGTCCTCGTTTTTGTGCTTGGTCGCGGTCTCGTCGTTCTCGTTTTTCATCTCGAACATAATCGAAATGACCTCGTTACCGCTTGCGTCGCACTCGCGGAAGATAAAGTCGCCCTTGGTGCCCTCGGACGCATCGTTATCCTTCTCGAAGTACGCGTTAGGAAACGCCGTCATGCGCAGACGGTTAAACTCGGTCTCGCAGTGCTGCTCGAGCGACTCGCCCACCATCTTGGTGGACAGGCGGACCTTCATGTCCTTAAGGCGCTCAATCTCTTCGTCCTTGTAGCGAATCAGGTCATCGCTCGCGCGCTTGGCCTGCGCAAGCTCGAGCTCGTGTGCCGCCTTGACCTGTTCCTCGCGAGAATCGCGCACCGCCAGCTCGCTCGTCAGTTTGGCACGCGCCTCATCGCGCTCTCGCTCCGCCGCGGCGACCGCCTCTGACAGGTTCATTTTTGCCATCAGTTCCTGCTCGCGCAGCTGGGCACGCAGGCCCTCGGCCTCTTGCTCGGACTGAGCCTTTGCGGCGGAAAACTTCTCTTGCACCTTCGCGCGATAGTCAGCAAGCGCGCGCTCGGCCTCGCTGCGAGCGGCATCGAGCTCACGCTGCGACTCTGCCGCGGCAGCGGCAAGCGCCATCTCCTGGGCCTTGTCCGCCGCGGCAAGCCTGGCCTGCAGCTCGGCAATCTGAGCGTCGCGTGCAGCTAAATCGTTTTGAGCAGCGTTGCGCGCCGCCGACTCGGCAAGCTTTGCTTCGTCATCTTTGCGCCCAAGCTGCGCACGCAGGCTATCAATCTCACGCTGGAGTTCGGCATTCTCTTTTTGAGCATTGGCTCGTGCCTCAACCGCCGCGCGCTGGCTTGCACTCTCGCGCTCTGCGGCAGCGCCCTCGAGCTTAGCGCGCAGCTCGGCAAGCTCAGCATCGCGCTTGGCAACCTCTTGCGCCAGTTTCTGATCCGCAGTGTTCTTCTGCTCGACAAGCTGGGCATTGCGCTGAGACTTTGCCTGTTGCAAGGCAGCCGTCGAACGCGAGCGCTCAAGCTCCAGCGCCTGCTCACCCTCACGCTGGACTGCCTTCACACGCTCATCCAGGTCGCGCGAGAACTCGGCATCGCGCACCTGCTTGACGATATCCGCATAGCCGGATGCATCGACCTTAAAAACTTCGCCGCAATGCGGGCACTTGATCTCGTTCATAGCAGCTCCTCGATGGACGCAAATATCAACCGGCTACACTCTACCGCGCCGCGCGGACAAAAAAGGCGCCGCCGCCATAATGGCAACGGCGCCAGAACCACCACAAAGGTGCCTGTCCCCTTTGTGGTGGCTCTGGCGCCCTATAACCCAAAGAAGCTAAGAATCTGATCGCGGCTTACGGGCTTGTACTCGTTGGCATCGAGACCGACATCGTAGCGAAAGATAGGGCGTTCGCGATCGCGGTTGCGTGCGTTGGCGCGGTCACCCCTGCTGTGGATATGCCCATGCAGCATAATGGCGCCACGTGCCTTGCCGTTCCAGCTGAGCATGGGGTAGTGGCTCATAACCAGACGATGGCCCTTGGCATAGCCGGGAGCAATCTCCAGGTAATCGCGCACGTCTTCCCAAATCTGCGGTACGTCGGAATCTTCCCAGTCGCCGTCATGGTTACCGCGGATGAGCGTCACGTTCTGGCATTCGATACGCTCGCGCAGGCGCACCGCCTCCGCCAGGGGCAAACGATAGGTAAAGTCACCCAGAATATAGAGGCGGTCGTCCGCAGCCACGCACTCATTGATGGCATCGATGACCTTGCGGTTCATCTCCTCGACCGAGCCAAACGGCCGGTCCATGTCGTGCAAGATATTCGTATCGCCCAGGTGCAAGTCGGCGGTAAACCACATCATCGTCTGTGTCCTCATTTCGCAACGTGTTCAACTCGTGCTAAGTATACAGACGCAGCGATGCGGCGGTTATCCAAAGAGCCCGCCGAACAGTCCGCGGCGGCGTTTGTCTTGCTTTTTCGAAGCGTCACTCTGAGTTTTCTTGTCCTGCCGTTTCTTACGATCCTGCTCCAACTCATCGTCGTCGAGTAGCAGATCCCACTCAAACGGATCGTCTGTCAGATCGAACTGGTCGTCGTCATCAAACATGGCCGCCTCCATTGCCGACTAGCGGGCATCCACCACATAGAGGCCAACGCGCACCTGGTGCCACGGGCTGCGCTCGGGGGCAACCTGTTGCACGCGGGCCTCAAATACGTCCTCGTGGCCGTAATACATCATCAAGGACAGCGGGCCGACCTCGTTTCCCGGAACGTAGCCAAGTTTGGTCTTGCCATAGTAGATCGCAACTGCCTCGGGGTCATGGGGATTATCGCGCTCGGCACACAGCGTCAGCTTATCGCCCGCTTTAAGATCGCCCAGGACCAAGGCGCCATCGGCATACTGAAATCCTGCAATGTGAAATGACAGAAGAACACGTGAAGGCTCGTACATAGCAGCTCCTCTAACGGCCGGATAAACCGGTGTGTAACCTTATTGAGAAGTCTACGGTCCCGTGCGGACACAAATACATCCTGTCTGCGTCCTTCAATCGTTTGCCTCAACGCTTGCGCGACAGAACGCTTGCAGATAAGATAGGAACACGGATGGCACCCGTTGCCGCGGGTCTTGCCAACTCCGATACACGTTTTCATCGTGAGAAGTGGCCGTCTTCGCTTACGCGGGGGCGGCTATTTCATTCGGCCGATAAACAGACCGAGTTCGATAGCCGCAATCAACAACGCCAATAACGAAATAACATCGCTTACGTTCATACCAAATCCCTTCTAAAGGGAGTTGGCCCATCCGTGCTCCATAACAGTAGTCTAACGCAAAATGCAGGTAATAGGAACACTTGTTCGTATTACCTGCGCCCTTTTCTAATGCACAAACATGCGCACGAACTTGTGCTTCCAGCTTGCGTAGGGCGCATACCGAAACGGCACGTCCAGCCAAGTTGCCTTGTTCACGATGCTCTTCTTGTGGCTAAACGTATCGAAGCTCTCGCGTCCATGGTACTGCCCCATACCGCTCGCGCCCATGCCGCCAAAGCCCATATGGCTCGTAGCCAAGTGCATGATCGTGTCGTTGACACAGCCGCCGCCAAAGGGCACGTAGCGCACAAAGCGTTGCTGAACCGAACGGTCCTGGCTAAAGATATACAGGGCCAGCGGCGTCGGACGATCCGTAATAAACGTCTCGGCCTCGTCTAGGCTCTCAAACGTCAGCACCGGCAAGATGGGACCGAAGATCTCCTCCTGCATCACGGCGTCATCGGGGGTCACGCCGTCTAGGATCGTCGGCTCAATCTTGAGCGACGACTCGCGCGCCGTGCCTCCCAGCACGACCTTATCGGGATCGATCAGCCCGCGCACGCGCGCAAAATGCTTGGCGTTGACGATATGTCCGTAATCCTCATTGTCGAGTGGATGTTCGCCAAACATGCGACGGACCTCCTCCTTGATGAGGCCCAGCAGCTCGTCGTGCACGCGCGTATCGACCAGCAGGTAGTCGGGCGCCACGCAGGTCTGCCCCACGTTGAGCCATTTACCAAAGGCGATGCGCCGTGCCGCAACCTTCAAGTTTGCCGTCGCATCCACGATGCAGGGACTCTTTCCGCCCAGCTCAAGCGTCACGGGCGTAAGGTTTTTACTTGCGCGCTCCATGACGAGCTTGCCAACCGGAACGCTACCGGTAAAGAAGATCTTGTCCCAGTGCTCATCGAGCAGCGCTTCGTTCTCGGCGCGCCCGCCCTCGACAACCGTCACCAGGCGCGGATCAAATGCCTCTTCACAGATTTGCCTGAGCACCGCGCTCGATGCCGGAGCATAGGCGCTCGGCTTGATGACCACGGTATTGCCCGCGGCAAGGGCGCCAGCGAGCGGCTCGAGCGTCAGCAAAAACGGATAGTTCCAGGGCGCCATGATGAGCGTGACGCCATAGGGCACGGCTTGCGTTTTGCACACGCTCACGGCGTTAGCGAGATCGCACGGACGCAGGCGTGGACGACTCCACCGAGCCACGTGAGCGATCTGATGTCGAATCTCGGAAAGCGACGTACCAATCTCGCACATATAGGCCTCGTCATGCGACTTCCCCAAATCGGTCTTGAGCGCATGGGCGATATCGGCCTCGTGGGCCCGCACCGCATCGCGTAAACTCACGAGCGCGCGACGCCGAGCATCGACATCAAACGTGGCGTGCGTTTTAAAGTAAGTGCGCTGATCGCCGACGATGCGCGCAATTTCCTCGGTGTTCATGGCAACCTCCTAGTTCTCGTCCTCAAACATACCACCTGCAACAACTTCGTACATATGCTCGAGCTCCAGGCGGTCCATCAAAAGCGGAACGGGGTACAGGGGATTGGCCTCGGCATCGGCATGCGCCGCCATCTGCGGAATGTCGGAGCGGCGAATGCCCGCCACATATTTGGGAATGTCCAAGGCGGCGTTCATTCGATCGACCCAATCGATAAAGGCCTCGGCCGCCAGGCTGTCCTGCGCGTTAGCCGGCGCGATACCGGCCATGCGGGCAAGATCGGCGAGCTTAGGAGCAGCAGCTTCGCCATAGGCGCGAAGCATATGCGGCAGGATGATAGCGTTGGCCAAGCCGTGCGGAATCCCGTAACGCCCACCCAAGCTGTGTGCGATGGCGTGAACGTATCCAACATAGGAGCGCGTAAAGGCAACACCCGCCTTATACGCCGCCGAAAGCATATTGCGACGAGCGCGCATGTCGTCGCCATGCTCATAGGCATCGAGCAAATTGTCGCGGATGAGCTGGACCGCCTGACGCGCCATCTTGCGCGTGTAGGGCGTGGTGCTACGGCCGATAAAGGCCTCGACAGCATGCGTCAGGGCATCCATGCCCGTCTGCCCCGTAATAGAAGCGGGCAGACCGCGCGTAAACTCGGGGTCGTGGACCGCAAAACGCGGGATGAGCACAAAGTCGTTAATGGGGTACTTGTAGTGCGTCTCGTCATCGGTGATAACCGCCGCGAGCGTGACTTCGCTTCCCGTACCGGCGGTAGTGGGAACCGCAATAAGCAGCGGCAGGCGACGATGAATTCGGAGCAGGCCACGCATTTTGTTGATGGGTTTGTTTGGCTGCGCAATGCGCGCTCCCACACCCTTGGCGCAATCCATGGCCGAGCCACCGCCAAAGCCGATAATGGCCTGGCAGGCGCTCTCTCGATACAGGGACGCAGCTTCCTCCACGTTTGAGACCGTGGGGTTCGCACGCGTTTCGGCATAGACCGTAACGCCAATCCCCTGAGCCGTAAGCGCACGCTCGAGTGGCGCCGTGAGCCCCAGACGGGCAATGCCGGGATCCGTCACGATAAGGACCTTCTGGATCGAGCGCTTTTGAAGCACCGCGGGCACATCCTCGGCATGCTCTAAAATGCGCGGCTCGGTATAGGGCAGGATCGGCAATGCAATGCGAAAAACCGTCTGATATGTTCGGCACCAGGCACGACGGGCTAGATGCATAAAGGAAACTCCTTCATTTGTTGATAGGTCAACATTTGCTCGCCCGATTGTACTCAGCAAAGGTCGCAGACGGCCTCCCAATCGTTAATCAATCAACATCTTCATATCTCGAAATTGTTTTATTAAAAATCATTCCTAATAGGCTTCACATTTGGTTGCATTTGTGGATAATAGAACTCGTCAAGACGCACGTCCGGAGAGGGCCCTTACGGGACCGGACGAGCGCACAATCGCCATCGATCGAAAGGATCGAATCATGAAGTTTGTTTGCCCCGTTTGCGGTTATGTGGAAGAGTTCGACGGCGACCAGCTGCCCGAGGACTTCAAGTGCCCCCAGTGCGGCGTTCCCGGTTCTCGCTTCCTGAAGCAGGAGGAGGGTCAGCTCGAGTGGGCTGCCGAGCACGTCGTGGGCGTCGCCAAGATGGAGGGCGTCTCCGAGGACATCGTTGCCGACCTGCGCGCCAACTTTGAGGGCGAGTGCTCCGAGGTCGGTATGTACCTGGCCATGGCGCGCGTCGCTCATCGCGAGGGCTATCCCGAGATCGGCCTGTACTGGGAGAAGGCTGCCCACGAGGAGGCCGAGCACGCTGCCAAGTTCGCTGAGCTCCTGGGCGAGGTCGTGACCGACTCCACCAAGAAGAACCTCGAGATGCGCGTTGAGGCCGAGAATGGCGCCACCGCCGGCAAGACCGATCTTGCCAAGCGCGCCAAGGCCGCTGGCCTCGATGCCATCCACGATACCGTGCACGAGATGGCTCGCGACGAGGCTCGCCACGGCAAGGCTTTCGCCGGCCTGCTCAAGCGCTACTTCGGCTAAGCCAGCAACCTGAGACATAACCTCTAGCTCGATGAGGCCCGGACCGCATGGTTCGGGCCTTTTTCGTGCCTCACAAACTTGTTAACTACCTGAAATAGGACCGCCTTCGGCATAGGTTTCTCGTCAAAAACTAAGTGAGTAGACTTTTTGGAACTTGCCGAGCAGACCATCCGTATTGCTTTATAAAGTCGCAGGTAAATGACTTGTTTCAAAACGGCCTGGTCGCCAAAGTGCCAAAAGTCTACTCACTTAGAACCGCAACCGTCCACGATCGAGCTGTTTTGTGTCTAACGGGCATCTTTCCGTCAATTACTCCCAATTTTGTCCAGTCAACGAATAGTTCAGATCGAAGTAATGTCTCAGCCCTTTGCTCATCCGAGCTTTTATCACGATATTCAGCATCGAACATCCTGCATACGGCCTTAACGATCGCGCGGAATCTATCCTCATCCGATATCTGTCTGTGTGTCAGGAGAAGTACATCGTAGCCCATGGCCTGAAGGGCCGTCATGCGGTCAGCGTCACGCAAGCCATCCCCTGCGCGTCCGTGCGAGGCCTTTCCCTGACATTCAATGGCCACCTGTCGCCTACCGTCCGGTGAAGAAAGAAGTAGGTCGATATATACACGGGACTTTCCCACAATCGCTCGAGCACTTGTGTTTAGCATCACTTCGACATTGAGCTCTATGCCGCAAAAACCTTCGCCTCCCAGGGATCGCGGCAATGCAAGTAGCAAATACGCCTCGACCTCAAAAGGCGATGCGGCACCCAATGGAACGAGTTGCGATACCGTCATAAATCTATTGCCGTAACGCATCCCACAAACATCTGAACAAAAACGGTCAAGGTCTCTGCCCAAAACCAAAGCGTCTCGACGCCATAAATTTGAAGCGGTGCCGTCCTCGGACGGGCAGCGCACCCAACCCAACGTCGTCGAAATCGCGCCCGAATCAATTGCACGCGTAAGCTCCGCCTCAAGTGCCGCCGGCAGAGCACACACCGCAAACAGGCCGCACATCTCCGCCAACACAAAAAGAAGCTGAAGATCCGTCAGATGCCGCGACATGATGAATGCCGTCAGTAGAGGAGACGTAATCAAAAATCCATGCTCCGTTTCCAGCACGGATTCCCTGGGGAGCTCACCAAGGAACAGCCGCTGCCTAATGCTGGTAGGACAAGTCCGCTTGTTTCTCGACCGAACCAATGTATACAACGGAAAGCCGAGCGCAACCGCAGCAGTCGGGTTACGGGCGAGATCATATCGCTGCCGGTCTTCTTCCGGCCGTGGAAGCGGCGGACACAAAGCGCGAACCTGAGGGGGCAAACGCCAGTACCTAAAAGCCGATATGTCACAAAGTAGATCCTTCATAGGCACAGGAAAACACGAATTTCAACCCAGTCAGTCACGCATTGGCGCGAACGCACCAAAAATGGCGCCGAACGGACTGCCAAGTTTTCAACAGCCGGTCGCGCGCGCAGACGTGGTGTAAGAGCGTCCTGAGGTCCGTCGCTGCAAGTCCCGATGTTACTCCTTCTTGAGGCCGCGCTTCTCGACTATCTCGTCCACTATCTCCCTGGCGTGCCGCCCGAGCGCGCGGCGCCTCCC
>DBFRVO010000023.1:0-13325 GCA_048503295.1 Collinsella aerofaciens | reverse complement strand
GGCATTGTAGGAAAATCCAAAAGTTTAGATTTTCCCACAATGCTTATCTTTTGGTCTTTGGTTCGGAATAGTGTAGTGCTGGCGGTCTATCTCTTGTTTTCGGTTGCTTGCTTCCTTACCGTACATGAGCATTCTATCAGGGCATCTTGCAGATTGGATAGCAGATGAAAGGTTTTGACAAAAAGCTTGTTGCTGTCATGGACGGCGCTGATAAGAGATTTGTTATTCCCGTATATCAGCGTAATTACGACTGGAAGAAGGACAACTGCCGCCAGTTGTTGCAAGACCTCTTGAACGTAATCGAGCGAGGCAAGGAGTCGCATTTCTTTGGCAGCATCGTTTCCCATACTGAGGGGTCGGACTACATCATCATCGATGGACAGCAGAGGCTGACGACAGTCTCCCTGTTGCTTATCGCCCTTAGGGACCTGGTGAAAGAAGACGCCATCCCGTTCGAAGACACGAAACTGGTCAACAGGATCACAAATACGTATTTGACTGATGAGTACAGCGATCACGAGCGCAAGATGAAGCTCAAGCCCGTCAAAAACGACATGGCTGCCTTCGATAAGCTCTTCGAGGGCCCGAAAGAGTTTGATTACTCCTCGAACATCACCCAGAACTACCTCTTCTTCTACGAGGAGATCAAAAGGTCCGGTGTGAAGGCAGACGACTTGCTCGCAGCCATCAAGAAGCTGGTCGTGATCGACATCACCCTTGGCAGCGATGACGACCCTCAACTTATCTTCGAGAGCCTTAACTCGACAGGCATGGACCTCAGCGAGGCCGACAAGATTAGAAACTATGTGTTGATGGGCCAGCCTCAGAAGACCCAGGAGCTCCTCTATGAGAAATTCTGGAATCGCATCGAGGAACTGACGCGATACGAGGTTAGCGACTTCATCCGCCAATACCTGACGATGAAGACCAGGAAATGGCCGGCCATGTCAGCCGTCTACAAGGCTTTCAAAGACTATTCCGAGAGCAAAGCGCTTGCCGGCGAAGAGCTGTTGGCCGATATGCGAAAGTTCGCCGAGTACTTCGAGCAGATATCGAAGGCAAATACCGCCCACAAAGACGTTAACAAGGTTTTGAAGCGTCTGGCTCGATTGGAGCTGAGCGTCGCGAATCCATTCCTGTTCGGTTTGTTGGACAAGCTCGGGACTGGGGAGATCCAGCCTGAGGATGCAGTGGTGGCGCTTGAGGCGATTGAGAGCTATCTCTTCAGGAGAATCGTATGCGACGTTCCTACCAGTGCGCTGAATAAGGTGTTTGCGACACTTAACAACGAGGTCTTGAAAGCGATTGAGGATGATTCGGACTATGTTGGCGCGGTCGTATACATCCTTGAACATAAGGTCGGTTCAGGCAGGTTCCCGGTCGATTCAGAGTTCGTGGAGAAGGTTAAGACCCGCGACTTCTACCACATGCACCAAAAGAACAAGATCTACTACTTCGATAGGCTTGAGAACGGCAACTCGAAGGAATACCTGGACGTCGAGCAAGCGATGCTCGCCGATGATGACGGCCTCTCCGTTGAGCACGTCATGCCGCAAACCCTTTCTGAAGCATGGAAGCGCTACTTGGGCGCTAACGCAATCGAAGTCCACGAGACTTGGGTGCACAGGATTGCCAACCTCACGCTAACTGCGTACAACAGCAAGTACAGCAACCGCTCTTTCGCTGAGAAGCTCACGATGGAGCATGGATTCAAGGATTCGCCTCTGCCTCTCAATAAGTGGATCGCAGAGCAAGACGAATGGCGCGAGGAGCAATTGGAGGCAAGAAGCGAGCTCATGGCGGAGATGTTCCTCAAGCTGTGGACATACCCCAAAACGGCCTTTGAACCGAAAACGAAAACAAAGCTCGAGTTTGGCTTGGACGAGGGAGTCGATTTCAAGGGCACCGATATTGCGTCCTTCACGCTGCTCGGCTCAAAGTATCAGGTGAACTCGTGGAAAGAGGCGGCTGATCAGATTCTTGGCCAGGTTTGCGAGCTTGACCCAGCGAAGATGCGCAGCTTGGCGAACCTAAGCGACTTCCCCGGAACTTATCTTGATATCGATCGTGAAGGCGACCACGGCTGGAACAACATTGGTCATGGCATATACGCCTATCTTTCAACCTCGACTAGGCAAAAGATTCGCTTGATAGAAAGCGTTTTCGAGGAAGTTGGAATTGATTTCGAGGACCTTACGTTTGAGATATACCCAACCGAAACCGATGAGCCCGACTTCGTTAGCGCGGTAGCCGAGGGCGTTTCCAAGCTGGACAGAGATGCTCTCGATGTAATTGATGACATTCTTTCGAAATAGACAGGATGCTATGGGAGATATAGAAATAATTTCCGGAATGCACGACAGCATTGCCTGGACTCATAAGATTCACGAAAAGCAAGCGGATTACTACCTTAGGGTTGCGCTTGCACTTCAAATCGCTTCTGTGGTTTGCATAGCGGTAGGTACCTCCGGGATTTTGGCCACCCTGGCTTGTGACTATCCATGGTTGAAGATTTGCTCTGCCATCTTCACTATCACCGCCGCCGCAATTTCAATTTTTCGCGAAGCTCGAAATTACGACCTGCTCGCTCGCGATCATGCTGATTGCGCCAAAGAATACCTAAGCTTGAAACATGACGCATTGCGCGCATACAAAGCCGCATCAAACGAAGAGGACGGTGCAGACGCTTTAATTAGCTGCGTAGAGTGCAGGTTCGCTCTTCTTTGCCGCAATGAACCGAGAACAACAAAGCATGCGGTCAAACTTGCCGAAATAGCTCATGATGCGGGCGAGTTCGAGACTCTGAAAGATGTCTGCGGCGAGGTGTAGAGCAAGATGAATCACAAGATAGTTTTCAGCAATTTCTTTAAAGAAATTCAAATGGACTCACCTGACGCCTACTCTGACGGACTTGGTGGAATTGCAAGAAAGCTGAACGGCCACTATTACAATTCAAGTTCATCTACGGAGCATTTAGTGCTTGTTGGGTCCGTGGGCAGAGGGACGGCTGTGGATAAAACCAGCGATGTCGACGCCCTCTTCATCCTTCCGAAAGAAGTATTTAATCGCTTTGAAAAATATACTTCTAACGGGCAGAGCGCTCTTCTTCAAGAGGTCAAGAACGTATTGCTAGAACGATACCCGAAGACAAAGATGAGGGGTGACGGACAAGCAGTCGTAATCGATTTCACGGATAGAGGCTACACAATTGATCTAGTCCCCGCTTTTGCAAGGTCCGACGGCGCTTTTGATTATCCCGATACGCACAACGAAGGCTCATGGAAGAAAACCGATCCCATCCCTGAACAGAGCCGCTGCTCTGAAGCAAATCTCGAGTTTGATGGTAATTTCAAGCGATTGTGCAACTCCATCAGAGTATGGAGGGAGTCAGCGGGCGTGGTGTTCGGCGGCTTACTAATCGATACGCTTGTCGATAACTATCTAAAGCGTAGCCAATTGAAGTGTGCGAGCGTCGACGAGTTTTATGCGGTGCTTACGGACATTTTCGGCTACCTCATGAACGAGAACCCGAACCAGGAATATTGGCTTGCTCTTGGCAGCAACCAAAGAGTGTCCGACAAAGGAAACGGTGCGTTTATCCGAAAAGCCAAGAAGGCTTATCGCCAACTGGTGGAAGCTGGTACGGACATCGAGAAGGAAGAGGTGCTAGTCAACCTGCTCGGAAAACGGTTTGAAAACGCACTGAATAGCGGCTCTCAATCATCGAAACAAAGCGCCTGGGCCCTCAAATACGGCACAACAGTGCGCGAGCAATACATAGAGGAGCTGTTCCCTGTAAGAATCACATCTTCTCTGGAGATTGACTGCATCGTAACCCAAGACGGCTTCCGCCCAGCCTCGTTGCTTGAGATGATTCATGAAAGAAAGTTCTTACGGAAGGACAAGAAGCTTCGCTTTTACATCAAGGCAACTTCCGCAAGGGAGCCTTTCCTCGTCTATTGGAAAGTAAGAAATTGCGGTGAACTTGCATATTCGCGCGATTGCGTACGTGGCGATATCGTGCTTGATGAGGGGAAGCACGAGAAGCGAGAGCATACCGATTTCAACGGTCCTCACTTCGTTGAATGCTACATCGTGAAAAACAATGTATGCATCGCTCGCGACAAAATCGATGTTCCGATCCGGATTAGCTGATGCTGTTACACTGTCTTGGACCTATAATGTTTTCAACCTCATTTTTAGACCTCTAAGCCATTGGTCTAAAATGCAGACGTTTGTCACGGGAAAATCGCCCGTGACAACATTTTGACAACATGGATTTTCGCGAATTTTGTTTAATCCAGCGTAAAATTCTGCAAAATGCCGTACCACGACAAAAACTGAAGAAAATACGCAACGATTTGATTATTGAGTGGGAGTAGGCTGACAGGGTTCTGACCTGTATTTTTGAGTGCCGCACTGTGCTGCTGAGTTTCGTTTCGTACGAGAGTCATGGCAAAGCCGCCAGCGACGGCGGTGAGTAAATACGGTAATCTGGCCTCCGTTCCCGCGTTGGGACGGAGGCTTTTTCTTTGCCGTTTTACTCCCTTTCACCTGCGATTTCGCGATTTACTCCCCGTATTTCAAGACGACAAGGCACGGGGCGGTATTCGGAGGAACGGGAGTAAAGATTTATCCCGAATGAGTAGACGCGCGATTTTTGTCCCCGAGAACGAAACGAGGCCGTTTCGGGGCCCGTGAAACTCAAATCGAACTCAACGGGCGTTTTTACGGTCTCCGTACGGCGTTTCCCCAGGTGGTTAATGGGGAGTAAAGAATCTCGCCGCCTCAATGAAAACGGGAGTAATCAGGGGAAATGCCGCAGTGTACTGCCGTGTGCCGCCATGTAAGCCACCGCGTCATTTACTCCCCATTTACGCTTGAAATGCCTTTGCATGCAATGGGGAGTAAAAACTCAGCTTACGCAGGAGCGAGCGGAGCTCACCGCCTAGCCTGGCGTCCTGATTCGGTTGCGTTGATTGCGAAATGCGGGGAGCCGTTACAGCAAGGCTTTCCAGTCCTCGTACTCGTCGGCGTCGATCTCGCCGTTCTCGAGCCGTGCGCGCTTCTCTGCCCACAACTCGATCGCCATCGCGGCTTTGGGCGCGTGCGGCGCCTTGGGGTTCAGGGAGAGGCCCGAACCGTCGGCTGAGGGAACTATGCCGAAGGAGTCTTCGAGCCGCACGAGCAGCGACATGAGGTCGCCTGCGGTCTCGACGCCGTAATCCTTGAGGGCGTTGACGGACACGCCGAGCGCTGCGGCGATGGATTCGAGCAGCTCGGGCTTCACGGCGCGGATGCCGCTCTCGTAGTGGCGCACGGCCCCCTCGGTCAGGCCGACCGCCTCGGCAAGCTGCGCCTGCGTCATGCCGCGCGACTTGCGGTACCGCCTTATGTTCTCGCCTACGGACATGCGCCCTCCTCCTGGAATTACGTACCCGCACATCTTACCAGCGTACGCAAATGTACGCAATTCTATTGACAGTACAGATATGTACGTTTACTCTGAATCTGTAAACCGTACGTATCTGTACGCTAATGACAGGAGGAGCCATGGACGAGAAGGTGGCAAAGACGCCGAGACCGCACATGCTGGATGCGGACGAGGTCGCGGAGCTGCTGAGGATCAAGAAAGGCAGCGCCTACGAGGTGATCAGGAAGATAAACGCCGAGCAGGAGGCGCGCGGGCGCGTGGTTATCCGCGGACGCGTTCGAAGTGACGTCTTCGACGCCCTGTACTTCCCGGAGGTGGACTGACATGCCGGTGTACAAGGACGACAGCAACGGCACGTTCTTCGTGCAGTGCTACTACCGCGACGCCCGCGGCTCGAAGCGCCACAAGACAAAGCGCGGCTTCTCCTCCGAGGTGGAGGCGGCCGTATGGGAAAGCCAGTTCAAGAGCCTTAACGGCGGGGCCATGGACATGACGTTTTCCGAGTTCGTTGAGGTGTACGCCTCCGAGGTGAAGCCTCGCATACGCGAGCATACGTGGATCACCAAGGAGTACATCATCAACGACAAGCTCGTGCCGTTCTTTGGGGATATGCGCATGTGCGATGTGAGGCCGATCGACGTTATTAGGTGGCAGAACGAGCTCACTGAACACCGGGACGCCGACGGTAAGCCCTGGGCGCCGACGTACCTGCGCACGGTGAACAACCAACTCAACGCCATCTTCAACCACGCCGAGCGCTACTACGGGCTCACCGACAACCCGGTGCGAAGGGTCGACAAGATGGGCTCGAAGAAGGGCGGCGAGATGCAGTTCTGGACCAAGGACGAGTACCTGAGGTTCAGCGAGGCCGTCATGGACAAGCCGCTCTCGTTCCACGCCTTCGAGCTGCTCTACTGGACGGGCATACGCTGCGGCGAGCTTCTGGCGCTCACGCCGTCCGACTTCATGCTGGAGAGCTCGCGTCTGCGCATCAACAAGTCGTACCAGAGCCTCCACGGCGTGGACACCGTGACCGACCCCAAGACGCCCAAGTCGGTGCGCACGATCGTCATGCCCGCCTTCCTGCGCGACGAGATGGCGGACTTCATCGAGCTGCGCGACGACGTCGCCCCCGACGAGCGCCTGTTCGCCGTGACCAAGCACTTCCTGGCCCACGAGATGGAGCGCGGGTGCAAGGCGTCTGGAGTGAAGCGCATCCGCGTACACGACATACGCCACAGCCACGTGAGCCTGCTGATCGAGATGGGCTTCTCCGCGCTGGCCATCGCCGAGCGCATGGGCCACGAGGCGGTGGACATCACCTACCGCTACGCGCACCTGTTCCCCACGAAGCAGGACGAGATGGCCGCCGCGCTCGACGGAGCGAGGGGGTAAGAAGGATGCCGTGCGAGAACAGCGCCCGCAAGCGCAGTAAGACGATGGCGTTTCGCTGCGCGCCCGAAGAGCACAAGCTCATATGCGAGATGGCTGCCTGGAGCGGCATGCTCAGGCAGGACTACATCATCGCCAAGCTAACCGATACCCAGGTCGAGGTGAGACCCTCCGTGAGCGTGCAGAAGGCGCTGAAAGACTCGATGGTGGAGTTGGCCAAAGAGGTGAAACTGGCGGCCTCCTACGGCGAGTTGAGCGATTCTCTGCAGCAGAGGCTCGAACTTGTGATGAGGCTCTTCCTGGCGCTCAGCGAGCCGATAGACGCACCAGCGGAAGAGGAACCGCAAACGAAGGCGCCCTCGGCTGTGCCGAAGACGCCTGAAGCTGGCGCCGATGGCGACATGAGTATCTTCGGGATGGGGCGCGGGTAGCGTAATATCCGAAGCTATCCTTGAAGAGTGGACGCGAAATTGGTTCTTGATCCATGTGCGCAAAAGCAGAAGATGGGACCCATACGCTGATGAAGGGTGATGAGGCTGTCGAGGCGGGCGAAGTATTGACCAATTTGCTTCTGCTCTGCCGCAGACGGAACGGGAACACTCAACTCCATCACCTTGTTCTTGGAGATGTTGAATCTAGAGATTCCCTGAGCCAGCAGAGTGAGATCGGAACGAATCGAACTTGACCTGAGCATGTAGGCTAGGTAATGCGGGTCAAACGTTGAATCTTGTCTGTATCCAAAACAGAAGCTGTTGAGGTAAACATCATCCTGGTCAGAGAGCCAAACTGAGGACATGCCAACTTCATCTGGCGTTTCAGAAGACACAGTGAAGAACGTGCCACCGTACGCAACTTTGTTTTGGCTTGAATCTATTTCGACTGTCTCGAGCCGCTTTGTGTCCGTCAGGGGATTGTCGAAGACATTGGTATACGGAACGAACCTAGCGTTGCCATGACCGAAATCTTCCTTGGTTTTACCGCTCAGACCGCCATAGGTTGTCCCACAGTTGCCCAACTTACGCTGTTCCCAGGTAGATGTACCTATGTCTTATAATGATTGCCAATAGTTAAGTGCATAACTTTTTGCAGTTCGTAGATAGGTTTCGCCATGGTTTTCGATAAAGAGGCCGCGTTCGAGGAAGCGGTCATCACCGTGCTGAAGCAGCACGGCTGGGACGACGCGGGGGGCGTGCTTCGCTATCCCACCGAGCAGGACCTCATCAACAACTGGGCGAAGATTCTATTCCAGAACAACGCCGACATAGACCGCCTGAACGGCTGCCCTCTCACCCAGGGCGAGATGGCGCAGGTCATCGAACAAATCGAAACGCTCAAGACCCCGCTCGCGCTCAACGGGTTCATCAACGGAAAGACTGTCGCCATCACGCGCGACAACCCCGACGATGCGCTTCATCTGGGCAAGGAGGTGAGCCTGAAAATCTATGATCGTCAGGAGATTGCAGCCGGCCAGAGCCGCTACCAGATCGCTCAGCAGCCTGTCTATCCTGCGAAGAGCAAGATCTTGAACGACCGTCGCGGAGACTTGTGCCTGCTCATCAACGGCATGCCGGTCATCCATATCGAACTCAAGCGCAGCGGCATCCCCGTCAGCCAGGCCACCGGTCAGATCGAGAAGTATGCCCACGAGGGCGTGTTCACCGGGCTCTTCCGCCTGACGCAGATCTTCGTGGGGATGACCCCCGACGAGGCGCGCTATTTCGCCAACCCCGGCACGGGCGCGTTCAACCCGAACTTCTTCTTCCACTGGGAGGACTTCAACAACGAGCCCGTCTGCGCGGGCGACAAACCCGGAACAGACGAATGGAAGCGCTTCACCTCCACGCTGCTCTCCATCCCTATGGCACACCAGCTCATCGGCTTCTATACCGTGGCGGATAGCTCGGACGGCTGTTTGAAGGTCATGCGCAGCTACCAGTACTACGCGGCTGCTGCCATATCCGACAAGGTGCGCAGATGCAAGTGGGACGAGAGGCCCAAGAGCAGCGCCCCGGGGCGTCCTGGCGGCTATATATGGCATACCACCGGCTCCGGCAAGACCATGACGAGCTTCAAGTCGGCCCAGCTCATAGCTGACTCACACGACGCCGACAAGGTGGTCTTCCTCATGGACCGCATCGAGCTGGGCACGCAGTCGCTCTCCGAGTACCGCGCATTCGCCGATGACGCCGATGACGTGCAGGGGACCGAGAACACGCAGGTGCTGAAGTCGAAGCTCGCGAGCGACGACCCCAAGAACCGCCTCATCGTGACCTCTATCCAGAAGATGAGCAACGTGAAGGCCGGCGAGGGCAGGATCACCCAGGCGGAACTCGACCGCCTGGCTGCCAAGCGGATTGTGTTCGTTATAGACGAGTGCCACCGCTCAACCTTCGGCGACATGCTCCAGGACATACGCCGGGCTTTCCCAAACGCGCTGTTCTTCGGTTTCACGGGCACGCCGATCCTCGACGAGAACCAGAAGAAAGGCTCCACCACCGCCATGGTGTTCGGCGAGTGCCTGCACCGCTACAGCATCGCCGACGGCATCCGTGACGGCAATGTGCTGGGCTTCGACCCGTACATGGTGACGACCTTCGACGACCACGACGTACGCGAGGCCGTGGCCCTCGAGCAGGCTAAGGCCTCGAGCGTCGGCGAGGCCATCTCCGACGAGCGCAAGAGCAAGGTCTTCTATCACTACATGGACCAGGCGAAGGTCCCCATGGGTCCCATGGTTGACGGCGCTGGCAACCACATCAAGGGCATTGAGGACTTCCTGACCCGCGCTCAGTACTGGCCCGATACGCCGCACCACGGCAAGGTCGTCGAGGACGTGCTGCGGCGCTTCCCTGTGCTTTCCCACGGCAACAAGTTCCACGCAATTCTGGCGACGAGTTCCATCCCCGAGGCTATTGATTACTACCGCGCCTTCAAGAGGGAGGCACCGCAGATGAAGGTGACGGCGCTCTTCGACCCAAGCATCGACAACGATGCCGGCTCCACTGTGAAGGAGGACGCTCTGGTCGAACTTATCGAGGACTACAACAAAGCATATGGCCAGGAGTTTACCATTCCCACCTGGCCCGCCATGAAGAAGGACATCTCAGCGCGCCTTTCTCATAAGAAGCCCTACGTCAACGTCGACGCCAACCGCGAGAGCCGCATCGACCTGCTCATCGTGGTGGACCAGATGCTCACGGGCTTCGACTCCAAGTGGCTCAACACGCTCTATCTCGACAAGGTCATCGACTACGAGAGCATCATCCAGGCCTTCAGCCGCACCAACCGCCTGTTCGGCCCTGACAAACCCTTCGGCACCATCCGCTATTACCGCCGTCCCCATACTATGAAGGGCTACATCGAGGCCGCGGTGAAGCTGTACTCGGGCGACCGCCCGCTCGACATGTTCGTGCAGAAGCTCCCGGACAATATCGCGCTGATGGACGCGCGCCTTCAGGAGATACTCATGGTCTTCGAGGCAGCTGGCGTAGGAGACCTCTCCAAGCTCCCCGCATCGCAGGAAGCCAGGCGTAAGTTCGCCAAGGAGTTCGTCGAGCTCAACGAGTTCCTCGAGGCCGCGAAGGTGCAGGGCTTCACATGGGAGCAGGACACCTATGAATTCGAGGAGGAGTCGGAAGAAGGCGAGCTGAGCGGCAAGTCCTTCTTCGTGCAGCCGGTCATCGACGAACGGACCTACCTCATCCTCGTGCAGCGCTACAAGGAGCTGTTCGCAGGAGGGGGCGGCCCTGGCGACGCGCCTGAAGCGCCCTACGAGCTTGATGGTCATATAACTGAGATCGACACGGGGCTCATAGACAGCGACTACATGAACGCGAACTTCGAGAAGTGGCTGAAATGCCTTGAGCAGGACGACGAGGGGCTCGCCGCCGCGCGCGAGGAGCTCCACCGATCGTTCGCGTCCCTGAGCCAGGATGACCAGCGCTTCGCCGAGCTGTTCCTTCACGACGTCGAACGAGGGGACGCCGCCCTGGAAGACGGCATGACGCTGAGGGATTACATCACGACCTATGCACGCAGGGCGAAAAACGCTCAGGTCGAGCGAGTCGTTGAGGCGCTCGGCATAGATGGCGATCTTCTTGCCACTATGGCTGCGCTCGACCTGGCGGAATCGAACATTAACGAGTTCGGGCGCTTCGACGATTTGAAGGACTCGGTGGACAAAGCACGCGCCAAGGCCTTCTTTGAGCAGAAGGAGGGCAAGACGCTTCCCCTGTTCAAGGTGAACACCCGTGCGGCGGCGCTGTTGAAGAAGTTCATCCTGGAAGGCGGCTTCGACATCGACGAATGAGCGGCGATTTTGAACAGGCGAAATCGAGAGTTTGTCAATCCGAGGGGGCGTATGTGAGCGTGCGTCCCCTCGCTTCATCTTGGGAACAGTGTAAGTTCTCTGATCTGACCGACAGGGTTTCCATTCAGTCAAGCGATCCCGATTTGCCTCAAGTCGAATACGAGGACATCGTTTCTGGCGAGGGTACGCTGAACAAAGATTTGCGCGACAAAGAAGGCGGCAAAACGGGAATTAAGTTTTACGCCGGAGATGTTCTATACGGGAAGCTTCGTCCTTATTTGATGAATTGGCTATACCCGCAGTTCAACGGTATAGCTGTAGGTGATTTTTGGGTCCTTAGAGCTACAGAGTGTGACAGTTCATTTTTGTATCGGCTGGTTCAAACGGACAGCTTCCAAAGGCTCGCAAATGTGTCTTCGGGCTCTAAGATGCCTCGCGCAGATTGGAATTTGATTTCGCAATCGTTCTTCGCCGTGCCTGCCGATCACGCCGAGCAGAAAGCAATTGCAAAAAGCTTAGCCGAGATTGACAGCCTCATCACCCTTCATCAGCGTGAGCCGCCTCACACGATGAAGGAGGGTAAAAATGTCGATCAGCATCAATGAAGAATCGCTTTTCTGCGATTACTACTCGGAATGGATTAGCGTTTACAAAGAAGGGGCCATCCGTGAGGTCACCATGGGAAAGTACCGGCTCACGCAGTCTTGGCTTGCCAAGCTGATTCCAGACCTCAAGATAAAAGATCTCGACCGCACTTCGTACCAGCA
Source organism: Collinsella aerofaciens (assembly GCA_048503295.1). Taxonomy (GTDB): domain Bacteria; phylum Actinomycetota; class Coriobacteriia; order Coriobacteriales; family Coriobacteriaceae; genus Collinsella; species Collinsella aerofaciens_CI. The sequence goes on along the minus strand of DBFRVO010000023.1, from coordinate 1,423 downwards.
GCTCATCAATGGTTACGCAGAGCACCACGAGCGCCAGACAACCATGGACTTTCACCATCAGCTTAAAGGGGCGATCCTTGACGCGGTTGACGAAGGACTCATCCCCCGCGATCCTACGCGCAAGGCTATCATCAAAGGAAAACAGCCGCGTGCGAAAAAGATCAAGTATCTCAACCAGTTTGAGCTTCATGCCATGCTCGGCGACCTTGACTTATCAGGCGGGCCGAGTTGGGATTGGCTTATTCTCATAGTCGCTAAAACGGGCCTGCGCTTTTCCGAGGCCCTTGGGCTTACTCCCGAAGACTTCGACTTTGCTCATCAAACGCTCTCGGTAAACAAGACCTGGGATTACAAGACCGGCGGCGGATTCGTTCCCACGAAAAACGCCTCATCAGTGCGGAAGGTTCAACTCGACTGGCAACTCATCATGCAACTTTCTGGGCTGCTCAAAAACCTTCCGCCGACCGAGCCCATATTTGCGAAGGGAAAGGTCTATAACTCGACAGCTAACAGCGTTTTGGCGCGCCACTGCAAGAATGTTGGCGTGCCTGTCATATCCGTCCACGGGCTGCGGCATACGCATGCGTCACTTTTGCTGTTCGCCGGTGTCTCTATCGCCAGCGTATCCCGAAGGCTCGGCCATGCAAGCATGACCACCACTCAGGAAACCTATCTGCACGTCATTCAAGAGCTCGAGAACAAGGACATTGACATCGTCATGAGGGCTCTTTCGACTCTAATTTAACCTGTATCAGCAAACCGTGGCTCACGCTGATGAAGGGTGATGAGGGTGTCAACGCGTCCCAAACAAGCTGAAATCACCCGTTGCTCTTCGAGATTTACTGGCATTGTGACTTCGATATCCGCGAATCTGTTGTATTTCAGAGTCTGGGTATCTTTCGAGTTCCCCTGCGAATCGCACAGATATTTATATAACATCTCAGGCCGCTTCAGAAGATAGCCAAAGCATGTTGAGTCTAGCTCGATGACAGGTCTAGCAACTACGTAAGCTGGGCTAACAATACCATCGTAATCACTTGACCCAACAGCGCCCTGCCACATTCGCATGCTGTTGTAGACAACGTCACCCTTGTGAACCACTTTGTAATTCGCGAGGCTCGCACCCGGATTTGTATCCCTGTTCGATTCCGATGCGGGATATATTCCTTTAGCCACACTGACAGATAGGATCTCCATTGACGATGAGCGCTCATTGCTTTCGAAGAATAATCCCCCCAACTTACGCTGTTCCCAAGCGGTCATCCAGATTGAACGACTCCATCTTGGGAACAGCGTAAGTTGAGAGAGGTTGCTCATCGGGTGATCCGGAAAAACGAGGGCAACCAGTCCGACCTCCCTCTCACCATCTCGGCTCAGCATGGGCTTGTGGACCAGCGTGACTACTTCAACAATCAAGTCGCTA
>DBFRVO010000022.1:0-36383 GCA_048503295.1 Collinsella aerofaciens | reverse complement strand
CTCCGGGCCAAGCTCTCGGACTACGTGCACTGGTACAACAACTTCAGGATCCACTCGACGCTGGGCTACATGTCTCCGGTCGAGTTCAGGGAGGCGGGGCTGTCCCTCCCGGAATCGTCCAAATAGGTGTTGCCAATCCAGCACGCCCTCTCCTTCGGGGAGGTGCGGATCGACCTCGGGGCGCGCGGCCTCGCCGTGGGCGGCGAGGCCGTGCCGCTCACGCCCACCGAGTACGCCATCTGCGAGTACCTCGCCCGCCACCCCGGGCAGGTCATGAGCCGCGCGCAGATCCGCGAGGCGGTGCTCGGCTGGGAGAGCGACGCCGACGACGCGGCCATATCCATGCAGGTCAGCCGCGCCCGGAGGAAACTCTCCGAGGCCGGCGCCGACCCGATCGCGACCGTCTGGGGGATGGGGTACAAGTGGCAGCTCTGAGGACCGGGGCGCGAGGTCGCGGGGGCATGCCGCTCTCCTTCGTCATCGCGCGCTACTTCGCCTACGCGTTCGCGGCGGTCGCCACGGCGTGGCTCGCCTCGTTCATGGCGCTCTCCGCGGCGATCAACGCGGGCTTCGTCTACGAGGCAAGCTGGGGGCCGGCCAATGCGCGCGAGGTCGCGGAGGGCCTGGCACGCGACGGCGTCTGCGGGCAGCAGGACGTGCCGACGGCGTACCGCTACCTCATCCTGAACAAGGACGGATACGTGCTGATGACAGACCTCGAGGGCACGCGGCTCGAGGACGCGACGGAAATGGCCCGTGCGGCACTCGCCGCGGATCCGGGCACAGTGGAGATCGAGGGCGGGGGCTCGGGCCTCACCTACGCCGCGTTCCCGCTCAAGGGCGGCGGGGCCTGCGCACTCGTCAGCGAGTACCTGCCGCAGTGGGTCTCGCGCGACCTCGCCGGCCTGCTTCCCAACCCGCAGAGCCTCATGCTCGTCGGCGCCGCTGCGGGAAGCGCGCTCGCGCTCGCGCTCGTGGCGCGCCGCGCGAGCCGCGTGATCTCGCGCAAGATGGCGCCGCTCGCGGAGGCGGCGGGGCGCGTCGGCGCGGGGGAGCTCGACTTCGCGGTCGGCAGCACCAACGTGCGCGAGGTGAACGACGTCCTCGCCGCGATGGACGCCATGCGGACCTCCCTCGCCGAGTCGCTCGAGGCCCGGTGGGCCGCGGAGCGGGGGCAGCGCGAGCAGGTGGCGTCGCTCGCCCACGACCTCAAGACGCCGCTCACCGTGCTGCGCGCCAACGCCGACTTCGTGGCGGAGGAGCTGGAAGACGAGAAAGACGCCGACCTCGCGGCCGCCGCGCGCGACATAGCCGGCAGTGTCGAAAGGCTCGACGGCTACGTGCGCCTGCTCATCGAGGCGTCGCGCGGGTCCGGCGGGGCGGAGAGGGCCCCCATGCGGCCGGCCGAGCTCTGCGAACAGGTCCTCGCCGAGGCCGCCCAGATCACCCGGGCGCGAGGCGTGACGCTCGACGCGGCCACGGGCCCCGCCGTCGCGGGCGCGCCCGAGGCCCCGCTCGACCGAACCAGCCTGGCGCGAGCCGCCGCTAACCTCGTGGCCAACGCCGCCGAGCACGCGCGCTCGCGCGTGGCTGTATCCTGCGACGTCGAGGGCGGCCAGCTCGTCATCGAGGTTGCCGACGACGGACCGGGCTTCTCTCCCGCCGCCCTCGAACGCGGCTGCGAGCGCCTCTTCACAGACGACTCCTCCCGCTCCTCGCGCGACGGAGGCCGCCACTACGGGCTCGGCCTCCATGCCGCCTCCGAGGCCGCGAGCGCCCACGGGGGCTCCGTCTCGCTCGCCAACAGTCCCTCGGGCGGCGCGGTGGCCACCATCGCGGTCCCCCTGTGAGGGCCTGACGACTCAGGCCCTCACACCGGCGTGCCTCGCAATCAAACGCTTCCCGGATAATAATGCCCGTTGCAGGGATCGCCCTGGCTAGTCGCCGCCCATGTGCATGAGCATGTCAGCGATGCGAGTCGCCATCTCGTCCGCCGCTGCACGGATGTTGACGACCCAGGACGCAAGGCCGGCCTGATCGGATGCCTCCGCTTCAAGCACGTCGCAGTTCGCGGTCACCGCCATGAGCGGGGTGACAAGGTCGTGCGAGGCGGTGCAAACGAACGCGCGCTCCCGCGCCTCGGCCTCCGCCACCGGTCGCAGGGCGCGTCCCGTTGCCGTCCACGCCACGTTGAGCCCCCCAAAAAGCCGAAGCGATCGGCGTCACTCGCTTCGCTAAATCAACTTTATGGGATGACGGATCACGGTCTTGAGCTTCTCCGGCGCGCACTTGCGCGGGTCGGAGAGGTAAATCTCGTGATGCAGACGGGCTTCGGAGAAGTCGGGGGCGTAGCCCCGTTCCGCCGCGAATGCGCGCATGGCGTCTATGGTCGCCGGCTCGTCGTCGTAAGGCCCGGTATGCATGCACTGAACGCAAAGGCCCTCGTCGACCCTCAGCAGCTCGACCGCCGAGAAGTCCAGCTTCTTCTTGGCGGCAGCTTCCGAAACTGCCCAGTCGAAGTCCTCGCGAGTGACGAAATCGGGCAGACGGATGCACGAGATGAAGTTGAAGTCATCCTTCCGCGCATAATCAATCTCGCCATCGGTGCGGTCTTGCCACCAGAAGCCCTCGAGCGGAGGCACGACGAAGTCGAAATAGCCTTCGATCTCTCGCGGGCCCTTCTTCGACATCTTGATGGTATAAGCGACGCCGTAGAGCAGCGGCAACACGTTCTGGTACTCGCCGCCTTCGGCATTGGGATTGCCCTTGCCCCGCACGGCGACGTAGCTCATAGGCGGAACGGTTACGACGCTCGGCTTGCCGGACGGCCTGTAGAGCTCCCTGAACTCCTTCTTGAAATCGTATGCCATCGCAACAAACCTCCCTGAGCTTGGGTTTCCGTCGATATCCGACCAAATATAGCAATGGGCGCGGCTTCGGAAGAGGCCGCGCCCATTGCAGGATATTATAACACAGAATCGAACGTCTGTTCTATTCCCATTCGATGATCCCAGTTCCGCCGTCCCATCATTCCAGTTACGCCCAGTTTTCGGTGCCGTCTCGAGCCAAGTGCCGCCAGGTGACACCATGTCGTGCTTCGTCAACTTCGGGGACAAAAGCTGGAACAGCCTCAAATACTTTTTTCAAACTCAGGACTTTGATTTTTGTTTTGTCCCAAAGAGCGCAGCGGGGCGCCTTAGGAGGCTCGATAGCGCTGAAAACGCCCGTTTTGAAACTCAACCGACCTTTAGCGTGCAAGCCGCCAGCTACAATCGTAGGTGAATTAACGCAGGTGGCTTGCGCGACATTCGCAAAACCCCAGGTCGCAGGTCTTCGCCATCGGCGGGAAAGGTGAGTAGTCTCGGGTGGCTTGCTTATAAGTTAGTGAAATCCTGAAACGTGACAAGACTTATTACACGAATGATGTCGCCAGCTTCGGGATTGCCTCGTCGTCATAATATCCTTTGAGCTAACGAGGATGCCAGCCACGGGGTTGTCGATTTTCTGATGCATTAATAACCAGGCAAAGTCGGATAATCATATGAGCGGAGAGCACAAAAAGATAGCAGCTCATTAAGACAAATATCCTTGGCAGAATGCACTCCGGTGACTAGGATGACGACAGAGGAACGAGGAGGACAGAACGATGCCATCACTCAGCGAGCGGTCGCTCGAATCTATTGCAAAGATGTTCGTGGGCGACGAAGGAGAGCTGTTCCGCTACTTGTCGGGCCCTCAAATAGTGACATTCTTCAATGACCATTTTGACTTCCGGGACATCTACCAAGGTGGCAACGCTCCTACCAGATGGAGATACGCCGCCGGAAAGATAGCCAGTGTTGCATCGAGCGGCCGTCTCGATCGTTTTTTCTCAATCGTTCTTGGATTCAAGTATATGGTCAGTACTTTTGGCTGCGATGAAATCGAAGCCCGAGAAAGGGCGGACAAAGCGAAGAAACGGTTCAACCAAGTACTAATCTCCGACGAGCTTGAGATAGTCGGAACAGACGGCGAGATGAAGCTTGTGGTGATTGATTCGGATCTAATCCCGATCGGGAAAGGCGGCTTTGCCGAGGCGTTCAGGCAAAAGTCAACAGGCAGAGTCCTGAAAAAGCTCATGCCCGAAGTAGCCCTTGATGCAAGAAACCGCCATCGCTTCAAGCGCGAATACGAGATAATGAATGATCTTTCGGAGCTGCCAGGGGTTCTCCGTGTCTTTGATTTCGACGAGAGCAATTGCTCCTACACGATGGAGGCCGGCGAGACCACGCTGCTAGAGTTCATGGACAATCCTCTATCCGAGCAAGTCAAGATGTCCATAATCGAACAGATAGTTGGCACCATGGCTGCCATTCACTCGCGCGGATACATTCACCGAGATCTAAGCCCCACGAATATTTTTCTACTGAGCGGCCAACTGAAGATTGCCGATTTCGGGCTTGGAAAGAACTTGAACACACTTTCATCCTACCAAACCACCAACACAAACAATTATGGACAGTGGTTCTACTGTTCACCTGAACAGCTTGTCTATCTAAAAGATGGAGACAAAAGGAGCGATGTCTTTTCCCTGGGCAGGATTATCAACTTCGTGCTCGCCGGACATCCGACAAAAACGAATCATCGTCTTCGACCGCTGGTAGAAAAAGCAACCGCAGACGATCCGTCGAAAAGATACCAGGATGCGGCAGAGTTTTTGAGCGCGATAAAGCGAAGGTTGTCTTCGATAGCAGATGCGGACCGGGAAACGAAACTTGCGGAAAAGGCAGCACGGGGAATCCTCGACGGAGAGGTTGCCGAATGGATTCTCGAAATGACCGATGAGCAGCTGTGCTCACGGGTAGCGTCAAACCCCGCGTTCGCTAAAACGGTTGTCAAATTTACGGAAATCGACAACGGCAATGCGGCCTTTGTCATGGACGCTATCGACCAGGGCATGACGCAAGTCTGCAAGACATGGGAAGACCACGATCCATTTGCCGACATCGCAAAGTCGATTGTTTTAAGCAAGGCGCCATACGACATCAAGGAGCGTGCCTGCCAAACGCTTTCATATGTAGCATGGCAAATCAACCGTTTCCATGCCCAGCATCTGATTGAGGATATTATCACCAGCGGAATAGACCCGATGCTGGAAGACCTTCTCAACGACTCCGTGTAGATTCATTAATGCAGCGCAGGCCTGCGTTCGTCTAGGGAAAACGATACGATAGACGGCATCTTGGTTGCACCCTAGGCCGTTCACCCTTCCGCTCGCTCCCATACAGTTCGATTTCGATAAGCTGAGTCCCAACCGATAGGTACCATTTATCCGGGTGCACCTGGGGGCAACGGGCCGGTAGGCCTGCGCAAGGTCGCTCGCAGAACGCGCAACATCAAACACGACAGAAGAGGCGAACGACAGATGCCGAACTCCGGACGACAGCACCGCGGAAGACGAGCATTCCGACCACAACCGAACGAATCTCAATCCTAGGCAGGCGCCCGCACGGGCGCCTTTTACTTTTCAGGGACTTAGCCGCGAGCTAATCGGAGACCATAGAGCACTTCAAAACGGTTCAGAACGATAATCAACAAAACCGCAGGTAGAATATGCTGTTTTGAAAATCGTCTCTTACACTCCGCAACGCTCGGAAGCGCTCCGTTCAGGATTGTTCGTAACCCCCCGACCGTCCAAACAAAGAGGCGCAGTCCAAACTTGACCTGCGCCTCTCATCAAAAAGTATTATTAGTTGTATATCAATCCAAGCATCCAAGCGATTGGCATGAGAACGGCCGCCGCCAGCAACACAGGGATACAAGCCACGATTGCCAGCCCTCCGCCAGCTCCTCGCGAAACCGCCTCACGAAAGCATCTGGCTCACACAGCGCTGCACGGCGGCGGAGTTGGAGCCCAACCGTCGCTTGCGCTCCTCGCCGTTGCCGTAGTCGCCGTTGATGACGGTGCGTGCCAGCGCGTCGATGTCGACCTCGCCACTGCCGGACGAAGAAGAACCGCCGGAACCACCGCCGGAGAGAATCCGGTTCACCTCGGCCTGCACCTCGAGGTAGCGCGAGCTCAGGGCCCGTTTACGCGCCTCGCCGTTGCCGAACTCCTCGTTGATGACGCGCCACGCCAGGCTCGCCACGTCACCCGAGGGCGCAGAGCCGCCACTGCCGGAAGACCCCGCAGCCACGGTGTCCGAAGACCCGGCGCCTCGGCAGATGCGCGGGCGCAGGGCGGCCCTGCGCCCGGCGGCGATGTAGGGCGCGGGACAGATCTTGCCGGTCACGTCGTAGCGGCGGATGACGCCGCCCTCGGAGATGCCGTAGCGCTTCATGAGGGTCTGCACGAGCCAGGCGAGCTTGCCCGCCTCGACCTCGCTGTAGTCCTCGCTAGCGCTCACGGCCTCGATGCCGACGCTGCGGCAGTTCATGAGCCAGTTGCCGGCGTGCCAGGCGGTGTCGCCCTCGGCCACGCTCTGGTAGATCTCGTCGGTGATGTCGCCCACGAAGTAGCGGGCGGACGACCCCTGCCGCTCGTTGTGCGAGAAGTAGATCGCGTTGTTGCGGGCCGACGCCAGAGTCGCCGTGTAGTGGATCACGATGCGGTCGATGGCGTGCGAGCGCCTGCGCGTCATGCGGTCGCTGCCGCACTGCTTGAACAGGATGCTATGCCCCATTGGCGCTGACCTCCTTGAATCCCGCGTCCTCGCCCTCCTCGGGCTTGAAGTCGCTGGGCGTGGCGGGCTCGTAGCCGGGCTCGCGCAACTCCTCCCAGCGCTCCTCCTCGCTTGCGTACTCACTCATCGGAATCGCTCGCCTTTCCCAGCTCGGCAATAACGGGCGAGAGCACGGCCATCACCATGGCCACGCACAGCGCGCGCCGCGTGGGGTCGAGCACGACCACGCCCATGAGCAGGTCGACGTTGGCCACTACGACGCCCAGGACGCCCTGGACGACCGTGCGCATAAAGCGCCACTGCCGCTCGTTGCTCGTCAGAAAACGGTTCATCTGCCGCTCCTCTCCTCAAGCGCGTCAACGTCGCGCCTGACCACGGCCATGTCCTGCTCGAGCTTGTAGGTGCGCTCGATGAGGCAGTTGTGCTTCTCAACGCGCCGCGCGAGCTCGTCAATCTTGAGCTCCATCACCGCGCGGCTTCGCGAGTTCGACGCGATCACCCCGACCTGCGTCACGACGCCGATGAGCGCCACCGCAATAGACTCCACAAGGACCTCCCAGCAGAACATGGACCAACTTCAACGGCCCCATCATCCGCTGCGGTCACAAATCAGCTGGTAGCTGAATCGCTGCTATAAAAAGCGAGGTAAAATAAGAAAAAGCACAGTAACGAATGTTCGAAAGAGTCGCTAACGGGAGGTAGAAATGGAAAGCCGGCTTTACGAGGAGGGGTACAACGAAAGTCTCTTGAGAGCTGTAGCGGCTCTTAACGAAACTCCTGCATCCACGGAAGCAATCCTGGGCCTGTTGCAAAAACACTGGGATTTGCCTCGAGGAGAAGCGGAGCAGCTGTTGTCGCAGGAACGCTACGAAGGATTCTTCCAGCGTGATTTCGCAAGATACCTGACGATGTACGAAGGCTTTTCCGAAGAAAAGGCAAGGGCATATACGACTAGCCACATGAACCTTCTGGCTCTGCGAAAAATCGAAAGGCCGTGGGCTATCGAGTACAACAGGCTTTATCGCCAGATCGAAAAGCAGAAGTCTCAAATAAAGGGGAAGGTTCACCTATCTTCCGAAATCGAGGAGTAAAGCAGTTCTCGCTACACGCCGCCGCATCCCATCGCCTAACCCACACCACGGGGGCGGCGCGCTCACCCCTGGCAGCAGTGCAGGAAGGGCGCCTGCGCAGCCGCCAGGGGTGCCATTATGCTCAGTCCCAAGCCGCTACCCGGCAGTGAGGTAGCCCGTCTGCCCCTCGTGGTCGATGTGGCACATCGCGTACGTCGTCTGCTTAGAGTCGTAGGTCGTGCCGTTGCCACCCACGATGGCCTTGCAGTTGTAGAACGTGGAAGAGCCCGTGCACCCGCTCGGCAGCCCCCAGTCGGCATCGACCAGGATGCGCTCAAGGGCGGTGCAGGCACCGAACGTGTAGAGCATGCTAGAAAGCGACGCCGGACTCATGCCCCGCAGATCGAGCTCGGTGAGCGCGGAGCACGAGTTGAACGTACGGTTCATGTAGGCCACGCCGCACAGGTTCGCCATGCCAGAGACCGAGGTCAGGGCGTTGCAGCTGTAGAACCAGTAGTTCAGGTTCACGTTGGCGACCCTCGATGTGTCGGCGGCGATGGTCACGCGCTTCACGCTCTTGCCGAACGAAGCCCAGGGCGTCGCCTGGATCGCGGTGTACTTGGCGTTGGCGCAAAGCGTGTCGGAGGCCAGCACCTCGCGGCCTGTCGCATCGGCCTTGGCGAACCCGATCTTGAGCTCGCCGTCGGAGAACAGCGTGGCGTTGAGCCAGGTGCGGACTTCGTACTCGGGGTCGGTCAGAACGCCGCCCGCCCCCAGCTTGAGGACGGAGGCGCCGGAGGTCTGGAACGGCACGAAGCCGTCGGTGCCGCCCATTGAGTTCGATTTGAGTTTCACGGGCCCCGAAACGTCCCCGTTTCGGGGCCCGGAGACAAAAATCGCACGTCTACTCACTTGGGATAAATCCTTACTCCCATTCCTCCGAATACCGCCCAGTGCTTTGCCATCTTGAAACACTGGGAGTAAATAGCGAAATAGCAGGTGAAAGGGAGTAAAAGACCAAAGAAAAAGCCTCCGTCCCAACGCGGGAACGGAGGCTAGGAAATCGTTTTTACTCACCGCCGTCGCTGGTGGCTTTGCCATGACTGTCGTACGAAACGAAACTCAGCGGCACGGTGCGGCACTCAAAAATGCAGGTCAGAACCCTATCGGGCTACTCCCACTCGATGGTTTTGGTTCTGCCGTCCCGTCACACCAGTTGCACCCAGTTGTCGGTGCCGTCTCGAGCCGAGTGCCGCCGAATGACGCGACGTCGCGTTTCGTCGACTTCGGGGACAAAAGCTGGGACAACTCCAAAAACTTTTTTCAAACTCAGGACTTTGAGTTTTTGTTTTTGTCCCAAAGGGCACGGCGGGCCGCCTTTGGAGGCTCGATAGCGCCCAAAAACGCCCTTTTTGAAACTCAACCGCGCTTTCGCGCGAAAGCCGCCAGCTGCAATCGTAAGTGAATTAACGCGGGTGGCTTACGCACTGTTTGCAAAACCCCAGGTCGCAGGTCTTTGCCATCGGTGGGCAAAGTGAGTAGTCTCGGGTGGCTTGCCCATGAGTCGACGAACGGGCTTTGAGATTCCGCCAACGTCCGGAAACGCTCCGAGTTTCCTTGAATTTTTAGACAGCCCATGGTATAAGGTAATTGGTTTTCCGTTAGGAAGGCTTCCAAGTGCCGGGGACGTTTTCCCCGGCTTTTTTCTTATCCAGGAGAACAATGCGAGAACTCAGCATCTTCGTCGACGAGTCGGGAAGCGACGGCCTCTCCGACCGCCACTACCTGCTCACCGTCGTCATGCACGACCAATCCGAAAACATCGCGGACTCGATCGCGGCATACGAGGGAGCCCTCCGCGCCAAGGGGCTCCCCGACATACCCTTCCATGCGTCGCCGCTCATGAACGGAAAGGACCAGTACTCGGGACTCGATCTGAGGGCGCGCAAGATGCTGCTCGGCTCGTTCCGCGTATTCTTCCGCCACATGCCCGTGAGATACCATACCTTCGCATACGCGACCAAGGAGTTCGCCTCGCTCGAGAAGCTCGCGGGGACGATGCGCAGGGACCTCGTGAACTTCCTGTTCGACAACCTCGCGGAACTTCAGTCCTACGACGCGGTCAAGGTCTACTACGACAACGGCCAGCACTCCATCGCCGAGTCACTCCACCGCGCAATCGAGTACGCGCTGTCGAAGGATGCGGTCGTCTACCGCTCGGCGCAGCCCTCCGAGTACCGCCTCTCGCAGGCGGCGGACTACATCTGCACCATGGAGCTCACCGCGATCAAGTACGCCGAGCATACCGTCACCGCGACGGACGAGAAGTTCTTCGGCAAGTGGTCCGACTTCAAGAAGGGCATTCTTAAGGAGACACGCAGGAAGCTCATCTGACAAGCGCCGTTCGGCTTGTCGCGTTCACAGACGGCGCCCATCAATGCTCATGCGCGGGGTTGTTAGAAGGCCATTTAGCTGCATAATATTGATCAGTTAGAAACCATCTGGTTTGCGGGGCGGGATCGTGAGAGCGATTCTGCCCTTTTTGCTCATACTTTCTTTCTCTCTTGGTCCAATGGATCGGGAACGGCCTGTGAGCACCTGGCTTCGCATCCCTGTCCATCGTTTGCCATCGGCCAAAGCGGGGCGAGTCAACCGCGCCCGTTGCCATTTGTCCCTTCCGAATAACCAATTCCGCTACCGCCCATCGCTATGCCGCTTCCTCCATCCCAAACGCGGACGTCTTCACGGTGAGCCGTCGGCGCGGCTGACGAACTCGATTGCGGACGAAAAGAGGGTTCAAATAAAGAAATCAAACGTTTGAAAATTGCGTATCTACATGCACAAACGCACAATATGGTACATCCCGTGAGCTGACGATACGAGAAAGGAACACCATGGCGAACAACAGCGACAAACAAGGGAGGGCGCTCTTAATTGGCTCATGTATGGAAATAAATGCTGGCAATCCGTTTTCCCAGTTAAGAGACTTGTTTCACCTCAAAACCTATTACGATTGTCATGGAATCAACTGTCATATTGTCGCTAGGAAAGGCGTAATACGCTTTGTTTGATCCGTGCTAAAGACATAAGAAAAGCCCCCTGAACTGGTGTTTTCAGGGGGCGTCGCTTTGTCACGAACTGATACGAATTTGTATCGGTTACTACTCCCACTCTATAAATACAATTTTTCATCTGGCGCACAGAGTGTCTTAGATTGTATCGCCATTTGGACGTGACGGCACGTTACAGCACGTGGCGACACGTTACTGGAACAGCACTGGGACAAAAACCAAAACTCAAAATAAACTCAGCCGGATTGAGTTTCAATTTTTGTCCCAGTAGATGACAGGGCGGGGTAGGGAGACCAAAGCCCTCCCCTAGTGCCCAAAACCCGCAAGCCACTTGCAACTAACCAAAAGGAGTAATAACAAGTGTCTTGCATATCGGTCAAGGAACCGCAGGTCAAAGACTGATCGCGTGCCGAATGTTGGTGTAAGGGGCCGCTTCCCTGGCCGTAGAAAGCAGGAAGCGGTTATCGCCTAGAATTCTAATTGCTGAAGTTAGGATTCGAAGAAAGGCAATAACCGCATATGGACAAGATACACGAGATTGCGGGCGACGGGGCCCGGATGCCGAGATTTGACGACGGCATGGTTAACATGGCCGAGCTGATCAGGGTGATGGCAGAGTCGCTCGTCAACGAGATCATGGACGCCCAGGCCGACGAGGCCTGCGAGGCCGGCAACCAGAGAAACGGATACCGCGAGCGCAGGCTCACCACCAGCGTGGGCACCATCAACCTGAGAATCCCGAAGCTGCGTGCCGGCAGCTACTTCCCGGAGGACCTGATAGAGCGCTACTCCCGCGCGGATCGCGCGGTCATCGCCGCTGTCTCCGAGATGGTGACCAACGGCGTGTCCACGAGGAAGGTGAAGCGCGTGGCCCAGTCCATGGGCATAGACCGCATGAGTGCCAGCCAGGTGTCGAGGATGTGCTCGTCTTTGGACGACGCGGTCGCCGACCTGCAGGAGCGCGACCTGTCGGGCGCCCGGTTCCCCTACATCTGGCTCGACGCCACCTACATCAAGTGCCGCAGCGAGGGCAGGGTGCAGTCGACCGCGCTCGTCACGGCCATCGGCGCCGGCTCGGACGGCTACCGGCGCCTGCTCGGCCTCGACGCGATCGACACCGAGTCGTACGACGGGTGGAAGGGCTTCCTGCTGTCGCTGCGGGCACGCGGCGTGTCGGGCGCCATCTGCGCCACCAGCGACGCCCACGAGGGCCTCAAGCGCGCGATCCGGGAGGTTTTCCCGGGCGCGGCGTGGCAGAGGTGCATCGTGCACCTGATGCGCAACGCCGCGGGAAACGCGGCGACCAGGCAGAAGAGGGGCGCCGTGCTCAGCATCCTGAAGGCAGTGTTCGCCGAGCGCGACCCCGAGCTCGTGCGTGAGCCGTACCACCTGGCCGCAGAGCAGATCGAGGAGTTCCGCCCCAAGGCGGCCGAGCTCCTCGAGGACGCCGAGGCCGACGCGCTGGCCTACCTCGACTTCCCCTACGAGCACCACGTGAGGCTGCGCACCAACAACGTACAGGAGCGCGCCAACCGCGAGCTCAAGCGCCGCAGCCGCGTGGTGCAGGTGTTCCCGAGCAGGAAGTCGCTCATCAGGATGATGGGAGCGGTGTTCGCCGAGATGGACGAGGAGTGGGCCGGCCGCCGCTGGTTCAGCGACGACTCCATCGGCAGGGCCGTGGAGGGAGCCAAGGTCAACGCGCCCGCGCCCACCTACGAGGGTGCCGCCGCAGAGCACGCGGCCAGGATCATCGCGCTCGTCGTGGCCGACAGCCCGATTCCCGGCAGGAAGGCGGCGTGACATGGGCTAGAATGACGGCATTCTAGGCGACTCTCAGTTCCTCGGGCAGCCTTCGGCTACCCTCGAGAACCGAGCTTTACACCAACTTCTGGCACACTACCTAAATGAAAACTTGAGTAACTCAAGTTTTCATTTTCTTGCTGACTAGCGCAACGGTGCAGCTAATAGGACGACGATGATAAAGAAAAGCGGCAAGTAAACAATGAAACTTGCCGCTTTGCAAATTAGATGAAACGAAATTTAAGGAAGTTTAATCCAGACTGCTGGCCTGATTCCACGATTATCCGCAGCATCATAACCGCGCCAGTCAACATGGCCCTGCTCGCTCACTTTGAAAGCAAAACGATCGACGTCTTTGCTGTATGAACGAAGATGCCATGCTGTGGGATCGCCAGTTTGCAAGCAGATCCTATCATCGGCATCGCTGAAATACTTCGAAGCCTCGAACGGGTCTAAACAAAAGACCTTATCAATTGTCACTTGCGGCATATAATCGGTATGACGAAGTAAATATGAATCATCGAAACTCGTTGCGTTCTTAATGAAGGCATTGTCATGAGTCATGTTCTTCTTAGAAAGAATCCTTTGCGCAGAACTCTCGTCCATTTCGTCAATGAAATCGCCATTCAGCCATTTACGAACAGGAGAGGTTTCCCAATTGATAGAGGGGCTTCTTTGTATACTGTCCAAGCTTTTGCCGGTATAAGTTGCACCTCGCACAACGCATTCGGTTATGAGGAGAGCTGCATCATCCGTAGTGGCCAACACGCGCCAAAGATAACCACCGAACGAAATATTTCTTGTCACGCCATTTTTAATATCTTCAATGTATGAGATTTCAGATTCGGAGAACCAATTTTTAGCTTCCGATGGCGTGACATTACCATCTATCCACATAGCAGGACGATAGCCAACACCAGCTGCATAGCGATCTACTTCATAGCCTCCTGCAGTACAGCCATCCCAACCAGCGCCAATAGAAACGGTGCCATAGCAAACGACATCATTACTATCAGTCATATGGTTCCACCCGAGACCATGGAACATTGTTACTCTGCGGAACCCAGGAGACCTTAATCCCCATGGTGAAGTATCATTGTCGTCTTTGCATCGGGCTATTCTATCGCGCTCATTCCAAAAATACTTTTCAACTTCATCAACGCTGAGGGCGAAGACTTTATCCCAGGTCGTGCACGCAGGAACTTGCCAATTACTCGGATAGTAATACCAATAACGCTCGGTGCCTGCTGTATAAACTTCAGACTCGATGATACGCGCCTTAATAAACATGGGAACACTATCCAAGTAAGTGCTATTCATCCATTTTCTTATAGCGCTATCTTCCCAAGTAATGTAATTACCCGGGATAGAGGCAACGTTATCAGCTTCAAGGCTTCTTTCGCGTTCGACAGGGACCTTGTAATCACGAATCATTGGATAACGAGACATGATGAGAATACGACCCCTTGACTCATCCTTCTCGAGCACAACCCAATCATCTATAAGAGCTTTGTTTTTCTGGGCATATGCGGCAAGTCTCGCCTTAACCTTTTCAGATCCAAATCTGACTGCTTTCGAATAATTAGCGCTTTCGGTTATATCCTCAAAATCGAGCGCACTAACATAAGAAAGCTGATCCTCACTTGTCACGCGCTTTTCGACCATCAACGCAGCAAGATAGGCATTACCATCTTCGGGATTGCTGTTAAGCGCTTTTTCTACTAGGTCGTCAGCCTTCGAGAAATCGCCATCTTCGCACATTAGATATGCTCTTCGAACGATAGGATCAACCTCTTTTTCAGTTGACTCGTGAATAAGCTGACCTTTATCTTCGATTTCCAACGGATTCAGACCATCGCAATTAAAACCGTCTATATCCAGTCCTAACTCATTGAGTCCGTCTGAGTTAAAGCCATTTTGGTCGTATTGCGTACCATTGCGATGCATCCCATCGGCATCAAAACCCCTAGCGTTAAAGCCATCTTTGTCGAAACCGAATATGTCGAAACCGCATTTGTCAAAACCATATTTATCGTAGCCCTCTTTATCTAGGCCATCTTTGTTAAATCCGTCGCGATCAAAACCTTCTTTATTGAACCCTTCTTTGTTGAAGCCCTCGCTATCATAGCCATCCCTATTGAACCCATCCCTATCGAAGCCATCTTTGTTGTAACCGTAATAGTCGAAACCCTCGCGGTCGTAACCAAAGCGATCAAGCCCTGATTTCCTATAGCCTTCCACATCGAAGCCGGCTTCGTCGTAGCCTTCTTTGTCAAAGCCATTGCGGTCAAAACCGTTCCAATCATAACCGCCTCGGTCATAGCCATCGCGATTGTACCCATCGCGATCCCAGCCATCAATGTTGTAGCCATCACGGTCATAGCCTTGACTGTCTAACCCTTTTTTGTCGTAGCCGTCCCTGTCGAACCCCTTCTTATTGAAGCCTTTTTTTGTCGTACCCTTCGCTGTCAAAACCTTGACGATTGAATCCGCGCTTATCGAATCCAGCGGCGTTATAGCCATCCTTTCCAAAGCCATTCTTGTCATAGCCTTCACGATTAAAGCCATGTTTGTCGTAGCCCTTTTTGTTATAGCCGTCCTTATCGTAGCCTTTGCGATCATAGCCATCTCGGTCATAGCCATCGCGATTGTACCCATCGCGATCCCAGCCATCGGCATTAAAACCCGAACGGTCGTAACCTTCGCGGTCAAAACCATGCTTGTTGAAGCCGTCTTTGTCATAACCGAAACCGAAAATGATCATTGCAATCTCCTTCAAACTTAACACACTTGAAGTCCTTGGGTCGCATTCTAGCAAAGGCGACCTAAGCCATTGGGCAGCAGCTTAATCGGTGAGCAAGAAAGGAATCAGATAAGTCTGAGCAGAATGCAACAACGCGCTACACCGCGACAGGCGGCGCCAGTGAAAAATCAGTAAC
Source organism: Collinsella aerofaciens (assembly GCA_048503295.1). Classification (GTDB taxonomy): domain Bacteria; phylum Actinomycetota; class Coriobacteriia; order Coriobacteriales; family Coriobacteriaceae; genus Collinsella; species Collinsella aerofaciens_CI. Next base: position 20,841 of record DBFRVO010000022.1, on the reverse strand, counting down.
GGACGCGATTTGGTCCGTTTGCGGCGTCGTCCGTCGTAGCGCGTTGTCGTGCGAAACTAGCCTTCTACCTGCGAAAACATGTTCATGCTGTCGCAAGGTGTAGTAAGGGGTTGAACCAGCAATTTATTCCCACTCGATGGTCGCGGGCGGCTTGGACGTGATGTCGTAGCACACGCGGTTGGCGCCGGGAACCTCGGCAACGATGCGGCCGGAGATGCGGGCCAGCACGTCGTAGGGCAGCTTGGCCCAGTCGGCGGTCATGGCATCGCTGGACTCGACGGCGCGCAGGATGATCGGGCGCTGGTAGGTGCGCTCGTCACCCATGACACCAACGGACTTGATGTCGGGCAGGACCGCGAAATACTGCCAGCAGCTATGCTCGGAGTTGCGCTCGCCGGTCTGCTCAAACAGACGCTGGTTGTAGGCATCGAGCTCCTCGCGCACGATAGCGTCGGCGTTCTTGAGGATCTCGAGCTTCTCCCTGTCGACCGCACCGATGATGCGGATGGCAAGACCCGGGCCCGGGAAAGGCTGGCGGAACACGATGTGACCCGGCAGACCCAGTGCCAGACCAAGCGCGCGGACCTCGTCCTTAAAGAAGTGATCGAGCGGCTCAATGAGGTCGAAGTGCACGCCCTCGGGGAACGGGATCAGGTTGTGATGGCTCTTGATGGTGGCCGTCTTGCCGCCCGTCTTGCGAGCGCCAGACTCGATGATGTCGGGGTAGATGGTGCCCTGAGCCAGGTACTTGACCGGCTTGCCATCGGTCTCGAGCTGCTGCGCCACGGCGAAGAACTCTTTCCAGAACTGCGTACCGATGATGCGGCGCTTCTCCTCGGGCTCGGTCACGCCGGCCAGAAGCTCGGCATAACGGTCCTCGGCGTGGACGTGGATAAAGTCGACGTCAAACTGCTTGGTGAAGACCTCCTCCACCTGCTCGGGCTCGCCCTTGCGCAGCAGACCGTGGTTGATGAACACGCAGGTCATCTGCTTGCCTACGGCGCGGGCGCCCAGCGCAGCCACGACGGAGGAGTCGACGCCGCCGGACAGGGCCAGAATCACGCGGTCGTTGCCGACCTTCTCGCGGAACTCGGCCGTCATGGTCTCGACCAGGTTGTCCATGCTCCAGTTGGGCTCCAGGCCGCAGATCTCAAACAGGAAGTTGCTCAGCAGCTGCTGACCGTACTCGGAATGCTTGACCTCGGGGTGGAACTGCGTGGTGAAGATCTTGCGCTCGACGCACTCCATGGCAGCAACCGGGCACACGTCGGTGCTGGCGGTAACGGTAAAGCCCTCGGGCACCTCGGAAACGGCGTCGCGATGGCTCATCCACACGGTCTGCTCCATGGGCGTGGAGTTAAAGAGCTTGGCGCCTGCCGTGCGCGTGATGGTGGCGCGGCCGTACTCGCCCACCTCGGAGTGGCCGACCTTGCCGCCGAGCGTCACGGCCGTGATCTGATGGCCGTAGCAAAAGCCCAGGACGGGAAGGCCCAGGTCAAAGATGGCAGGATCGATGGACGGAGCGTCCTCGGCGTACACGGAGGCCGGGCCGCCGGAAAGGATGAGCGCAGAGGCGTTCATCTCGCGAATCTCGTCGGCCGAGATGTCGCAGGGGACGATCTCGGAATACACGTTGAGGTCGCGGACGCGACGGGCAATGAGCTGACCGTACTGCGCACCAAAGTCGAGTACGAGGACCTTTGCGGAAGCCTTTTGATCCATGGTTCCCCCTCTTGTTGGCGGGGAGCCGGTGCCCACCCGCGTGAATGAACGAAAATAACCTCCATAGTGTACACGTTATATGGGGTTTCTTGCCCCTCGCAGCCATCAGCGCACGGCAAACGCACGACCTGGGCCCCTATTTGACGGCAATTGAAGTGTTACCAAACGTTACGGATGATGTAATACGTTTGAACATTGGACGCCCTGTGCCACAATACTGCCGAACGACTCCGCCTCTGTGGCGGCAAATACGATAGGAATACCAGCATGAAGCGCATCCTTCTCATCGCCACGGGCGGCACCATCGCATCGACCGAGGACGGCAACGGCCTCTCCCCCGCCCTGACCGGTGAGGAGCTCGCCCAGAGCGTCCCCGAGATCTCGGGCCTCTGCGAGCTCGACGTCATGCAGCCCATGAACATCGACAGCACAAATATGCGCCCCAGTGACTGGATGCGTATCCGCGACGTCGTCGTCGAGGGTTATGCCGACCACGACGGCTTCGTGATTCTGCACGGCACCGACACCATGAGCTATACCGCGGCAGCGCTTTCCTACCTGATTCAGGACAGCCCCAAGCCCATCGTACTCACCGGCTCGCAAAAGCCCATGGGCAATCCCTTTACCGATGCCAAGCTCAACCTGTACCAGAGCCTGCTCTATGCGCTCGACGAACACTCGCACGACGTCTCAATCGTGTTTGGCGGCGTAGCCATTGCCGGCACGCGCGCCCGCAAACAGCGCACCATGAGCTTTAACGCGTTCATTAGCGTCAACTATCCGCCCATCGCCTATATCCGCAACGACCGCATCGTGCGCAACGGGCTTCACGGCACGCATCAGGGCGAAAACCCGGTGCGTTTCTACGACAGCATCGACCCGCGCGTGTTTGTCCTTAAGCTCACGCCCGGCGTAAATCCGGGCATCCTCGACGCCCTTGCCGATAGCTACGACGCCGTGATTTTGGAGACCTTTGGCATTGGCGGTATCCCCGAGTTTGGTGAGTCGGGCGAGTCGTTCCAAGAGGCAATTTTCCGTTGGGTCGATTCGGGCCGCACCGTCGTTATGACCACGCAGGTCCCCGAGGAGGGCCTCGACCTGGGTGTTTATGAGGTCGGCCGAGCTTACGCCGATCATCCGGGTATTTTGCGCGGCGACGACATGACCACCGAGACGCTCGTGGCCAAAACCATGTGGGCGCTCGGCCAGTCACGTGATGCGGCAGAGATTCAGCGCCTGTTCTACAGCCAAGTCAACCACGACCGCATCCCGATGGCGTAATCCCTAAGGCAGTTCCACTTATCGCAGCCTCAAACGACAGGTGGTCCCCCTCGGGCCGTGCAAAAATCGGAGTATTCTGCAATTTCTCCGCCGGAGGCATAGAATCGACCGATTATTAGACGAACTTTTAGACAAAAGAGGCGTCTGGTAAATATTTATTCCACATTTTTATTTAGCGTGTGGATTAACTACTGTCAAAAAAGCAAAGCCAGCCGCCCGAGCTACCATCTACGGCTGAACAGGTGCTGAATACTCGCGATTTTGCACATCGCAACCAGGGGGACCCGCCCAAAGAGCGTCAATTAGCAGCGGGGAACGCCCTATTCGATACCCTCGAGAAGCTCTGACACCGTCATGCCGAGTGCGGGCGCGATCTTAAATAGAACCTTGAGCGTGAAATTTGCCGTCCCATCTTCGATTCGGTCGAGGTAGGGTCGACTGATTCCTGTCGCCACACAAAAATCAACCTTGGAGATACCAAGGTCCCTGCGTGTCTCTTCGACCCGCCTGCCAAGAATCTGTTTCGCACGTTCGTCCATGCAGCCGAGTTTGAAATGGAGCCGAACATAAACGTAAACTATAGTTTACGTTTTGCCGAATACACAGGAGTTTTCTATGTCGGGTTCTTCGGTCCGCATGTACCGAGCCACGCTTCGCGCAAACAGCGCGCCGCCCAAGCTCGTCGTCGTTGAAGCAGAATGCCTTTCGCCCGATGAGCGCACAGCATTTGCATTGCTATCAAGTCGCGTCGCCGCCGTTCTGGTCCCTTGCCCGGCGCAAGGTGAACTTGCCATCCAATGCCAAGCGCACAGCTGCTCGCTCAAGCAGGCTGCCGTAATCGCAACCAGCCAACGAGGTCTGCCCCTTCTCCTGGAAGCCGGTATCGCACTTGCCCTTCGCGGCGCCGGATACGAAAACGAGGCCGCCGCCGACATGGTCTTTAAACCACGATCGAGCGGCGGCCTCGCAGCAGCCATTGAATATGTGTGCAGGCTCGTTGCCTAAAAGGACAAGCTAGAAACCAAAGCCAAAGCCCGTTCCAGTAATCGCCGAATACATAAAGTAGACGTTGATTACATTGAGGAACACGCCCGTGATGCAGCCGTTGCGCAGGTAGCGCTCGCACGCAAGACGTGCCATCACAGCGGAGTCCTCGTTGTTCTTTGCCTGGCGTCCCGCCGTAAAGTACGTCGCCACGCTCAGCAGCAGGTTGAGCACCGGCAGTGCCAGCAGCTCGTAGCTCTTACCCCAGCGCGTCACCTCGCCGGCTGCGTTAAACTTCGTTGCCACCTCGGGGCCAATGTTGGGGATCACAAACGCTGCAACCACCAGCGGAATCACCGCAAGTACGAGCAGCGCAATACCCATGTAGCCAGCTTTTTTGCCATATTTAAACATATGCGTCGTCCTTACACGTTAAAGCGGAAGTGCACGACGTCGCCATCGGCCATGACATAGTCCTTGCCCTCAATACGCAGCTTGCCGGCGGCCTTGGCGCCCTGCTCGCCGCCGAGCTCGATGTAGTCGTCATAGCCAATAACCTCGGCCTTAATAAAGCCGCGCTCAAAGTCGGTGTGGATGACGCCGGCGGCCTGCGGGGCGGTCGCGCCCTGACGAACCGTCCAGGCCTTGACCTCCATCTCACCAGCCGTAAAGAACGACTGCAGGCCGAGCAGCTTGTAGGCTGCTTGCGCGAGCACGTCCAGGCCGGGCTGCTCCAAGCCCAGGCTCTCCAGGTAGTCGGCGGCGTCCTCGGGATCGAGCTCGGAAAGCTCGGCCTCGATCTTGGCGCAGATGGGTAGCGGCTTGACACCGTCGATGGGCGCCAGGTCCTCGTTGAGCATGTCCTCGTCTACGTTGGCCACATACAGGATGGGCTTCATAGTAAGCAGGAACAAGCCCTTGGCAGCAGCGCGCTCCTCGTCGGTCATCTCCATGGATGCGGCGCGCTTGCCCTCGTTGAGCCAGGCGAGCAGGCGCTTGGCCACCTCGAACTTGGGCATGAGCTCCTTGTCGCGCTTGGCCTCCTTCTCGAGCTTGGGCAGTTGTTTCTCGAGCGTGCCCATGTCGGCCAGGATGAGCTCGGTCATGATGGTGTCGGCATCGCCGGCGGGATCGACGAACTCGCCCGTGCGGCCCACCTCGCGCATGACGTTGGGGTCCTTAAAGTAGCGCACGACCTCGCAGATGGCGTCGGTCTCGCGGATGTTTGCCAAGAACTGGTTGCCCAGGCCCTCGCCCTCGTTAGCGCCCTTCACCAGACCTGCGATGTCGACAAACTCGACCGTCGCCGGCACAATGCGGCCGGGGTTGACGATGTCGGCGAGCTTTTGCAGGCGGCTATCGGGCACATCGACGATACCCACGTTGGGGTCGATCGTGGCAAACGGGTAGTTGGCGGCAAGGCCGGTCTTTTTGGTAAGCGCGGTGAACAGCGTCGACTTGCCCACGTTGGGCAGGCCCACGATACCGATGGAAAGGGACACGACAGCTCCTTTTGGTACAGGTACTTCAAACTTCATAAGTATAGCGCCGCCGCAGCATCCGGGCGAATCCGGACACCGCGGCGGCGCAAATGAAGCAGAGATGCGTGAGAGTTCGGGACAGCAGTCCTTACTTAAGCTCGGGCCAGAAATCCTTGTTGGCCTCGATGAGCTCGTCCAGGATCTGCTTGGCAACGCTCGCCGAAGGAATGGTCTTGGAGAGCGTGAGTGCCTGCCAGAGCTTCTGGTAGCTGCCTTCGACCCAAGCCTGGACAACGAGCTTCTCGACGGAAACCTGCTGCTCCATCAGGCCCTTCTGGAACTGCGGGATCGGGCCCTGGCAGATCTTCTCAAAGCCGTTGGAGCCAACGATGCAAGGCACCTCGACCATGGCCGTCGGGTCGAAGTTGGGCACAGCGCCATCGTTGGGGACAATCAGCAGGAAGCGCTCGAGCGTGTTCTCGGCCAGCGCGCAGGCAAGGTCGACGATGTAGTTGGCGTGTACGTCGGGCTCAAAGCCGCCGTCCTTGGCAGTACCCTTGGCGATGATGTCGCGGCAAGCGCCAAAGACCTTCTTCTCGCGGCCGTCCATAACCTCATTGGCGCGAGTGTAGTTGGGGTCAGACGTCTCGACAACATAGTCCGGGTACAGGTAGTACTTGAGGTAGGTGTTGGGAATCGTCTCGGGATCGACAGCATAGACATCCTTGGCCTTGCCGAAGGTGTGAATCCAGCTCTCCTCGACGTGCTGCTCCTTACCGGCCTCGTGCTCAATGCCGTCCAAGTAGCCGTTCTTTGCCATGTGCTCCTTGATCTGCGGCATAAGGTCGTTACCCTCCTTGTCGTAGATCTTGCTCCACCAACCAAAGTGGTTGAGGCCGTAGTAGCTGTACTGCAGCTCGCGACGATCCTTGATGCCGCACATACGGCTCATCTTATCCATGAGGTCGATCGGCATGTCGCAGATGTTGATGATGCGGCTGTTGGGGCGCAGCACGCGGCAAGCCTCTGCGACAATAGCCGCGGGGTTGGAGTAGTTGAGCATCCAGGCGTTGGGGCTGTACTTCTCCATGTAGTCGAGGATCTCGATGACACCACCGATGGAGCGCATGCCGTAGGCGATACCGCCGGCGCCGCAGGTCTCTTGGCCAACGCAGCCGTACTTGAGAGGAATCTTCTCGTCGAGCTCACGCATGGCGTACAGGCCGACGCGGATGTGAGCAAGTACGAAGTCGGTCCCGGTGAATGCGGTCTCGGGATCGGTGGTGTAGCTAAACTCAACCTCGGGAGCGTTCTCGTGGAAGTAGATCTCGCAGGCCTTTGCCACGATCTCCTGGCGCTCGGCGTTGTTGTCGTAGAAGGTCACCTTGTTGACCGGGAAGCGGTCGCGCTCCTCAAGCAGCATCAGAGCGATGCCCGGAGTGAAGGTAGAGCCACCGCCGGCAATGGTCACGGCATAGTTTTTCTTGGACATGATGTCCTCCTCATTCTGGCCGCTTGCTCAATCCATCCCCGCACGCGGCCTGTACGGTTTGGAATTGTTACCTAGAAGTGGAGTTTTTTATCTCTAGAATCGGCCTTGCGGTGCATACCGGCTCTGCAAGGCCGATTGTTTCGATGGACGATGGTTTACAGAAGGCTCTCGAACTTCAGAAGACTCTCGAACTTCTCGCGAACCTGCGGGACGGTAAGGCCGATGATGACCTGGATTGACTGACCTTGAACCACCAAGCCATGCGTACCGATCGCCTTGAAGGAAGCCTCGGGTGCAACGACGCTCTTGTCCTTGACGTTAACGCGCAGACGGGTAGCGCAGTTAGTTACATCGATGATGTTATCCGTGCCACCGAGCAGATCGAGGTTGTTTTCGGCAAGCACCAAGCGCTCATCATCTTTACTCTGGGCGACCGATTTGCCAGCAGCACCGCCCTGCTTTTGCTTGTAGTCGGCCTTGGACTTGAGCTCGACCTCAACATCGTCATCCTCGCGACCGGGGGTCTTAAAGTCGAACTTGACGATCAGGAAACGGAAGACCACGACCCAAAGGGCGGTAAAGCACAGACCGACAAGGATGGAGATGGCGTACTGCAGACCGTGTGCGGCCCAAAGGGGCAGCCAGTCCCACGAGAGCATCGAGATGATGCCGCCGTCGAAGATGCCCACGACGCCAAGGAGGTTTTGAGCCATGCAGCCGAGCGCTCCGAGCACGCAGTGGACGACGAACAGGCCGGGCGCAATGAACAGGAAGGTGAAGTCAAGCGGCTCGGTGATACCGCAAAGCATAGCGGTAAGGGTGACCGGGATCAGCAGAGCCTTGACGCGCTGCTTGCGCTCGGGTTTGGCGGTCATATAAAACGCAATGGCGACGCCAAGCGAGCCGAAGACCTTAGTCCAACCAGGGCAGGTATAGGCAGCCCAGGGTGCGGCATCCTTAAGAGCAATGCTCGGATCGGCAGCCAGTTGGGGCAGGATGTTGGCCCAAGCAGCAAAGATGCCGCCGTTGACCGCCGCGTTGTCGTAATAGAACGGCGTATAGATAAAGTGGTGCAGGCCTGTAGGGATCAGCACGCGCTCGAAGAAAGCAAAGACACCCACGCCAAACGTACCGGCGGAAAGGATGAATCCCTGGAAGGCAGAGATAGCAGCCTGAACATGCGGCCACACCAGGCAGGCGATAAGAGCGACCGGAACCATAACGAAGAAACCGATCATATAGATGAACACGGAGCCCGAGAACACGCCCAGCCACTCAGGAAGTTCGGTGTCGAAGTACTTGTTGTGAAGCATCGTGGCGATACCTGAAATGATAAGCGCGCCCATGATGCCCATATCAAGCGTTTTGATGCTTGCGATAGTGGCAAGACCAGTACCGCTGCCCGCCTCGACAGAGTAGTCGACCCCAAAGACAGGGCCCCACTGCCCCAAGATTGTGCTTACAAAGTAGTTGAAGGTAAGGTAGATGGCCAAAGCCTCCATGCAGCAGCGAGCGTTCTGCTTGTTCGCGAGCGAGATTGGCAACGCTACGCAAAACAGCAACGGCATCTGGTTAAAGAGCGTCCAACCACCCTGGAGCAGCACATTCCAGCAATCAAACCAAAGATGGCCCGCAGTGGCCATCTCGCCAAAGATCGCCTCGGTGGTAAACAACGTACCCAGGCCGACGACGATTCCGGAAAATGCGAAAAGAATTGCAGGCGTGTACATTGCACCGCCAAAACGTTGTATCTTTTGCATCATGACGGGGAATCCCCCTCTCTTCATTCGGAGCGCTGCGGTTTTGGCTTCACTCGAGACCGCAGACGCGCCGTTTGCGTGTACCTCGTGCAATAGGACGGGTGGGCCCGCTTCCCTGACTTCTTGCGCTTCTATTTTTATCATATCACTTATCTAGACAAGTTAATACGGTTTCTATGTTCGGTCAGCGGTCGATAATTGACGGTGAACGGTTTATTTCAAAGGTTTTGCCTGTTATTGCCTGTTTGTCTAAAACTTCTAAAACAAAATATTTATCAACTTGTCTAGATAGGCTTGTATAAGGATGTTTGCATACCTATACTTCATTACAACATTCACCGCCACGTTAAGGAGTCACCATGAAAAGCGCGGTCTTCTATGGAAAGCACGACCTCAGAGTCGAGGAATCGGCAAAGCCGGCCGTGGGCAGGCGCGACGTTCTGATCAACGTCAAAGCTTGCGGCGTCTGCGGTACCGACGTTCATATCTATGAAGGCGACAAGGGTGCAGCCGACGTTACCCCGCCCACGATCCTTGGTCATGAGTTTGCGGGCGTTGTCGAGGCCGTGGGCAGCGACGTCGCTGGCTTTAAACCGGGCGATCGCGTGTGTATCGACCCAAACCATCCCTGCGGCTGCTGCGAACCCTGCCGCGACGGAATCAACCACTACTGCGAGCATATGACCGGTTACGGCACCACCGTTAACGGCGGCTTTGCCGAGTACTGCTCCGTCGATATGCAGCAAGTCTACAAGTTGGGCGATCACACCAGCTTTGAGCAGGGCGCCATGACCGAGCCCGTCGCCTGCTGCCTGCACGGCATCGATATGTGCAACATCAAGCCCGGCAGCACAGTTGTCGTTATCGGCGGTGGCATGATCGGTCTGCTCATGATGCAGCTCGCCAAAAACGCCGGCGCCACCAAGGTTGTCTTGCTCGAGCCTGTCGAAGGCAAGCGCGAGGTTGCGCTCAAACTCGGCGCCGACCTGGCAATTGATTCCATCCACGAGGACGTCCCGGCCCGCCTGAAGCAGGAGGGCGTCGGCAACGTCGATGTCGTTATCGAGTGTGTTGGCAAGCCCGTCACCATCGAGCAGGCCATCCAGATCGCCGGCCACAAGGCTACGGTCATGATGTTCGGCCTCACCAAGCCCGATGAGACAATCACCGTCAAGCCCTTCGAGGTCTTCCAGAAGGAGCTTGTGCTTACCTCGTCCTACATTAACCCTTATACGCAGCGTCGTGCGCTCGAGCTCATCGACTCTGGCAGGCTCGACGTATCCTCAATGGTCGCAAAGGTAGCCTCCCTCGACGAACTCGGCGCCATCCTGTCAGACCCGGCCCTGCGTGCCATGGGCAAATATATAATCGACCCCGGCAAGTAAATCGATTGACACCTGCGCGGGCGGCCCCCATCCGTCGTTCACGCACCCAGCTCTAGGAGACCGTCATGGCGCGAGCCATCTTCCAAACTATTTATGACAACGTGAAGCAGTCGATTGACGACGGCACATACGCCTATCAGAGTTATCTGCCTTCGGAGACTGAGCTCACGCAGCTGTTTGACTGTTCGCGCATGACGGTCCGTCGCGCCATCTCGATGCTTGCGGCAGATGGTTACGTGCTCCCCCAGCAAGGCAAAGGCATGCGCGTCATTCGCAACATCAGTGACGAGACGAGTCGTGGCGGCGGCGGACTCGAGACCTTTAAGGAAATCGCGGTCAACCGAGGCTTTGAGCTCAAGACTGTCACCACCGTCTTTGAGCTCCTCATCTGCAGCAAGGCGCTCTCCAAGATTACCGGGTTTCCCGAAGGCTGTGAGCTCACACGCGCCAAACGCATCCGTTATGCAGACGGACAAGCCGTGTGCTCCGACGACTCCTATTACCTAAGTTCACAAGTACCGGGGCTGACACCCGAGATTGTCAACGACTCGATCTATCGTTACCTCGAAGAAGACCTTGGCATTAAGATTGCCACGGGCAAACGCGATGTAACGATCGAGCATCCCACGCCCGAGGATACGCGCGTGCTCGATCTCGACGACTTTAACGCACTCGCCGTTATACGCGGGCAGACCTACAACGCCGACGGCATCCTTATGGAATACACCGAGACCAAACAGGTCCCCGGGTTCTTTTTGCTCCATGAAACCGTGACGCGCAACGGTACCGGTCGAACCGGCCACCAAAGCAGCATGAACTAACCATCTATTAGTTGCGGTGGGATAGTTCCTAGAATTGCCAGCTTAAGGGCAAAACAGGAACTATTCCACCGCAACTTTTTTGGCCGGCGGGGCAGTACCTGTCCCACCGGCCATCATTTACGCTCTTTTAGCTAGTCCGCGAGCTTCTCCACCTGATCGAGCATCTTGTCGAGCTTGGCCTTTGCTTCGGCCTTGACCTTCTCAGCTTCTTCGTGAGCCTTCGCCTTCTGGGCGGCCTTTTCCTCGGCTTCGGGATCGACGACGACCAGATTGGACGCATCGTGCTCAACAAGCTTGAGCGCATGCTCGGGACAAACCTTGACACAGGCGCCGCAGCCTAAACAATACGTGGACTCCAACGCAAAGCGGCCGCTTCCCACCAGATCGCAGGCAAACGTGGGGCACACGTTGACGCACTCGCCGCACGACGTACACTTGTCAAAATCGCACTCCGGCGTGCTCACCTGCATGTTCTGGGCAAGCTCGGGGTGGTTTTGCAACGTCGAGAGCACCAGTTGGCGCCCGTGCGTGAGCGAACGGCGACGCTTGGTCGTCGTGGTGCCGCACATGGTGTTGAGCGTGCGCTCCAGCTGGGTAATCTGATGGCGATGGGCCTTGAGCTTTTGCGTCACCGAGGCCAGCGCCGCCGTCGCCGGATTGAGCTTGGTCACCGTCAGGCCCGTGGTGCGGGCGATCTTTTCCATGTACTCCTTGCGCTCGTACTCGCGGCGCTTATGGCACTTGAGGCTCTTGGGGTCGACCTCTAGGCCCATACCCGTGCCAGACCACTCTTCGGCCTTCGCAATCGCCTCGCCAAGAATGTCCTCACCGCCGGTGTTGCGGCATTTATCGCACACGCCCAACGGCAGGTACACACTCACGTTGGGATAGTCGGCCAGTACCGAGAACCAGGTCTCCGCCGTAATATCGCCCACGCAGGCAACGACGACTTCGTTTTCGCGCGGCATGCGCTTAAGGGCACGCGTGCAGGTAACGTAGGCGGTCTCGTGGCTCGTAGCCGCCGAGACAATGTCGTCGTAGACGTTTTTGGGTGCAAGGCGCGGAGAGATGATCGCCTCCGTCGGGCAAGTAGCGGCGCACAGGCCGCACTTGCGACAGGAGTCGAGGATCTCGATGGCGTCTTCCTCGACCTCGATAGCGTTGACCGGGCACACGTCCATGCACGCGGTGCAGCCGCTCTTTTCGTTTTTGCAGGTCAAGCACGGAATGGTGTTGCCGCGCGGGCGCTCCTTGTAGTCGGCAGGATTCCACTGCGGCGCCGATGGATCGAGTGCATCGGTCACGCCGCCAAGCGGGTTTTTAAGAAAGTCGAAACCCTTGCTGATCTCGATAATGTCATCAAACAGATCGTGTTCCTGCGCCATGCGCGGCCCCTCCCTGAGCAGTGCAAACAAGCAAGAGATAATGATACGCTATCGGCCCACGCCTCGGGCAAATTACACGCGGAGCATCTTTGCGGCAAATAGCCCATGGCCTATCGCCGCCTCGATTGCACAAGGTCAATCAAGTGCCAAGCTATGCCTCGCACATGAGCTGCACGAGTTTTTGTTTGGTCACCTTGGCCTGCTCGTTGGCCATATTGCGCTCGTTTCTAAAGACCGCATTTGCAACACCCTGCAGATCGGCATCGGAAATCTCGCTGCACGGACCGTCCATCGAAGCCGCCGTGGGGCATACGCACAACGGCAGCTCAGCATAAAACGCAACGGCCTTGGCGATATCGAGCATCTTGCCGCCGCCAATGCCCACCACCATGTCGCAATACTCGGCCCGGGCTTCCTTGGCCATTTCGACAACGGCATCTTCCGTACACGGACCGTTGTAAATCTTAAAGAACGGCTCGCTTAGATCATCGTCCAGAAATCCATCGACGATCTGCCTGCACAGCCGATCCTCGGTGCCCTGGTCAAACAAGACGTAAGCAGCGCAGCCCAACCATGACAAATACCTGCCCTGACGCGAGAGTTCGCCCGGCCCCTGAACATACCGACCGGGACCGCCGTAAACCATAGGAAGCGCCATACGAGAATCCGCCCTTCATCAAACAACGATTGGTGCAAAGTAACCTGACCCCTTTGCGCCATAGCAAAAAGGGGCAAAGCCATCTGCTGGCTTTGCCCCTTCCTTAGCTTGATTTACTCATCCATGAGATAGTAGTGGCCCAGTGCGTCGGCACCCAGGATGGCGTTTGCGACCATCTCGGGCGTCACCTCAAACGGCATGTTGCACATGGTGTCCTCGGGCGCGCACGCGGCCTCGGCAACAATCATGGCCTTCTCGCGCGTAACCTCGGCAACGCCAAGTTCCTTCATCGTGACCGGCAGGCCCAGCTCAATGCAGAAGCCCAAGACTTCCTCGAGCTTCTCGGTCGGGGCATCCTCGAGTACCAGCTGGACGATGGTGCCGAAGGCGACCTTCTCGCCGTGATACATGCTGTGGCACTCGGGCAGCATCGTCAGACCATTGTGGATGGCATGAGCAGCGGCAAGGCCCGAGCTCTCAAAGCCAATACCCGAAAGCAGCGTATTGGCCTCGATGATGTGCTCGACGGCAGGCGTGAGCGCACCCTTCTCCAGCGCAACCTTGGCCTTGACGCCATCGGCCATGAGCGTCTCATAGCAGAGCTTGGCGAGCGCCAGGCCGGCCATTCCGCCCTTACCGCCGGCGCAGGTGCCGCCGTCGGCATCGTGCGTCGCCTGGGCCTCAAAGTAGGTTGCGAGCGCATCGCCCATACCGGAAACCGTCAGGCGCACTGGGCTCGCCGCGATAACCGTCGTATCCATCAGGACAATGTTGGGGTTTGCCTTAAGGAAGAGATATTTATCGAACTGGCCGTCGTCGGTATAGAGCACCGAAAGTGCCGAGCACGGTGCATCGGTCGAAGCAATGGTGGGGCAAATGATAACCGGGGACTCCAGGTAATAGGCGACGGCCTTGGCGGTGTCGAGGATCTTGCCGCCACCGACGCCGACGATGATGTCGCAACCGTTGTCGCGGGCGAGCGCAACCAGGCGATCGACCTCGCCCTTGGAGCACTCGCCGTTAAAGTCCTCAAACAGCAGCTCGGCCTTGGCCTCGGCAAAGCCGCCCTCGATCTTGGCACCGACGCGCTTCTTGCCCGAAGGCGTCACGATGACGAGGGCCTTAGCGCCGAGCGGCTCGACATAGGAGCCGAGCTTGGCGAGCTCGTCCGGACCCTGGATGTACTTGCTGGGGCTATTGAAAATTGCAGCCATAACTATCCCATTCTCTAAAAGAAAAAAGAAAGGGGCTCCGTACAGATACGTGCGGAGCCCCTCGTTACGATAACAAGAGTCGATTAGAAATCGATGTCGGTGTCGTAGTAGCAGGCCTTGAGGATCTTCTCGAAGTCGGCAGCCTTGGTCTCACGCGGGTTCTCGGGCGTGCAGGCGTCCTGCTCGGCGTTCGCGGCAATCTCGGGCAGCTTGGCGAGGAACTCCTCCTCGGAAACCATCTGCGGGTTCTCGGCGTCGACCTTCACGCCACCATTCGCGTAATCCTTGATGGACTGCGGAATGTTGAGCTGGTCGTTGAGGTCGCGGATCTTCTGGACGAGCGCAGCGATGAGCTCCTCGTTGGTCTCGCCGGGAAGGTGCAGGATCTCCTTGGCCACGTAAGCGTAACGCTCGGCAGCACGGGGATCCTTGGAGTTCCACTGGATGACCTTGCCCAGGTACATGGCGTTAGCGGCACCGTGGATGATGTGGCCGTTCTCGAAGGCAGCACCGGTCTTGTGAGCCATGGAGTGAACGATGCCGAGCAGGCCCGAGGAGAAGGCGATACCGGCGATGCACTGAGCCTCGTGCATGTGCTGACGGGCCTCATGGTCGCCAGCATAGGACTTGGGCAGCCACTCGACGATCTCGCGGATGCCGTGCAGAGCGTTGGCGTCGGTGAACATAGAGGCGCAGGTGGAAACGTAGGCCTCCATGCAGTGGGTCAGAGCATCCATGCCGGTGTGAGCGCACAGCTTGGCGGGCATGGTGTAGGTGAGCTCGGGGTCGACGATGGCGACATCAGGGGTGATGTTGAAGTCGGCCAGCGGGTACTTGATGCCCTTTTCGTAATCCGTGATGACGGAGAATGCGGTGACCTCGGTAGCAGTGCCGGAGGTAGAGGAAATGGCGCAGAAGTGAGCCTTCTGACGCAGCTCGGGGAAGCTGAACGGCTGGATAATGTTGTCGAAGGACTCCTCGGGATACTCGTAGAAGACCCACATGGCCTTAGCAGCATCGATGGGCGAACCGCCGCCGATAGCAACAATCCAGTCGGGCTCGAAGTCGCGCATAGCGGCTGCGCCCTTCATGACGGTCTCGATGGAGGGATCGGACTCGACGCCCTCGAACAGCTTGACCTCCATGCCGGCCTCTTTGAGGTCGGCCTCAACGTCCTGCAGGAACCCGCCGCGGCGCATAGAGCTGCCGCCAGAAACGATGATGGCCTTCTTACCCTTGAGGTTCTTCACCTCGTGGCGAGCGCCCTCACCAAAGTACAGATCGCGAGGATTGGTAAAACGTCCCATACTGTGCCTCCTAAACAAGCCCCTCTTAGACTTGCGTATATAACGGAGCACCCAATTGGCTCCGTTAGGACCGGTTTGCGCGTTGCCGGCGATGACAATGCGCGATGTCTAAACGTCTCAACGCTCAGACAAACACTATTTTACCGTTCTGGTTGGTCAGTTATTCACCTAAAGCCGCCAATGATGAAACGTTTTTTCTATCCCTGAAGACCCTTGTGCGGCATTCATACTCCCAAGCTGGGCAAACGTTTTATCAAGGTTGACTACATATCCCGGGCAGGACCGTGCCCCTCCAAAATATGCACCGTTCGCCGCCAAAAATCGACCGTTTGCGGCACCGTGATACCACTCGGTCGTCCAAGGTGCCGACATTTGTGCGACATCCGTCTTCGTGGTGCAAAGGTGCAAGTCCAAGTGCGGCACCCCCGGTGTGCCACATGCGGGTAAACTAGAACCTTATATAGAAACATTTGAACCCTAACCGCAGCAAAGGAGGCCCCATGGCATTCGATCCCATTCAAGAGGATTGCCATCGCCTCGTTCTTGAGGCCTTGCGCCGCGACAATATCCCGCTCACCGACGGTGCCGCCGTAGAGCGTCTGATGGAACAATTCACCCGCAACCCCGCACCGCTCATCGTGCACGACCGCGACCGCGCCGGGCACCTCATTGCCAAGGTGGTCGAGGCTGTCGACTACCGCATTCCCTTTATCCCTGACGATACCCAGGCAGAGCAAGAAGAGGCAGCTGCCGAGAACATGCTCCGCGAGGCAGCCGCGCTCGATCCGGCCAACTGGGATGCCCAGCGCATGCTGACCGCCCTCACCGCCGAATCCAACGAGGAATACGTGCAGTATCTGGTGTCCAAGTGCGACGAGGTGGAGCACGACCTGGCGCTCAAGATCGCCTCGGCGCAGGACCCCTACGAGCGCGAGGCCGCTGGCGACCTTATGCGCCGCCCCTACCTGCGCTGGCTTGCCGCCTTGGCATCGCGCGCCCTCATTAGCGGCCGCTACCGCATGTCGCTCGAAGCCGCAAACCGCAGCCTCGACTTTGCCCCCAACGATCCTGCCGGCGTCCGCCACACCGCGATGCTCGCCATGGCAAAGCTCGAATACCCCGCCGAGGAGCTCAAACGCTTTCGCTCTGCCCACTCCGTCCCCTATCTCGCCAACACGCCGCTGCGCCGTCGTCCCAAGGACGCGGAGCGCGACTTGGACCCATGGACGCTCATCGCGCTGATGAGCGCTGCCTGGCGCGAGCTGGACTACGAGGGCGCCGAGCAATACTTGCGCATCCTTGCGCGCTCGTGTCCACACGCAGCCGAGGCGCTCTACTTCCAAACCGAGTTTCCCGATGGCGTCTATGCCCGCGTCAACGTGGGTGCGGGCTCCACCGACGAGCTTGTCCTCGCGCTGTCCGAGGCGACGCCGGTACTGCAGGAGGGCCTGGGCGCCCCCGACAACGCCAGCTTTGCCGCCTGGGTCGCCACCAACGATATCGTGCGTTCCCAGATCGACGAGCGCATCCTGCGGGCGGCCGAGCAGGGCCTGCCGTTTAAGGGAGGAGACCTCTAATGGATCCAAGCGTCTACCTCCCCGCCTACCTGGAGCGCGCCTACCTTGCGTCGCACCCCGAACTCACCGATGCAGCACGCGAGCTTGTCCATAACGACGTGAGCGTCAACCCTCATAAGTATGCGCAGACCGAGCATGCCCAGGCGCTGCTGTCCTATGCCGGCGTTCATCGTCACCTACTCGACGAGCTTCGCCGCATCGAGGACATGGGCAGCGACGAGGAGTTTGAGCAGACGCGCAACCGCTTGTTCGACGACATGCGCGATGAGCTGCTCAAGATTGTTCGCGTCGATGCGCATGTCCTCGATGCCCAGTTGCTCGCCATCATCCTGGCGGACACGCCCGTCGATGCCTGCCTGGGCGACTTGATGAAGCTCGAGGCGAGTACGGCCGACTACCTGCAACAGAGCGTGCCCGGGTTTGATATGGAGGCCCCGCACTACTGGGCCAATAATGTTTTGGCCGACGGTGTCACCGCAGCAGACCTTACCGTGAGCGAGCCGGCTCTTATCGGGTGGCTCCACACGCTCGAGGCCATCTCGCAGCTGTGTATGGCGAGCGCTCGTTACCGCGCCGCCGCCAACTATTCTCGCCGTGTCCTTAAGGCGGAGGGCTATCCCACCCGGGCCGCCGGCACCGTGTTGCTTGCCCTCGCCCGCTTGGAAGACCAGGACGGTTTTTTTGCCCTGGCTCACCAGCTCGAGGAGCAGATGGGGGCAGACGCACTCGAAAACTCTCCTTGGTACCTGCTCGCCCGCACGATTCTGCTGTTCAAAACAAACAAGATGCGCCCGGCGACGCGCGCGCTGCGTGAGTTCGCCAACCGTTGCGAGGGCGGCGCGTTCTTCTTGCTGAACCCCATGTACCAGACGCCGTATCTTCCCTGCCGACCCGAGCCACGCGATCCGTGGGATCTTTCGCACCAGGCCGTTTGGGAAGCGGACGGCATTATCTCGGACACCCCCGACTTTGCCCCCTGGGCCAATGCCTGCGAAGACGTGTCGCAGCTTGCCCAGGAATTTGCGCGCCGCTACGGCTTTTAGCGACGCGATCGCCCCGACCATGTCATCTATGTTAGGAACGGCTTCATGAACCTCCGCTCATCTCTCGCCTGCACCTCGAGCGATATCGCCCGCTGGGGACTGCGCTCTGTCTTCAAACGCCAGGGTGGCGTGCTTCCCGGCCGTATCGCCATGAAGATCGACCCCGAGCTGCTAAGCGACCTCGCAAGCCTAGTCGACCGCAGCGTGGTGATCACCGGCACCAACGGCAAGACCACAACCTCCAACCTCATCGCCGACGCCGTTGCTGCCAGCGGCGCTACCGTGGTGTGCAACCGTGCCGGCAACAATATGGAGCCTGGTGTGGTGGGCGCTCTGCTCGAGGCCCGCGGCGGCCTTAAGCACACCAGCAGCGACAAACGCGTGGGCGTTTTTGAGTGCGACGAGCTCTACACCGTACGCGTTCTGCCCAAGCTCAAGCCGACGTACTTTGTGCTGCTCAACCTGTTCCGCGACCAGCTGGACCGTTACGGCGAGATCGACCACACCCAGGACGTCATCGCCCACGCGCTGGAGCTTTCACCGGCAACGACGCTCATCTACAACGCAGACGACCCGCTGTGTGCCGCAATCGCCGCGCGCGTTCCCAATGCAAGCATCGCCTTTGGCATCGACGGCGCCACCGACACCGAATCCGACCGCATTAGCGACTCGCGTTTTTGCTCACAGTGCAACGCGCCGTTGGAGTACGACTATGTGCAGTACGGACAGCTTGGCGCATACCATTGCCCCTCGTGCGGCTGGGCCCGCCCCGGGCTTGTCCGTCGCGTGACGGGCGTGGAGCTCGGCTGCGACGGCTACGGCTTTGACCTGGTCTTTGGGTCTGCGCCCGACGCGGCTGCCGTACACATCGCCACACGCTACAACGGCCTATATATGGTTTACAACGTAGCCGCAGCCTTCTTCGCCGCCCACGAGCTGGGCGTGGACGCGGCGCATCTGCAGCCCACGCTCGATGCCTACATCCCCGCCGGCGGGCGTATGGGCCGCTGGGAGATCGCCGGCCGTACCGTCGAGGCAAACCTGGCCAAGAATCCCGTAGGCTTCGATCGCCAGATCCAGTCCATTAAAACAGCAGGTGGCAGGCTCTGCGCTTTCTTCCTCAACGACAACGATGCCGACGGCCACGATGTATCGTGGATTTACGACGTCGACTTTGAGCGCATCGCCGACACAACGGGGCTTGTCGCCTTTGCTGGCGGCACGCGCGCGCACGACATGCAGGTGCGCCTCAAGTACGCCGGCATCGACGCCGCCATCATCTCGAATATCGAGCAGGCAATCGGCGCCGTGGCAGACGAGGAGGCTGGCGACACTTTCTACGCCGTCGCCAACTACACGGCCTTTCCGCCGCTGGTCAAGGAGCTCGACGGGCTTAAGGATACCGATGCGAGCTCGGTTGCCTCCTGCGCCGTAACACGCGCCGATGGGAGCGCTGTCCCCGTCGGCGTCGCGCCGATCGAGCTTTCGCGCCCGCTGCGCATCGTCTATCTGTACCCCGATGCCCTCAACCTCTACGGCGACGGCGGCAACGTCATCGCTCTCGAGCGCCGCTGCGCCTGGCGCGGCATTCCCGTGCGCGTGGACGAGGTCCGTATGGGCGAGTCGCTCGATCTGCATGATGCCGATATCGTCATGATGGGCGGCGGCTCCGACCGCGATCAGTTGGCTGTGGCACACGAGCTGCTCGCTCAAAAAGACAAGGTTGCGGCCTATGTTGAGGACGGCGGCTCGCTGCTCGCCATCTGCGGCAGCTATCAGCTGCTCGGCCGTTCGTACTATATGGGCGAAAATCGCATTGAGGGCATGGGCATCATTGCCGCCGAGACCGTGCGCGGCTCCGACCGTCTGATCGGCAACGTCGCCGTCAAGACCGACCTGGCACCCGAGCCCTTTGTGGGATTCGAGAACCACGGCGGCCGCACTCTGCTCGACGCAGATGCCACGCCGCTCGGAACGTCCGTCGTCACGGGCACCGGCAACAACGGTGACGATGGCTTTGAGGGTCTGATCTACAAGGGCGTCATCGGCACGTACCTGCACGGCCCGGCGCTGCCCAAGAACCCCGAGCTCGCCGACTGGCTCATCGCGCACGCCCTCGAGCGCCGCGGCGATGCACAGGCCACAGCCCTGCTGCCGCTCAAGTCCCTCGACGACACCTACGAGCACGCCGCCCACGACGCCGCCATGAAGCTCCTCTCCTAACGCCCCACCACCACAAAGGGGACAGGCACCTTTGTGGTGGTTTTGACCCGCCCCAGCGGTTTGTCTCAATCTGTAACATTTAGACCGTTAAAAGTCGTCTTGCTGTTACAGAATGAGATGTTCGTCCCGACGCCTGCCTTTTGTCTCGATCTGTAACAGATAGAGCCGATTTGCCCGCCCAGATGTTACAGATTGAGATATTTGAAAATCGGAATAGAAGCCTACTCCTTTGTGGTGGTTTTCCAGTTTGCCAACGATATACGCGCCGGCAAAAAAGTCTGCTATACTCTTTCCCGCTGTCCCCATCGTCTAGCGGCCAAGGACGCCACCCTTTCAAGGTGGATATCGCGGGTTCGAATCCCGCTGGGGGCACCATTTGCATTTTGTACGAACCCGCTGGATGTCAAGTCTGGCGGGTTCGTTGTTTCCCACGTCGTAGTTCAGCGTCACTATGCACTCTTCGTCGCTCACGCTCGCCTGGTATACGAACGCCTTCAATAGAGTCGCG